>NZ_SPQP01000016.1 GCF_004571075.1 Blastococcus sp. TF02A-35
CGACGTCGGAGGCGGTCGGCCCGCCCTCGGCCAGCCGGCTCTCCCACACCTGCTCGTTCAGCACGCCGGCCTGGTAGCTGCCGGAGGCGACCAGCGCGATGGTCGCGTCGTGCGAGCCGGAGAACCCAGGGCCGCCCGCAGCGCCGCCCGCGGCGCCCGGCCCGGGCCGCCGCCGGCGCGACCTGGTCGCCGCGGTGCTCATCGGCGTCCTCACCCTCGCCCTGGGGTTCGCCCTGGCCGTGCAGGTGCGCAACGCCGACGAGGCGCAGGTGCTCGCCGGCGCGCGCGAGGAGGACCTGGTGCGGATCCTCGACGAGCTCAACTCGCGGGAGCTGCGCCTCCGCGAGCAGATCTCCGAGCAGCGCTCCGCGCTGCAGGAGCTCTCGGGCTCGGGCAGCCGGACCGGCGCGGCCCTCCAGGAGGCCCGGCGGCGCGCCGAGGCGCTCGGCATCCTCAACGGCACGCTCCCCGCCCAGGGCCCGGGCCTCACCCTGACCATCCGGGACCCCTCCGCCGACGTGCGCGTCCGCGACCTGCTCGACGTCATCCAGGAGCTGCGCGGCGCGGGGGCGGAGACCATGCAGGTCGACGGCGTCCGCATCGGGCTCTCCAGCGCGGTGACCGGCCGGGCCGGCGGCCTGCGGGTCGACGGCACGGCGCTCCGGGCGCCCTACGAGTTCGTCGTCATCGGGGACCCGCAGGGCATCGAGACCGCCATGAACATCCCCGGCGGCGTCGTCCAGGCCATCGGCAACCGCGGCGGCGTGGTCGACATCGCGCAGTCGGAGCTGCTCGTGGTGGACGCGTTGCGACCGCTGGACCGGCCTCAATACGCTTCGCCCGACGACTGACCCACCCCCCACACGACCCAGGAGACCGACGCCCGCATGAGCACCCCCGACGACCGCCGCTACACCGACCAGCACGAGTGGGCGATGGTGCAGGGCACCGACGGCACGTCGACGGTCGTCCGGGTCGGCATCACCGACCACGCGCAGGACGCGCTCGGCGACATCGTCTTCGTCCAGCTCCCCGACGTGGGCGCCGAGGTCGGTCCCGGGACGCCGATCGGCGAGGTGGAGTCCACCAAGAGCGTCTCCGACGTCTACGCGCCCGTCGCCGGCACCGTGGCGGCCGTGAACGAGCGCCTGGCCGACGCGCCCGAGACGATCAACTCCGACCCCTACGGCGACGGCTGGCTGGTGGAGATCGCGGTGGCGGGGGAGGGTGGCGACCCGGTGGGCCAGCTGCTCGACGCCGCCGCCTACCAGGCGCTGGTCGACGCGTCGTGAACGGGTCGCCGGGAGGCTGACTCCCGGCATCGATCACTATGATCGCGCTGGGGCGGGAAGCACGTGGGTCACCTCCGGGAGACCCGACCGCCCCACCCTGCACATCCGGTTGACCCTCGGGCCGACCGGCTGGTTCCATGACCAACGGTCCGCCGCCCTCCCGCGGCGGCCGACCACGACGGGCTGACCGGCCCGTCGTCCGCCGGCCGCCCGCGGCCCGTCCCGAGGCCCCGCGGCGGGCCCCTCGCACCGGAGGAGACGCAACGTGCACTGCACTCGATGTGGCCACGAGAACCCCGAGGGCAGTCGCTTCTGCGCGCAGTGCGGTGCGGCGCTCGCCCCCGAGCGCATCGGCGAGGCCACCAGCGTGATCCCCAAGGTCGGTGGCGAGGACTCGGGTGACCAGCCCGAGGCCACCGAGGCCGCCGACGTCCACGCCGGCGCCGTCGAGTCGCTGCCGGCGGGTTCGGCCCTGCTGGTCGTCAAGCGCGGCCCCAACGCGGGCAGCCGCTTCCTGCTGGACCAGGACGTCACCACGGCCGGGCGGCACCCCGACAGCGACATCTTCCTCGACGACGTCACCGTCAGCCGTCGTCACGTCGAGTTCCACCGCGAGGGCGGCGGCTTCTCGGTGCACGACGTCGGCAGCCTGAACGGCACCTACGTCAACCGGGAGCCGGTGGACGTGGCCAACCTGGCCGGTGGCGACGAGGTGCAGATCGGCAAGTTCCGGCTCGTGTACCTGACCGGCCCCCGCACCGGCGAGCCGGCCGCTCGCTGATGGGCGTGCCCGAGCGCGAAGGTGCGCTCGGGGACGCCGCCGACCAGCACAAGCCACGCCTCACCATCGGGGAGGTGCTGGCTGTTCTTCGCGACGACTTCCCCGACGTGACGATCAGCAAGATCCGGTACCTGGAATCCGAGGACCTGGTGCACCCGCAGCGCACGCCGTCGGGGTACCGCAAGTTCTCGCGGGCCGACGTGAGCCGGCTGCGCTACGTGCTCACGGCGCAGCGGGACCACTACCTGCCCCTGCGCGTCATCAAGGACCACCTCGACGCGCTGGACCGCGGGGAGCCGCTCCCCGGCACCGGCGGGGCGGCCCCCCTGCCCCCGGCGTCCACCGCCGAGGGCGAGGAAGCCCCGCTCAGCCCCGAGCAGTTCGCCCGGGCGGCAGGGCTGGAGCCCGACCAGCTCGCCGACTGCGTGCAGTTCGGCCTGCTCTCCACCGACGCCGAGGGGCGGCACCCGGCCGGCGACCTGCCGATCGCGCGGGCGGCCGCGGGCCTGGCGCGGCACGGCATCGAGCCCCGCCACCTGCGGGTCTACCGCAGCGCGGTGGAGCGCGAGGCCGGTCTGGTCGAGCAGCTCGTCGCCCCGGTCCTGCGGGCGCGGTCGGACGAGGCGCGCACCCGCGCCACGGAGAAGCTGGCCGAGCTGGCGGCGCTGTCCGCGCAGTTGCACACGGCACTTCTCGAGACGCGCCTGAGGGACCTCCTGCGGCCCTGACCGGGCGTACCGTGGAGACGTCGCCGTCCGAGACCGACCGACGTCCCGACCCGTCACCGGCCGCCTGACCTGACCGTTCCGCCCGACCCCCCGGGCCGCAGCCGAGGAGCCGCACCGTGCAGGAGCTTCGAGTCGTCGGCGTCCGCGTCGAACTGCCGGGCAACCAGCCCATCCTGCTGCTCAAGGAGACGCAGGGCGAGCGGTACCTGCCCATCTGGATCGGCGCGGTCGAGGCCGCCGCGATCGCCTTCGAGCAGCAGGGCGTCCGCCCCGCCCGCCCGATGACCCACGACCTCCTCCGCGAGGTGGTGCGCACGCTGGGCGCGGAGCTGGAGGCGGTCAACATCACCGAGATGCGCGACGGCATCTACATCGCCGAGCTCGTCTTCGGCGACGACCGGGTGGTCAGCGCCCGCCCGTCGGACGCCGTCGCGCTCGCGGTCCGGACCGGCGCGCCCATCTACGGCGCCGAGGACCTGCTCGACGAGGTCGGCATCGAGATCCCGGACGAGCAGGAGGACGAGGTCGAGAAGTTCCGCGAGTTCCTCGACCAGATCTCCCCGGAGGACTTCGGCGCCGGCTCCGGCTCCGGTGGCGGGCCCGCCTAGGCCCAACAGGTGCCTATCGGCAGGGCGCGGCGGATCATCACTCGAAATGAGTGAGCGGCCCGACACGCCGTCCCGCTCAGTTGACCGGCCCCCTGGCCCGGCTTACCGTCGGCGGACAACAACGGTGTGACACCTGAGGTCACGGGGTGCGGGCCGGCGACCTGCCGCGGTTCGTGGCGGGACAGAGGAGGACGCTGGACGTGAGCGACCAGGACAACGGCTCCCAGGGTCAGCTGTTCAGCGACGCCGCCGTGGGGGCGCCGTCGTACGACGACGTCGACACCGACCTCGTCGGCTACCGCGGCCCGACCGCCTGCGCCGCCGCCGGCATCACCTACCGGCAGCTCGACTACTGGGCCCGCACCGGCCTGGTCGCGCCCTCGGTGCGCAGCGCCACCGGCTCGGGGACCCAGCGGCTCTACTCCTTCCGCGACATCCTGGTGCTCAAGGTCGTCAAGCGGCTGCTGGACACCGGCGTCTCGCTGCAGAACATCCGCAAGGCCGTCGACCACCTCCGTCAGCGGGGTGTGAAGGAGCTGGCCAACGTCACGCTCTTCTCCGACGGCGCCACGGTGTACGAGTGCACCTCCGCCGAGGAGGTCGTGGACCTGCTCGCCGGCGGGCAGGGCGTCTTCGGCATCGCCGTCTCCGGGGCCCTGCGGGAGCTGTCGGGCGAGCTCGCCGAGCTGCCGGCCGAGCGCCTCGACGGCGGCCAGGTCGTGCCGTCCGACGACGAGCTGTCGCTGCGGCGCCGCCGCCGCGCCGCGACCGCCTGAGCAGAACGCCCTCTCTCTCCGAGGGCCCCTGCACCGCGGCCGTGGCGGCGTAGGGCGCTGGTAGCGTCGCGGCAGTGACCGACCGCGCTGACGACCTCGCGCCGCTGCCCTCGCTGAGCGCCCTCGACACCGCCGGCTCGTTCGCCGGCCGGCACATCGGGCCCCGGCCGGACGAGACCGCCGAGATGCTCCAGGTGGTCGGGCACCCCACGCTGGAGTCGCTGGTCGACGCCTGCGTCCCCGAGGGCGTCCGCGACCGGGAGCCGCTGGCCCTGCCGCCGGCCGAGGACGAGGCCGCCGTCCTCGCGCTGCTGCGTGAGCGGGCGTCGGCCAACGAGGTCTTCACCTCGATGATCGGCCTGGGCTACTCCGGCACGGTCACCCCGCCGGTCATCCAGCGCACGGTGCTGGAGAACCCGGCCTGGTACACCGCCTACACGCCCTACCAGCCCGAGATCAGCCAGGGCCGGCTCGAGGCGCTCATCAACTTCCAGACGACGGTCGCCGACCTCACCGGCCTGCCCGTCGCCGGGGCCTCGATGCTCGACGAGGCCACCGCCGCGGCCGAGGCGATGACCCTGGTGCGCAGGGCCGGCCGGGGGAAGCCGGACGCGGTCTTCGTCGTCGACGCCGACACGCTGCCGCAGACCCTCGGGGTGCTGCGGACGCGCGCCGAGCCGCTGGGCATCCGGCTGCACGTCACCGACCTCGCAGCCGGCTGGCCCGCGGACCTGCCCGAGGCCGGCGCGTTCGGCGTCCTGCTGTCCTACCCCGGCGCCAGCGGCGCGGTGCGCGACCACCGCGCCCTGGCGGCCGCCGCGCACGAGGCCGGTGCGTCCGTCGTCGTCGCCGCCGACCTGCTGGCGCTGACGCTGCTGGAGGCACCGGGGGAGTGGGGCGCCGACGTCGCCTGCGGCACCAGCCAGCGCTTCGGCGTCCCGATGGGCTACGGCGGCCCGCACGCCGGCTACCTGTCCGTCCGCGAGGGGCTGGCCCGCCAGCTGCCGGGCCGGCTGGTCGGCGTCTCGGTCGACGCCGACGGCGACGTGGCCTACCGGCTGGCCCTGCAGACCCGCGAGCAGCACATCCGCCGCGAGAAGGCGACCAGCAACATCTGCACCGCCCAGGTGCTGCTGGCCGTCATGGCCGGCGCCTACGCCGTCTACCACGGCCCCGAGGGCCTCACGGCGATCGCGGCCCGGGTGCACCGCAGCGCCACCGTGCTGGCCGGCTGGTTGCGCGACGGCGGGCTGGACCTGGTGCACGAGCACTTCTTCGACACCCTCCAGGTCTCGGTGCCGGGCCGGGCGGCCGAGGTCGTGGCCGCGGCGGCGCAGCGCCGGGTCAACCTGCGCCTGGTGGACGCCGGCACCGTGGCGGTCGCCTGCGACGAGACGACCACGCCGGCGGTCCTGCGTGCGGTCGCGGAGTCCTTCGGCGTCGCCGTGGACGACGCGGCGCTCGACGACGCCGGTCAGGACGCCCTGCCGGCCGCGCTCCGCCGCCGGACGCCCTTCCTCACCCACCCGGTCTTCTCCGCGCACCGGTCGGAGACGGCGATGCTGCGCTACCTGCGCTCGCTGAGCGACAAGGACCTGGCGCTGGACCGCACGATGATCCCGCTGGGCTCGTGCACGATGAAGCTGAACGCCGCCACGGAGATGGCCGCCATCACCTGGCCGGAGTTCGCGAACCTGCACCCGTTCGCCCCGGCCGAGCAGGCGCGGGGCTACCGGCAGCTGATCGACGAGCTGTGCGCCGGGCTGGCCGAGGTCACCGGCTACGCGGCGGTGAGCGTGCAGCCCAACGCCGGCTCCCAGGGCGAGTTCGCGGGCCTGCTGGCCATCCGCGGCTACCACCGCTCGCGCGGCGACGACCAGCGCGACGTCTGCCTGATCCCGAGCTCGGCGCACGGCACGAACGCCGCCAGCGCCGTGATGGCCGGCATGCGCGTGGTCGTCGTCGCCTGCGACGAGGCCGGCAACGTGGACCTGGCAGACCTGCGGGCGAAGGTGGACCAGCACGCCGAGCGGCTCGCCGCCATCATGATCACCTACCCGTCGACGCACGGGGTGTTCGAGACCGACATCCAGGAGATCTGCGGCGCGGTGCACGACGCCGGCGGCCAGGTCTACGTCGACGGCGCCAACCTCAACGCGATGGTGGGGCTCGCCCGCCCCGGCCGCTTCGGCTCGGACGTGAGCCACCTGAACCTGCACAAGACCTTCTGCATCCCGCACGGCGGCGGCGGTCCGGGCGTCGGCCCGATCGGCGTCCGGGAGCACCTGGTGCCGTTCCTGCCGGGGCACCCCGTCGTGGACACCGGCGCCGGTGGCCCGGTGGTGTCGGCGGCGCCCTGGGGCTCGGCGGACATCCTGCCGATCTCCTGGGCCTACATGCGCCTGATGGGACCCGACGGCCTCACGAAGGCCACGCAGCACGCCATCCTCGGCGCCAACTACCTCGCTGCCCGGCTGCGCGAGCACTACCCGGTGCTCTACACCGGCGCCAACGGGCTCGTCGCCCACGAGTGCATCCTCGACATCCGCCCGCTGACCAAGGCCACCGGCGTCACCAACGACGACATCGCCAAGCGGCTGGTCGACTTCGGGTTCCACGCGCCGACGATGAGCTTCCCCGTGGCCGGGACGCTGATGGTCGAGCCGACCGAGAGCGAGGACAAGGCCGAGCTCGACCGGTTCGTCGACGCGATGGTGCACATCCGCGGCGAGATCGAGAAGGTCGCGACGGGGGAGTACGACCGCGAGGACAACCCGCTGCGCAACGCCCCGCACACCCTGTCGATGGTGGCGGGGGAGTGGGGCCGGCCCTACCCGCGCAGCGAGGCGGTGTACCCGGTGCCGGCGCTGAGGGGCCGCGGCTACCTCAGCCCGGTCCGCCGGATCGACCAGGCCTACGGCGACCGCAACCTGGTCTGCTCCTGCCCGCCGCCGGAGGCGTTCGCCGACGAGGAGCCGCACGAGGTGCCGGCGACCGTCCCGGACCGCGCCCAGGGGGCACCGGACGACCTGGGCACGACCGCGGACGTGGTGGGCGCCGCGCGGTGACCGGCGCGCGCTGTCGGTGGGGCGTGGCACTGTCCCGGGCATGACCGGTGCCGACCAGCTGAAGGCCGACCTGAGGGACTACCTGCAGGAGGGCCGCGACGTCGTCCTGCTCAAGGCCGAGGGGCTGTCGGAGTACGACGTCCGCCGGCCGCTCACGCCCACGGGCACGAACGTGCTGGGGGTGGTCAAGCACCTGGCGCTGGTCGAGGTGGGCTACTTCAGCGTCCCGTTCGGGCGCCCGGTGGGCCTGGCCCACCCGTGGTTCAGCGACGACGCCGAGGACAACGTCGACATGTGGGCCACCGCGCAGGAGTCGCGCGAGGAGGTCCTGGACGGCTACCGGCGCGCGTGGGCCCGGACCGACGCCGCGGTGGCCGAGCTGCCGATCGACGCGGTGGGCCGGGTCCCCTGGTGGGGGCCGGCCGGCGGCACCGAGGTGACCCTGCACCGGGTCCTGGTGCACGTGATCGCCGAGACCCACCGGCACGCCGGCCACGTCGACATCGTCCGCGAGCTCGTCGACGGCGTCGTCGGCAACCAGTCGGTCGGGGACAATTTGCCCGACCGCGACCCCGCGTGGTGGCGGGAGTACCGCGAGCGGGTGGAGCAGGCCGCCCGGCAGGCGGCGGAGGGCGGCTAGGCGCTGACGAGCGCCGGGGCTACCCAGACGTGGTGGTCGTCGACGGCGCGGCCGTCGGGGAGCAGCTCACCGTCGTCGTCGAACAGGACCACACCGTTGCAGAGGAGGCTCCAGCCCTGCTCGGGGTGGCTGCTCACCACGGCGGCGAGGTCGCGCAGGTCGCTGGTGGCGTCGGGGCAGGGGGTGCGGTGTGCGCACATGGCGGTCACTTCCGTTCGGCCGGGGGGAAGCCGGCAGTCACTGGCTGTGCATGAACGCTTACGCGTCTCCCACAGTGTCGGCACGGAAGGTGCCCGAGGTCACGTGATCCCCGTCACCTAATCACCCCAACGAGTCGTCAGGTCCTGCCATGGCGACGGCCGGTGCGACGCGTTCGCGCCGGTGGGGACGGCGTGTCGGGGGAGGGGGCGCGCTCAGAGCTTGCGCAGCAGCACCCTGCGCACCGAGTGGTCGCTGGCCTTCTGGAGGACCAGGCGCGCCCGGGAGCGGGTCGGGGCGATGTTGTCGCGCAGGTTCGGGCCGTTCACCGCCGACCAGATGCTCAGAGCCGTCTCCCGGGCCTCGCTCTCGCTGAGCCCGGCGAACCGGTGGAAGTAGGCGGAGGTGTCCTGGAAGGCGGTCCGGCGCAGCGCCTGGAAGCGCTCGACGTACCAGCGCTGGATGTCGGCCTCCGCGGCGTCCACGTACACGGAGAAGTCGAAGAAGTCCGACAGGAAGACCTCCGGCGCCGCCCCGTCGGTCCGCCGGCCGGCCTGGAGCACGTTGAGACCCTCCACGACGAGGATGTCGGGCCGGTCGACCGCCTGCACCTCGTCCGGGACGATGTCGTAGGACTGGTGGTCGTAGACCGGTGCGACGACCTCCTCCCGGCCGGACTTCACGTCGGCGAGGAAGCGCAGCAGCGCGCGGCGGTCGTAGCTCTCCGGGAACCCCTTGCGCCCGAGCAGCCCGCGCTCCTCCAGGACCGCGTTGGGCAGCAGGAAGCCGTCGGTGGTCACCAGGTCCACGCGGGGGGACCCGGGGCCGGCGGCCAGCAGCGTCTGCAGCAGCCGCGACGTCGTGCTCTTGCCGACGGCGACGCTCCCGGCCACGGCGATCACGAACGGCACCTTCGCCGTCGAGTCGCCGAGGAACTCGCTCTGCGCCGCCCACAGCCGCCGGCTGGCGGTCACGTGGAGGTCCAGCAGCCGGGCCAGCGGCAGGTAGACGGTGGCGACCTCGTCGAGGTCGATCCGGTCGCCCAGCGAGGCGAGCGCCTCCAGGTCGGCCTGGTCCAGGGGCAGCCGGTCGCCCGCAGCGAGCGCTCGCCACGAGGGGCGGTCGAACACCGCGTAGGGCGAGATGGAGCCGCGAGTCCCTGCCGTCACGCAGCCCATCGTGCCGTCCCGGCCGCCGGTGACCTGCGCGCGGGTCACCCGGGCGGGTGGGCAGGCCACCGCGGGCGGGCGTCGGGAGGCCCGGCAGCGCCGAACGCGTCTAGGGTTCTGACGTGTCTTCCCGCCCGGGGCTGCTCGAGTGCATCGAGCGCTACTTCGCCGCCGCGCCGCTGCCGGACGCACGCGTGGAGCGGGCCGGTGCCCTCGACGTCCCCATCGCCGACCCCTCCTGGCCGTACCCGGCCCGGCCGCGTCGCGACGGGGGAGGGGAGCCGGTGACGGTGGACGACGTGCGGGCCGCCATCCGGATGCAGCGCGCGGCGGGGCTGCCGGCCGCGCTCGAGTGGATCCCGGAGTGCTCCCCGGAGGTCGCCGCGGCCGCCCGTGCCGCGGGCATGCCGGTGGAGGAGCTGCCGCTGCTGGTGGCCGACGACCCGGTCGACCTGGTCCTGCCCGTCGGCGTCCGCCTGTACGTCGTCGGCGCCGACGACCCCGACCTGCCCGAGTACCAGCGGGTCGCCGCTGTCGCCTTCGCCCACCCGGGCGGCCAGGCCGACGTGCGCGAGGCCCCGCTGGACACCTCGCCCGAGGCCCTCGCGCGCACCGCCGTCCTCCGCGAGCGGATTGCCGACGGCCGCACGGTGATGATGGTGGCCAAGGAGCACGGACGGCCCGTGGCGGTCGGCTCGCACCAGCCGCTCGACCTCGACGGCACCGTGGTCAGCGAGATCGTCGGGGTGGCCACCCTCCCGCGCCTGCGCGGGAGGGGCCTGGGGGCCGGCATCGCCTCGGCGCTGGTCGCGCACGCCCGGGAGACCGCCGACATGGTGTTCCTCGCCGCGGGCGACGACGACGTCGCCCGGGTGTACGAGCGGGTCGGCTTCGCCCGCCTCGCCACCACCTGCGTCGCCGAGCTGCCCGGGTGACCGTCCTCCCCGGGGACCGGGGAGGACGGCTGCCGCTCAGTCCTGGGTGTAGGTGAGCACCATCGTCGCGCGGGCCAGCGTGTGGAAGAACAGGTTGAACCCGAGGACGGCGGGGGTGGTGCCGGCGTCGACGTCGAGCGTCTCGGTGTCCACCGCGTGCACGACGACGAAGTAGCGGTGCGGGCCGTGGCCGGCCGGGGGAGCAGCGCCCACGTAGCCGGCGAAGCCGCCGTCGTTGCGCAGCTGGAGCGCCCCCTCGGGCAGCTGCGGCGCGTCCTTGTCGCCGGCACCCGAGGGCAGCTCGGTCACCGACGCCGGGATGTTGGCCACGGCCCAGTGCCAGAAGCCGCTGGCCGTGGGGGCGTCGGGGTCGTACACGGTGACGGCGAAGCTGCGGGTGCCCTCGGGGAAGCCGGCCCAGGACAGCTGCGGCGAACGGTCCTCACCGCCGGCACCCATCACGCCGCTGACGTGCGGCATGGGCAGCACCTGCCCGTCGGAGACGTCGCTGCTGGTGACGGTGAAGCCGGGCACCTGCGGCAGGAAGTCGTACGGGTTCGGCGGGGTGGGCCGGTCGGTCATGGGTGGTCCTCTCCCTCGGTCGCTGCGGACGGCAGGTCGGGTGCGCCGTCCCCGGAGCGACCCTAGGCAGCGCCGGGGCGGCCCGCCCGTCGGCGTCACCGGATCGCCGCGGCTCCGACACGTGCGCGCACCGCTGCGCCGGTAGCGTCGCGGCGTGCCCTCTCCGCGAACCGTCGGCCTGCCGGACGGCGTCCGTGCCTGCCTGTTCGACCTCGACGGCGTGCTGACCCGGACCGCCACGGTGCACATGGCGGCCTGGAAGCGCACGCTCGACGAGTTCCTCCGCTCCCTGGACCCGGCCGCGCCGGAGTTCACGCAGGACGACTACAACCGGTACGTCGACGGCAAGCCGCGGGCCGACGGCGTCCGCGACTTCCTGGCCGCTCGCGGCATCGAGCTCCCGGAGGGGTCGCCGGGCGACGCCCCCGACGCGGCGACCGTGCAGGGCGTGGCCACCCGCAAGAACGAGCTGGTGCTGCGCGAGCTCGACGAGCACGGCGTGGAGGTCTACGAGGGGTCGGTCCGGTACCTGCGCGCGGTCCGGGACGCCGGCCTGGCCACCGCCGTGGTGACGGCGTCGGCCAACGGCGGGCAGGTGGTGGCCGCCGGCGGCTTCGCCGAGCTGGTCGACATCCGCGTGGACGGCGTGGTCGCCGCGCGCGACGGGCTGCGCGGGAAGCCGGCGCCGGACACGTTCCTGGCGGGGGCGCGGGCGCTCGGCGTGGAGCCGGGGGAGGCCGCGGTGTTCGAGGACGCGCTCGCCGGCGTGGCCGCGGGGCGGGCCGGCGGCTTCGCGTTCGTCGTCGGCGTGGACCGGGTGGGCCAGGCCGAGGGCCTGCGCGAGTCCGGTGCCGACGTCGTCGTGACCGACCTCGACCAGCTGCTGGGCCACTCGTGACCGAGGGCCGGGCGGTCTTCCCGATCGAGCCCTGGGCGCTCACCGAGCTGGGCCTGGACCGCTCCTCGCTCGGGGTGCACGAGTCGGTGTTCGCGCTGGCCAACGGGCACATCGGCATGCGCGGCTCGTTCGAGGAGGGGGAGCCGGTCGCCGTGCCGGGCACCTACCTCAACGGCTTCTTCGAGGAGCGGCCGCTGCCCTACGCCGAGGCCGGGTACGGGTTCCCCGAGATGGGCCAGACCGTCGTCAACGTGACCGACGGCAAGCTGATCCGCCTGCTGGTCAACGACTCGCCCCTGGACCTCACCTACGGCGAGATCGTCGACCACCAGCGGACCCTCGACCTGCGCGCCGGCGTGCTCCGCCGGGCCACCGAGTGGCGCTCGCCGGGTGGCCGCACGGTCCGGGTGACCAGCACCCGGCTGGTGTCGCTGGTGCGCCGCTCGATCGCCGCCGTCGAGTACAAGGTGGAGGTGGTCGACGACCTCGGCGACCTCTACGTCGCCCTGCAGTCCGACCTGCTGGCCAACGACCACGGCCCCGTCGGCGAGGACGGCGACCCGCGCGCCGCGGCGGCCCTCTCCTCCCCGCTGCAGTGCGAGCTCGCCGCCGCGCGGGGCCGCAAGGCGGTGCTGGTCCACCACACCAAACGCAGCAGGCTGCGGGTGGCCGCCGGCATGGACCACGTCATCGAGATCCCCGACAGCTGCACCGAGGACATCGAGGCCGCCGGTGACCTCGCCCGGTACACCCTGGCCGCCCGCATCCCGCCCGGCGGCTCGCTGACCCTGGTCAAGTTCCTCGCCTACGGCTGGTCCTCCCGCCGCTCGGCCCCCGCGCTGCGCGACCAGGTGGAGGCCGCGCTCTCCACCGCCAAGCTGGCCGGCTTCGACCGGCTGCTGCGCGAGCAGCGGGAGCTGCTGGCCCAGCACTGGGACGAGGCCGACGTCGAGATCGAGGGCGACGACGAGCTGCAGCAGGCCGTGCGCGTCGGCATGTTCCACGTCCTGCAGGCCGGGCTGCGCGCCGAGCGGCAGGCGATCCCCGCCAAGGGCCTCACCGGCCCGGGGTACGACGGGCACACCTTCTGGGACACCGAGACCTACGTCCTGCCGGTGCTCACCTACACCGCGCCCCAGGCGGTGCGGGACGCGCTCATCTGGCGGCACTCGACCCTGCCCCTGGCCCGCGACCGCGCGCGGGTGCTCGGCCTCCGCGGTGCGGCGTTCCCGTGGCGGACGATCCGCGGCGAGGAGACGTCGGGCTACTGGCCGGCAGGGACGGCGGCGTTCCACATCAACGCCGACATCGCCGACGCCGTCATCCGGTACCACTCCGCGACCCTCGACGAGTCCTTCGACGTCGACTACGGCGCCGAGCTGCTCCTGGAGACCGCACGGCTCTGGGCCTCGCTGGGCCACTTCGACGCCGAGCACGGCTTCCGCATCGACGGCGTCACCGGGCCGGACGAGTACACCGCCGTGGTGGACAACAACGTCTACACGAACCTCATGGCGCAGCGGAACCTGCGCGAGGCGGCCGCGGCCGTGCGGCGGCAGCCCGACGTGGCCGCGCGGCTGGGGGTCACCGACGACGAGGTGGAGGAGTGGCTGCGGGCGGCCTCGCTCATGGCCGTGCCCTACGACACCCAGCGCGGCGTGCACATGCAGTCCGACGGGTTCACCCACCACGAGGAGTGGGACTTCCTGCACACGCCGGGGGAGAAGTACCCGCTGCTGCTGCACTACCCGTACTTCGAGATCTACCGGACGCAGGTGGTCAAGCAGGCCGACCTGGTGATGGCGCTGCACCTGCGGGGGGACGCGTTCACCCTCGAGGAGAAGATCGCCGACTTCGCCTACTACGAGGCCCGCACGACGCGGGACTCCTCGCTGTCGGCGACCCAGCAGGGCGTCGTGGCCGCGGAGACCGGGCACCTGGAGCTGGCCCACCAGTACTGGGCCGAGGCGGCGCTGACCGACCTGCAGAACCTGCACCACAACTCCGGGCACGGGCTGCACATCGCCTCACTGGCCGGCGGGTGGACCGTCGCCGTCGCCGGGTTCGGCGGCCTCCGGGACCACGCGGGGGAGCTGACCTTCGCGCCGCGGCTGCCCGAGCGGATCAGCCGGCTGCGCTTCCGCGTGGTCTACCGCGGCCGCAAGCTCACCGTCACCGTCGAGCCCGGCCGGGCGACCTACCGGCTGGTCGACGGCGACCCGCTGGAGATCCGCCACCACGGCCGGCCGGTGACGGTCGACCACGCGGACCTGGTGCTCGACATCCCGCCGGCGCCCTCGGTGCAGCCGGTCTCCCAGCCGGTGGGCCGCGAGCCGCGCCGCCGCTCGCGCCCGACCGCCCGCTGACCGCCTGAGCGCCGGGCCGGCCCTGTCACCGGCGTCCGGCTCGACCGTTATCCCCAACAGCGAACCGGCGTAGCCGGTGGCTCAGCCGAGCAGCCACCTCGCGCCCAGGACGAGAGCACCGAGGTCCACGAGGAGGAAGAACCCGACCCAGCACACGGCGGGCAACGGGGTGAGGCGGGCCAGCTGGTCGGCGTCGGAGTCCGGGGCCGAGCGCCGCCGGCGGGCGGCCTGCAGCTCGAGGACGGCGCGGGGAGCGGCGAGGAGCAGGAACCACGTGGCCAGCGCCGCGAACACGGCCTGGCCGAGCGGGGAGAGCCACCAGGTGGCGGCGAGGACGATGCCGCCGGTGACGAGGACCGACCAGAGCCCGAACCAGTTGCGGATCTGCACCAGCAGGAGGGCGAGCAGGAGGAGCAGCGCCCACAGGAGCCCGACGGCGTGCCCGGCCGCCAGCAGCGCGGCCGCGCCGAGGCCGAAGAGCGCCGGCCCGGTATAGCCGGCCGCGCACGTGAGCACCATGCCCAGCCCGGTGGGCCGCCCGGCGGAGACGGTCAGCCCCGAGGTGTCGGAGTGCAGCCGGATGCCGGCGAGCCGCCGCCCCGCCGCGAGGGCCACCAGGCCGTGCGCGCCCTCGTGGGCGATCGTCACCACGTTGCGGGCCGGCCGCCAGAGGGCGGGGGAGAGGACCAGGAGCGCCGCGGCGGCCGCGGTGACCAGCAGCACCGTCGTCGACAGCTCCGGGACCGTCGCGGTGACGCGGGCCCAGAACCGGCCGAGGACCTCCACGCCGGGCAGTCAACCGCACCGACCTGGGAGGGCCGGGGGAGCGGCGACCGTGTCGGGCACCTGCGAGGCGCGGCTCACACCGCCCCGGGGGACGCGGATCGGGGGTCCAGGCCCGATCCTGGAGGCATGACGACGTCCATCACCCTCACTCGGGACGACCTCCCGGTGACGGTGTCCTTCACGCGGCGCGCCGACCCGGCGCACGCGCGCGAGATGACGGCGTGGATCCGCGCCGGTCTCAGCATGGCCGAGAGCTTCCCGGGCTTCCTCGGGGGCGGCTGGGTGCGCTCACGCCGCGACGCCGACGAGTGGCACATGCTCGCCCGGTTCGCCGACCACACGGCCCTGGCCGGCTGGGAGGCCTCCTCGGAGCGCCAGTGGTGGCTGCGGTCGGCCCAGGGGCTCGCCGAGGTCACCCGCAGCGAGCGCCGCACCGGCATCGAGGGCTGGTTCGACTCACCGGTGGCCGAGGAGGTTTGCGAGGCCCCGGCCGCGCCCGCGCCGCCCCGGTGGAAGCAGGCGGTGACGATCTGGCTGGTCTTCTTCCCGGTGAACCTGCTGGCGACGCTGACCCTCGGCGTCGCGCTGACCGACGTGCACGTGGTGCTGCGGGTCCTCGTCATGACGGCGGTGCTCACGCCGGTCATGACCTACCTGATGCTGCCGTGGATCACCGCGCGGCTGCAGTGGTGGCTGCACGGCCGGCGGTGGCGGGACCGGTAGGGAAGGGCCCGGCCCCGCCGCGCGCACCTAGTTGCCCGGCTTGACCGCCTTGCCGCGCTCCTGCTCGGCCTCGTCGGCCTGGTAGGCGCCGGGCACCGCCTTGGCGGACCCGTCGTCCCCGGGCCCGACCGGGCGGTCGGTGAGGTTGTCCGGCCCGGGCGACGGCGTGCCGCCCGGCTCGTCCTTCTCGTCGGTGTCGGGGCGCTGCTCGGTCATCGCTCCTCCTCGTGGGTCGGTCGTCGTCGGACCGCTACCCGGTGCGCGCGGCCGGAACCGGCGTCAGACGAGGCCGGCGTCGTGCACCACCAGGGCGACCTGCACGCGGTTGGCGGCGGCCAGCTTGATGAGCAGCCGGGAGACGTGCGCCTTGACGGTGGCGACGCTCATGTAGAGCTCCGCGGAGATCTCGGCGTTGGACAGGCCCCTGCCGACAGCGAGCGCGACGTCCCGCTCCCGCTCGCTGAGAGCGACCAGGCGCTGCCGGGCGCGCGCCGCGCGGTCGTCGACCGGGTCGGTGGCCTGCTCGGCCTCCGCCACGTGGGCGATCAGCCGCCGGGTCACGCCCGGGGAGAGCATCGGCTCGCCCTCGGCGACGCGGTGGACGGCCTCGACGATGGCCGCCGGCGGGGTGTCCTTCACCAGGAAGCCGCTCGCCCCGGCGCGCAGCGCCCGCAGCACCTGCGCGTCGGCGTCGAAGGTGGTCAGGACGATCACCTCGGGACCGCCGCCGCTGCCCTTGAGCCGCTCGGTCGCGGCCAGCCCGTCGACGCGCGGCATGCGGATGTCCATCAGGACCACGTCGGGGGAGCAGGCGGCCACGGCCGCGGGCACCTCGTCGCCGTCGCCCGCCTCCCCGGCCAGGACCAGGCCCTCGGCGCCGCCCAGCACCATGGTCAGGGCCGCCCGGACCAGCGGGTCGTCGTCGACGACGAGGACGCGGACCGGCGCCGTCACCCGGCGCTCCCCGCGCCGGCCCAGGGCAGCCAGGCCCGCACCCGGAAGTGCCCGTCCGCCGTCCAGCCGTGGTCGAGGTGCCCTCCGGCCAGGCCGACGCGCTCCAGCAGCCCGACCAGGCCCGTGCCGGCCCCGGGGAGGGGCTCTGCGGTGTCCGCGCCCAGCCTCGGCGGGTTGGTGACCTCGACGGTCAGCCCCTCCGCCGGGCCGCCCGAGACCAGGATCGTCGCGGTCGTCCCGCCCGCGTGCTTCCGGACGTTGGTCAGCGCCTCCTGGACGACGCGGTAGACCGTGCGACCGGTGACGTCGGGCACCGTCTGCACGTCGGGTGCCCGGTACTCCACGTGTGCCCGCAGGCCGGCCCGGCGGGACTCCTCCACCAGCGCGGGAAGGTCGGCCAGGGTGGGCTGCGGCCGCTCCGGGGCCGCGGCGTCCTGGCTGGTGCGGAGCACGCCGATGACCGCGCGGAGGTCCTCGAGGGCGTCGCGGGCGCTGGCCCGGATCACGCCGGCCGCCCCCGCGACCTCCGCCGGTGACGCGTCCGGCCGGAACTCCAGCGCCCCCGCGTGCATGCTCAGCAGGGAGAGCCGGTGGGCGAGGACGTCGTGCATCTCCCGCGCGATGCGGGTGCGTTCCAGCTGCCGTGCCTGCTCGACGCGCAGCCGCTGCTCCGCCTCGGCGCGGGCAGCCCGCTCGCGCAGCGACAGCACCAGCTGCCTGCGCGCCCGCACGAACATCCCCCAGGCGACGACGGCCGCCGTCAGCACCAGCCCCAGCGCCAGGAAGACCGCCTGGGGCAGGTCGTGCACCGGGCGGACGACGACGTAGACGAGGAAGGCGGCCACGTTCGCGGCGGTGACCAGCAGGACCGGCGGCCAGGGCCGGTGCACGGCGACGGTGAACAGCGAGACGAGGACCGCGAACCCGCCCATGTCCGAGAACGTGCCCACGGCGGCCAGCACGAGGCCGACGCCGACCGGCCAGCGCCGCCGCCACCACAGCGCCACGCAGGCGAGGACCCCGACCAGGAGGTCTGCCCTCAGCAGCCAGTCCGGGGGCGGGGCCGCCGAGCGCGACGCCTCGTCCACGAGGACCAGGCCGATGGCGACCGAGGTGAGGAACAGGCAGACGTCGACCACCCAGTCCCGCACCGAGCGGCGGACCCGCGGTGGCACGGTCCCCGGGTCGTAGGGCCCGGCGCCGGCGTCGGCCAGGAGGAGGGCCGGGACCAGCGACGGGTGGTCCACCCCCTGCGGGCGTGCGGCTGCGCCGGCGGTCACGGTGCTCACCCCGGCAGGCTACGGCCGCCGTGCCCTTCCCCGGCACCGACGAAAGTCGGTCTCCCCACGGCGGGGGCCGACCGAAGTAGCAGCGTCCTGGCCGGTCGGCCGATGTGCCGGCGGGCCCGGGTCGGCCAGCCTCGGCGGCATGATCGCCATCGAGCACCTCACGCGGCGGTACGGCGCCCAGCTCGCCGTCGCCGACGTCTCCTTCACCTGCCCGGCCGGGAGCGTGACCGGGTTCCTCGGGCCGAACGGCGCCGGCAAGAGCACCACCATGCGCGTGCTGTGCGGGCTGGCCGAGCCGACGAGCGGCTCGGCGACCATCGGCGGGCGGCGCTTCCGCGACCTGCCCAACCCGGGACGGTCGGTCGGCGTCCTGCTCGACGCCGGGGCGCAGCACGCGGGCCGCACCGGCCGGGAGGCCCTCACGCTCTCGGCCATGGTCCAGGGCGTCCCCGCGGCCCGCGTGGACGCGATGCTGGAGCTCGTGGGGCTGGGCGGCCCTGCCGCCGGCAAGCGGGTGGGCCAGTACTCGCTCGGGATGCGCCAGCGGCTCGGCCTGGCCCAGGCGCTGCTCGGCGACCCGCAGGTGCTGGTCCTCGACGAGCCGGCCAACGGCCTGGACCCCGACGGCATCTACTGGATGCGCGGCCTGCTCCGCGGCTTCGCCGACCGGGGTGGCACGGTGCTGCTCTCCTCGCACCTGCTGCGCGAGGTGGAGGCGGTGGCCGACCAGCTCGTCGTCATCGCCGGTGGGCGGCTGGTGGCCGCAGGGAGCAAGGACGAGCTGCTCGCCGGCACCGGCACGCTCGTCCGCGCCCGGGACCGCTCGGCCCTCCAGCAGGCGCTGAGCGCCTCCGGCATCTCCACCCGGCCCGGTGACGGGGACGCGGTCCTGGCGTCGGCCGACCCCGAGCAGGTGGGCCTGGCGACCGCCAGGGCCGGCGTCCCGCTGGTGGAGCTGCGCCCCGCCGGGGGAGCGGGGCTCGAGGAGCTGTTCCGGTCGCTGACCCACGCCGGACCCCAGGGCGCCGACGGCGCCGCCGCCACCGTGCAGGAGACCCGCGCATGACCACCACGCTGCTTCCCGCCCCGCCGGCCCCGACGCTCCCCACGCTCACCCGTGTGGAGCTGCGCAAGTCCCGCGACACCCGGGCCGGCTTCTGGCTGCTGCTGACCCTCGGCGTGGCGGCGCTCGCGGTGCCGCTGCTGACCATGTTCTTCGCCGACCCCCGCGCCAAGACCTTCACCGAGTACCTGACGTTGGCCCAGTTCCCGGTCAGCCTGCTGCTCCCGGTCCTCGGCATCCTGCTGGTCACCAGCGAGTGGTCGCAGCGGACCGCGATGACCACGTTCGCGCTCGTGCCCCAGCGGGCCCGGGTCGTCGTCGCGAAGCTGCTGGCCGCGGCGCTCCTCGCCCTGCTCGGCGTCGTGGCGACGCTGGTCGCCGCCGGGCTGGTCACCGCCCTCACGCCGGTGCTCACCGACGACGCGACGTCCTGGGAGGTCACCGCGCAGCACGTCCTGCAGGTCGTGGCCCTCGAGGTGCTCTACGTCCTGGTGGGTGTGGCGTTCGGTCTGCTGCTGCGCACCTCGCCGCTGGCGATCGTCCTGTACTTCGTGGTGCCCACGATCGTCACCGTGCTGGTCACGACCATCCCGGCGCTGGACTGGGTGCGCGAGTGGCTGGACCTGACCACGACGACCGAGCCGATGTACTCCGGGGACCTCGACGGCGCCGGCTGGGCGCGGGCCGGCACGGCGACGGTGCTGTGGTTCGTGGCCCCGCTCATCGGTGGCTGGGTCCGGCTGCAGCGCAGCGAGATCGCCTGACCCGGGTGGGCGTCCGGTCCTCCGTCACTGTGACGGAACCCGGGCGCCCGCCCGGGAGTCAGAGCTGCTGCGTCAGGTTGATCGCGTTCCCGTCGGGGTCGGAGACGTGCGCGACGCGCTGGCCCCACGGCATGTCGTTGGCCGGCCCGGAGCTGCGGCCGCCGAGTGCCTCGACGCGGGGGAGGAGCGCGTCGACGTCGGGCACCTCGATGCTGAGCAGCACCCGACCCGGGCCGCCGGCGGCCACCGTGGTGTCGGCGGTCAGCCCGAGGCCGGAGTCGCCGACGCGCAGGCCCAGGTAGAAGACCGCCCCGTCCTCGGGGAAGCGCTCCACCTCGGTCGCGTCCAGGACGCCGACGTAGAACGCACGCAGCCGCTCGAGGTCGGGCGTGACGATGATGGGCTGGACGGTGCCGGGCACGGGGCCTCCAGGGGGAGTGGCGGGCGGGTGCAGGGTGGACCGCCTGGTGTGACGGAACTCAGCGGTCGGCCCGGGTGAACAGCCAGCGGGCGAAGGTGGCGTCCTCGTGCAGCTCGGTGCGCCAGCGGACCGACAGCAGGAACGACCCGGGCGGGACGACCAGCAGCGGGCTGGCGTCGTCGGGCTCGGCGTCGTCGGTGGACGGCGCGGGACCGGGGGACTCGGGCATCAGCCGGGCGCCGTCCTCGCCGGTGCCGTCGAGCGCGGCGCTGATGAAGGCCAGCCGGCCGCTGGGCACCGACACCGCGTCGCCGGCCTGCTCGTCGGTCGTCGGGAAGCGCAGCGCGAGCTCCAGCGTGCCGCGGTAGTCGTCGGCGTTCGCCTGGACGACGGCGATGCTGCCGTCGTCGCCGCGGAACACCTCGAGCCAGCCCTCGTCGCCGATCTCCGGATCGGTCAGGACCAGCGCGGCCGTGCCGGCGCCGACCGGGATGCCGGTCAGCTCGTAGTCCAGCCGTGGGACGAGCGCCTCGTAGGCCTCGTCGGACATGCCGCGCCACGCGGGCAGCAGGTCCTCGTCGAGGGCGAGGAAGGGCTCACCGTTGGACCAGAACCGGCCAACGTGCGTCCAGGCGACTGTCACCCGGCCATCCTGTTGTGCGGGTGGGGAGTCGTGCTCGGCGGGGAGGGCTTCTCCCGGCCCCGTTCCGGATGAGTTGACATAACGTCGGTTATCGGCGTTGTGCTGAGCTGCGCCGGAAGGGGTTGTCGATCTTGTGGGGCCCGACGCGCGGTGCGCTGGGCCGCGCCGCGTGCACACCGCGCCGCACGGACGGCGCCCGCAGGTCGGCGGCTGCACGCCCGGGCGGCACGTGCGGCAGTCGGTCGGTGCCGGACCTGGGCCGCCGGCGCCGACGTCGTGCCGCCTCGGAGGCCGGCCGTTGCCGACCCGTCCACCCGTCTCCGACTCCCCCAGATGTTGATCTTGCTCTCGTGATCTTGGTCGACGACAGCCCGGCCTCGGTGTCGCACCGCCGCCGCTCGAGCCGCTCGACACCCACTGGGCGCCATGAGGCACCGCTCCCCCTGTCCGCCTACACCCCGGTAATTACGTAACACTGACGTAATTACCGGGGTGTAGGCGGCTCGACGGGCGGCGGGCCGCCGGTGTTCGTAGGGTCGAGGCATGCAGATCAGACGACCGCTCGCCGCCGTCCTGGCCGCCCTGGCGCTCTTCGGAGGCGGCGCCACGCTGACCGCCTGCGGGGACCCGGCCGGGCTGGACCGCAACGACGGCACGAGCGACGACACCGAGAACACCGACGGCAACGACCCGGGCAGCGAGGAGCAGGGCAACCTGCCCGACAACAGCAACCCGGAGCCGGGCACCGAGGACCAGAACGACGACTCGCAGGACCCGGACTGACCGAGCCGGCTAGCTCGAGCGCTCGGTGACCCAGAGCCGGTCGAGCCGTCCGGTGGAACGCACCAGGTCGGCCAGCGAGCGCTCGAGCTCGGCCTTCGTGGGCTTCTCGGCCAGCATCGTCTGCACGTCCTCGAGGGCGCAGCGCAGCTGGTAGAGCCGGTCCTGCAGGCCGTCGAGGTCGGCGCGGGACACGAGGACGACGTCGCCCGGCAGGCCGGCCTTCTGCGTGGCCGAGCGCTGCTCGTAGGCGCGCTGGCGGCACGCCTGGCCGCAGTAGAGCCGCGGACGGCCCACCGAGCCCTGCTCGGGCAGCACCCGGCGGCACCACCCGCAGCGCCGCTGCTCACCGCTCCCACGGCTGGGGAGGGGTGCGACGGGGAGCGATGCCGTGCTGCCGGACGCGTGCTGCTGTGCCACGCCTCGGGACGGTAGACGCCGCTGCCGACAGTGCCGGGTGACACGCCCTGGGAAGGGTCTGTGAACCGTGGCGGGGCCGGTCGGCGAGGGCCCTACAGCGACGTCGGCAGCCCCCACTAGCGTGAACGCGTGCTCCCCGCGCGGTTCGCCTTCCTCGACGCACCGACGCCGTTGGCGATGGCACACCGCGGCGGGGCGATCGAGCACCTGGAGAACACGCTGCCGGCGTTCCAGGCGTGCGTGGACATGGGCTACCGGTACCTGGAGACCGACGTCCAGGTGACCGCCGACGGCGTCCTCGTCGCCTTCCACGACGCCACGCTGGAGCGGGTCACCGGGCAGTCCGGCCGCATCGACTCCCTCACCTGGGCGCAGGTCAGCGAGGCGCGGATCGGCGGCCGGGAGCCGATCGTGCGGCTGGAGGACCTGCTGGGGGCCTGGCCCGACGTGCGCTTCAACCTCGACATCAAGGCCGCGGGCGTGCTCGCCCCGCTGGTCCGCCTGGTCCGGAGCATGAAGGTCGCCGACCGCATCTGCCTCGGCTCCTTCTCCGACGCCCGCATCGCCGCGGCCCGGCGGCTGTTCGGCCCGTCGGTGTGCACCTCGCTCGGTCCCCGCGGGGTGGCTGCCCTCCGGCTGTCGTCCTACTCGCCCCGGGCGGCCGGCCTGGTCCGCATCCAGGCCGGGTGCGCGCAGGTCCCCCTCCAGCTCGGCGGCCGGGCGCTGGTGGACGAGCGGTTCCTGGCCGCCGCGCACGCCCGGGGGCTGCAGGTGCACGTCTGGACCGTGGACGACCCGGTGGAGGCCGAGGCCATGCTGGACCTGGGCGTCGACGGGATCATGACCGACCGCCCGGCGATGCTCCGCGAGCTGCTGGAGAAGCGCGGGCAGTGGACCGGTCGGTGACCGCGGGGGGACGGCTGCGGCGGTGGCGGCCGCGGACCCCTCCCCTGCCGGAGGACCTGGCCGACCTGGTGCGGCCCGACGACCCCGAGTGGTTCGCCCGCGAGCTGGCCGTCGCCGTCGCCCCGCCCTGGTGGTTCTGGCGGTTCGTGCTGCGCCGGTTCTCCTGGCTGGTGGGCCTCTTCGGCCGGGTCGAGGTCACCGGCTCCATCCCCGAGGAGCTCCGCCGGGGGCCGCTGCTGCTCGCCGCGAACCACATCGGCGACTTCGACCCCTTCGTGGTCGCCGTCGCGCTGCACCGGCTGGGCGTCGTGCCCCGGTTCATGGCGACCGGCGGGATCATCGCCGCACCGGTCGCCGGCCCGGTGCTGGAGCGGGCCGGTGCCATCCGCGTGGACCGCGGCACGGAGCTCGCCCGGCACGCCGTCCGCGTCACCGAGGTGGCGCTGGTGCACGGCGGGCACGTCGTCGCCTACCCCGAGGGCCGGATCGGGCTGGCTCCCGACCTCTGGCCGGAGCGCGGCCGCACGGGGATGGCCCGGCTCGCGCTGGGGCTGCGGGTCCCGGTCATCCCGGTGAGCCAGTGGGGCGCCCACGAGGTGCTCCAGTACGGCAACGACCGCGGCAAGCTGCGCACCCTGGCCCGTGCCCTCGTGCGGCGGCCGCGGCTCAGGGTGCACGTCGGGCCGCCGGTCCACTTCGACGACCTCCAGATGGGGCGCGTGGGCGACGCGAACCGCGCCCGCATGCGCATCGCCGCGGCGCTCACCCGGGGCCTGCGCCCGCTGCGGGCCGGTGAGCTGGACGGGCCGGCGTTCCACGACCCGACGCGCCCGACCACGGCCGTCGCCGCCTTCCCCGGCGGTGCGGTCCCGGAGGACATCCCGTGACCGCGCGGTGCTGGACCGCGCGCGGCTGGGCTGGGAGCCTGCCGCGGTGACCTCAGCCCCTGCCGCCGCCCCGTCGGTGCCGCCGGTCGACCGCGCCCTCCAGCGCGAGCGCTTCGGCTGGTACTCCTACGACTGGGCCATGTCGGTCTTCAACACCTCGGTGACGACCGTCTTCCTGGGCCCGTACCTGACGGCCATCGCCCGCGACGCCGCCGGCCCCGACGAGCGCCTGCAGCTCCTCGGCCTGTCGATCGCCGCCGGCAGCTGGTTCTCCTACGTGCTGTCGGCCTCGGTCATCCTGCAGGTGCTCGTGCTGCCGCTCACCGGCGCGGTCGCCGACCGGACCGGGCGCAAGCGGGAGATGCTCGTCGGCTTCGCCCTCCTGGGCGCGCTCGCGACGACGGCGCTGTTCTTCGCCGGCGACGGCCGCTGGCTGATGGGGGCGCTGCTCTTCGTCCTCGCCAACATCAGCTTCGGCGCGGCGACCGTCGTCTACTACTCCTGGCTGCCCGACCTGGCCGGCCCCGACGACCGCGACAAGGTCTCCAGCCGGGGATGGGCGTTCGGCTACGTCGGCGGTGCGCTGCTGCTCGCCGTCCACCTCGGCCTCGTGGTCGGCGCCGAGGGCCTGGGGCTGACCACCGGCGAGGCGGTGCGGATCTGCCTGGCCACCGCGGGCCTGTGGTGGGGCGCGTTCACCCTCTTCTCGGTCTCCCGGCTGCGCAACCGCCCGGTCGCGCCCTCGGCCGCGCGGTCGGGCAGCAGCTTCCGGCAGCTGGCCACCACGTTCCGGGAGATGCGGGCCTTCCCGCTGACCCTGTGGTTCCTCGGCGCGTACCTGCTGTTCAACGACGGCGTGCAGACCGTCATCTCGCTGTCGGCCACCTACGCGACCGAGGAGCTGGACCTGGGCCAGGACGTGCTCACCGGCGCGATCCTGATGGTGCAGGTGGTGGCGATCTTCGGCGCGCTGGGGCTCGGTCGCATGGCCGGGCGCTACGGGGCCAAGCGGGTGGTGCTCGGCGCGCTGGTGGCCTGGATCGGCGTCCTGTTCGCGGCGTTCTTCCTGCAGACCGGGGCGGTCGCGCAGTTCTACGCCCTCGCCGCGGTCATCGGCCTCGTCCAGGGCGGCACCCAGGCGCTGTCCCGCTCGATGTTCAGCCAGCTGATCCCGGCGGGCAAGGAGGCCGAGTACTACGGCTTCTACGAGATCAGCGACCGCGGCACCAGCTGGCTGGGCCCGCTGGCCTTCGGGCTGACCTACCAGCTGACCGGGTCCTACCGGCTCGCGATCGTCAGCCTCGTGATCTTCTTCGTGGGCGGCTTCCTCGCGCTGGCCGCCCTGCCGATGCGCCGTGCCGTCCTCGCGGCGGGCAACACCCCACCGGAGCGCCTGTGACCGCGGTCGAGTCCGTCCAGCCGACCACTCCCCTGCCGATGCCGATGCCGATGCCGGGGCCGGCCGCCGTGCCCGCGTCCGGTGACCGGCGGCGGCACCCGGCGCCGGCGCACCTGCGGTTCTTCCACGGGCCGATGGACTGCGGCAAGTCCACGCTCGCGCTGCAGGTCGACCACAACCAGAGCAGGCAGGGCCGGCACGGGCTGCTGGTGACCCAGGGCGACCGGTCGGCGGCCCCGCAGATCAGCTCCCGCGTGGGGCTGTGCCGGGCGGCCATCGAGATCGACCCGGCCACCGACCTGCGGCTGCTCGTGCGCGACCGCTGGGCCGACGGCCACCGCGTGGACTACCTGATCGTCGACGAGGCGCAGTTCCTCTCCCCCGGCCAGGTCGACCAGCTGGCGGAGCTGGTCGACCAGTCGCACGTCGACGTCTACGCGTTCGGGCTGACCACCGACTTCCGGGCCCGGCTGTTCCCGGGCACCCAGCGGCTGCTCGAGGTCGCCGACGACGTGCAGCGGATCCAGGTCGAGGTGCTGTGCTGGTGCGGCCTGCCGGGGCTGCTGAACGCCCGCGTCGTGGACGGCGTGATGGTCCGCTCGGGCGAGACCGTGGTGGTGGCCGACACCGCTCCCCCGGAGCTGCCCGGGGAGGGCGGCGACTCCCCCGCCGTCCGCTACCAGGTGCTGTGCCGGCGGCACCACGTGCGCGGTGAGCTCGGCCCCACGGCCGCCGGGCCGGGACAGCTCGCCCTCCCCTGACCCTCCGGAGTCACCCGTGCGGGGGGCGGTGACCGTCCGGATCTGACCCCATGCGATGATGAACAGCCGATTCGGCGGAATCTCTCCGCCTTTTTCGTCGTTTATCTCTCTGACTCCCCGATCACCTGGGTATGGCCCCGGGTGACCGGACGTCGAGTCCCTACCGACACTAAGACGAGAGGACGGTGTGCCATGGGTGAGCGTTCCTTGCGCGGCAGCCGACTGGGCAGCGTCAGCTACGAGACCGAGCGGAACACCGCGCCCATCGAGCGGCAGTACGCCGAGTACAAGTGCGCTTCCGGCCACCTGTTCACGGTCCCGTTCGCCGACGACGCCGAGCTCCCCGACACGTGGGAGTGCAAGTTCGACGGCTCCGCGGCGAAGCTCGTCGGTGGGACCGAGCCGGCCCCCAAGAAGGTCAAGCCCCCGCGGACCCACTGGGACATGCTGCTCGAGCGCCGCAGCGTCGAGGACCTCGAGGAGGTCCTGGCCGAGCGCCTCGAGGTGCTCCGCGGCCGGCGGACCCGCGCCAGCTGACAGCAGTACCTGACGGAACGGCCCCGGTGGATCCCCACCGGGGCCGTTCTGCGTCCGGGGTCAGGTCGCCGGGCGCCCGTCGGCGTCGCGCAGGACCTCGCCCTCGATCACCAGCGGGGTGCCGTGGGGTGCGGGCCGCTCCCCCACCCCGGCGGTGCGCGTGCTGCTCACGTGCACCGGGCCGCGCATCCGGTCCGGCAGCCGGGAGAGCACCAGCCCACCCAGCGCCCGGCGCACGAGGCCGCGCGTGAAGGGCAGCAGGCACAGCAGGCCGACGAGGTCGCCGATGAATCCCGGCAGGACCATCAGCAGCCCTCCGGCCGCGACGAGCCCGGCGTTCCCGAGCTCGACGCCCGGGGAGCGCCGGCTGCGCGCCCGCTCCCGGAGGTCGGCCAGCGCGCGCGTGCCCTGCCGGGCCAGCAGGACGAACCCCAGCGCGCTGGTGGCCATCGTCGCCAGGATCGTCCAGCCGATGCCGATCCAGGCGGCGACCAGTGCGAAGACGACGAGCTCTGCCAGCGCCGTCACCCCGACGACCAGCTTGAGCCGACGGCGTACCAGGTCAGCCACGTCGGTCACCCCTCTCCGTGCTCAGGCCCTCGCCGGGTGCCGGTCGGCCGGTCAGCGACGGGCGTCGCCGGCCGGGCCGGGCATCGGCGGCCGCACGCGGCCGGGCAGCAGGCCCGCGAGCCGGTCCTGGACGCCCCAGACGGTCACGCGTACCCATGCCTCTCTAACGATCGAGCCGCTCATCTTGCTCCGGCCGTACTCCCGTTCGGTGAACGTGATCGGCACCTCGACCACGCGGGCACCGGCGCGCAGCGCCCGCCAGGCCCAGTCCACCTGGAAGCAGTAGCCCTCGCTGGCCACCTCGTCGAAGGGCAGCCGGTCGATCAGCTCCGCCCGCGCCGCGCGGAACCCGCCGGTCGCGTCGCGGAGCGGCAGGCGCAGCGCCCAGCGGGTGTAGCGGTTCCCCACGCGGGAGAGCAGCAGCCGGTGCGCCGGCCAGTCCTCGACCCGGCCGCCGTCGACGTACCGGGAGCCCAGCACCAGGTCGGCGCCCTCCAGCGCGGCCAGCAGGTCCGGCAGCTGCTCGGGCGGGTGGGAGCCGTCGGCGTCCATCTCGACGAGGACGTCGTAGCCGCGCTCGCGGGCCCAGCGGAAGCCGGCCACGTACGCCTTGCCCAGGCCGGCCTTGGCGGTGCGGTGCAGGACGTGCACCCGGGGGTCGCGGGCGGCGACGCCGTCGGCGATGGCGCCGGTGCCGTCCGGGGAGCCGTCGTCCACCACCAGGGCGTGCGCATCGGGCACGCTGGCGTGCAGCCGGCCGAGGATCCGCTCGACGTTCTCCGCCTCGTTGTAGGTCGGGATGACGACCAGCACCCGTGCGCTCACGCCGCCGTCCCGCGCCGGCGGGCGAGGCCGGACCGGACGACGAGGAGCACGGCGCCGAGCCCGAGCGCGGTCAGCACCCACTCGGGGGCCGCGCCCAGGCGCTGGGCGACCGTGACGTCGTCGCGCTGGGCGATCTCCTCGACGAACACGTCCGGCGTGAACAGCTCGGACTCCCGCACGACCGTGCCGTCGGGGGCGACGATCGCCGAGATGCCGCTGGTCGCCGCCACCGCGACCGAGCGGCCGAACTCGACGGCGCGCAGCCGGCTCATCGCCAGCTGCTGGGCGCTCTCGTCGGTGTAGCCGAAGGTCGCGTTGTTCGTCTGGACGACGATCATCCCGGCCCCGCCGTCGACGACGTCTCGCACGAGGCCGTCGTAGACCACCTCGAAGCAGATGAGGTCGCCCACGCGCACGCCGCCGACGTCGAGGACGCCGACCTCCTGGCCCTTGGCGAAGTCGCGGCGCACCAGGTCCACCTTCTCGCTGAAGAAGCGGAAGAAGGAGCGGGCGGGCACGTACTCGGCCAGCGGGACCGGGTGCCGCTTGACGTAGGTGTCCCCCGGGCCGTCCTCCGGTGCCCAGACGATCGCGGTGTTGCTGACGAACCGGCCGGGCCCCTCGACGACGGCGCCCACGAGGACCGGGGCGGCGACGGCGTCGGCCGCCTGCTGGATGCGCCGTGCGGCGTCCGCGTTGCGGTAGGGGTCGATGTCGGAGCTGTTCTCCGGCCACAGGACGACGTCGGGCTGCGCCTCCCGGCCGGCGGCGACGTCCTCGGCGAGCTGGAGGGTCTGCTCGACGTGGTTGTCGAGCACCGCCCGGCGCTGCTCGTTGAAGTCCAGGCCGGCCCGCGGCACGTTGCCCTGGATGACCGCCACCGTGGCGGTGGGCCCGCCCTCGCCCAGCGACGAGCCGGGCAGCGGCAGCCAGGCCACGGCCCCGACCAGCGGGACGGCGAGGACGGCGGCGACGGCGACCGCTGCGGCGCGCAGCGCGGGGCCGCGCTCCCCCGCGGGGCGGTCGCGGTCGGCGCTGCGCCAGGCCCGGAGCAGCGGCAGCACCGCGGCGGCCAGCAGCGTGCCCATGAGGGCCACGGCGAAGCTGACCAGCGGGACGCCGCCGTAGGCCGCCAGCGACAGCAGTGGGCCCTCGGTCTGGCTGAAGCCGAGGCGGCCCCACGGGAAGCCCCCGAGGACGAACCGGCCGCGCACGGCCTCGTCGGCGACCCACAGGGCCGCGGCCCACAGCGGCCAGAGGGGCAGCCGCGAGGTGGCGGCGAGCGCCGCGCCCAGGAGCGCGACGTGCAGGGCCTCGAACGTGGCGAGGGCCAGCCACGGGAAGGGGCCGACGTAGATGCCGGTCCACGACAGCAGCGGCACGAAGAAGGCCAGTCCCAGGACCATGCCGAGCCAGAGCCCGGACCGCGCCCGCTGGCCCCGGACGGCCAGCGAGAGGGCGGCCGGCCCGAGCAGCGCCAGCGCGGAGAGGTCGTGCCCCGGGAACGCCAGGAACAGGGCGAGGCCGCCCGCGAGGGCCAGCGCCGTGCGCCAGGGCAGGCGGCGGGGAGGACGCACCGTGGCGTCGTCCTGCGCCGGGGTCGTGGTCCCCGCGGGAGGGGCCGACCGGGGCAGCGTTCCCGTTCCGGGCACGCCGTCGCCTGCGGGCACGCACTGCCTCCTGGATGCCGCGCCCCGACGGGGCGGTTCGTCCCCGTACCGCTCGGGCGGGGTCCGGACCGCCGGTGGTGCGCGGTCCTGACCCAGCATCCCATCCCGCCCCGTGGGGTCGTCGCGCGTGCGCCGACGCCACCCGCACGGGCTGCGGACCTCCTGGCGGTTCGCGCCGGCGGGGCCCCGCGTGGTCGCCGCGCCTTCGGGCCGGACGGCCGCTCGCCGGGTGCGAGCGGCGCGACCGTTGTCTGATGGCGTGGTCCGCGCGGGCTCCGCCGGGTGTCCGCGGCCGTGCACCACCGGCTGCGCCCCGCTCCTCCTCGGTCCGGTTCGCCGCGGGCGGCCGGGGCCGCGCCGCGTCGACCGGGAGGACCGACGCGCCCGCCGGAGGAGCACGGTGCGTGCAACCGGTCAGGAACTCCAGGCACTGTAAGAAGTGCGCGCGCCGGAATCGAGACCCGGGAGGACTGCGAGCCGGAGTGTGACCGGATCGTTACTGATCGCTGTTGCGGCCGAGCGGGACGCCGTCGACGAGCAGGAGGGCGCACTCCGGCCGCGCCCGGTCGGCCAGCACCCGCGACAGGCCGTCGGCCGTCGACCACAGCGCCAGGTCGGCCGGTGCCCCGACCGCGAGAGGGCCGGCGGCGTGCTCGACGCGGGCGGCGTACCAGCCGCCGTGCGTCGCCGCGTCGAAGGCGTCGAACGGGCGCAGCCCGGAGCCGGGGGTCCGGTGGTCGACGGCGGCGTGCACGCCTCCCCACGGGTCCAGCGGCGTCACCGGTGCGTCGCTGCCCAGCGCGAGCGTCACCCCCGCGTCGGCGGCGTCGGCGAACGGGTTGCACGACAGCGCCCGCGCGACGCCCAGGCGCTCGGCGTACATCCCGGTGTCCCCGCCCCACGCGGCGTCGAACGCCGGCTGCACGCTGGCCACCACGTCCCAGGCCCGCATCCGGTCGAGCACGTCGTCGGACACCATCTCCAGGTGCTCGAGCCGGTGCCGGCAGGCCCGGACCGCGGCGGCGCCCAGCTCCTCGACGACGGCGGCCACCGCGTCCAGGACCTGGTCGACGGCGGCGTCGCCGATGCAGTGGAAACCGGCCTGGACGCCGGCCAGCGTGCACGCGCGCACGTGCTCGACCAGCTGGGCGGTGTCGAAGCGCAGCTGCCCGGACGTGTCGGGCCGGTCGCTGTAGGGAGTGCTCAGGGCAGCGGTGTGCGAGCCGAGGGCGCCGTCGCAGAAGAGGTCTCCCCCGGCGCCGGCCAGCCCGAGCTCGCGGACCAGGTCCAGGCCGCCGCGCTCGGACAGCTCGCCCCAGTAGCCGAGGACCCGGGGGCCGGGCGCGGCCGAGGCGAGGGCGAGCAGCTCGCGCAGGTCGTCGGCCGAGGACACCTCCGGTCCGGCCATCTCGTGCAGGCTGCCGATGCCCAGCGCCGCCGCGGCGTCCAGGGTGGCCCGCTGGGCGGCCCGGCGCTGTTCCCCGTCCACGGCGCCGTAGGCCGCCTGCCGCGCCGCGTGGTGGGCGTCGAGGCGCAGCCGGCCGTCGGGCGAGAAGCCGGGCAGGTCGGCGATCCCCGGGATGCGGTCGAGCAGGGCCGTCGAGACCGTCGCCGAGTGCACGTCGACCCGAGCCAGGTAGGTGGGGCGGTCCCCGACGACGGCGTCGAGGTCCTGCCGGGTGAGCCCTCTGCGCTCCGGCCACGCGGTCTCGTCCCAGCCGGTCCCCAGCACGATGCCGGTCGTCGACCGTGCGACGTGAGCGCGGATCCGCGCGACCGCGTCGGCAAGGCTCAGGCTCGAGTGGAGGTCGAGACCGGTGAGCGACAGGCCCGTCGCCGTGGCATGCACGTGGGCGTCCACGAAGGCCGGGGTGAGCAGCGCCCCCTCCCCCGGGACCACCCGGTCGGCGGCCGGGGCGTCGGCGGCGGCGCCGAGCCAGGTGATCCGACCGGCCTCGACGCGCACCGCCCGCCCGGGGCGGTCGCCGACGGTCACGTCGGTGACGAGCAGGCTCATGCGGTGGTTCCTCCGGTGCGGCGGTGCAGGACGGGAGAAGCAGACCACGGTGCCGGGGCGGTCCGGTGACCGGTTCCCCCCGGGGGCCGGGCGCGGGCGGACCCGATGTTTGTCGGGCGGCCGCAGCGGTAGCCATCGGCGATGGGAGCCGCGGGCGAGGTGCTGTGCACCGAGCGCCTGCGCCTGCGCTGCTGGACCACCTCGCCCGACGACCTCGCCCGCCTCGAGGACATCTACGGCCGTGACGAGGTGACCCGCTGGCTGGGGGGCCCGCCCACCGTCCCCCTGGACGAGCTCGTGGACCGGTGGCAGCGCGTGCACCGCACCGACGAGCGCTACGGGTGCTGGGCGGTGCAGCGGCCCGACGGCGTGGCGGCCGGCACGCTGCTGCTCAAGCCGCTCCCCCAGGGCGTCGGCGAGGTGGAGGTCGGCTGGCACCTGCACCCGGACTCCTGGGGGCACGGCTACGCCACCGAGGCCGCCCGCGCGGTGATCCAGCGGGCGTTCGAGCTGGGCCTCCCGGAGGTCTACGCCGTCGTGCGCCCCGGGAACGAGCCGTCCATGGCGGTGTGCCGGCGGCTCGGCATGAGCCCGCTCGGGCGCATGCGGCGCTGGTACGACGTCGAGCTCGAGGCGTTCCGGCTGATGGCGCCGGTCGTCGTCGACTGACCCGTCAGCGGCGGCGCAGGCGGCCGGTGAGGCGGGCCAGCGGCGACTTCTTCGGCGCCCGGACCTCCTTGCCGGCGGCGCGCAGGGCGTCCGCGGTGGCGGCCTCGGCCGGCGTGGGCGCGGTCCCGCCCAGGTGGGCCGGGAGCCACCAGCGGTCGTCGTCGCCGGCGGGCCGGTCGGGGTAGCTGCGCTGGGCCTCGTCGAGGAGCGCCTCCATGGCGACCCGCGTGCGCTGCATGAGGGCCGGGACCGCCTCCCCCGGCTCGGCGGTGATCGGCTCGCCGAGGATGACCGTGACGGCGACGCCGCGACGAAGCTCCACCTTGTGCCCCTTGGTCGCCACCCGGTGCCCGCCCCACACCGCGGCCGGGATGATCGGGACGCCCGAGTCGACGGCCATGCGCGCGGCGCCGGCCTTGAGGTCCTTGACGGTGAAGCTGGTGCTGATCGTGGCCTCGGGGAAGACGCCGACGACCTCGCCGTCCTTGAGCGCCCGCACGGCGGCCTCGAACGCCGCCGACCCGGCCCGGCGGTCGACCGGGATGTGCTTCATCGCCTGCATGAACGGCCCGGCGAAGCCGTTGTCGAACACCGCCTTCTTCGCCATGAACCGCACCAGGCGGTGCCGGGGCAGGGCGCCGAGGCCCAGGAAGGTGAAGTCGAAGAAGCTGACGTGGTTGCTGCAGATGATCGCGCCGCCGGTCGCCGGCACGTGCTCGGAGCCGCGCACATCGAAGCGGAAGCGGAACAGGCGGAAGACGACGAGCGCGATCCGGATGACGAACCGGTACGGCTTGTCCCTCGGGTCCGGGGAGGCACCGAACAGTTTCGGACGGACCACGTCGCGCCAGCTCGCCGTGTACATGCGCGGAATCTAGCCGGTGGCCCCGGCCGACGCCCCGTCGGCGTCCGCGCCGCTCGTGACCGCGACGGCGGCACGGACGACGGCGGCGAGGTCGCCCGTCTCCCGGTGCACGCGCCGCTGGAGGTCCGCCCCCGTCCCGCGGGTGAGCAGCTGCCGGACGCCGTCGGAGACGGTCTGCTCGTCGCCGGCGTCCGCGAGCGCCGGCCGGATGTGCTCCAGCAGGTCGCCGAGGACGTCGGCGGCCGGGACCGGCCGCCCCGTCAGCGGGTGCACGAGCTCGCCCGAGAGACCGGAGCGTCCCGCCCGCCAGGCGGCCAGCCGGAGGACCTCGGGGCGCATCTGCGGCACCTCTCCCCCGGCGCGTGCGTCACGGGCGGCGGTCTCGACCAGGCCGCGCACGACGCCGGCGAGGGTGACCGCGTCCTCGACGCGCAGGGCGACGTCCGCGGTCCGCACCTCGACGGTGGGCCACTTCGCGGAGATCCGGGCGTCGAAGTAGACCATCCCGGTGTCCAGGACGGTCCCGGTCGCCAGGACCTCCTCGACGAGCCGGTGGTAGTCGGCGGCGTCGGTGAACGGGCCGTTCGGGCCGGCGGAGGGCCAGCGGTGCCACACCTGCGAGCGGAAGCTCGCGTAGGCGGTGTCCCGCCCCCGCCAGAACGGGGAGTTCGCGGTCATGGCGGTCAGCAGGGGCAGCCAGACGCGGATGCGGTTGAGGACCGCCACGCCCTCCTCGTCGTCGTCCACGGAGACGTGCACGTGGCAGCCGCAGGTCAGGACGTCCCAGGCGGTCATCCCGAAGGTCTCGCCGAGCCGGGCGTACCGCTCCCCCTCGGTCGGCACCGGCTCGACCGCCACGGGCGAGGTGGCCAGGGCCGCGACGCGGGCGCCGACGGCGGACGCGGCGGCGTCGGCCCGGTCCCGCCAGTGCCGCAGCTCCCGGCGGACGTCGTCGAGCGTGGTGCAGACCGGGGTGCCGAGCTCCAGCTGCTGGGCCTTCAGCTCCGGCATGAGGTGCGCGGTCTCCGGGGTCTCCCGCTCGCCCCGCTCGGCGCGGTCGTGCTGCGCCACGTCCTCACCCTCGCCGGCGCGCGCGGCCAGCTCCAGCGCCTCCGGGCCCTTGGGTACCGGGATGCCGGTCGCATCGACGACCAGCAGCTCTTCCTCGACGCCCACGGTTCGCACCCGTCCATGATCAGGAGTCGGGGACCGGATCGCAGGGCGCCGGCGGGCGAGCTCACCCGGAGGGGCCTGTGACGACCGTTATGCCCAAGGTCATGCCGAACTCTTCAGGGCTGCGCCGCTGCCGCTCGTCGTTCCCCCGGGACGCGCCCCGCGGCGCGGCTGCTCCGGCGCCCGCAGGGCGCCGTGACCTCGGTCTCGGCAGGTGACCACAACGAGAAGTCGCAGCGTTGTTGGGGATAACGGTAGTATTCGGTCATGTCCCGTGCGTGGCAGCAGCCGCTGCCCGACATGCCGGCCCCTCCCCCGCCCGCGGCCTGGGCCCGGATCGCGGTGCCGTCCGGCTACGAGCCGCAGTGGCGCCGGCTGGTGGACGCGGCGCTGGAGCTGGGTCTCGGGCCGGACGACCTCGCGGCGCAGGGGCTGGAGCCGCTCGCCGGCGCCCGGGGCTGGAAGCCGGCGACCGTGGCGCTGTACAGCAAGGTGGCCCGCTACGGCGGGCTGGCTCTCCCGATCGCCCCGACGCCCGAGCCGGACCCGCAGGAGCTCGACCTGCGACCGCTGACGCAGGTGCGCGGAGACGACCCGGAGCACCTCCGCACGGTGGCCTGGTGCTCCCTGGCCCTCGGCTGGCCGGCTCCGGTCGCGACGTTCCGCTCGCTGCGCCGCGACCAGGTACGGGCGACGGCCCGGCGGCTGGTCATCTCCACCGACGACGGTGAGTGGGCGGTACCGGGGGCGCTCACGGCCTGGCACGCCTGGGAGACCGCCCGCGCGCGCTTCCCGGCCCTCGCGGCCAGCCCGTGGGTGCTCCCTGCGCTGCGCCGCGGGCCGGGGCTGGACTCCCGGGTCGGTGGTCGGCTCTCCTCCCAGGCGCTGCAGACGACCTTCACCAAGCACGCCCGGAACACGGTCCGCCATCTGCGCGCGACCGTGCCACCCTCCCGGCGCGAGGCGGTCGAGGAGCTGGCCGAGGCCTACCGCCACCTCTCCTACGACTCCTACCGACGGCTGGCCCTCGCCGCCGGGGCGCCCCCGGTCTCCTCGCGCGGCGTCGTCCGGGCGGCCCGGTCGGCGCACCGGGCGACGGCGCGGGCCGCCCGGCTGGCGGGCTGACCGCTCACAGCAGGGTGAGCTGCTCCGCCGGGCCGGTGTCGACGGGCGCCGGCGGAGAGCCCTCGTCCGGCGGACGGACGCCCGGCAGGCCGCCGGTCGGGAGGCTGCCCTCCGGGAACCCGACCTCCTCGTCACCGGGCACGCCGGTCGCCACGGGGTCGTCGACCTGTCGCGCGGCGCCGCCCGACTGCCGGTCCAGCCCGTGCCGCGCCAGCAGCGGCGCGACGCGAGCGGACAACCAGGACCGGTACTCGGCGGAGACGTAGGCCCGGCGCGCGTACATGCGCTCGTAGCGCGGGACCAGGTCGGGACGGGCGCCGCGGAGCCAGGCCATGAACCACTCGCGCGCACCGGGGCGCAGGTGCAGCGGGATGACGGTGAGGCCCGTGGCGCCGGCGGCCGCGATGGCACCGATGGCGGCGTCCAGGCTCTGCTCGTCGTCGGTGAGCCCGGGCAGGACCGGTGCCAGGAAGACCCCGCACGGCAGGCCGGCATCGGCCAGCGCCCGCACCAGGTCCAGCCGGGCGCGCGGTGAGGGGACGCCGGGCTCGAGCGCCTGGTGCAGCTCGTCGTCCCAGATGGCCATCGAGAGGCCCAGGCCGAGCGGGACCTGCCGCGCCGCCTCGGCCAGCAGGGGTACGTCGCGACGCAGCAGCGTGCCCTTGGTGAGGATCGAGAAGGGCGTGCCGGAGTCGGCCAGGGCACGGATGACGCCGGGCATCAGCCGGTAGCGCCCCTCGGCCCGCTGGTACGGGTCGGTGTTGGTCCCCAGGGCGACGTGCTGCCGGTCCCAGGACGGCCGGGCCAGCTCCTTGCGCAGCACGTCGACCAGGTTGGTCTTCACCACGACCTGGGTGTCGAAGTCCCGCCCGGAGTCGAACTCCAGCCACTCGTGGGTGCGCCGCGCGAAGCAGTAGACGCACTGGTGGCTGCACCCCCGGTACGGGTTGACCGTGTACGGGAACGGCATCGAGGAGCCGCCCGGGACCGCGTTGAGCGCACTGCGCGCCCGCACCTCGTGGAACGTCAGGCCGGGGAACTCCGGCACCTGGACGCTGCGCAGCAGCCCGCGGATGCTGGGCATGCCGGGCAGCGCCGAGGTGTCCTCGACGTCCAGCCGCTGCGCTTCCCACCGCACGCCGTCGATCCGAACACACGTTCGAACAGTTGTCCAGCCGGTCAGATCGGCGGGCGCGCCTCGAAGGACGTGGAGAGCACCACCGTCGTCCGGGTGGTGACGTTGGCGGTCGCCCGGATGTCCTTGAGCAGCGCCTCGAGGGCGTCGGGCGAGGCGACCCGGACCTTGAGGATGTAGCTCTCCAGCCCGGCGACGGCGTGGCACTCCTCGATGGCGTCCAGGTGCGCCAGCAGCGCCGGCGCGTCGTCGGTCTGGGCGTCGGTGGGGGTGATCGAGACGAAGGCGGTCAGCGGCAGGCCCAGCTGCCTGGCGTCCAGCGTCGCCCGGTAGCCGGTGATCAGGCCGCGCTGCTCCAGCCGGCGCACCCGCTGGTGCACCGCGGAGACCGACAGGCCCACGCGCTCGGCCAGCTCGGTGTAGCTCGCGCGCCCGTCGCGGGCCAGCGCCGCCATCAGCGCCCGGTCGACGTCGACCCCGGCGGCGCCAGCCTCAGCCGGGGAGTTCGACGAGCTCACGGGGACCGTTGTTGAGGACGCGGACGCCGTCGTCGGTGCAGACCACGATGTCCTCGATGCGGGCCCCGACCCGGCCGGGCAGGTAGATCCCCGGCTCGACGGAGAAGGCCATGCCCGGCTCCAGCGGGAGGGCGTTGCCGGCCACGATGTAGGGCGCCTCGTGGGTGTCCAGCCCGATGCCGTGACCGGTGCGGTGGATGAAGCACTCGCCCCAGCCGGCGTCCGCGATGACCTGGCGCGCGGCGGCGTCGACCTGCTCGGCGGTCACGCCGGGGCGGACGGCGGCGGTCGCGGCCTGCTGGGCGGCGTGCAGCACGCCGTACCACTCGGCGACCTCGGCGTCGGCCGGGCCGCCGACGACGTAGGTGCGGGTGCAGTCGGAGCGGTAGCCGGTGGCCGTCTCGCCGCCGATGTCGACGACCACGACGTCGCCGGCCTCGATGACGCGCTCGGAGAGCTCGTGGTGCGGGCTGGCGCCGTTCGGCCCGGAGCCGACGATCGTGAAGTCGACCCCGACGTGGCCCTCGGCCAGGATGGCCGCCGCGATGTCGGCACCGACCGCCGCCTCGGTGCGGCCGACCCGGAGCCACTGGCCCATCGAGGCGTGCACCCGGTCGATGGCGGCGCCCGCCAGGGCCAGCTCCTCCACCTCCGCGGGCGTCTTCACCATGCGCAGCCGGTCGACGACCGGGCTCGCCAGCTCCAGCGCCGAGCCCGGGAGGGCGCGCTGCACGCCCAGGGCGTGCTCGGCCCAGGTGCGGGACCCGACGGCCACGCGGGCCGGCGCGCTGCCCAGCCGCGCCGTGGCGGCGGCCGCCAGCACCCCGAAGGCGTCGTCGGTCTCGTCGCAGGCCAGCAGCTCCAGGCCGAGGGCGCCCGCGGGGCTGGCGTCGACCATCGGCGCCTCCAGCCGGGGCACCACGAGGAAGGGGTCACCGGTGCGCGGCACCGCGAGGGCCGTCAGCCGCTCCATGGCGTGCGCGTCGTAGCCGCACAGGTAGCGCAGGTCCGCGCCCGGGGTGAGGACCAGGAGGTCCACCCCGGTCTCGGCCGCGATCGCGCGGGCGGCGTGCACCCGGTCGACGGTGACCAGCGGACCGGCGGAATCACTCTGGGTTCCCACAGCGGCAGACTAGCCAGGGACCCCAGCCCTCCCCGCACGAGTTCTCGGGCGGCTACCGTCCGCCGTCGTGACGACGATGCTCCTGGACGCGGCCAGCCTCTACTTCCGGGCCTTCTACGGGGTGCCCACCAGCGTCACCACGCCCGACGGCCGGCCGATCAACGCCGTCCGCGGGTTCCTCGACATGTCTGCCCGGCTGATCGCCACCCACGGCCCCGACCGCTTCGTGGCCTGCTGGGACGACGACTGGCGCCCGGCGTTCCGCGTCGAGGCGCTGCCCTCGTACAAGGCGCACCGGGTGGCGCCCGAGGGCGGCGAGGAGACGCCCGACGAGCTCGGGCCGCAGGTGCCGGTCCTGGTCGAGGTGCTCGCCGCGGCGGGGATCGCCCGGGTGGGGGCGCCGGGCTACGAGGCCGACGACGTCATCGGCACGCTGGCAACCCGTGCGCGCGGTCCGGTCGACGTCGTCACCGGCGACCGGGACCTCTTCCAGCTGGTCGACGACGCCCGTGGCGTGCGGGTCCTCTACACCGCGCGGGGCATCTCCGACCTCGACTTCGTCGACGAGGCCGCCGTCGCCGCCAAGTACGGGATCCCGGGCCGGGCCTACGCGGACTTCGCCGTGCTGCGCGGCGACCCCAGCGACGGGCTGCCCGGGGTTGCCGGGGTGGGCGCCAAGACGGCGGCGGCGCTGATCAACGAGTTCGGCGACCTGGCGGGCATCCGGGAGGCCGTGGCACGCACCGTCGTCCCGAGGCCCCCGCTCACCGCGGCGGTGCTGAAGAAGCTGCACGCGGCCTCGGACTACCTCGACGCCGCTCCGGTCGTGGTGGCCGTGGCCCGCGACATCGACATGCCGGCGGTCGAGGGGACCCTCCCCCGCTCCCCCGCCGACCCGGACGCGCTGGCGGCGCTCGCCGAGCGGCACGGGCTGCAGTCCTCGCTCGGCCGGCTCGGCGCCGCCCTGGGCTGGCCGGCCGACGCCGTCGGCTGAGCACGCCGTGGGGTGAGCCGGCTCAGGGCTCCGACCAGGTGTACCGGGCGCCCTCGACGTCGGTGATCTCGATCTGCAGGGTGACCTGCTCGTCGTCGGCGGTCACGCCGGTGCACTCGTAGGTGGCGCCCTCCTCCACCTGCATCTCCTCGGCGCACTCGAGGTCGACGGCCACCCCCTCGCGCTGCTCGAACTGCTCCGCGACGTCCCGCTCCACCGCGCTGCGGGACAGGACGGTGGGGCCGGTGGTCAGCGCCAGGGCGACGACCCCGGCGACGACGGCGGCGGCGAGCAGGAGGAGGCCGACCAGCAGCCCGCGCCGCTTCCGCCGGGGCGGCTCCGGCGAGCCGTACGGGACGGCGCCGTAGGGCGGCTGCCCGTACTGCGGAGGACCGTAGGGCTGCTGGCCGTGCTGGGGCTGGCCGTACTGCGGGGCCCCGTAAGGCTGCTGGCCGTAAGGCTGCTGGCCGTAGGGCTGCTGGCCGTACGGGGGCTGCCCCGGCTGGGGAGCGCCCTGCTGAGCCGGGGGGTAGCCCGGGAAGCCGTAGCCGGGAACTCCGTGCCGGGGAGCACCCTGCGGCGGGATGCCGTAGCCGGGGACGCCGTGCGGCGGCGGCCCCTGCGGCGGCGGCCCCCACGGGGGCGGCCCCTGCGGCGGCTGGCCCGGCTGCGGCTGCCCGTGCTGCTGGCGACCGTGCTCCTCGGGACGGTCCCCGCGCGGACCGTCGTCGTGCGGCGGGTTGGTCATCGTCGCTCCCGGAGCCGTGGCCTGGTGCCCCCGGCGGTGGCCGGGCGCGGGGAATTCTGCCCCACCGGGGTGCCGGGTGCGCGGCAGCGAATCGCTGCTCAGCCGCCGACCGCGACCGCCACGACCCCCCGCCGGACCCTCTCCACCGCAGCGCGCGCGGTGCGGGCGACCGCGTCGTCGGCCACCTTGCCGAGCTGGTCCAGCAGGTCGACTAGCTGGCGGGTCCACCGGACGAAGTCGCCGCCGGAGAGCTCCGTACCGGCCTGCTCGGCGCCGGCCAGCACCTTGTCCAGGCTCTGCCCGTCGGCCCAGCGGTAGGCGGCCCAGGCGAACCCCAGGTCGAGGTCGCGGGTGGCCGGCACGCCGCGGTCCAGCTCGACGTCCTGCAGCCGGGAGCGGATGCCCCGCATCGCCCCGATCGCGGCCGCCACCTTGCCCGCCGGCACCGCGGGCAGGGCGGGGCTGTCCCGGCGAGCCTCGAAGACCAGCGTGGAGACCGCGGCCGCGAGCTCCGCCGGCGTGAGCCCCCGCCACACGCCCTCCCGCAGGCACTCCGCGACGAGCAGGTCCGCCTCCGACCAGATGCGGGCCAGGCGCCGGCCGTCGTCGGTCACCACCGGCACGCCGTCGGCCGGAGCGGCCGGCACCGCGTCGGCCGCGACCAGCTGCGGCACCTCGGGCACCAGGTAGCCGAGCTCCTCGAGGACGTCGCAGGTGCGGTCGAACTGGCGGGTCAGCGAGCCGGTGCGCTCGGCCATCTTCCGGTGCAGCTGCTCGGCCTCGTGCACCGCGCGCAACCAGCGGTCGGCGGTGCGCACCCGCTCCTCGCGGTCGGGCAGCTGGTGCACCGGGTGGTTGCGCAGCGCCTGGCGCAGGTCGGCGAGCACCGGGTCGTCGGCGGCCGCGGAGCGGCCCTTCTTGACCCGGCGGGCACCGAGGTCGTTCTCCACCCGTGCGTTGCGGAGGGTGGAGGCGAGGTCGCGGCGCGCGTGCGGGCTCCGGTGGTTGAAGTTCTTCGGCACCCGCACCCGGGCCAGCGCCTCCACCGGGGTCGGGAAGTCCACCGCGCCGAGCCGGCCGGCCCACTTGTCCTCGGTGAGCACGAGCGGCCGGGGGTCGGCCAGGTCGGTGATGCCGGGGTCGAGGACGACGGCGAGCCCCTGCCGGCGGCCGGTGGGCACGCGGATGACGTCGCCGGGGCGCAGCGCGGCGAGGGTGTCGGCGGCCTCCATGCGGCGCTTGGCCTGCGAGTCCCGGGAGAGCTCCTTCTCGCGGTCGGAGATCTCCCGGCGGATGCGGGCGTAGTCCCCGACGTCACCGCGGTCGGAGCGCATCTCGGCGGCGAACCGCTCGGCGTCGCGCTCGAGCCGGCCGGCCGCCCGCGCGAGGCCGACGACGGACCGGTCGGCCTGGAACTGGGCGAACGAGCTCGCCAGCAGCTCCCTGGCGCGCGCCCGGCCGAAGGAGCTGACCAGGTTGACCGCCATGTTGTAGCTGGGCCGGAACGAGGACCGCAGCGGGTAGGTGCGGGTGCTCGCCAGGCCGGCGACCACCGAGGGGTCCATGCCCGGCGCCCAGACGACGACGGCGTGCCCCTCGACGTCGATGCCACGGCGCCCGGCCCGCCCGGTGAGCTGGGTGTACTCCCCCGGCGTCACGTCGACGTGCGCCTCGCCGTTCCACTTCACCAGCCGCTCGAGCACGACCGTGCGCGCCGGCATGTTGATCCCCAGCGCCAGCGTCTCGGTGGCGAACACGGCCTTGACCAGGCCGCGGACGAAGCACTCCTCGACCGTCTCCTTGAACGCCGGTACCAGGCCCGCGTGGTGCGCGGCGATCCCGGCCAGCAGCCCCTCGCGCCACTCCCAGAAGCCGAGGACGTGCAGGTCCTCCTCCGGCAGCGACCCGGTGCGCTCGTCGATGATCTGCGCGATCTCCGCGCGCTCGACCTCGTCGGTGAGCCGCATGCCGCTCATCAGGCACTGGTGGACGGCGGCGTCGCAGCCGTTGCGGCTGAAGACGAAGGTGATCGCCGGGAGGAGCCCGGCCTTGTCCAGGCGCTCGATGACGTCGGAGCGCGCCGGCGGCCGGAAGCGGGGCTTGTGCCAGCTCTCCCCGCGCTTGCCGCTCCCCCAGGCCTCGATGCGCCGCTCGTGCTCGCGCACGTAGCGCACCAGCTCCGGGTCGACCACGGAGGCGCCCCGCTCGCGGGTGGACAGGCCCCGGGGCGTCTCCTCCTGCTCGCCGGCGTGCGCCGCCGGCCGCAGCGAGAAGAGGTCGAAGACCCGGTTGCCGACGAGCATGTGCTGCCACAGCGGGATCGGGCGGACCTCGCTGACCACCACCGTGGTGTCCCCGCGGACGGTGACCAGCCAGTCGCCGAACTCCTCGGCATTGCTGACCGTGGCCGACAGCGAGACGAGCGTGACCGACGACGGGAGGTGGATGATCACCTCCTCCCAGACGGCCCCGCGGAAGCGGTCTGCGAGGTAGTGCACCTCGTCCATGACCACGTACCCGAGGCCGTCGATGGCCGGCGACTCGGCGTAGAGCATGTTGCGGAGCACCTCGGTGGTCATCACGACCACGGGCGCGTCCCCGTTGACGGCGTTGTCCCCGGTCAGCAGGCCGACCCGGTCGGCGCCGTAGCGCTCGACGAGGTCGTTGTACTTCTGGTTGGACAGCGCCTTGATCGGCGTGGTGTAGAACGCCTTCCGGCCCTCGGCGAGCGCCTTGTGCACGGCGAACTCGCCCACCACGGTCTTGCCGGCGCCCGTCGGCGCGCAGACCAGCACGCCGGAGCCGTCCTCGAGCGCCTCGCAGGCCTCGACCTGGAACGGGTCGAGGGAGAAGCCCAGGTCGGCCGTGAAGTCGGCCAGCGTCGGGTGGGAGGTCCGCCTGCGGGCGGCGGCGTACCGCTCAGCGGGGCTGGACATGGCTCCCACGTTAGGCGCAGGACCACCGGTCCCGCTCAGGGGCCGAAATGGCCATTCCGGCCCCTGCGGGGGTCAGGACCGGGTGCCGACGACGGTCAGCGCCCCGGGGACGCACTCGGTCACGGCGGGGAGGGGCGCCACCGGCTCGCCGTCGGCGTAGGTGGTGACGCCGTCGCAGGACAGCTCCACCCGGGCCGCGCGGTGCACGCTCACCGAGGGGTGCTGCACGTGGGTGCCGTCGGCCAGCCGGGGCTTGGTGCGGATCAGCTCGAACCGCGACCCGGCCTCCACGACGGTGACGTCGAGCAGCCCGTCGCCCGGGTCGGCGTCCGGGCAGATCCTCAGCCCGCCGCCGTACCAGGGCGTGTTGCCCACGGCGACCATCGTGGCGGCCAGCGAGCGGGTCTCGCCGTCCAGGGTGAGGGTCACCTGGTACGGGCGCAGCCGGGCCAGCTCCAGCAGGACGGCGACGTCGTAGCGGCGCCGCCCGCGCGGCCAGCGCAGCCGGTTGGCCCGGTCGGTGACGGCGGAGTCGAAGCCGCAGCACAGCACGGTGGCCCACCAGCGCCCGTCGGTGCGGCCGGCGTCCACCTGCCGGGTGCGGCCGCCGAGCAGGTCGGCCGCGGCGGCCCGTGCGGCGGCCACCGGGTCGTCGTGGACGCCGAGCGCGAGCGCCAGGTCGTTGCCGGTCCCGGCGGGCACCACGGCCAGCGGCACCGCGGTGCCGGCGACCGCCTGGAGGGCCGCGTGCGCCGTCCCGTCGCCGCCCACCGCGACGACGGCGCCGATGCCCTCGGCGACCGCACGGGCGGCCTGCGCCTCCGCCTCGCTCCCGGTGGTCGCGGGCAGCACGCGCGCGGTCAGGCCGGCGTCGCGCAGGGCCGCCAGGACGGCGGTGGCGCGGCTCCGCGCGCGCCCGCGGCCGGCCGCCGGGCTGACGAGGACGGCGACGTCCACGCGGTCAGCCGCGGGGGGAGGTCGGGGAGTCGACCGGCGCGTCCAGCGGGGCGGGCCGGGTGTCCAGCGCCGAGGGGCGGGCGTCGAGCGGGGACGCCTCGTCGTCGTCGAGCTCGTGGAAGTGCTCCAGCGCCGCGCGCTTGGCGCGGCGGCGGTCGACGATCCGGGTGACCTGGATGGCCAGCTCGAACAGCACGATCATCGGCCCGGCCATGAGCAGCATGGTGAAGGGGTCCTGCGTGGGCGTGACGAACGCGGCGAAGACGATCGTGAGGAAGAAGATCCAGCGCCGCCCCTTGGCCAGCGCCTCGTGGCTGAGGACGCCGACCAGGTTGAGCGCGACGGCGATGAGCGGCACCTCGAAGCTCACGCCGAAGGCGATGAGCAGCGAGAGCAGGAAGCCGATGTAGTCCGGTGCGGTCAGGGCGACGACGACGCCGTCGCCGGCCAGGGACAGCAGCAGCTCCAGGCCCTTGGAAAGCGAGACGTAGGCCAGCACCGCGCCGAGCACGAACAGCGTCGTGGAGATGAGCACGAAGCCGATGCCGTAGCGCTTCTCGGTGCGCTTGAGGCCCGGGGTGATGAACGCCCAGAGCTGGTAGAGCCAGAAGGGTGCCGACAGCACGGCACCGGCCAGGAGCGACACCTTGAGGCGGATGAAGACGCCCCCGAAGACGTCGAGGATCAGCAGGCCGCAGCCGGTGTTGGCGTCGCCGTACCGCAGCTTCGGGTCCAGGTTGCAGTACGGCGCCCGGATGAAGTCGCCCAGGCCGTGCTCGTACCACCAGAAGGCGACGGCGGTGCCCAGGAACAGGAAGAACAGCGCCTTGCCGACGCGGTTGCGCAGCTCGGCGAGGTGGGCGACCAGGCTCATCGTCGCCTAGGGGTCCCGAGGGGCCCGCCGGCGTCGCGCCCCACGGGTCGCCTCGCTCACCGCCGTCCTGCCGGGTACGGGGTGGGTCAGCGGGAGCCGTCGGCCGAGCGCGCCTGCTCGGCGCGACCGCGCAGCTCGGCGGCACGCAGCTCGGCCTCGCGGGCCTCGTCGAGCAGCCGCGCGCTCAGGTCGTCCGAGGCCGGGCCCGTGGTGCCGGCCGGCAGCACCTCACCGCGGAGCGGCGTGCTGGTCTGGGCGGCGTCCTTGGTGCGGACGCCGTCGGCGGCGGAGTCGTCCTTCATGCCCTTCATCTCGCCCTTGAAGATGCGCAGCGAGCGGCCCAGCGAGCGCGAGGCGTCCGGCAGCTTCTTGTAGCCGAAGAGCAGCAGGATGGCCAGGATGATCAGGCCGATCTCCAGCGGGCCCAGGGATCCCATGGCTCGTCCTCCAGATGTCGAGAGCTTGCGCCGATGCTACGCCGCAGGGCGTTCGGTTACCGGCGGTCGAACGGTTCGCCGACCGGTGTTCACCGATCGTTCGTGCGCGCCGCCCGGTGCGCCTTCGTCCGCTCGGCCGCGGCGACCGTGGACTGGACCTGCTCCAGGACGGGGCGCAGCTCGCGCGCGCCGGCGTCCAGCTCCCGGCGCAGCCGGCCCAGCCCGCCGACCACACCGTGCACCAGCACGGCGAGGGTCAGGAGCGCGACGACGGCCACGGCGAGGGCGATCCAGAGCAGCACGGCACCGACCCTAGCCGCCGGCCGGCGCGGGCTCGATGCCGTAGCGCCGCAGCGCCTCCCGGGCCTCCGCGGCGACCTGCGCGCCGAGCTCGGCCGGCTCGTCGACGACGGCGTTGCCGCCGAGCGTCGCGACCAGGCGCCGGGCCCAGGCCAGGTCCGCGGTCCGCACGGTGACCGCGAGCCCGCCGGGCGGGTCGTCGACCGGGGCGACGTCCTCCACCGGGTAGTAGTCGGCCACCCACCGGCCGGCGCGGGCCAGCCGCAGCCGCACCGCGGGGGCGTCCTCGTCGGGGCGGTAGACGCCCTCGTCGATGTTCCGGCTGGTCGCCTGCGGCGGCGGGGCCGCGGGCTCGTCCAGGACGACGACGTCGTCGACGCGGTCCAGCCGGAAGAGCCGGACGCCCTCGGCGCGGCGGCACCAGGCCTCCAGGTACCACCGGCCGTCGACCAGCAGCAGCTGCATCGGGTCGACGGTGCGCTCGGTCCGCTCGTCGCGGGTGGGCACGTAGTAGTGCAGGTGCAGCGCGCGGCGCTGCTCCAGCGCGGACCGGACGACGGCGAGCGTCTCCTCCCGGGCGTCGACGCTGACCGCGACCGGGGTGACCCGCTCGGCGGCGTCACCGGCGGCGGCCGACACCTTGGCCAGGGCCCGGCTCACGGCGTCGCGCTCGGCGAGGCCGGGCAGCTCCAGGAGGGTGCGCAGGGCGACGACGAGGGCGACGGCCTCGTCGGTGGTCAGGCGCAGGGGCCGCACCATGCCGGCGCTGAAGGTGACCTTGACCCGGTCGCCCTCGAAGGAGACGTCGATGAGGTCGCCGGGGCCGTAGCCGGGCAGCCCGCACATCCACAGCAGCTCGAGGTCCTTGCGCACCTGCCCCTCGGCCACCCCGAAGTCGCGGGCCGCCTCGGCCAGCGCTACCCCGTCGGGCCGGGCGGAGAGGTACGGGACGAGGGCGAGCAGCCGGGTCATCCGGTCGGTGGTGCTCACGCCGTCTCCCCCATCGCGGCCAGGCGGGTGAGCCGCTCGACCACCGCGTCGCGCATCTCCGTCGGCGCCTCGACGACGACGTCCGCGCCGTAGGCGGTCAGCTCGTCGGCGAGCGCCCACGGCTCGGTGGTGCGCAGCTCCAGCAGGTCGTCGCCGTCGGCGGCGGGGCCGAGCGAGGTGGCCCGGCGGCGCAGCCCGACGGCGGTCCCGGGCCGTGCGCGGACCACCACCAGGTGCTCCTCTCCCCCGACCTGCCGGGCGACGACGGACGTGAGGTCCAGGTCGGCCGGCGGGTCGAACGCGCCCGCCGGGCCGGTGGCCTTCGGCGTGCCCGCGACGCGGGAGAGCCGGAAGACCCGCGGGGCCTGCCGGTCGAGGTCCTGGCCGACGAGGTACCAGCGGCCGTGCCAGGCCACGACGCCCCAGGGCTGCACGTGCCGGCGGACGGCAGTGTCCTCGTCGGGGCGGCGGTAGTCGAACTGCAGGGCCCGGCGGTCCCGCGCGGCGGCGTAGCAGGGCTCGAAGGCCGCCTCGCCCCGGTCCAGGCGGGGCTGGATCGGCAGCGCGCGGGTGGCGTCGAGGTCGACCCCGGCGGCCTTGAGCTTCACCAGCGCGCTCTGGGCGGCGCCGGCGAGCCGGGCGGACTCCCAGAGCCGCAGGGCGAGGCCGACGGCGGCCGCCTCCTCACCGGTCAGGTGGATCTCGGGCAGCTCGTAGTCGGCCCGCGCGATGCGGTAGCCGTCCTCGGTGTCGAACACGCTCGTGCGGCCGGTCTCCAGCGGCACGCCCATCTCGCGCAGGTCGGCCTTGTCCCGCTCGAACATGCGCTTGAAGGCCTCGTCGGCGCGGTCGGAGCCGTCGTCGGCCTCGTACCCGGGCACCGTGGCCCGGATCCGCGCGGCGGTGACGAACTGCCGGGTGCTGAGCAGCGCGATGACCAGGTTGACCAGTCGCTCCGCCCGCTTGGCCGCCATGCCCCACAGGCTAGTCAGCCCTCGCCGCCGGGCCGCGCGGCGGGACGGTCGATAGCCTGCCGGTATGAGCAGCTCTGCCGCCGCCCCCGTCTCCCGGATCCGATGGCGGCGTGGCGAGGTCACCGCGACGGGCCGTTCGTGGCGGGACGCGCTGGAGCTGACCGTGCAGGTCGAGGGCGAGGGCGACCTCTCCGCGCTGGCCTACCCGTCGCTGGTCGGCGTACCCGAGGTGGGCGACCAGGTGCTGCTCAACACGACGGCGCTGGCGCAGGGGCTGGGCACCGGCGGGTACGCGCTCGTCGTCGCCGTCCCCGACCGGCTGCCCCCGGACCCCGAGGGGCCGGGGCACCTGGTGAAGGCGCGGTACACGCCGATGCAGGTGATGGTCCAGGGCGTCGACGAGCAGGACACCGAGCACCACGCGGCGATCGCGGCCGCCGACGACCTCGGCGGCATGCCGGTCGTCGTGGCCGACCTGCACTCGGCGCTCCCGGCCGTCCTGATCGGGATGCTGGCGACCGACCCGGACCTGAAGGTCGCCTACGTGATGACCGACGGCGGGGCGCTGCCTGCGGCGTTCTCCCGCACCGTGACGGGGCTGAGGTCGTCGCTGGCAGGGGTCGTCACCGTCGGGCAGGCCTACGGCGGCGACGTCGAGGCAGTCACGCTGCACACCGGGCTGCTGGCCGCCAAGCACGTGCTGGGCGCGGACCTGGCGATCGTCACGCAGGGGCCGGGCAACCTGGGCACCGGGACGCCGTGGGGCTTCTCCGGCGTCGCGGCCGGCGAGGCCTGCAACGCGGTCTCGGTGCTGGGCGGGGTCCCGGTCGGGGCGCTGCGCATCTCCGACGCCGACCCCCGCGAGCGCCACCGCGGGGTCTCGCACCACTCGCTGACCGCGTTCGGCCGGGTGGCGCTGGGCGGCGTCGCCCTCGTGGCGCCGCGCGGGCTCTCCTCCGAGCTCGGCGGCCAGGTCGGCGAGGACCTCGCGGGCCAGCCGGAGCGCAACGTCGTCGTTTGGGTGGACACCGACGGGCTGGACACCGCACTGGGGCTCTCCCCCGTGCCGCTGCGCACGATGGGCCGCGGCTACCCCGAGGAGCGGGCGTACTTCCTGGCCGCCGCGGCCGCCGGCAGGTACGCAGCGCTGCAGATTCCTCTCGCCGACGACGCCACGGCCGGGGACGGGGCACCGGCCGAGGCGGCCGCCCCGGAGGGCACCGGAAGCTGAGGCTCCCGGCGGCCCGTCCGCTCACATGCTGGCGATCAGCTTCTCCACCCGCTCGTCGACGGCCTTGAACGGGTCCTTGCACAGCACGGTGCGCTGGGCCTGGTCGTTGAGCTTGAGGTGCACCCAGTCCACGGTGAAGTCGCGGCGCTTCTCCTGGGCCTTGCGGATGAACTCACCGCGCAGCTTGGCGCGCGTGGTCTGCGGCGGCACGTTCTTGGCCTCGAAGATCCGCGGCGCGTGGGCGACGCGGTCGACCTGGCCGTTGCGCTCCAGCAGGTAGTACAGGCCGCGGGTGCGGCTGATGTCGTGGTACGCCAGGTCCATCTGGGCTATCCGCGGGTGGCTCAGCGAGAGGTCCCGCTTGGCCCGGTAGCGCTCGATGAGGCTGTACTTGATCGCCCAGTCGACCTCGCGGTCGATGAGCGACAGGTCCTCGGTGTCGACGGCCTTGAGCACCCGGCCCCAGAGCTCGAGCATCTGGCGGTGCACGTCGCCGAAGCCCTCGCGGTCGACGAACTCGGCGGCGCGGGAGTGGTACTCGGCCTGGATCTCCAGCGCCGACATCTCCTTGCCGTTGGACAGCCGCACCTTGCGCCGGCCCGTGATGTCGTGGCTGATCTCGCGGATGGCCCGGATCGGGTTCTCCAGCGTCATGTCCCGGATGGGGACGCCCGCCTCGATCATGCGCAGCACCAGGTCGGTCATGGTGACCTTGAGCAGCGTCGTCGTCTCGCTCATGTTCGAGTCGCCGACGATCACGTGCAGCCGGCGGTACTTCTCGGCGTCGGCGTGCGGCTCGTCGCGGGTGTTGATGATCGGGCGGCTGCGGGTGGTGGCGCTGGAGACGCCCTCCCAGATGTGCTCCGCCCGCTGGCTGACGCAGTAGAGGGCGCCGCGCGGGGTCTGCAGGACCTTGCCGGCGCCGACGACGAGCTGCCGGCTGACCAGGAACGGGATCAGCACGTCGGCGAGGCGGCCGAACTCGCCGTGCCGGCCGACCAGGTAGTTCTCGTGGCAGCCGTAGCTGTTGCCGGCGGAGTCGGTGTTGTTCTTGAACAGGTAGATGTCGCCGACCACGCCCTCCTCGGCGAGCCGCTGCTCGGCGTCGACGACGAGGCCCTCGAGGATCCGCTCCCCCGCCTTGTCGTGGACGACGAGCTCGCTGACGTCGTCGCACTCGGCGGTGGCGTACTCGGGGTGGCTGCCGACGTCGAGGTAGAGCCGGGAGCCGTTGCGCAGGAAGACGTTGGAGCTGCGGCCCCACGACACCACGCGGCGGAACAGGTACCGGGCGACCTCGTCCGGGGAGAGCCGGCGCTGCCCCTTGAAGGTGCACGTGACGCCGTACTCGGTCTCGATGCCGAAGATCCGTCGGTCCACGATCCGAGACTAGGCCGCGGGGGTGACACCGCGCCTGTCGCGGAGGGCGCGGCGGGCCAGAACCTGCGGGGGGGTCAGGACCGCTTCGCGTCGAGGCGCTGCAGCAGCTCGTCGAACGCCTCCTCGATCTGCCCGTGGTCGTTCTGGGCGGCGCGCTGCTTGCCGTGGATGAGCGCGGCGCGGTTGACCTTCCGGAAGTCGCCGTAGGGGAACCGGTACCGCTTCTTGGTCTCCTCGCCCGCGTCGGGGTCGACGGCGAGGTGCCAGGAGGCGTAGCCCGGCCAGCCGCGCTGCTCGATCTCGCGGTTGCCGTCGTCGGCCGAGGGAGCGGCGTCCGACCACTCCGTCGTGTCGTCGACGGCCCCGTCCTCGATCAGCTTCCGCGCCTGGGTGACGGCATCCTCGTTGAGCTCGTAGGTCGGCATGCGGCTCCCCTACCCCGCCGGGCGGTGAGAACTCAGCCCTGCGGGCCGGGCCCCTCGCCGCTGCCCGCCGTGCCGCCCGCGGTGTCGGGTGCGGCGGGGTCACCGAGGCCGGCGGGGGTGCCGGGGGCCGGCTGGCTGGGCGTGTGCGCGTGCGTCTCGCCCTCGGGGGCGTCGGGCGCCGTTCCCCCGTCACCGAGCAGCGAGTGCAGGGAGGCGCCGACGACGCGGCGGAAGGCGCGCTTGGGACGGCGCCGGTCGAGGACGGCCACCTCCAGCTGCTCGGCGCTGAGCCGGGCGTGGCCGCCGTGGCCGGAGCCGGCGGTGGCAGGGCTGACGGCGGACAGCGCGTCGACGCCGACCTTGAGCGCGTCGGCGAGACCCATGCCGGCGTGGAAGTTCTCGCGGAGGTGGCCGGTGACGGCGTCGGCCTGGCCGCCCATCACCACGAAGTCCGGCTCGTCGACGACCGAGCCGTCGAAGGTGAGCCGGTAGAGCTGGTCGCGCTCGGGGGTCTCCCCCACCTCGGCGACGCACAGCTCGACCTCGTAGGGCTTCATCTGCTCGGTGAAGATGGCGCCGAGCGTCTGCGCGTAGGCGTTGGCGATGACCCGGCCGGTGACGTCGCGCCGGTTGTAGGAGTAGCCGCGGACGTCGGCCAGGCGCACGCCGGCGACGCGGAGGCTCTCGAACTCGCTGTACCGGCCGACCGCGGCGAAGCCGATGCGGTCGTAGATCTCGCCGATCTTGTGCAGCGTGGAGCTCGGGTTCTCGGCGATCAGCAGGACGCCGTCGGCGTAGGTGAGGACGGCGACGCTGCGACCGCGGGAGATGCCCTTGCGGGCGTACTCCGAGCGGTCGCGCATGACCTGCTCGGCGGAGGCGTAGTAGGGCATGGTCATGGCTCAGGCCTCCCGGTCCATGTTCTGGCGGTCGGCCGCCGCGCGCTGGGTGACGATCTCGTCGGCGACGGCCGCGACCTCGGCGTCGGTGAGCCGGACGGCGCCCTCGGCGTCGACCCGGTAGACGATCGGGTACAGCCGGCGCACGGGGTCGGGGCCGCCGGTGGCGGAGTCGTCGTCGGCGGCGTCGTAGAGCGCCTCGACGACGGTGCGGGTCGCGGCGTCGGCCGGAAGTCCGGAGCGCCAGGTCTTCTTCAGCGAGTTCTTCGCGAACAGCGAGCCCGAGCCCACGGCGGCGTAGCCGCGCTCCTCGTAGTTCCCGCCGGTGACGTCGTAGCTGAAGATCCGGCCCGGGGAGGCGCCGGCTGCGGCGTCCAGGTCGAAGCCGGCGAACAGCGGGACGACGGCCAGGCCCTGCATGGCCGCGCCGAGGTTGCCGCGGATCATCTGCGCGAGCCGGTTGGCCTTGCCGTCGAGGGACATGGTCAGCCCCTCGATCTTCTCGTAGTGCTCCAGCTCCACCTGGTAGAGCTTCACCATCTCGATGGCGATGCCCGCCGCACCCGCGATGCCGATGACGCTGTAGGAGTCGGCCGGGTAGACCTTCTCGATGTCGCGGCTGGAGATCAGGTTGCCCATGGTGGCCCGGCGGTCGCCGCCCATCAGGACGCCGCCCTCGAACGTCGCGGCCACGATCGTGGTGCCGTGCGGAGCGATGTCACCCATCGGCACGGCCGGGACCGGCCGGCGCCCCGGCAGCAGGTCGGGCGTGGTGGCCCCGAGGAAGTCGGTGAACGAGGAGCCCACCCGGTCCAGGTACGCGGGCGGGAACCCGCTCCGGCCAGCTGACGACTCGTTCACCCATCCGCCTCTCCCACCCGCTCGCGCCGGCGTGGATCGCTGTCCTGCCGGGTGCCGCACGTGCTGCTCGGACGCGGTCCCGGACCTCGCTGCGACCCTACCGGCGGCTAGCGCACTCGGACGGGTCGGACCGGACCGAGGCCGCCGGCGGCGAACGTGGCGACGATGTACTGGCTCAGCGTGTGGAAGGCGACGTAGTCGGCGGCTTCGCGCAGCACCTCCGGGTCGTCCTTGAACTGCCCCAGACCGCCGTTGCAGTTGGAGCACAGCAACGCTCGGACCGCACCGGTCGCGTGGTCGTGGTCGACGTGCGCTGCGGGAGCCGTTCTGCAGATGGCGCAGGCGCCGCCCTGGGAGACGAGCATCTCGTCCGCTTCGGCGGCGGTGATCCCGTACCGCCGGGACAGGTGATAGGTCCGGGACCCACCGACCTTCTCCCGGGATGCCTTCCCTCGCTGGTTGTGGCACGGCAGGCAGTAGGTGGCGACACCAGTCGCGCTCGCTCGCGACCGGGCGAAGTGCTCCAGCGGCTTCACCTCGCCGCAGTCAGGGCCCCACTTGGAGCCTCGAGGCACCACCAGGCCTTCCGGAGGGCGTCGATGGACTCCTGGTGCCACCCGCCGCGCAGCCCTGCTCCGCGCGGACCTCTCAACGAGGTGCTCGCGGCAGTAGAACGCGAGACCGTCGCGCGATCGCTTGTTCGACGTGAATGCGCTGACCGGACGGTGCTGCCCGCAGTCGCGGCAGAACTTCGTGTCCATGGGCGGGCATTACGGAACAAGATCGTTCACTGGCCGCCCTTTTGTACGTATGCACGTACGAAGTCCTCGGCGTTCTCCTCGAGCACGTCGTCGATCTCGTCCAGGAGGGAGTCGACGTCCTCGGTCATCTTCTCGTGGCGCTCGGCGACGTCGGAGTCGACCGAGGCCTCGATCTCCTCGTTCTCCTCGCGCGAGCGCGTCGCCTTCTGCTGTCCGCCGGTGTCCCTGGTGACCATGCTGCCCTCCGGTCCTTCACGTGGCTGGTGCTGGTCAGGAAACTACTCGCAGGCGCCGACATCCGGCGTCCGCCGACCGGGTGCCGTGGACGCCGCTGCGCCCTGTGGACGCCTCAGGGACCGGTGATGGTGTCGACGAGCTCCTGAGCCGTCGCCGACGCCTCGAACAGCGCCCCCACGTGCTCCCGCGTCCCGCGCAGCGGCTCGAGCGTCGGGATGCGGACGAGGTTCTCCCGTCCCAGGTCGAAGACGACCGAGTCCCACGAGGCCGCGGCGACCTGTCCCGGGAACCGCCGCAGGCACTCACCGCGGAAGAAGGCCCGGGTGTCCCCCGGCGGCGAGGTCATCGCCCGCGTAACCTCCTCGTCGGTGAGCAGCCGCTTCATCGCCCCCCGGGCGACCAACCGGTTGTAGAGCCCCTTCTCGGGCCGGACGTCGGAGTACTGCAGGTCGACCAGCCGCAACCGCGAGTCGCCCCAGTCCAGGCCGTCGCGCGAGCGGTAGCCCTCCAGCAGCCGCAGCTTCGCCGGCCAGTCGAGGCGGTCGGCCAGCCGCATGGGGTCGGCCTCGAGGTCGTCCAGGACGCTCGCCCACTGCGCCAGCACGTCGCTGGTCTGCTGGTCGGCCTCACCGCGCGTCTCCACGAAGCGGACCGCCTTCTCCAGGTAGATCCGCTGCAGCTCGACAGCGGTCAGCCGCCGCCCGTCCCGCATCCGGATGCGGTGGGTCAGCGTGGCGTCGTGGCTGACCGCCTGGAGCTCCTGCACCGGCTCCTCGATGGCCAGGTCATGGGGCAGCGCGCGGGCCTCGATCATCGCGAGCACGAGCGACGTCGTCCCGACCTTGAGGTAGGTCGACAGCTCCGCGAGGTTGGCGTCGCCGATGATGACGTGCAGCCGGCGGTACTTGTCCGCGTCGGCGTGCGGCTCGTCGCGGGTGTTGATGATCGGCCGCTTGAGCGTCGTCTCCAGGCCGACCTCGACCTCGAAGAAGTCGGCGCGCTGGGAGAGCTGGAAGCCGGCGGTGCGGCTGTCCACGCCGATGCCGACCTTGCCCGACCCGGCGAAGACCTGGCGGGTGACGAAGAAGGGCACCAGGCCGCGGATGATGTCGATGAACGGCGTCCGCCGGTCCATCAGGTAGTTCTCGTGGGCGCCGTAGGAGGCACCCTTGCCGTCGGTGTTGTTCTTGTAGAGCTGGATCGGGCTCGTGCCGGGGATCCGCGCCGCGCGGCGGGCCGCCTCGGCCATCACCTGCTCCCCCGCCTTGTCCCACAGCACGATGTCGCGCGGGGTGGTGACCTCCGGCGTCGAGTACTCGGGGTGCGCGTGGTCGACGTACAGCCGGGCACCGTTGGTCAGGATGACGTTGGCCATCCCGTGGTCCTCGTCGAGGTCGTTGTGGTCCAGGGCCTGCGCCGGCGTCAGGTCGAAGCCGCGGGCGTCGCGAAGCGGCGACTCCTCCTCGAAGTCCCAGCGCGGCCGCCGCGGCGTCGGCGCCTCGGCCACCGCCCAGGCGTTCACCACCAGGCTCGACAGCGTCGTGGGGTTCGCCCCCGGCTGCCCCGGCACCGAGATGCCGTACTCGACCTCGGTGCCCATGACCCGCCGGACGCTCATGGCCCAACCCTAGGCCGCGGGCGCCGGACGGCTCGCGCTAGACCGTGACGACGGCCTTGCCGGCGACCCGGCCCCCCTCCAGGTCGCGGATGGCCCGAGCGGCGTCGGCGAGCGCGTAGGTGCGGCTCACCGCGGGCCGCACGGCGCCGCTCTCGAGCAGCTCGCGGACGGTCTCCAGATCGGGCCGGCGGACCACCGCGACGAAGAAGTGCAGCCGCTGGCGGACCAGGGGTGACAGCAGAGCGGCTCCCAGCTGTCGGCCCATCCCGCCGGTGAGGCGGTCGCCTCCCTCGCCGCCCACGATGACCAGCGTCCCGCGCGGCGACAGGACCCGGCGCAGCCGCGAGACGCTGCGGTTGCCGGCGATGTCGAGGACGAGGTCGAACCGGTCCTCCGACTCGACGACGTCGGTCACCGTGTAGTCCACGACCTCGTCCGCCCCCAGCGACCGCACCAGCTCCAGCTTGGACGTGCTGCACACGCCGGTGACGTGCGCTCCGCAGGCCTTGGCGATCTGCACCGCGTACGAGCCGACGCCGCCTCCGGCGCCGATGACCAGGACCCGCTGGCCAGCCCGGACCCGGCCGTGCGTGCGCAGCGCCTGCAGCGCGGTGACAGCGGACGTCGGCACCGCCGCCGCCTCCTCGAAGGTCAGCACCGCCGGCTTCAGGACGCACCGGTCTTCCCGCACGGCCGCGAGCTCGGCGAAGGCGCCGGAGCAGGTGCCGAGCACCTCGTCGCCCGGCCTGAGCGCCTCGACCTCGACCCCGACGGCCTCCACGACGCCCGAGACGTCCATGCCCAGCACCGGGTTCCGCGGCACCCGCAGCCCGAACGCCAGGCGGCCCAGGTGGGGCAGGCCGGTCATGACGTGCCACACGCCGCGGTCGACGCCGGCCGCCCGTACCCGGACGAGGACCTCGCGGGGGCCGATCGCCGGCTGGTCGACCTCCCCCAGTGCCAGCACGTCGGCCGAGCCGTACTCGTAGCGCACGATCGCCTTCATCGTCCTTCTCCGTCCGGGTACTGGAACACCTCGTCGAGCGGAGCGCCCAGGGCCTGGGCGATCCGGAATGCCATCTCCAGCGACGGCGAGTAGCGACCCTGCTCGATCGCGATCACCGTCTGCCGGGTCACGCCGACGCGTGCGGCGAGCTCGGCCTGCGTCATCTCCCCCCGCGCGAAGCGCAGGGCCCGGATCGTGTTGGTGACCCTGGTCGGCTTCACCACGGCTGGAACCCCCAGCGGTAGGCGGCGATCTTCGCGGCGGAGCCGAGCACGGCCGAGAGCACGAAAGCCAGGTAGACCGCGTTGGCGATCCAGAAGTGGTCGGCCTCGACCAGGGAGAGCACGAGCGCGCCGACCCCGCCGACGACCAGGAAGGACTGGCCGACGTGCTCACCGAACCGGTCGATCTCCCGGTCCCGCTGGTCCCGCGCGCCGGCGTCCTGCGGAGCGGCCGCCGCCAGCGGTACCTGCAGCACGATGTTCGCGACGATCGCGGCTCCGATGCTCCACAGCAGGGCGGCGACGTACGGCGTGCCGGCCACGTCACCCGTCACGCTCCGGCTCAGGATGACGACCACGTAGGCCGCGTAGGCACCGATCGAGACCAGGGCCATCAGCCAGGCCCGCTTCTCCTGGAACGCCACCACGACCTCCGATGTCAAAGATGCTGGACACGGAGAACGTAAAGCTATGCCGACATCGTGTCAAGGATCGTTTACATAGCCCCACCCCGTGCAGACGACGACGGCCCGGCTCCCAGGTGGAAGCCGGGCCGTCGGTCGACGTCGGTCGGTGCTACAGGTACTGGCCGGTGTTCGTGGCGGTGTCGATGGCCCGGCCCGCCTCGTTGCCCTTGCCGCTGATGAGCGTGCGGATGTAGACGATCCGCTCGCCCTTCTTGCCCGAGATCCGCGCCCAGTCGTCGGGGTTGGTGGTGTTGGGCAGGTCCTCGTTCTCCTTGAACTCGTCGAGGCACGCCGCCGTCAGGTGGCTGACCCGCAGCCCGCCGGCGCCGGTCTCCAGCTGCTCCTTGATCGCCATCTTCTTCGCCCGGTCGACGATGTTCTGCAGCATGGCGCCGGAGTTGAAGTCCTTGAAGTAGAGGACCTCCTTGTCACCGTTGGCGTAGGTGACCTCGAGGAAGCGGTTCTCCTCGCTCTCGGTGTACATGCGCTCGACGGTGCGCTGGATCATCCCGGCGATCGTCGCCTCGCGGTTGCCGCCGTGCTCGGCCAGGTCGTCGGGGTTGATCGGCAGCGTCGGCGTCAGGTACTTGCTGAAGATGTCCCGCGCGGCCTCGGCGTCCGGCCGCTCGATCTTGATCTTCACGTCGAGCCGGCCGGGGCGGAGGATCGCCGGGTCGATCATGTCCTCCCGGTTGGAGGCCCCGATGACGATGACGTTCTCCAGGCCCTCGACGCCGTCGATCTCGCTGAGCAGCTGCGGCACGATCGTCGACTCGACGTCGGAGGAGACCCCGGACCCACGGGTCCGGAAGATCGAGTCCATCTCGTCGAAGAACACGATGACCGGCGTGCCCTCGCTGGCCTTCTCCCGCGCACGCTGGAAGACCAGGCGGATGTGCCGCTCGGTCTCGCCGACGTACTTGTTGAGCAGCTCGGGGCCCTTGATGTTGAGGAAGTAGGACTTCCCCTGGCTCGTGTCGCCGTCGCCGCGCACCGCCGCGACCTTCTTGGCCAGCGAGTTGGCGACCGCCTTGGCGATCAGCGTCTTGCCGCACCCGGGCGGGCCGTAGAGCAGGATCCCCTTGGGCGGCCGCAGCTCGTACTCGCGGAACAGGTCCGCGTGCAGGAACGGCAGCTCCACGGCGTCGCGGATCTGCTCGATCTGCCGGGACAGACCCCCGATGTCGGTGTAGTCGATGTCGGGGACCTCCTCGAGGACGAGCTCCTCGACCTCGCTCTTGGGGATCCGCTCGTAGACGTAGCCCGAGCGGCTCTCCAGCAGCAGGGAGTCCCCGACGCGCAGCGGCTGCCCGGTCAGGGAGTCGGCGAGGTAGACCACGCGCTCCTCGTCGGTGTGCCCGATGACCAGCGCACGCTGCGTGACGCCGTCGATCGGCTCGAGCAGCTCCTTGAGCATGACGACGTCGCCCTGGCGCTCGAACGACCGCGCCTCGACGACGTTCATCGCCTCGTTGAGCATGACCTCCTGGCCGGCGCGCAGAACGGTCACGTCGACGTTCGGCGAGACCGAGACCCGCAGCTTGCGGCCGGCGGTGAAGACGTCGACGGTGCCGTCGTCGTACCGGTTCAGGAAGACGCCGTAGCCGGACGGCGGCTGGCCGAGGCGGTCGACCTCCTCCTTGAGCGTGACCAGCTGCTCGCGGGCGTCCCGCAGCGTGCTGGCGAGCTTGTCGTTGCGCTCGGAGAGGAAGGCCGCGCGGCCCTCCGCCTCGGCGATCCGCTCCTCCAGCACGCGCACCTGGCGCGGGCTGTCGGACACCTTGCGGCGGAGCAGTCCGATCTCCTCCTCGAGGTAGGAGATCTGAGTGAGCAGCGCAGCGACGTCACGCTCACGTCGCGCGTTCATCTCGTCGGGACCCAGGCCCATCACGCACCTCCGCACTTTCGGGGGAGCCAGGACGCAAATCTATACACGCGCGACGACAGTTCGCCGTCGCCTCGCCAAGGCCGCTCGGGGGTGCTAGGGCGCGCCCGTCAGTGCTTCTGGGCGCGCCGCTGGCGGATCGGGGCAACGGTCCCCTCGGCCAGCCGGCGGGCGGTCACCAGGAACGCCGTGTGGGCGACCATCCGGTGCTCGGGGCGCACGGCCAGGCCCACCGCGTGCCACGGGCGCATCAGCGTCTCCCAGGCGTAGGGCTCGGTCCACACGCCCTGGGCACGCAGCGCCTCGACGTAGGTCGACAGCTGCGTCACCGTCGCCACGTAGCCGACGAGCACGCCGCCCGGGCGCAGCGCCGCGGCCACCGTCGGCAGGACCGCCCACGGCTCGAGCATGTCGAGGACGACGCGGTCGACGACCTCCTCGGCCGGGTGGTCGGCCAGGTCCCCCAGGCGCAGGCTCCAGTTGCCCGGGACCTCGCCGAAGAAGGCCCCGACGTTCGTGCGGGCGACGTCGGCGAAGTCCTCGCGGCGCTCGTAGCTGGTCAGCGACCCCTCGGAGCCGACGGCGCGCAGCAGCGAGCAGCTCAGCGCGCCGGAGCCCGCGCCGGCCTCCAGCACGCGCATCCCCGGGCCGACGTCCCCGAACGCCACGATCTGGGCGGCGTCCTTCGGGTAGATGACCTGGGCCCCGCGCGGCATGGAGAGCACGTAGTCGGCCAGCAGCGGGCGCAGCGCCAGGTAGCCGGTGTTCGCCGTGGAGTGGACGACCGAGCCCTCCGGCGCGCCGATCAGGTCGTCGTGCTCGATGGCGCCGCGGTGGGTGTGGAACTGCTTGCCGGGCGTCAGGACGACGGTGTGGTGCCGCCCCTTGGGGTCGGTCAGCTGGACCCGGTCACCGGCGACGAACGCCCCCTCGACCGCGGACGGGTCCTCCTGCCCCCCACCACTCGCAGGCTCGCGCAGGGTCCCTGCAGAAGGGCCGTCGGTCGCAGGGCTGACGTCGAGCTCTGGCTCGGGCTGGGTGTCCACGGGCGACCAGCGTACGGACGGTGCGGGTGTGACCCGTGACGCCGATGCGGCGCGGTCGCTCGGAAGTGTCGGTGGGGCGACCTAGCCTCGGGTGCATGACGGCGATGGTGCAGACCGACCCGCAGGCCGACGGCTCCGCAGCAGCGGACGCGCCGCCGGCCGAGGCGGCCACGGCGCCGCGTCGCCCGTCCCTCTCGCCCAGCCGGGCGGCGGACTTCAAGACCTGCCCGCTGCTGTACCGCTTCCGCACCATCGACCGGCTGCCCGAGAAGAAGAGCCTCGCCGCCGTCCGGGGCACGCTGGTGCACTCGGTGCTGGAGCGGCTGTACGACCTGCCGCCCGCCCAGCGGACGCCGGAGAGCGCGCTCGAGCTGCTGGAGCCGGCCTGGGGCGAGCTGCGCGAGGAGCCCGGCATCGCGGAGCTGTTCGCGGCCGCGGACGACGCCGGCGCCGAGACCGACGTGAACGCCCCCGAGTCGGTCGAGGCGTGGCTGGCCTCGGCCGGGAAGCTCGTCGAGAGGTACTTCACGCTGGAGGACCCGCGCCGCCTCCAGCCCGAGGCCCGCGAGGAGCTGGTCGAGGTCACGCTGCCCGACGGGCTGCTGCTGCGCGGCTACGTCGACCGGCTCGACGTCGCCCCGAACGGCGCGCTGCGCGTGGTCGACTACAAGACCGGCTCGATGCCGCGCGAGGCGTTCGAGTCCAAGGCGCTGTTCCAGATGAAGTTCTACGCGCTGGTGCTCTGGCGCACCCGCGGCGTGGTGGCGGCGCAGCTGAAGCTGCTCTACCTGGGTGACGGGGACGCCCTGACCTACGCTCCGGACGAGGCCGAGCTGGTCCGCTTCGAGCGCACGCTGCAGGCGATCTGGTCGGCGATCGAGCGCGCGGTGGAGACCGGCGAGTTCCGGCCCAACAAGACCCGGCTCTGCGGCTGGTGCGACCACCAGGCCCTGTGCCCGGCGTGGGGCGGCACTCCCCCGCCGTTCCCCGCCGAGGCAGCCGCGGCCGCCGGATGGCGGACCACGCTGCCCGTCACGCCGGTCTGACCGTCGAGGTGGCCCGCCGACCGGGGCGTGCGGTCTCGCCGTACACGGAGCTCGACGTCCTGGTCGACGCGCTCCGGGCCATGGTGGCCGAGGTGATCGCCGCCCTCCCCACGGGCGCGGCCACCGTCATCGAGCGTCCCGAGCTGGCCATGAGGGCGGAGGGCACGGTCACGATCCGGCTGCAGCCCTCGGTGCCTCACGCAGCAGCCGTCGAGCTCACCCCGGACCACCACGACACCGTCTTCGTCGGGATCGGTCAGCACGGCTGGCTGGAGGTCTTCTTCCTGCCATCCGAATGGGCGGAGCTCGTCCCGGCCGTACGGGCGCTCGTCCATGCAGCCGCCGAGGGGCGCATCCGCGAGCGGAGCTGGGTCCGGCGCGGCAAGGAGTCCGGCGCACGGACCGAGCTGTTCGAGAACAACCGGTGGCGGGTGATCGGGGACTCCGGGCGGACCCACCTCCGCCGCCGGACCGGTGTGCACGAGGAGCGCAGCGCACCCTGGGTGCTGACGGACACGTGACCCGGTCGGCGTCCGGCGCTCAGCGGCCGGCGAGCTCCACAGCCGCGCCGGCCGCCAGCACGTCGGCCAGCGTCGCGACGTCGGTCCCGGCGAGCGTCCCCACCAGCGTGAGGCCCGGCGCCGGTGGCACCGGCTGCATCGCGGGCACCCCGAGCACGGCCATCCCGGCCGCCAGCCCCGAGGTCACGCCCACCAGCGAGTCCTCGACCACCACGCACGCCGAGGGGTCGACGCCCAGGGCGGCGGCCGCCTGGAGGTAGGGCGCCGGGTCCGGCTTGCGTGCCGGCACCTCGTCCCCGCACACGGTGAGGTCGAACGGGTCGCCGCCCAGGTCCCGCGCGATGGTGCCGAGCACGATGTCGGCCAGCCGGCGCGGCGTCGTCGTCACCAGCGCCGTGCGAAGCCCGGCGCCGCGCACCGACCCCAGCAGCTCGCGGGCACCTGGGCGCCACGGGATGCCGCCGGCCATCAGCTCCCCGGTCCGGTCCTCCACCCAGCGGGCGTCAGCCAGCAGCTGCTCCTCGGTGCGCACGACCCCGAGGTCGGCGTGCAGGACCTCCATCGACCGGCGCATGGAGGTGCCGACCGTCGCCGCGCGGGCCTCGGGCGACATCACGCCGCCCAGGGTGGCGGCGAGCTCGAACATCGCCTCGCCCCAGTACTCCTCGGTCTGCACCAGCGTGCCGTCCATGTCGAAGAGGACTGCGGCAAGCGTGCTCGGCATCTGGTCGGCGCTCTTCCTGTGGTGGTCCCGTGCCCCTGAGTGTCCCAGCCGGTCCGGTCCGTCGATGACGACGCCCCCCTCCTCGGGGGGATGTCACGGTGAACGTGCAGCTCAGCCCTCCAGGAGCCCCCCGGCCAGGACGATGACGGGCGGGTGAGGAGATCCACGGTCGAGCCGGCGGTGCGGGACGTCGCGTCCCTCCGCACGATGGCACGCACCCTGGCCCTGTTCTTCGTCGCCGGCGGGTGCACCGCGCTGCTGTCCGCGAGCGGTGGGAGCGACCACCCCGGGCGCCGCTGGGTCGTCGCCGGCGCGGGCCTGCTGGCCGTGGCTGTCGGCGCCGGCCTCTCCCGCTGGGGGGTGACCCTCTCCCGTCTCGTGCTCGGCGGCCTGGTCACGGTCGGCTGCTCGCTGATCACGCTCGTGGTGCTGGTCAGCCCCGACTCGACCACCGCCGTGCTCTGCGCCTCGATCAGCACCTTCGTCGGCGTCATCGCCTGCTTCTTCGCCGACCGGCGCGTCGCGGTCGCCCACGTGGTGACCGCCGTCGTCAGCACCTCGGCGGCGCTGGTGCTGCGCGGCGACACGTCGCTCGTGACCGCGGGCGCGCTCGCGGTCGTCGTGGTCACGCTCGCCTGCGTGACCCGGACCCTGGTCCTGCGCGCCTCCGACGCCGGGTCGGACGCGCTCACGGGGCTGGCGAACCGTCGCGGCTTCGACGAGGCGCTCGAGGAGCACACCTGGCGCTCCGACGCCCAGCTGTCGGCGGCGCTGCTCGACCTCGACCACTTCAAGCGCATCAACGACACCGCCGGCCACGAGGCCGGCGACGCGCTGCTGCGCCGGGTCGCCGGCGCCTGGCGGCGGGAGCTGCCTCCGGGGGCGCTCCTGGCCCGGCACGGCGGTGACGAGTTCGCGCTGCTGATGCCCGGCCTGTCGGGCACCGAGGCCCTGTCCGCGGTCCGCCGGCTCTGCTCCCTCGTCCCCGACGTCAGCGTCTCGGCGGGCGTCGCGGAGCGCCGCGCCGGGGACACCGCCGCACAGCTGATGCGCCGCGCGGACCTCGCGCTCTACCGGGTCAAGGCCGACGGTCGCGGCGCAGCGGCGCTGCACACCGAGACCGCCGTCGGCTGAGCCGCCGTCCCGCCGGAGCACGGCGGCCGCGGGTCAGGCCGGGCGCGTCCCGGTCAGGGTGGCGAACGCGATCACGTTGTCCTCGTAGCTGCGCGCGCCGGAGTCGAAGTCGCCCCCGCAGGTGATGAGCCGCAGCTGGGAGTCGTCGGTGTTGCCGTAGACCTCGAGGGTCGGGAAGTCGTCCTTCGGGTGCACCTCGACCCGGTCGACGGCGAACACCGCGACCGTGCCGTCCGCTCGGGTCACCGTCACCTCGGAGCCGGGCTCCAGGGCACCGAGGTCGAAGAAGACCCCCGGGCCGTGCTCGGCGGAGTCCACGTGCCCGAGGATGACCGCGGGCCCCACCTCGCCGGGGGCCGGTCCTCGCTGGTACCAGCCGGCCTGGTCGTCCGGGGCGAGCGGCGGCACCTCGACGGTGCCGTCGTCGTTCAGGTCCAGGCGGAGCAGGTCGCTGGTGACGTCGATGCTCGGGATGCCCACCGAGACGGGGTCGGCGACCTGGGCGGGCGGCGCGTCGGCAGGCGTCCCGGGCTGCCCGGTCGGCGCGGGCACGGCCGGCTGGGAGCGTTCGGTGCTCGCTGCCGGCGCCGGGGCCTCCTGCTGACCGTTCACCCCGACCACGACGGCGACGACGGCCACGACCGCGAGCGCGACGGCCAGGGCCGCCCACCACGTGCGGGGGCCCGGACGGCGGCTGCTCTGGGTCACGCGGTTCCTCCGGATCGTGGGGGTGGGGCCGGGGCCGCACGGGAGACCTCTCCCGTGCGGCCCCGGGTGCCGGGTCAGGCCTGCTCGGCCTGACGGCGGCGGTAGGCGATCGCACCGGCGGCGGCCGCACCGGTCAGCGCGACGGCGCTGATGCCGAAGGCGGCCTGCTGCTCGATGCCGGACGTGGCACCCGCACCGGTCTCGGCGCCACCGCTGGGCGCGGTGCCCATCTGCGCGGCCTTCAGCGGGCCGCACGCGGCGGGAGCGGTGGCCTCCATGGGCAGCGACGGGTCCAGGTCGCTCTTGACGTTGCCGTCGTAGGCGCCCGAACCGTCCTTGTCCACACCGTGCACCACCAGGACGGCGGTCCCGGCCTCGAACGCGGCGTGCACGTCCGGGGTGACGTCGAAGGTGCGCTCGTAGGTGAGCGTGCCGCCCTCGGCGGTCGGGAAGCGGTCGACCGCGAGCCCGCTGTCGGGGCTGGTGTCCCCGGTCGTGGTCAGCGACGTGCCGATGGCGCCGTAGTACTTCGCGGCCTCGGTGACGCTGACGAAGCCGTCCTTGTCCGCGTCGTCGGACAGGTCGTTGCCCGGGCACTGGCCCAGCGCCGCGATGTGGAAGTGCTGGGCGTGCGGCGAGCCGGCGAGGAGGCCGGATGCCTTGACCATGACCGTGGCCTTGTTGCCGTCGAGCGTGACCATCCCGGTGCCGTCGACACCGGACATGTTCACGGCGCCGAGGTCGGCCTGGTAGCTCTGCGCGCCGTCGTGGGCGGAAGCCGTGCTGATGCTCAGCAGCGGGAAGGCCGCGGCGGCGAGGGCGACGGTCGGGAGTGCGAGTGCCTTGCGCATGGGCTTGCTCCAGTTCTCAGAGGTGACTGACCGGGCCCAGCGGACGGCTTCCCCGACGGGGAGATCTGTTCCCGCCACCGTTCTGACCCGCCCCGCATTCGGCGCCGGTGCACGGAGCGGTTCACCCACCAGCGAACTTTCTCGCCGCCCCAACCGGAACGCCCCTGTGCTGCGAACACCAGGCATGACTGCGACCCGAGCTGCTGGTACCGAGCACTCCCGCGGATGGCGCGTCCCCCGGCTCCTGCTCGGTGTGGCGGCCACCGCGCTGCTCCTGGTCGCGGCGCCGTCCGCGGCCCTCGCCCACGACGGCCTGGTCAGCAGCAGCCCGGCCGCCGACGGCGAGGTGGGCACCGCGCCGTCGACCGTCGAGCTCCGGTTCACCGGTGAGCCGCTGCCGCTGGGCACCCAGGTGCTGGTGACCGGGCCCGACGGTGCACCGGTGTCGGAGGGTCCCGCCACCATCGAGGGCACCGCCGTCGTCCAGCCGCTGGCCGAGCCGCTGCCGGCCGGGACGTACCGCGTCGACTGGCGCAGCACCTCCTCCGACGGTCACGGCCTGGCGGGCACCTACGCCTTCACCGTCGCCGGGACCGCGCCCTCCGCGGCGTCCGCCCCGGCGGCCACGGACGGCGTCGGGGCCACGGACGCGTCCGGCGCCGCCTCGCTGCCCGCCGTCTACCCGCTGGCCGGCGCGGGCTTGGTGGGCGCGCTCGGGGTGCTCACGGCCCGGCGGCTGCGCAGGCGGTCGTGACCCGCAGCACCCTCGCGGCGCCCGAGCCGCGGCTCGCCACGGCCACGGAGCCGAGGCGGCAGCGGCCCTGGGCGGCGCCGGCGGTCGCGGCCACCGGCGTGGGCCTGGCCGCCGTCGTGCTGGTGGCGGCGTCCGTCGGCGGCGGGGACCCCGCCCCGGGTGGCCCCGGCCCGCTGGTCGACGGGCTCGCGTCGGTCGTCGCCCTGGCGGCCCGGATCGCCGCCGTCGGCACGGTTGGCACGCTGGTCCTCGCCGCTGTCCTCCTGCCCGGCACGGCCGAGGCGCGACGCGCACTCGGGGCGGCCTCCACCTGGGCGCTCGCCTGGGCGGGGGCGACGGTGCTCGGCGCCGTCCTCACCGTGAGCCTGCTGGTGGGGCAGGCACCGACCGCCCTGCCCTGGTCGTCGCTGCAGGTCTACCTCCTCGACACCGGTGCCGGCCGCGCCACGCTGGTGGTGCTGGCGCTCACCGCCGTCCTCGTCCCGGCCGCGCGGCGGTGCCGGGGCGCGGGCGGCGCACGCCTGCTGCTGGCCGGTGCGGGGGCGGCGCTGCTGGCCCCGGTGGTGCTCAGCGGGCACTCCTCGGCCGCGGAGGACCACCTCGTTGCAGTCACCACGCTGGGCGTGCACGTCGTCGCCGCCGCCGTCTGGGTCGGGGGGCTGCTGGCCCTGCTGGCGCACGGCCGCGGCGCCGCCGAGGCGACCGCGGCGACCCGGTTCAGCACGGTGGCGCTGGTGTGCTTCCTCGCCACCGCCGGGACCGGCGTCCTGGCCGCCTGGTTCGTGCTCGGCGGGACCGACGCCCTCCTCGCGGCGGCCGGCACCGGCTACGGCTGGCTGCTGGTGGGCAAGACGACGGGCCTGGTCGCCCTGGGGATCCTGGGCCGGCAGCACCGCCGGCGCACGCTCCCCCGCCTCCGTGCCGGCGTGCCCGGCAGCTTCCGCCGGTTCGCCGCGGTGGAGGTGCTGGTCATGCTGGCGACCGTGGCGCTGGCCGTCGGCCTCGCGGGCTCCCCTCCCCCGACGGCGTCGGGGGCCTCCGCGCCGGCCCCCGCACCGGCCGCAACGGGCCAGGCGCGGACCGCGGCCCCGGCGGACCCGATGGCGGGCCACGACCACGGCGAGCTCTCGGTCGGCATCCTGGTCGACGGCACCCGGTTCCACGTCGCCGGGCCGGTCGCCGCCGGGTCGCGGGTGACGGTGCACAACGGCACCGACGAGCCGGTGACGATCACCGCGGCCGACGGCTCCTTCGACGTCGACGTGCCCGCGCGGACGCTGCTGACCTTCCCGGCCCCCGCGGAGCCCGGCGAGTACCCCTTCGCCAGCCGTCACTCCGACGAGTTCACCGACGTCCTCACGGTGAGGTGACGGAAGGGGCCTTGGGGGGCCTTCTACTCGTTCTCGGTCCGGTAGCCCAGGTTCGGCGAGAGCCACTTCTCGGCCTCGTCGACGGTCCAGCCCTTGCGCCGGGCGTAGTCCTCGACCTGGTCGCGGCCGACCCGCCCGAGCACGAAGTACCGCGACTCCGGGTGCGAGAAGTAGAAGCCGCTGACGGCGGCCCCCGGCCACATCGCCAGGCTCTCGGTCAGCTCGATGCCGGCCGTGGCCTCGACGTCGAGCAGCTCCCAGATGGTGCGCTTCTCGGTGTGCTCGGGGCAGGCCGGGTAGCCCGGCGCCGGGCGGATGCCGCGGTACTTCTCGGCGATCAGCGCCGCGTTGTCGTGCGTCTCGTCCGGCGCGTAGCCCCAGAACTCCTTGCGCACCCGCTCGTGCAGCCGCTCGGCGAACGCCTCGGCCAGCCGGTCGGCCAGCGCCTCCAGCATGATCGCGCTGTAGTCGTCGTTGTCCTTCTTGAACGCCATCACGCGCTCGGTGGACCCCAGACCCGCGGTCACCGCGAAGGCACCGACGTAGTCGGCCAGCCCGGTCTCCTTGGGCGCCACGAAGTCGGCCAGCGACTTGCGCGGCGAGCCGTCCCGGCCCTCGGTCTGCTGCCGCAGCTGGTGCAGCGTGGTGCGGACCGCGGTGCGCGACTCGTCGGTGTAGACCTCGATGTCCTCGCCGTCGACGCGGTTGGCCGGGAACAGGCCGAAGACGCCGCTGGCCCGCAACCACCTCTCGGCGACGATCCGGTCGAGCATCTCGTTGGCGTCGTCGTAGAGCCGCCGCGCCGCCTCGCCGGTCGCCGGGTTGTGCAGGATGTCGGGGAACCGGCCCCGCATCTCCCACGCGTTGAAGAACGGCTGCCAGTCGATGTAGCCGCGCAGCTCCTCGAGCGGGTAGTCGTGGAAGTGGCGCACGAACTGGGTGGCGCCGTCGAGCACGACCCCGCAGTCCGGCCCGGAGCAGACGTCCTTGGCCTGCTGCAGCAGCATCCGCGGCCGGGGCGGCGTGTAGCCGGTCCAGTCGATCGGGGTGGCGGCCTCGCGTGCCCTGTCGATCGGCAGGAGCTTCCGGCTGTCCTGCCGGGCGGCGTGCCGCTCGCGCAGCTCCGCGTACTCCTGGTCGGTGCGGGCCACCAGCGCGGGCCGCTGCTCGTCCGACAGCAGCGCGGCCACGACGGGCACCGACCTGGACGCGTCCTTCACCCAGATGACCGGGCCGTGGTACTTCTGCGCGACCTTGACCGCGGTGTGCGCGCGCGACGTCGTCGCCCCGCCGATGAGCAGCGGGATGTCGAAGCCCTGCCGCTCCATCTCCGAGGCCAGGTTCACCATCTCGTCCAGCGACGGCGTGATGAGCCCGGAGACGCCGATGATGTCGGCGCCCTCCTCCTTGGCGGCGTCGAGGATGCGCTGCGCGGGCACCATGACGCCGAGGTCGACGACGTCGTAGTTGTTGCACTGCAGGACCACGCCGACGATGTTCTTGCCGATGTCGTGGACGTCGCCCTTCACGGTGGCCATGACGACCTTGCCGTTGCTGCGCTCGGCGTCCCCCGGCTTCTTCTCCGCCTCGATGAACGGGATCAGGTAGGCGACCGCCTTCTTCATGACGCGGGCGGACTTCACCACCTGCGGCAGGAACATCTTGCCGGCGCCGAACAGGTCGCCGACGACGTTCATGCCGTCCATCAGCGGGCCCTCGATCACCTCGATGGGCCGGCCGCCGCGGGCGGCGATCTCCTGGCGGAGCTCCTCGGTGTCGTCCTCGACGTGCGCGTCGATGCCCTTCACCAGCGCGTGGGTGATCCGCTCGCCCACCGGCAGCGAGCGCCACTCCTCGGTGGCGACCTCCTTGGCGGCGCCGTCGCCGGCGTAGTCCCCCGCGATCTCCAGCAGCCGCTCGGTGCTGTCGGGGCGACGGTTGAGGATCACGTCCTCGATCCGCTCGCGCAGCTCCGCCGGAACCTCGTCGTAGACCTCGATGGCCCCGGCGTTGACGATCGCCATGTCCAGGCCGGCCTGGATCGCGTGGTACAGGAAGACGGCGTGGATCGCCTCGCGCACGGGGTTGTTGCCGCGGAAGGAGAACGACACGTTCGAGACGCCGCCGGACACCAGCGCGCCGGGCAGGTTCTGCTTGATCCAGCGGGTGGCCTCGATGAAGTCCAGCCCGTAGTTCGCGTGCTCCTCGATGCCGGTCGCCACGGCGAAGATGTTCGGGTCGAAGATGATGTCCTCGGCCGGGAAGCCGACCTGCTGGGTGAGCACGTCGTAGGCCCGCCGGCAGACGTCGATCCGCCGCTGCAGGTCGTCGGCCTGCCCGTTCTCGTCGAAGGCCATGACGACGACGGCGGCGCCGTACTTGGCGCACAGCCGGGCGTGCTCGACGAACTCCTCCTCGCCGTTCTTCATCGAGATGGAGTTGACGATGGCCTTGCCCTGGATGTTCTTGAGGCCGGCCTCCATCACCTCCCACTTCGAGGAGTCGACCATCACCGGGACGCGGGAGATGTCGGGCTCGGCGGCGATCAGCTTGGTGAAGCGGTCCATCGCCTCGACGCCGTCGATCATCCCCTCGTCCATGTTGACGTCGATGACCTGCGCGCCGGCCTCCACCTGCTGGCGGGCGACCGCGAGGGCCGCCGGGTAGTCGCCGGCCTTGATCAGGTTCCGGAAGCGCGCCGAGCCGGTGATGTTGGTGCGCTCGCCGACGTTGACGAACAGCGACTCCTCGGTGACCGTCAGCGGCTCCAGGCCGGACAGCCGCAGCGCGGGGCGGACCTCGGCCGGCGTGCGGGGAGCCTTGCCCTCGACGGCGGCGGCGATCGCGGCGATGTGCGCCGACGTCGTGCCGCAGCAGCCGCCGACGAGGTTCACGAAGCCGCTCTCGGCGAACTCGCCGATGATCGCCGCGGTCTCCTCGGGCGACTCGTCGTACTCGCCGAAGGCGTTGGGCAGCCCGGCGTTCGGGTAGCAGGAGACGAACGTGTCGGCGACGCGGGAGATCTCGGCGATGTAGGGCCGCATCTCCTTGGCGCCCAGCGCGCAGTTGAGGCCGACGAGCAGCGGCCGGACGTGCCGCACCGAGTGCCAGAACGCCTCGGTCACCTGGCCCGACAGGGTGCGGCCGGAGGCGTCGGTGATGGTGCCGGAGATCAGCACCGGCCAGCGGCGCCCGCGGTCGGCGAACAGCGTCTCCAGCGCGAAGATCGCCGCCTTGGCGTTGAGCGTGTCGAAGATCGTCTCGATGAGCAGGGCGTCCGAGCCGCCGTCGACCAGGCCGTTGGCCTGCTCCAGGTAGGCCTCGACCAGCTCGTCGAAGCTGATGTTGCGGGCGCCCGGGTCGTTCACGTCCGGGGAGATCGACGCCGTCCGGCTGGTCGGCCCGATGGCGCCGACGACGTACCGCGGCCTGTCCGGCGTCCGGGCGGTCATCGCGTCGGCCTCGGCGCGGGCCAGGCGGGCGGAGGCAACGTTCAGCTCGTAGGCCAGGTCCTCCATGCCGTAGTCCGACAGCGAGATCGTCGTGGCGTTGAAGGTGTTGGTCTCGATCAGGTCCGCGCCGGCCTCGAGGTACTCGCGGTGGATGCCGGCGATGATCTGCGGCTGGGTGAGGCTGAGCAGGTCGTTGTTCCCCTGCACGTCGCTCGGCCAGTCCGCGAACCGCTCGCCGCGGTAGCCCGCCTCGTCCGGGCGGTCCCGCTGGATCGCCGTCCCCATGGCGCCGTCGAGCACGAGGATGCGCTGCTGCAGCGCGGCGGTGAGGGCTTCGGTGGCGTCGGGCCGGAGGGTGGGTGCATCGGACACAGCGGATCCCCAGAGGCTTCACGTGGTGGGCGTGCGGGCGGCGTCCCTGGTGCGGGCGCTCCGTCACCCCGGCGGGCTGGCCCAGGCCTGGGCGTTCCCGATGTCGAGGCCATCGTCTCACCTCGGCGGCCCGCAGCACAGCAGGCCACGGCGCACATCCCCCCACGGCCACCGGGGGATGACGGCGGGATCGACGTAGGCTGGCAGGGGTGACCGACCCGATGTCCAGTGCCGACGACCTGCCGCAGCTCACCGACCCGGTGGTCGTCGTGGCCTTCGAGGGCTGGAACGACGCCGGCGACGCCGCGACCGGGGCGATCGAGCACCTCGAGCTGATCTGGGACGCCAAGCCGCTGGCCGCGCTGGACCCCGAGGACTACTACGACTTCCAGGTCAACCGCCCCACCGTCTCCCTGGTGGGTGGGGTGAGCCGCCGCATCGAGTGGCCGACCACGCGCATCTCCGTCGCCCGCCCCGAGGGCCTCGACCGCGACGTCGTCCTGATCCGGGGCATCGAGCCGAACATGCGCTGGCGCGGCTTCTGCGAGGAGCTCATCGAGATCCTCGAGGAGCTGGACGCGAGCATCGTGGTCGCGCTGGGTGCCCTGCTGGCCGACACCCCGCACACCCGCCCGACGCCGGTGACCGGCTCGGCCTACGACAGCGAGTCGGCCCGGACCTACGGCCTGGAGGCGTCCCGCTACGAGGGGCCGACCGGGATCCTCGGGGTCTTCCAGGACGCCTGCGTGCAGGCGGGCCTGCCGGCGATCAGCTTCTGGGCGGCGGTTCCGCACTACGTGTCGCAGCCGCCGTCGCCACGGGCCACGGTCGCGCTGCTGCAGCGGGTCGAGGAGGTCCTGGAGACGACGGTGCCCCTGGGCGCGCTGCCGCAGCAGGCCGACGACTGGGTGAAGACCGTCGACGAGATGGCCAACGAGGACGCCGAGGTCGTCGAGTACGTGCGCTCCCTGGAGGAGCGGGCGACCGAGGTCGACCTGTCCCAGGCCAACGGCGACACGATCGCCCGCGAGTTCGAGAGATACCTGCGCCGCCGGGGCGGCTCCGCCGGAGGAGCGTGAGCGCGGCCCCGTCGCAGGGACCCGTCGCGAGCGTGCGAGCGGTGGGGGGCGACGGGGTCCTTCCGCTGGGCGGCCGGGGCGGCTCCGCCGGCGGCGCCTGACGTCAGCGCGAGCCGGCCCTAGCGGAGCAGCGGGCGCATCTGGGACGACGCGTCGGCGTCGAACAGCCGGTCGTGCGTGGCCAGCGCGAACCGGTCGGTCATGCCCGACACGTAGTCCACGACCTGGGTGAGCACCGGGGCCTCGGTGTCCCGGTAGGTCGCCGGCATCAGGTCCGGGTGCGCCAGGTGGTGGTCGACCAGGCGGCGGATGACGTCGACGGCGACGTGCTTCTGCCCTGCGGCGACGTCGGAGGCGTACACGCGGCTGAACATGAAGTCCCGCAGCTCGTGCATCGCCTCGAGGGCGTCGGGGTCCATGACCACGCTCGTGCTGCCGGGGGCCAGCGAGCCGGCGACCACGGCGTCGATCATCCGGCCGACCATCTCGCTGCCGGGCTGACCGAAGACCGCGACGGCACGCGCCGGCAGGTCACCGGCGCGGATCACCCCGGCTCGGGCGGCGTCCAGCGCGTCGTGGGAGAGGTAGCCGATCCGGTCGGCGTACCGCACGCACTCGGCCTCGCGGGTGGCCGGCGGCGGGGAGATCTTCCAGCTGTGCGCGCGGATGCCGTCGCGCACCTCCCAGGTGAGGTTGAGGTCCTCGAGCACCTCGACGATGCGCACGCCCTGCGCGGCGTGGTGCCAGCCGCCCTCGACGTAGGGGTCGAAGGCGTCCTCCCCGATGTGGCCGAACGGCGAGTGGCCGACGTCGTGGCCGAGCGCGATCGCCTCGGCCAGAGACTCGTTCAGCCCGAGCGCGCGGGCCAGGGACCGGGCGACCTGGTTGACCTGCAGGGTGTGGGTGAGCCGGGTGACGAAGTGGTCACCGTCGGGGTTCAGGAAGACCTGCGTCTTGTGCTTGAGCCGGCGGAAGGCCTTCGCGTGCAGGATCCGGTCGCGGTCGCGCTCGAACGCCGTCCGCAGCGGGTCCTCCGCCTCCGGCCGGGCCCGGCCGCGCGAGGCGGCGGCCCGGGTGGCGGCGGGGGCCAGGTCGGCCTCCGCCCGCTCCCGGGCGGCGCGGTCGGTCAGCCGGAACGGCCCCGGGGGCGCACCGGTCATCCGCAGTCGCCCAGGTCCACGCCGAGGAGCGCGTCGACGGCGTCGCAGATGACCCGCGGCGCCTCCTCCTCGAGGTCCGCTCCCCCGGCCAGGGTGCGCCGCGTCCATTCGTCGACCAGGGCGATGGCGCCGGGGCTGTCGAGGTCGTCGGCCAGCCGCTCCCGCAGCCCGAGCAGCACCGCGCCGGCCGGCGCACCGGCGTCCAGCGCGGTGGCGCGGCGCCAGGTGGCCAGCCGCTCCTCGGCCTCGCTGAGCAGGGCGGGGGTCCACGCGCGGTCGGTGCGGTAGTGGCCGGACAGCAGCGCGAGGCGGATCGCCATCGGGTCCACGCCCTCGCCGCGGAGCTTGGAGACGAACACCAGGTTGCCGCGGCTCTTGCTCATCTTCTCGCCGTCGAGCCCGATCATCGCCGCGTGCACGTAGGCCTTCGCGAAGGGCTTGGTGGCGGTGAGCGCCTCGGCGTGGACGGCGGAGAACTCGTGGTGCGGGAAGACCAGGTCGCTGCCGCCGCCCTGCACGTCGAAGCCCATGCCGATGGTGTCCAGCGCGATGCAGGCGCACTCGATGTGCCAGCCCGGGCGGCCCTCGGCGCCCCGCGGGCCGGGCCACGAGGGCTCGCCCTCGCGGCGGCCGCGCCACAGGAGGGGGTCCAGCCGGTTCCGCTTGCCCGCCCGGTCGGGGTCGCCCCCGCGCTCGGCGAAGAAGCGCAGCATCGTCTCCTCGTCGTACCGGGACTCGCTGCCGAAGCCGGGCGCCTGCGCGACGTCGTGGTAGACGTCGCCGGTGCCGTCGTCGAGCACGTAGGCCAGGCCGGCGTCCAGCAGCTGCTCGATCTGCGCCACGATGCCCGGGATCGCCTCGACCGCGCCCACGTAGTCCTCCGGCGGCAGCACGCGCAGCGCCGTCATGTCCTCGCGGAACAGCGCCGTCTCCCGCATGCCGAGGACGACCCAGTCCTCGCCGTCGCGGTCGGCACGCTCGAGCAGCGGGTCGTCGATGTCGGTGACGTTCTGCACGTAGTGCACGGCGTGGCCGGCGTCCCGCCACATGCGGTTGACCAGGTCGAAGGCCAGGTACGTGGCCGCGTGCCCGAGGTGCGTGGCGTCGTACGGGGTGATGCCGCAGACGTACATCCGCGCGGTCCGGTCGGGGGTCGTGGCGACCACCTCTCCCCGGGCGGTGTCGTAGACCTTGAGGACGGGGCCGGTGCCGGGCAGGGTCGGCAGCAGCGGAGCGGGCCAGGAGAGCACGGCACGAGCCTAGTTGCGAGGTCCGACGCCGCCGGGCCGCACGCCCGTGCGGGTCATCCGGTCGGAGGGGGCACCATGGACGTCGACGAGTACCTGCCCGCCCTGCGGCGGGTGAACGCCCGGTTCGGTGAGGCCGCCGCGGAGGCCGTCCTCGCCCGCGGGTGGGCGGCCCGCGTGCCGGGCTGCCCGGACTGGTCGCTGGCCGACCTGGTGTGGCACCTGGCCGAGGTGCAGCGGTTCTGGGCGTGGGTGGTGGCCACGCGCGCGCCGGACCCCTCCGGCTACGTCGAGCCGGTGCGGCACGCCGACGACGAGCTGCTGGCCTACGCGGCGGCGCGCAGCGCCGAGCTCGAGACGGCGCTGGCCGGCGCGGACCCCGCCGAGCGCGTCTGGACGTGGGCCGCGCGCCAGGACGTCGCCTTCGTCCTCCGCCGCCAGCTGCACGAGGCCACGGTGCACACGGTCGACGTCGAGCAGGTGCTCGGCGACGTGCGGCCGATCCCCGCCGACGTCGGGCTGGACGGCCTCGACGAGTGGCTGGAGGTCATGGTCCCCGCCGCGCTGCCCGCCGGCCCGCCCGACGACGCGCACCCGGTGGTGCTGCACGCGGTCGACGCCGACGCCGAGCGCACGCTGTTCCCCGGCTCGCGCCCGTTCCCGGTCGCGACGCTGACCGGCACCGCCGGCGACCTGATGCTCGCGGTCTGGCGGCGCGTGCCGCTGGAGGTCCTCACCGTCGACGGCGACGGTCCCCGGGCGGCCGCGACGATCGGGCTCGTCCGGCTGGAGTGAGCCGCGCAGGAACCTCTCGAAGCGCCCACGAACCGGGCCTACCGTGACCTGCCATGGCAACGGCGCTGGCCCTCGCGGGTGTCGTCCTCGGCTGGCTGCTGTCGGCGGCGACGGAGGCGCTGCGGCGCCGGCGGGAGGGGCGGATCGCGGCGCGGATGGTCTACGTGGAGCTGCTCGAGAACAAGCACTCCCTGGAGCAGGCCATCGGCTCGGGCGGTGACATGCCGGCGCCACCGCGGTACACCGCCTGGGAGGGGCACGCGCCCGCGCTGCTGCACGACGACCGCTCCGGCGAGCTGAGCCTGGCCGTGCTGACCGCCTACAGCAGCGTCAGGTCGGACGCGGCGATGGTCGAGTGGATGCGGGCGGACCAGGAACGCCGCATGGCGCGGCTCCGCGAGCTCACGACGGCGCTGCAGGGCGCCTCCGACGGTGGCGCGGACCCCGGCGCCGCAGCGGAGCTGCGGCTGCTGGCCCGGAACGTCGAGAGCGCCGACGCGAACCTGGCCGGCTACCTCTCGACGGTCGGTTCCTCGACGCTCCCGCGGGTCGAGGAGGCCCTGCGGATGCTCGGCGCGCGCACGGGCATGGCCGCCTCCTGACCGCGCCTGCGCGCGACCCGGTCCTCAGGGCCAGCTGACGGCGTGGCGGTCGAACTCCTCGCCGGTCTGGACGCCGACGACGCAGAACACCAGCCCGGCCGGGTCCAGCAGCTGCCAGAACGTGCCCATGTCCCGGTGCCGCCGCGCTCCCAGCGCCTCCAGGCGGGCGACCTCGGCGGGGATGTCGTCGGTCTCGATGTCCACGTGCCAGCGCGGCGGCGTCCCCTCCCCCGTCCGCTGGACCTCCACGTGCCATCCGTCGGCGAACGAGCCGAGCGACGCCCAGCTCTCGTCGTCGGCGTCGGGCGCGGCAGGGCGCCCCGTGGCACCGGCCCAGAAGGCGCTGCCCGCGGCGTGGTGCTCCGGCGGGAGGTCGAGCAGCAGGATCGACAGTCGCGAGCGGTGCGCCATGCGCGCACCCTAGGGCCGGCGGGTGACACCGGTCATCCGCGACGGAGGTACCGGCGAGCGGGGCGCACGGGTACCCGCGTTCTTGCGTGAGCGCGCGGTCCTCACCAGCGTCGTGACCGCGTTCTCGCGCGAGCAGGCGGGGTCGATCTCAGAAGGGCGGCCAGGGCAGCGCGGGCCACTCGCCGTTGGGCTCGGGGTGCAGCTTGGTCCGCAGCAGGTCGGCCACCCGCCGCTGGGTGCACCGCACCTCGGTCCGGGTGAGGTGCTCGTGCAGCTGCTCGCCGAGGTCGCCGCGCAGGTCGTCGGCCAGCTTCTCCAGCACCTCGAGCGCGGCCAGCGGGATCGGGCGCCCCGCCCAGCGCCACAGGAGCGTGCGCAGCTTCGGGTCCACCGAGAAGCAGATGCCGTGGTCGACGCCGTACACGTGGCCGTCGGGCATCGGGATGATGTGCCCGCCCTTGCGGTCGGCGTTGTTCACCACCGCGTCGAACACCGCCATCCGGCGCAGCGCGGGGTCGTCGCGGCGCACGAACTCGGCGAGGTCGACGTCCTCGTCGCCGTCCACCCAGAGCTGCACCATCCCCGGGCCGAACGGGCCCTCCCGCAGCACCGTGGGCGGCACGACCCGCCAGCCGGTGGCCTCCGAGACCAGGTACGCGGAGATCTCCCGGCCCGCGAGGGTGCCGTCGGGGAAGTCCCAGAGCGGCCGCTCCCCCGCCACCGGCTTGTAGACGCACTCGGCGGCCACGGAGTCCGTGCGGATCGCGCCCACCAGCGTCACGTTCGACGCGTCGAGCATGCGGCCCTCGAGGTCGATCGTCCCGGTGCGCAGCAGCTCCAGGGCCTCCGCCTCGTCGGCCGGCGGGCGCAGGTCGGGCCCGGCCGGCTGCTCGCTCACCGGGACGTCGCCGGTCAGCGGCGGTAGCCGTTCTGCCGGGGGCACACGTGCCCGACCGGGTCCAGCGGCAGCGAGCACAGGGGGCAGGAGGGCCGGCCGGCGGCGACCACGCGGCGGGCACGGGCGATGAAGGCGCGGGCGGCCATGGGGGTGATGGTCACGCGCAGCGCGTCGGGGCCCTCGTCGCTGTCGGAGAGGATCGCGTCCTCCTCGATCGGCTCCTCGCCGGCGGCCACCGCCTCGACCACCACCGCCTCGGCCGCGGAGTCCCACGCCAGCCCCATGGCCGCGACCCGGAACTCCTCGTCCACCGGTGCGGTGAGCGGCTCCAGGTCGTCGACGTCGGCCTCCGGCGGGATGACCGTGTTCGCCCGGCCGCTCACCTCGTCGAGGAGGTCGTTCATGCGGTCGGCGAGGACCTGCACCTGCGTCTTCTCCAGGGCGACGCTGACGGTCCGGCCGGTCCCGTCGGTGGCCTGCAGGTAGAAGGTCCGGTCCCCTGGCTGGCCCACCGTCCCCGCGACGAACCGGGTGGGGCGATCGAAGAGATGGACCTGACGGGGCACGGGCCCAGGTTACGCGGGAGCGGTGCCGCGCCGCCGGTCGCGACGCGGTCCGGGGGCCGACCTCAGCAGGTCAGGCCGGGGTGCCCGCTCCCCCGCCGACGACGGCGTCGGACGACGGCTTGCGGCGGCGGCCCCTGCGCGGCGGCGGGACCAGGGCCGAGACGTCGCCCCCGGTGTCGTTCATCCGCACCACGAACGGCCGGGTGTCGGTGTAGGTGACCACGGAGATCGACGCGGGGTCGACGACGATCCGCTGGAACTGGTCGAGGTGCAGGCCCAGGGCGTCGGCGAGGACCGCCTTGATCACGTCCCCGTGGCTGCAGGCGAGCCAGACCGCGTCGGGGCCGAGGCGGGCGTTCCAGTCGCGCACGGCGGCGACCGCGCGGGCCTGGGTCTGCGCCAGCCCCTCCCCCTCCGGGCCGGGGAAGACCGCAGCGGAGGGGTGCTGCTGCACGACCTTCCAGAGCGGCTCCTTGGCCAGCTCCTTGATCGTGCGCCCGGTCCAGTCGCCGTACCGGGCCTCGCCCAGCCGGTCGTCGGCCTGCAGCTCCAGCTCGCGCCCGGCGACGACGGCGCCCGCGGTCTGCCGGCACCGCTCCAGCGGGCTGGTCACGACGGCGGCGAGCGGCACCTTCGCCAGCCGCTCCCCCACCGCCTGCACCTGGGCCCGGCCGGTCTCGTCGAGCTGCACGCCGGGCATCCACCCGGCGAGCACCCCGCCGGCGTTGGCGGTCGTGCGGCCGTGCCGCAGGAGGATGACGGTGGTCACGCCGCCGAGCCTAAGGGTGGCGGCGCCGCCACCCCGCCGTCAGCCGTGGTCGAGCACCTCGCGCAGCTTGGCGGCGAACTCCTCGGGTCGGCCGGGCATGCCGTACTCGTCGCCCAGGAAGCCGCCGTGGCCACCCGGGAAGACGACGGCGTCCTGCCCCAGCGCGCGGGCGACCGCGACCGATGTCCGCCCGGTGAGCAGGTTCTCCGACTCCTCGCCGACGGCGACCACGACCGGCACGCCGGACGCGCGCAGCGCCTCGACGTCGGGCCGGTAGGCGGTGACGGCGTTGGAGGCGCCCGAGAGCAACGGGTCGTCGCGCGACCCGTCGTCGTCGACCGGCAGCCCGAAGGCGGCGGGGTCGGGGGCGGAGCGGGCCGCGAAGTCGTCGGTGAGCTCCCCCTGCCAGGAGGTCAGCGCGATGAAGGCGGCCATGCCGTAGCCGCCGCCCTTGTCGCGGTAGGCGTCCTGCACCGCGCGCTCGGCCGCCACCGCGCGGTCGGCGTCCGGGAGCAGCGTGATCAGCGGCGGCTCGTGGGCGACCACGGCCGTGACGTCGCCGGGGTGCGCGGCCAGCAGCGCGAGCGCCGTCACCGCGCCGCCGCTGCTGCCGAAGAGCTCCACCGGCCCGCCGACCTCCTCGACGATCCGGTGCACGTCGTCGGCGTTCTGCTCCGGCGTGTGGTCGGTCCGGCCGTCCGTGCGGGTGCTGCGGCCCATCCCGCGCGGGTCGTAGGTGACCACGGTCCGGTCGCCGAGGTACCCCGCGAGGGTGGCGAAGCCACCGGCGTCCATGGGGGCGCCGACCAGGAACAGCGGCGGCCTCCCGTCGGCCGTCGGCAGCGGGCCCCGGACGTCGTAGACGAGCGTGGCCCCGGACGTCTCGAGCGTGCGCGTGGTGGTCATGGTGTGCAGACCGCCGGGCCGCGGCGAACTCATCGGCCCGGTCAGGCGCCGGCGGCGGGGTCCAGGACGCCGGAGAGCACGAGCCCGAGGATGAGCAGGCCCAGCAGGATCCGGTAGACGACGAACGGCGTGAAGCTCCCGCGGTCGAGGTAGCGCAGCAGCCAGGCGATGACGGTCAGGCCGACGCCGAACGCCAGCACGGTGGCGAGGATGGTCGGCCCCCAGGAGACCGGCGTGCCACCGTCCTGGTCGCCGCCCAGCTCCTCGTAGACCTGGTAGAAGCCCGAGGCCAGCACGGCCGGGACGGCGAGCAGGAACGAGTACCGGGCCGCCGCGGCCCGCGAGTAGCCGAGGAACAGGCCGGCGGTGATGGTGCCGCCCGAGCGGGACACGCCGGGGATCAGCGCCATGGCCTGGGCGAACCCGTAGCCGATGCCGTGCGGCACGGTGAGCTGGTCGAGCTCGCGCTGCTTGCTGCCGATCCGGTCGGCGGCGTACAGGACGAGCGAGAACACGATCAGCGCGGTGGCCACGATGCGCAGGTCGCGGAACGTCGTCTCGATGTCGTCCTGGAACAGCAGGCCCAGGATCCCGATCGGCACGCTGCCGACGATGATCAGCCAGCCCATCCGGGCGTCCGGGTCGCCCTTCCGGCGGCCGCCGAGGGACGCCACCCAGGCGGTGATGATCCGCCAGATGTCGTGCCGGAAGTAGAGGAGGACGGCGGCCTCGGTGCCGATCTGCGTGATCGCGGTGAACGCCGCGCCGGGGTCGCCCCAGCCGAAGCCTTCGCCCACGACCCGCAGGTGCGCGCTGGAGGAGATCGGCAGGAACTCGGTCAGCCCCTGGACGATCCCGAGGACGACGGCCTCGACCCACCCCATGTCAGCAGCCTCCGGGGAGGACCGCGGCGGCCGGACGGCGGAGGGTTCCTACGGGCACGGGTCGCAACCCTAGGGGGCGACCGGCGCAGCCGCGGCGCGGCGCCCCGAGCGCCCCGGTGCCTGCGGGTGGGCGTCGCCGGTCGACGGTAGGTTGGCCGGTCGTGGAGCAACGGGCGCTGGGTCGCAGCGGACTGGTCGTCTCCCGGCTCGCGCTGGGCACGATGACGTGGGGCGGCGACACCGACGAGGACGAGGCCGCCATGCAGCTGACGGCCTTCGTCGACGCCGGCGGGACGCTCGTGGACACCGCCGACGTGTACTGCGACGGCGAGAGCGAGCGGACCCTCGGGCACCTGCTGGCCGACGTCGTCCCGCGGTCGGACGTGCTGGTCGCCACCAAGGCGGTCGGCCGCACGGGCAAGGGGCCGATGGGCCGCGGCGCCTCCCGCGGGCACCTGATCTCCGCGCTGGACGCCTCCCTGGAGCGCCTGGGCCTGGACCACGTCGACCTGTGGCAGCTGCACGCCTGGGACGAGACGACACCGCTGGAGGAGACCCTCGCGGCCTGCGACCTCGCCGTCTCCTCGGGGCGGGCGCGCTACATCGGCGTCAGCAACTACACCGGCTGGCAGACGGCGCAGGCCGCCACCTGGCAGAGGGCCTGGCCGGGCCGCACCCCGGTGGTGAGCACCCAGGTCGAGTACTCGCTGCTGCAGCGCGGCGTCGAGCGCGAGGTCGTCCCCGCCGCGGAGGCGCTGGGGGTCGGCGTCCTCGCCTGGTCGCCGCTGGGCCGGGGCATCCTCACCGGCAAGTACCGGCACAGCACGCCGTCGGAGTCCCGCGGGGCCTCCCAGCAGTGGCAGGGCTTCATCGACGGCCTCCGGTCGGCGAAGTCCGACCGCATCGTGGAGGCCGTGATCACCGCCGCGCAGGGGCTGGGCACCACGCCCCTGGCCGTGGCGCTGGCGTGGGTGCGGGACCGCCCCGGCGTCGTCGCGCCCGTGGTCGGAGCGCGCACCGCGCAGCAGCTCCAGGCGTCGCTGGACGCCGACGTCGTGCGGCTGCCCGCGGCGATCCGCACCGCCCTGGAGGACGTCTCCGCCCCGCCGTTCAGCTACCCCGAGCGCCGGTCGGACCGGTGAGCGCGGCTCCCTCCCCCGGCGGCGACCCGGTCTTCGCCGCCTTCTGCGCGGCCGGGCTGTGGCCGGGCCTGGGCAAGCGTGCGGCCGCGGAGCTCCCGGGCGCCGGCATCACCGGCCCGGACGACGTCACCGCCGACCGGCTGGTGAAGCTGCCGCGCGTCGGCCGCCAGCGCGCGGAGCGGCTCTTCTCCAGCTTCCTGGCCGCCGCGCCCACCTACGAGGTGGTCGAGCTGCTCGTCGGCGCGGGGCTGCCGGCCAAGCTCGCCGCTGGTGTGGCCGACGGCCTGGGGCCGGACGCCGCCCGCCGGCTGCGCGACGACCCGTGGGCGCTGCTCGGCCTGCCGGGGGTGACGCTGGTCGACGCCGACCGGCTGGCGATCGCCGTGCTCAAGGGCGCCGACCGGCAGGACTCGCGGCGCGGCCGGGCGATCGTCGTCCTCACCCTGCGGACGGCGACCCGCGACGGGCACACGGTGCTCCCGGCCGACCTGGTCGTCTCCGCACTCCAGGCCGAGGGCATCAGCGACCCGGTCGCCGCCATCGTCGCCGCGGTCGACGGCGGCGAGGTGCTGGAGCACGAGCCGCCGGAGCCGGAGCTCGACGAGGGCTCCGACGAGGAGCCGCCCGAGCCGGACCCCGCGCTGCGCACGCTGTCGCTGGCCCGGTTCGGCATGGCCGAGGAGGCCGTGGCCGAGAACGTGGCCCGGCTGGCCGCCGCCGCCGAGCGGATCGCCGACCCGGCGTCGGTGCGCTCGGTGTCCAAGGGCCTGGACGAGAGGCAGAAGCAGGCCGTCGCCCAGGTGCTGTCGGCCGGCGTCAGCCTGCTCACCGGCGGCCCGGGCACCGGCAAGAGCCGCACCGTCGCGGCGATCGTCAAGCTCCTGCGCGCCAAGGGCACCGACATCGCGCTGGCCGCCCCCACCGGGCGGGCGGCCAAGCGGCTCGAGGAGCTCACCGACCACCCGGCGACGACGGTGCACCGGCTGCTCGGCGCCCAGGGCGCCTCGGGCGGGTTCTCCCGCAACGAGGAGTGGCCGCTGGACGCCGACGTGGTCGTCGTCGACGAGGCCTCGATGCTCGACGTCGAGCTGACCGCGGCGCTGCTGGAGGCCTGCCCCGACGGCACCCACCTGCTGCTCGTCGGCGACCCCGCCCAGCTGCCCTCGATCGGTCCCGGGCACGTGCTGGGCGACCTGATCGACTCCGGCGTCGTCCCCGTGACCGAGCTGACCACCCTCTACCGGCAGGCCGAGGGCGGGGCGATCGCCCGGCTGGCCTCCGCCGTGCGCGAGGGCGAGCTGCCCCCGGTGGACTCCCCGGACCGCGAGGTCGTCGTGGTGCCCGCCGCGGGCAGCGCCGAGGCCGCGCGCCGGGTGGTGCAGCTGGTCACCGACTCCATCCCGCGCGCCCTGGGGATCGACCCGGGGTCGGTGCAGGTGGTGACGCCGGTGCACCGCGGCCCGGCCGGCACGATCGAGCTGAACAAGGCGCTCAAGGACAAGCTCAACCCCGGCGAGGGCGCGGTGTTCGGGTTCGACCCCGGGGACCGCGTCGTCGCCACGGCCAACCACCTGGACCTGGACCCCATCGGCTTCGCCAACGGCGAGGTCGGCGTGGTCACCGGCACCGGCGAGGGGTCGCTGACGGTGGACTTCAGCTCCGGTCCGGTCACCTGCACGGGGCAGGCGCTGTTCGACCTGCGCCACGGCTGGGCGATCACGGTGCACCGGGCGCAGGGGTCGGAGTGGCCGGGCGTCGTCGTCGTGCTGCCGCCCGAGGCGGGCGGGATGCTGTCGCGCCCGCTGGTCTACACGGCCCTCACCCGGGCGCAGAAGCACCTCTCGATCGTGCCGGCCAGCGGCGCCGCCCTGGCCCGGGCGGTGCGGGACGTCGCGGCGCGGCCCCGGCGCACCCGGCTGGCCGAGCTGCTGCGCGAGATCGCCGGCTAGGTGTACTGACCGGAGACGTTGGTCGAGGAGTTGTGACGACGGGATCTGAGTAGGTCTTGTTCGGGGAGGACCTCCGGGCGTGGAGTGGAGCTGCTGAAGGCCCCATTCCACGAAGCACCGGAGGTCCTCGTGCTCCACGCTAATGCCGCTTTGACCCCGCGCCAGCGTCTTCGGCTGGCCCGGTTGGTCGTCGAGGAGAACTGGCCGAAGGTTCGGGCCGCGGAACTC
>NZ_SPQP01000017.1 GCF_004571075.1 Blastococcus sp. TF02A-35
GGCCGCCGGCCCGCAGGGTACGGCCGCCGCCGAGGCGACGACCGAGAACACGGAGAGCTGAGCCATGCTCATCCCACGACGCGTCAAGCACCGCAAGCAGCACCACCCGAGCCGTTCCGGCCGGGCCGACCGCGGGTGGCTGCTCCGGGCCCGCGGGTGGGACGACGAGGCGTGGGACACCGCGGCCGACCGGCTCGCCGACCGCGGCTGGCTGGACGGGGACCGGCTCACCACCGCGGGGCGGGCGGCCGTCGCCGGCATCGAGGCCGACACCGACCGGTTGGCCGCCCGCCCCTGGCGTGAGCTGGGGGAGGCCGGCTGCCGGAGGCTCGCGGAGCTGCTCCACCCGCTGCGCCGCGCCGTCGTCGCGGCGGGGGACTGGCCGGAGGGGAACCCGATCGGCGCCCCGGATCCCGGCTAGCGTGCGGTCCGTGACGCAGCTGCACGACCTCACCGCGCTGGAGCAGGCCGCCGCCGTCGCGGCGAAGGAGGTGAGCCCCACCGAGCTGGTGGAGCACGCGCTCGCCCGCATCGAGGCGCACGACGCCGGGCTCGGCGCCTTCCTCACGGTCACGCCCGAGCAGGCCCGGGCCCGTGCGGCGGAGGCCGAGGCGCGGGTCCGCGCGGGCGGTGAGCTGCCCCCGCTGCTCGGCGTCCCGACCGCGGTCAAGGACCTGAACAACACCGCCGGGGTGCGGACGACGTTCGGCTCGGCGGCGCTGGCCGACTTCGTGCCGCAGGTCGACGACGCCGTCGTCACCCGGCTGGCCGCGGCCGGCACGATCAGCGTGGGCAAGACGAACACCCCGGAGTTCGGCTTCCCCTGCTACACCGACAACGACCTGGTCGGGCCGGCCCGCTGCCCCTGGGACACCTCGCGGCTGGCCGGCGGCTCGAGCGGGGGAGCGGGCGTCGCGGTCGCCGCCGGGTTCGTGCCCTTCGCCCAGGGCAGCGACGGCGGGGGCTCGATCCGCATCCCGGCCAGCATCAACGGGCTGTACGGCATCAAGCCCACCCGTGGCCGGGTCAGCAACGCGCCCTACGGCAGCGAGGTGACCGGCCTGGGCACCAGCGGGCCGCTCGCCCGGACGGTGCGCGACGCCGCCGCCATGCTGGACGCGCTGGCCGGGCCGGAGATCGGCGACCCGTTCTGGGCACCGCCGCTGCCCCCGGGGGAGACGTTCCTCGGCTGCGCCGACCGCGACCCCGGCCGGCTCCGCGTCGGCCGGTACACCGAGTCGGCGATGCCCGGCGTGGAGCTCGAGCCGGAGGTCGCCGCCGCGTTCGACGACGCCGGGCGGCTGCTGGAGCAGCTCGGGCACGACGTCGAGGACGTGCCGCACGGACTGCTCGACCCGGCGGTGCTGCCCTCCTTCGAGCGGGTCTGGGCGCTGAGCGCGACGACGCTGCCCGTGCCGCCGGGGCGCGAGGACCGCCTGCAGCCGCTCACCCGGTGGATGCGGGACCGCGGCCTGGCGCTCTCGGCCCGGGACGCGATGGAGGCGATGTTCGCGCTGCGGGTGTTCTCCCGGCAGTTCATCCGCGCGACCGCCGGCTACGACGTGCTGCTCGCCCCGGTCCTGACCATGACGCCCCGCCCGGTCGGCTGGTTCACCGAGGACGGCGAGGGCGGCCCCGACTTCGAGCGGCAGAAGCGCTACGCCGCGTTCACCGCGCTGTTCAACGTCACCGGCCAGCCCGCGGTGAGCGTGCCGCTGCACTGGACGGAGGGCGGTCTGCCGGTCGGGACCATGCTCGTCGGGCGCCCCGCCGACGAGGCCACGCTGATCTCGCTGTCGGCGCAGCTGGAGAGCGCCCGGCCGTGGGCGGGACGCCGCCCCGCCGTCTGGGCGGCGAGCCGGTGAACCGGGGCGGCCACCGGTAAGTTGTCGGGCGTGAACGTCGCCGAAGCCCTCCTCGTGTTCGCGGGCATCCCGCTGGCCATCGTCGTCGTCCTCGCGCTGCTGACCCTCAAGCCCGGCGCCAACCGGCGGCCGCGCTACAAGCCGGGTCAGGCCTGGGACCACGCGCCGATCTGGTACGAGCCGCACCCCGCGCACGCCCCGGCCGCCGGCCACGGCGGCGAGACCCACGCGATCGGCTCCTCGGTGTACGGCGAGCGGCACGGCAGCGACGCCGCCGCCACGCACGCCGTCAGCGCCGGCCAGCCGCACTCCGGTGGCGGCAGCACCGCGCACGCCGCCCGACCCGCCGGCCCGCTCGGCGGCGCCCGCGGCACCTGGTGACGGTGACCTGGTGACCCCTTCCGACGTCCTGACGAACACCCCCGGAGACCGGCGATGACCCGCGCGCTCGAAGTTGACTCCCACGACACCGCCACGGCCACGACCGGCGCCGCCCGCACCGACGAGGGCGGCTCGGTCGACGAGGTCTTCAGCTACCGCGAGCTGGCCCGCCTCGACGAGGCGCTGACCATGTCCTCCCGGGAGACCGGCCTGCGGTTCACCCTCTACGTCGGGGAGCTGCGCAAGCCCACCCGCACGCACGCCGAGGAGCTGCACGCCCGCTCCGGCCCGGACGCCTCCGACGCCGTGCTCATCGCCGTCTCGCCCGGCCAGCGCGTGGTCGAGGTCGTCACCGGCGCCGGTGCCGGCCGTCGGCTGCCCGACCGCGCGTGCGCCCTCGCGGTGCTGTCGATGACCAGCTCGTTCGCCAACGGCGACCTGGTCGGCGGCGTCGTCAACGGCCTCCGTCAGCTGTCCGACCAGGCCGGCCACCCCGCGTCCCTGCGCCACTGACGGCCTCGTTGCAGGACCCCGCCGCGAGCTTGCGAGTGGTGGGGGGCAACGAGGTCCTTACGGAAGGCGCCGCACCCTTCGGGGTGCGGCGCCTTCGTCGTTCCTGAGTGCTACGCCGTGGCGTGCCCGGCGTCGGCGTCCCGCTCGCGGGCGCGCAGGGCACGGGCGATGCCGTCGCGGCCCTCGAACACCAGCCGGCGCAGCGCCGGTGGCTGCTCGGCGTCGGAGAGCCAGGCGTCCGCGGCCGCGATCGTGCGCGGCTCCACCACCGGCGGGAACAGGTACTGGACGGCGTTCTTCGCGATCTCACCCGGCCGCCGGTCCCACAGCGGGCGGATGTCGGCGAAGTAGCGCTCCACGTAGCCGGCGGTGAGCTCGCGCTGGGCGTGGTGCCAGAAGCCCTGGAGCATCGCCTCGTGCACGGCGTTCGGGACCGACTCGTCGGTGAAGGCCCGCTGCCAGGTCTCCTCCTTCGACTCCGCCACCGGGCGCAGCGCCCGGGCCGTGGCGGCGCGCCGGATGCCGGTGGCGGTGGCGTCCCGCTCGGCCTCGGCGTCGATCTCCGCGTCACCGGCCGCGCCGATGGCCACCAGCCCGTGCAGGAACGCCCAGCGCGCGTCGGCGTCCACCGTCAGCCCCTCGTAGCTGCGCGAGCCGTCCAGCAGGCCGCGCAGCGCGGCGGCGTGCTCGTCGCTGCGCGCCGCCGTCGCCAGGGTGCGCGACCACAGCAGCTGCTGGTCGCTGCCGGCCGGTGCGCTGTCCAGGGCGGCGAGCGCATGGTCGGCGAGCTGGGCCCAGCCGGTCGGCGCCCAGCTGGGGTCGGCGTAGGAGGACAGCGCGGTCTGCACCCGGCCCAGCAGCGACTGGATGACGCTGCTCTCGGTCTCGGCACCGATGCCGGCCAGCACCAGCTGCACCCACTCCCGGGCCGGCAGCTCGGCGTCGCGGGTCATGTCCCACGCCGCCGACCAGCACAGCGCCCGGGCCAGCGGGTCGGGGATCGACCCGATGCGGGTGCGCAGCGTGGCCAGCGACCGCTCGTCGAGCCGCAGCTTGGCGTAGGTCAGGTCGTCGTCGTTGACCAGCACCAGGTCGGCGGCCGGGTGCCCGGCGAGCTCGGGCACCTCGGTGCGGGCGCCGGCGACGTCGAGCTCGACGCGGTGGGTGCGGGTGAGCCCCTCGGGGCCCTCGCTGTAGAGGCCGACGGCGAGCCGGTGGTTGCGCAGCACCGGGTGCTCGGCGACGGCGGTCTGCTCGATGGCGAAGCCGGCGTACCGGCCGTCGTCGGTGAGCTCGAAGACCGGGCGCAGCGTGTTCACCTGGCTGGTGCGCAGCCACTGCTCGGTCCACTCCGACAGGTCGCGGCCGGAGCTCTCCGACAGCGGGCCGAGCAGGTCGGCCAGCGTGGTGTTGCCGTACTCGTGCTTGCGGAAGTAGCGCCGGACGCCGGCCAGGAACTCCTCGCGGCCCACGTAGGCCACCAGCTGCTTGAGCACCGAGGCGCCCTTGGCGTAGGTGATGCCGTCGAAGTTCACCTCGACCGCGGCGACGTCGGGGATGTCCGCGGCGATCGGGTGGGTGGAGGGCAGCTGGTCCTGCGCGTAGGCCCAGGCCTTCTCGGTGTTGGCGAACGTCGTCCACGCCGTCGTGTACTCGGTGGCCTCGGCCTGGCACAGGGTGCTGATGTAGGTCGCGAAGGACTCGTTGAGCCACAGGTCGTCCCACCAGCGCATGGTCACCAGGTCGCCGAACCACATGTGGCCCAGCTCGTGGAGGATCGTCTCCGCGCGCCGCTCGTAGCGGGCCCGGCTGACCTTCGACCGGAACACGTAGTCCTCGAGGAAGGTCACCGCACCGGCGTTCTCCATGGCACCGGCGTTGAACTCCGGCACGAACAGCTGGTCGTACTTGTCGAACGGGTACGGGTAGTCGAACACCCGGTGGTAGAAGTCGAAGCCCTGCTTGGTGACCCGGAAGATCTCCTCGGGGTCGAGGAACTCCGCCAGGGAGGCGCGGCAGTACAGGCCCAGCGGGATGCCCTCGTGCAGGTCGGTGACCTTGGCGTAGGGCCCGGCGATGAGCGCGACCAGGTAGGTCGAGATCCGCTTGGTCGGCACGAAGTGCACCAGCTGCGAGCCGCCGTCGCCGGCCTCGACCGTGCGGTCGCCGGTGTTGGAGACGACCTGCCAGTCGAACGGCGCGGTCACGTGCACCGTGAACGTCGCCTTGAGGTCGGGCTGGTCGAAGCAGGTGAACATCCGCTTGGCGTCGGCCGGCTCGAACTGCGTGTAGAGGTACACCTGGCCGTCGACCGGGTCGAGGAAGCGGTGCAGTCCCTCGCCGCTGTTGGAGTACCGGCAGTCCGCCGTCACCACGAGGGTGTTCTGCTCGGCGAGACCGGGCAGCGGCAGGCCGCCCTCCTCGGTGTAGGTGCTGACGTCGAGGTCGGCGCCGTTCAGCGTCGCGGACAGCACGTTCTCGGCGACGAGGTCGATGAACGTGTCCGCGCCGGCCCGGCGGCTGGTGAACTCGACGGTCGTCGTCGACCGGAACGTGTGCTCGCCGGGGCGGCCGGCGCCGTCGGTGACGTCGAGGGAGATGTCGTAGCTCTGGACGGCGAGCAGCTCCGCGCGGGCGGCTGCATCGGTGCGGGTGAGGTTGGGTACGGCCACCCCGGCAGCTTTTCACGGGCGGGCGGACGTCTGCCCGGCGCGCACGGGAACAAGCGGTGCGCTGCCCGACTTGCCAGCCACCAGACTGCGCCGGGCACCCAGCTGTCCCGGCCACGGAGCGAGGAGTACGGATGACCGAGGCAGTGCAGAGCGCCCCCACGAAGGCCCGCGTCGACTTCTGGTTCGACCCGCTGTGCCCGTGGGCCTGGCTGACCAGCCGCTGGGTGCTCGAGGCCGCCAAGGTGCGCGAGATCGACCTGCACTGGCACGTCATGTCGCTGGCGGTCCTCAACCGCGGGCGGGACCTGCCGGAGGAGTACCAGGAGATGATGAAGCAGGCGATCGGCCCGGTCCGGGTCGCGGTCGCCGCCGCCCAGCAGCACGGCGACGAGGTGCTCGGCGACCTCTACACCGCCATGGGCACCCTGCGGCACCACGAGCAGCTCGAGCTCGACGAGCTGATCGCCCCGGCCCTGGAGAAGGCCGGCCTGCCGGCGTCCCTGGCCGAGGCCGCCACGAGCACCGACTACGACGAGGCGCTGGAGAAGAGCCACCACGCCGGCATGGACCCGGTCGGCGAGGACGTGGGCACCCCCGTCATGCACATCGACGGCGTGGCCTTCTTCGGCCCGGTCATCAGCAAGGTGCCCACGGGCGAGGACGCCGGCAAGGCGTTCGACGGCGCCGTGCTGCTGGCGAACCTGCCGGACTTCTGGGAGCTCAAGCGCACCCGCACCGCCGGCCCGGACATGGACTCCGTGCCCGCGCACACCCTGGAGCTCACCGGCTCCCGCTGATCGAGGTGAGGGGGCTGCGGCATGCTGTCGGTGTGCCGCACCCCACTCGTCAGCGCATCTTCATCTCCGGCGCCAGCGCGGGCCTCGGCGAGGGCATGGCCCGCCGGTTCGCCGCGATGGGCCGCGACCTCGCGCTCTGCGCCCGCCGCGTGGACCGCCTCGAGGCGCTCCGCGATGAGCTGCTGGCCGCGCACCCCGGCATCCGGGTGGAGGTCGCCGCGATGGACGTCGACGACCCCGCGTCGGTCGCCACGGTGCTGCCGGAGCTGGCCGACCGGCTCGGCGGGCTGGACCGCGTGGTCGTCAACGCCGGGATCGGCGCGGGCTCCTCGATCGGCACGGGCAACGCGGCGGGCAACCGCGCCGTGCTGCTCACCAACGTGCTCGGCTCGCACGCGCAGTGCGAGGCGGCGATGGAGCTGTTCCGCGCCCAGGGCATGGGCCACCTGGTGCTCATCTCCTCGGTGGCCTCCGTGCGCGGGATGCCCGGCACCCGGACCGCCTACGGCGCGAGCAAGGCGGCCCTGAACTCGCTGGCCGAGGGCATCCGCTCCGACGTCTACGGCTCGCAGATCGTCGTCTCGGCGATCCTGCCCGGCTACATCGCCACCGACATCAACGTCGGCCGCCGCGGGCCGCTCACCGTCGGGCTCGACAAGGGCGTGAAGGCGCTCACCGAGGTGATCGAGCGCGAGCCGGTGCGCGGCTACGTGCCGGAGCTGCCGTGGCGGCCGGTCGCCGGGCTGCTGCGGGTGCTGCCGCTGTCGGTGGTCCGCCGGCTCACCGGGAGCTAGAAGGAGATCCGCATCGGGCGGCCGCGGGAGTCGCGGGCGTCGTCTCCCACGCACTCCGCAGTGCCTGCGGCGATGCGCTGCGCCGACCAGGCGGCCGCGCACGCGTCGAGGGCGTCGACGGCGGGGAGCCGGGGAGGGGCCTCGGCCAGGGCGCGGTCGACGTCCATCACCGGGCGCAGCGCGGCCAGCCGCTGGGCCAGCCCACGGGCGGTGACCTTCGGGTCGCGCACCCGGTCGTCCAGAGCCCGGAAGGCCAGCTCGGGGTGGACCTCGTGCACCCGCGGGTCGGGTGGGTCGCCGAGCGCGTCGTCCACCGACCGGATGGCGGGCACGAGGAACCAGGCCTGCTTCGACAGCGCCCGGCCCGAGGCGGCCACCGAGAGGCGGCAGGCCTCGGCGTAGTCGGCGGCGGCGAGCACCGGGCGCAGGGGAGCGGGGAACACCGAGCTGCCCGCCCGGCCCAGCAGCCGCCGGGCGGCGACGTCGCAGGCCCGGGCGCCGTCCTCCGACAGCCCGATCGGCATGTCGACGGCGACGACGTCCACGCCGGGCAGGGCGAGGGCCGTGGCGGCGTCGCCGAGCGCCAGCAGCGTCACGTCCCCGCCGTCGAGCAGGGCACCGGCCCAGGCGCCCCGCCAGCCGTCCAGCCCCAGCACCGCCACGCCGGGGAGCCTGACAGACTCGCCGTCATGCGCGTCTTCATCGGTACCGACCACGCGGGCCTGGAGTTCAAGGAGCACCTGAAGAAGGTGCTGGCCGAGGCCGGCCACGAGCCGGTCGACTGCGGCGCGTTCGAGTACGACGCGCAGGACGACTACCCGCCGTTCTGCTTCGAGGTGGGGGAGCGGACCGTGGCCGAGCCCGGCTCGCTGGGCGTCGTCATCGGCGGCTCGGGCAACGGCGAGCAGATGGCCGCGAACAAGGTGCCCGGCGTCCGTGCCGCACTCGTCTGGAACACCGCGACGGCCCAGCTGGCACGGCAGCACAACAACGCCAACGTCGTCTCCATCGGCGCCCGCCAGCACAGCGACGACGAGGCCGCGGCACTCGTGCTCGAGTTCCTCGCGACGCCGTTCAGCGAGGACGAGCGGCACGTGCGCCGGATCGGCCTGATCACCGACTACGAGCGCGACCGGCACCGCCCGGCCGGCGGGCTGCCCACCAGGTGAGTTGATGGAACGGCCCCGCCGCAGGGGCCCGCGCCGAGCGGAGCGAGGTGCGGGGAGCGGCGGGGTCCTTTCAGAACTCCTCGGGGCACCAGGGTGCGACCGGCCAGCCGAACGCGGTGCTCGCGAGCGTGACGGCCCCGGGGCTCACCTCGGTGACCCTGCCCGCCGCGTGGAGCGCCCCGAGCGATATACCGCCCAGGTAGGCCGAGGAGAGCGCCTCGATGCCGATCACGAGGTCGGGGTCGCGGTCGGTCCTCCCGCAGTAGCCGCCCGCCGGGTGCCCGGACAGGCGCCAGCGCCCGTCGTTCCAGGGGCAGAAGGGGTCCCGCACCTCGAGCACCAGGTCGATCGGCGCCGGGTACCGGCGCGCGGCGAGCGCCCGGCCGACGTCGACGAGGCGCACCCACAGCCCGTCGACGGTCCGGGCGTTCAGCGCCCGCCAGTCCTGCAGCAGGTGGAGCAGCGGGTCCTCGGACGACAGGTTCGGCGCCTCGAGCGTCCGCATCAGGTCGTGGTCGAGCAGGAACTGCCACAGCGCTGCGTAGGCGGAGGACGACGTGGCCCGCACGTCCTCGACGATCAGCGTCCCGTTGGGCTCGGCGGCGTCGGTCCACCCCTCCTTGACGCGGTACGAGGCGTAGCCGGTCACCGAGCCGTCCACCTCGGTGTGCAGCGCGAACCGGCGGGCCGTGGCGCCGTGCCGCTGCCCGGGGTCGTCCTGCAGCGCGCGGTCCCACCAGCGCCCGTCGCGGGCGGTGTTCCCCGGCACGAACCGGCGCACCGCTTCCCACACGGCCGCGGCCGGTGCCCGGAACTCGTCCTGCTCGACGATGCGCACCCGCCCGCTCCCGGTGTCGACGTCGGCGCGCAGCCGCAGCCGCTCCAGCCGTCCCGTCCAGCCCCCGCGCCGAGTGGCCACGCCGTAGCCGAACCGGCCGTAGATCGGCGCCTCGGCCGCCCACAGCCCGGCGACCGCCTCGCGCTCCTGCTCGTGCAGCTCGGTGAGCTGCCGGCGCATGATCGCGGTCAGGATGCCGCGACGGCGGTGCGTGGGGGAGACCGTCACCCAGGTGACCCCGGCCATCGGCACCACGGCGCCGGGCACGGTCAGCTGCATGCTGTAGATCCCCGACGTCGCCACCACGCGGCCGTCCTCGACGATGCCGAGCGAGCGGTCCAGCTCGGCGACCGGCGAGGGCGAGTCCACGTAGGGGCCGGTCGGGTCGTGGGCGAAGACCGAGCTCATCGCCCGGGAGACCGCCGGCCACTCGTCGGCGGTGAACGGGCGCAGCTGCGAGGAGACGTCGTCGGTCACGGGTCGTGTCTACCCGTCGGCTCCGACGGGCGGCCAACGGATATCGGTCTGCGCGAGGATGCCCCGGTGACGCGCAGCTGGGCCGAGATGCTGACCGGGATCGCCGAGCGGCTGCGGGCGACCACCGGCGAGGACGTCGCCACCTGGAACGAGCGGGTGCGCGGCACCGGGCTGGGGACGGAGCCGGAGCTGCGCGCCTGGCTGGCCGGGCAGGGCGTCACCGGCTACGCGCAGATGCTGCTGGTGATGGAGCGGTTCGGGTACCCCGGCTTCCTCACCGCCTCCGCCGAGGAGCTGGTCGACGCCCAGTACGCCGACCGGCCGGACCTGCGCCCGGTGCACGACGCGGTCGTCGCGGCCGCACTGGCCCTGGGCGAGGTGCACGTGCAGGCGCGCAAGGGCTACGTCCCGCTGGTCGGCCCGCGGCGGACGTTCGCCGTCCTGCAGGCCTCCACGAGGAGCCGGGTCGACCTCGGCCTGCGGCTCGACGACCGGGAGCCCGGTGGGCGGCTGCTCCCCGCGCGCAGCGTGGGCAACCGCGACTGCGCGGTCCGCGTCGCGCTCACCGCGGTGGACGACGTCGACCACGAGGTGCTCGCCCTCCTCGCCGAGGCCTACCGGGCCAACCTCTGAGCGGTCAGCCGCGCAGGTAGGCCAGCGTGGCCAGCACCCGCCGGTGCTGGTCCTCGTCGGGAGCCAGGCCGAGCTTGGCGAAGATGTGCTGGGTGTGCTTCTCCACCGCGCCCGGGGTGACCACGAGCAGCCGGGCGATCGCGGTGTTCGAGTGGCCCTCGGCGATCAGCCCGAGGACCTCCCGCTCGCGCGGCGTCAGCCGCCGCACCGGGTCGTCGGACCGCCGGCGGGCGAACAGCTGGGCCACCACCTGCGGGTCGAGGACCGTGCCGCCGCCGACGACGTCCTCCAGCGCGGCGAGGAACGTGTCGAGGTCGCCCACCCGGTCCTTGAGCAGGTAGCCCACGCCGCCGGCGCCGTCGGCGAGCAGCTCGTCGGCGTAGGCGACCTCGACGTACTGGGACAGCACGAGCACGGCCGTCCCGGGCACGGCCCGGCGCGCCTCGACGGCGGCCCGCAGCCCCTCGTCGGAGTGCGTCGGGGGCATCCGCACGTCGACGACGGCGACGTCCGGCCGGTGCTCGGCGACGGCGCGGACCAGCGACGGGCCGTCGCCCACCGCGGCGACCACCTCGGTGCCGGCCTCCTCCAGCAGCCGGACCAGGCCCTCCCGGAGGAGCACCGAGTCGTCGGCCAGCGCTACGCGCACGGGAGCTCCGCGGTGAGCCGGGTGGGGCCGCCCCGGGGGCTGTCGACGGCGAGGGTGCCGTCGACCGCCTGCAGCCGGTCGGCGAGGCCGGCCAGGCCGTGGCCGGGGACCAGCACCGCGCCGCCGGTGCCGTCGTCCTCGACCACCACGCGCAGCCGCTCGCCGGAGCAGGTGAGGGCGACCCGGCACACCCCGGCGTCGCTGTGCTTGGCCACGTTCGCCAGCGCCTCGCTGACGACGAAGTAGGCGGTGTTCTCGGTGACCGGCGCGAGCCGCTCCGCGGGCAGGTCGACGGCGAGGTCCACCGGCACGGGGGAGCGGGCGGCGAGCGCGGCCAGCGCCGCGGCCAGGCCGCGGTCGGCGAGCACCGGCGGGGCGATGCCGCGGGAGAGGGCGCGCAGCTCCTCGAGGGTCTCGCGGGCCAGGTCGGCGGCCTCACCGAGGGTGTCGCGGGCGGCCTGGGGGTCGCGGTCGAGCTGGCGCCGGGCGCGGGCGAGGTCCATGCCGAGGCGGACCAGCCGCTGCTGGGGGCCGTCGTGGATGTCCCGCTCGAGCCGCCGCAGCGCCACGGCCTCGGCGGCGACGGCGGCGTCGCGGCCCTCGGCGAGCCGGCCGATCTCGGCCTGCGCGGCGGCCCGGGAGGTCAGCATGACGCGGCCCAGCTGCGCCTGGAGCAGCGCGACGCCGCGTACGGCGAAGGGGAGGAGGACCGCGAAGAGCAGCCCGATGACGGTGTAGAGCAGGACCCGCCGTCCAGCCGTCGACTCGAGGCCGAGCAGCTCCAGCAGGTCGGCGTTCCGCGGGTCCCGCGAGGCGTCGGGCAGGGCCCAGTCCCACGCCCAGTAGGTCAGCCCGCCCAGCGCGCCGGCCCACATGGTGACCGTGACGACGAAGCCGGCGATGGTGAACGGGAACCGGACGACGGCGTGCAGCACGTCCAGCCACGTCTGCGGGTCGCGCAGCGGCGTCAGCAGCCTGCGGACCGGGCGGCCCTCGGGCCGCAGGTAGGCCGGCCGCGGCACCGGCCGGTCGAGGACGGCGGGCAGCCAGGCGCGCTCCGCCGTGGCGAAGCCGCGCGCGGCGAGCAGGGTGCCCGCGAGCACCGCGACACCGGCCCAGACCACCAGGAGGCCGGCGCCGAGCGCGAGCCCGGTGACGGCGACGACGAACGCGGCGATCCCGATCGGGAAGTTGGCCAGCGTGTAGCCGGTGTCGATGCCGAGCTGGCGGGCGCGCGAGCGGAGGCCCCGCGGTGCGGCGACGGCCGGAGTCGTGGGCTGGACGAGGGTGTCTGCGGTCATGACGTCGACCCTGGCCGGGCCGGGGGCGGGAACCCATCCCGCTGCCCGGCCTCTCCCTGGTCGGGCTGGCCCGACCACCCGTCTGCGCTCATCTCGGCGCAGATGCTCCCGGGTGGCCCGCGGACGTGTCCAGCACCGTGCCCCCGAGAGGTCCCTCGCTAGGGTCGGTCGGTCCACCGCCGCCGAGGAACGGAGACGCCCCGTGCGTTCCCGCACGCTTCCGCTCGTGCTCACGGCGGGCCTGCTGGCCGCCTGCACCGGTACCGACGACGGGCCCGACGAGGGCGACGCGACCGTCACGCTGTCCGCTCCCGGCGAGCAGCTCACCGTCGTCGCCGACGACGGGCCCGCGGCAGCGTCGGTGAGCACCAGCCGGGTCCTGTTCGAGCGGTCGGACGTCGTCGTCGTCGCGGAGGCCGACGACCGGGCCGGCACGCTGCTCGGCTCGTCGGCGGCCGTGGCGCTGGGGGTGCCGCTGCTGGTCGTGGAGCCCGGGGCCGCCGAGGTCGCCGACGAGCTGGACCGCCTCGGCGCGACCCACGTGCTGGCCGTCGGCGAGGTGGAGCCGCCCTCCGACGGTGTCGAGGTCGTCACCGCCCCTGCCACCCCGGAGGCCGTCGAGCAGGCCACCGGCCTGCGGTTCACCGGCGCGGAGGAGGTGCCGGCCGGCGCCGACGCCGACGCGGTGGCCGGCCTGGTGGCCGACCCGCCGGTCGCGCTGCGCGGGGACGGGACGGCGTCGTCGGGGACGTCGGCCGAGGGCTCGCTGCCGGCGGTTCAGCGCCCCGACCCGCTGGAGGACACCTTCGTGCTGGCGACGGGGGAGTCGGTGGCCGGCATCGCGACGGCGCGGGCGGCCGGGGCCCGGGTGGTCCTGACCGGCGGCGCCACCGACCCGCGGGCCTCGGACGACGTCGTCACCGCCCTGTCGGAGGCGCCGAGCCCGTCCGTCGTCGCGCTCGGCGCCGGCTTCGCCGCCGAGGACGGGCTGGACTGGAAGACCGCGACCGCCCTGAAGGGCGACCAGCTGCCCGGCGGTGGGCAGCTGCTGTTCCCGGGCCGGCTGATCGTGGCGCTCTACGGCCACCCCGGCACGTCGTCGCTGGGGCTGCTGGGGGAGCAGGACCTGCCGGGCGCCATCGACCGGGCGCGGGAGGTGGCCGCCCCCTACGAGGAGGTCGTGGACACCCCCGTGGTGCCCGCCTTCGAGGTCATCGCGACGGTGGCGTCCTCCGGCGCGGGCGAGGACGGCGACTACTCCTACGAGGCGCCGGTCGAGCAGCTGCGGCCGTGGGTCGAGGCGGCGGGCGAGGCCGGGCTGTACGTCGTCCTGGACCTGCAGCCGGGCCGCACGGACTTCCTCACGCAGGCGAAGCGCTACGAGGAGCTGCTGCAGCTGCCGCACGTCGGGCTGGCGCTGGACCCGGAGTGGCGGCTGCGGCCCGACCAGGTGCACCTCACCGAGATCGGCCAGGTCGGCGTGGACGAGGTGAACCAGGTGGTCACCTGGCTGGCCGACCTGACCCGGGAGGCCGCGCTGCCCCAGAAGCTGCTCGTGCTGCACCAGTTCCAGCTGCGGATGCTGCCCGGCCGCGAGCGCCTGGACCTCGCCCGGGAGGAGCTGGCGGTGATGGTCCACGCCGACGGCCAGGGCGCGCCGGGGGCGAAGCTGGGCACCTGGGCCGCGCTTCGGGCGGAGGCGCAGCCGGAGCTGGCCTGGGGCTGGAAGAACTTCATCGACGAGGACGAGCCGATGCTCTCGCCCGCGGAGACGATCGCCCGCGTCTCGCCGACGCCGGACCTGATCAGCTACCAGTAGGCCCCGACCCCTCCCGTTCCGTCGGTGGGCTGTGGTCTGCTTTCGGCCACATCGATCCGGAGGTGGTTGCAGGTGACCAGCGTCGCGCTCGGCCCGGCGGAACAGCTCGACCCGAGGTTGCTCGAGCACCGCCGGGAGCTGACCGGCTACTGCTACCGGATGCTCGGCTCGGTCTTCGACGCCGAGGACGCGGTGCAGGAGACGATGGTCCGCGCCTGGCGGGGCATCGGGGACTTCGAGGGCCGGTCGGCGCTGCGGTCCTGGCTGTACCGGATCGCCACCAACGTGTGCCTCGACCAGCTCAACGGCCGGCAGCGGCGGGCGCTGCCGATGGACCTGTCCGGGTCGCCGTACCCGCCGGTGGAGGCCTCGCTGGCCGGCCGGCTCCCGGCCTCGGCGTGGGTGGAGCCGGTGCTCGACCGGCAGGTCATCCCCGAGGACGGCGACCCCGCCGAGCAGGCGGTGGCGAAGGAGTCGGTGCGGCTGGCGTTCGTGGCGGCCCTGCAGCACCTGCCGCCGCGCCAGCGGGCGGTGCTGATCCTGCGCGAGGTGCTGCGCTGGAAGGCCGAGGAGGTCGCGCAGCTGCTCGACACCACGGTCGCGTCGGTGAACAGCGCGCTGCAGCGGGCGCGGGCGACGCTGGCCGACCTGGACGGGCGCCCGGCGCCGCGGTCGCTGGACTCCGACGACCGGGCGCTGCTGGCCCGCTACCTCGACGCCTTCGAGCGCTACGACATCGATGCGTTCGTGCAGCTGCTGCACGAGGACGCGACCCAGCACATGCCGCCGTTCGAGATGTGGCTGAAGGGCCGCCAGGACATCGGCACCTGGATGCTCGGGCCGGGCGCGGGCTGCAGGAACTCGAAGCTGATCCAGACCTCGGCGAACGGGACGCCGGCGGTGGCGCAGTACCGCCCCGCGGAGGGTGGTGGCCACGTGCCGTGGGGGTTGCACGTGCTGGAGATCGAGGACGGCCGGATCGCCCACATCTCCAGCTTCCTGAACCTCGACTGCGAGCTGTTCGCCGCGCTGGGCCTGCCGACGGAGCTGTAGGGCGCCGGGCCCCGGCCGCTCAGGAGGCGTCGGGCCGCGCCCCGGTCGGCTCGGGCCCACGGGTCGTCGCGGAGCGGTCCGGCGGGTGCACCGCCGGTCCGGTGACGCCGCAGTGCAGGCACTCGGCCATGCGGACGCCCTCGCCGGTTTCCGGTCCGGCCGGCGCCGGGGCGGGGGCGGGGGTCGCGCCCAGCGGACGGCGGACGAAGGCCGCCGCGACCAGGCCCCCGGCGACGAGCAGCCCGGCCATGATCAGCAGCGCGGTCCGGAAGCCCCCGGCGAACGAGCCGGGGTCGGTGTGGTCGGCCCCGCCCAGGCCCGCCGCGACCGGGACGACGGCGACGGCCAGCAGGCCGGCCGCCCGGGCCACCGCGTTGTTGACCCCCGAGGCGACGCCGGCGAAGCGGTCCTCGGCGGAGTCCAGCACGGTCGCGGTCAGCGGGGCGACCAGCAGCGTGAGGCCGGCACCGAAGAGGGAGACCGCGGGCAGCACGTCGACCGCGTAGGAGGCGTCCGGGCCGATCCGGAGCATCAGCAGCACCCCGCCGGCCGCGACGAGGGGTCCCGCGGTGAGCAGCGCGCGCGGGCCGAACCGCTGGGCGAGCGCCCCGACCCGGGCGGAGAACAGCAGCATCAGCACGGTCACCGGGAGCAGCGCGGTGCCGGCCAGCAGCGGGCCGAACCCCGAGACCACCTGCAGGTGCAGCACCAGCAGCACGAAGAGCGCGCCCAGAGCGGCGTAGACGAACAGCGTGGTCGCGTTGGCGGCGACGAACTGCCGGTCGGCGAAGAGGGCCGGCGGGACGAGGGGGTGCCGGGACCGCCGCTCGACCACGACGAACGCCACCAGCGCCAGGCCCCCTGCCCCGGCGCCCAGCCACACCGCCGGCCCGCCGCCCTGCTCCCCGGCGGCGGTGAGCGCGTAGGTGAGAGAGCCCAGGCCGGCGGCCACCAGCGCCGTCCCGGTCCAGTCCAGCCGGGCAGCTGCCTGCGGGTCGCGCGACTCCGGCACGTGCCGGGCGGCCACCGCCACGACGAGCACGGCCAGCGGCACGTTGACGAGGAACACCGCCCGCCAGCTCCACTCCACCAGCCAGCCGCCGACGAACGGCCCGATCGCCCCCGCGACGCCGGACAGCCCCGACCAGGCGCCGACCGCGGCCGCGCGGTCGGGCCCGGAGAAGGACGCCGAGATGATGGCCAGGCTGCCCGGCGTCAGCAGCGCGCCCCCCACGCCCTGCAGCGCGCGGGCGGCCACGAGGGTGCCGATGTCGGGGGCCAGGCCGCACAGCAGCGAGGCCACCGCGAACCAGCAGACGCCGACGAGGAAGACGCGGCGGCGGCCGTAGCGGTCGCTCAGCGACCCGCCCAGCAGGATCAGCGCGGCGAGCGTGAGCGTGTAGGCGTTGACCGTCCACTGCAGGCCGGCGAAGTCCGCGCCGAGGTCGGTCCCGACCCGCTCCAGGGCGACGTTGACGACCGTCGCGTCGAGCATGGCCACGCCCGAGCCGAGCACGGTCGCCAGCAGCACCCAGCGCGCCTGGGGCGTGCCCATGCGCAGGCCGGTCCCGGCAGCGGGCGGCTCGGCCATGGTCGCTCCTCCTCGGCAGCGCGCCGACGGCGTCCCCGGCTGCTCACCGCTGCCCAACGCCGGGAGCGACCCGGGATTCCCGCCACGGCGTCGTCCATCATGTCGGCATGGCGCCCGAGGCAGAGCTCGTGATCGCGGCCGGTGAGGTGCCGGGCTACCTGGCCCCGACGGCGGCCCTGGTCGGTGCGGCCGCCGTGATCGGCTACCTCTCGGCCCGGGCCCGCGTCGTCCCGATCGTCGGCTTCCTGGTGGCCGGCGTCCTCATCGGCCCCGCGCAGCTCGGCATCGTGGAGAACGGCGAGGCGGTCGAGGCGGCCGCGGACATCGGCGTCATCCTCCTGCTGTTCACCATCGGGATCGAGTTCTCCCTGGAGCGGCTGGCCCGGGTCTGGACCTGGATCGCCGTCGCCGGCGGCCTGCAGCTGGTGCTCGCGACCGGTGCCGGTCTCGGGCTCACCCTCGCCCTCGGCGGGGGCTGGCGCGACGGGCTGTTCACGGGGTTCCTGCTCGCGCTGTCGTCCACGGCGATCGTGCTCAAGCTGCTGGGGGAGCGGCGGGAGTCCTCCGCGGTCCGGGGCCGGCTGGCGCTGGCCGTGCTGATCGCCCAGGACCTGGGCGTGGTCGCCATGGTGCTCGTCGTCCCGCTGCTCGGTCCCGTCACGGACGGCGAGAGCGCCGGCGGGGCCTCGCTGCTGCGGGCGCTGCTCACCGCGGTCGCCGTCATCGCCGTCGTCCTCGTGGTCGCCCGGCGGGTGATGCCGGCGGTGCTGGACGTCGTCGCGCGGACCTGCTCCCCAGAGGTCTTCCTCCTCGCGATCGTCGCCGTCTGCTTCGGCACCGCCTACCTGACGGCGCTGGCCGGCGTCAGCGTCTCCCTCGGGGCCTTCCTGGCCGGCCTGGTCGTGAGCGAGAGCCGGGCCAGCAGCCAGGCGTTCGCCGAGGTGCTGCCGCTGCAGATCGTGTTCAGCGCGGTCTTCTTCGTCTCCGTCGGGATGCTGCTCGACCTGGGCTTCGTGCTCGCCCACCTGCCTCTGGTGCTGGGGACCGCGGCGGTGGTCCTGCTGGCCAAGACGGTGACCACCGCGGTCGCCGCGACCGCCGTCCGCATCCCGGTGCGCACCGCTGCCGCGACCGGCCTGCTGCTGGCCCAGGTCGGGGAGTTCTCCTTCGTGCTGCTCACCGTGGGCACCGCGGCGGGACTGGCGCCGCTGGGGCTCGCCGAGGACGGCGCGCAGCTCGCCGTCGCCACGACGGTCCTCCTCATGCTGGTCACCCCGCAGCTCGCTGCGGCCGGCGCCCGCATCGACCGGGCGCGTGCCGCCTCCGGGGACGTGGGGCCCGGCTCCGGGGGCAGCGTCCCCACCGGCCACGTCGCGATCATCGGCTGGGGCCCGACCGCGCTGGAGGTCGCCGCGAGCCTGCGCGGCCGCGGGGTGGACGTCGTGATGACCACGCTCAACCCCGACGGCGCTGCGCAGGCGGAGCGGGCCGGGCACCGGGTGGTGCGCGGTGACCCGACGAAGGGGGAGATCCTGCGGGCGGCGGGAGTGCCCGAGGTCCGCCTGGTCGTCGTCGCCGAGGACGACCCCGAGCAGGCCGTGCGGGTCGTCGCCGCCGTCCGGGCGGTCACCGACGCCCCCATCCTGGCCCGCCCCCTGGGAGCCGTCGACGTCGCCGAGCTGGCCGCGGCCGGCGCCGACCACATCCTCGACCGGGACCGCCTCTCCGGGCAGGTGCTGCTGCACTCCGTGCTCGGCGAGCTGGGGCACCCGGTCGCGCTGCCCAGCCGCGGCCGGGCGGTCGTCGACACCGCACGGGTGGTCCGCTACGCGTGGCCGGAGGGGAGCGGGTGCGGGCACGGTGCGATGTCCCGGCCGGTGCTGCCGCTGGCGCCCGGGTGCGTCGGCTGCCTGCAGGAGGGCACCGAGTGGGTGCACCTGCGCACCTGCCTGAGCTGCGGCTACGTCGGCTGCTGCGACTCCTCGCCCCGCCGGCACGCCCGCGCGCACGCCGGCGAGGAGGACCACCCGCTGGTCGCCTCGGCCGAGCCGGGGGAGAGCTGGGCCTACTGCTTCCCGGACGACGTCACCGTGCCGGCACCGGCGGGAGCCGCGCCGGAGGCAGAGCCCTCGCGGGCCACGTCCCCGCCGCAGTGAGGCGCGGCGCAGGTCACGTCCCCCGGCGCAGACCCTTGTCGATCTTGTCGGTTTGGTTAGGCTAGCCTCAGTCCGCTTCGCTCCGGCGCAGCGGCGTCCTCCCGGGTCCGGCCCGCGGAACCGTCGCGGCCGGCCACGCGCCCGACGCGTGGTCCCACCGCGCTGACCGTCAGTGCGGTCCGAGAACGGAAGGACCCCATGGCCCGCGCCTCGACCCTGGTCGCCCTCTCTGCAGCGGTCGTCCTCACCGGCGGCCTCGCCGCCTGCGGTTCGGACGACGAGTCCGACGCCTCCGGCAGCGGCGAGTTCACCCCCATCACCATCGAGCACGCGCTCGGCACCACCACCCTCGAGGAGAAGCCCGAGCGGGTGGCGACCGTGGCGTGGGCCAACCACGAGGTGCCGCTGGCCCTCGGCGTCGTCCCCGTCGGCATGGCCGCGGCCAACTTCGGCGACGACGACGGCGACGGGCTGCTGCCCTGGGTGAGCGAGCGGCTCGAGGAGCTCGGCGCGGAGACCCCGGTGCTCTTCGACGAGACCGACGGGATCGACTTCGAGGCCGTCGCCGACACCCAGCCCGACGTGATCCTCGCCGGCTACTCCGGTCTGACGCAGGAGGACTACGACACCCTGCGCGAGATCGCCCCGGTCGTCGCCTACCCGGAGGGCCCCTGGGCGACCCCGTGGCGCGAGATGATCGAGATCAACGCAGCGGGCATGGGCATGGCCGAGGAGGGCGAGAAGCTGGTCGCCGACCTCGAGAAGGAGATCGCCGACACCGCCGCCGAGCACCCCGAGCTCGAGGGCCGGTCGACGATGTTCCTCACGCACGTGGACACGACCGACCTGAGCGAGGTCAGCTACTACACCCCGTTCGACACCCGGAGCGCGTTCTTCGAGGACATGGGCCTGGCCACGCCGGCGAGCATCGAGGCGGCCTCGACCGACCCCGAGCAGTTCTCGGGCACGATCAGCGCCGAGCAGATCGACACGCTAGACGACGTCGAGATCATCGTGACCTACGGCGACCAGTCGCTGGTCGACGCGCTGGAGGCCGACCCGCTCCTCTCGCAGATGCCGGCGGTCGCCAACGGCTCGATCGTCCTGCTGCCCAACACCCCGCTGGGCACCGCGGCGAACCCGACCCCGCTGGCCATCTCCTGGGTGCTCGAGGACTACGTGTCCCTGCTCGCCGAGGCCGCCGACAAGGCCGCGTGACGACCTCGCCGTGACCTCGGTCGACACCGTCCCGGCCCCGGGCGCCGCCATCGAGCGGCGTCCGGGGTCGGTCCGGCTCCTGTGGCTGCTGGTGGTCCTCGCGCTGCTGGTGGCGCTGATGGCCGCCTCGGTGGCTATCGGCTCCCGAGGCGTGGGCTGGGCCGACATCGTCGCCGCGCTGGGCGGATCCTCGGACACCATCGCCGAGGCGGCGGTCACCAAGCGCGTGCCCCGCACCGTGCTCGCCGTCGTCGTCGGCGCGGCGCTCGGCCTATCCGGCGCGGTCATGCAGGGCGTCACCCGGAACCCGCTGGCCGACCCCGGCGTCCTCGGCATCAACATGGGCGCGTCGCTGGCCGTGGTGACCGGGCTGGCCTGGTTCGGCCTGTTCTCGGCGACCAGCATCATCCTCACGGCGATCGCCGGGGCGGCCCTCGCCGCGGTGTTCGTCTACGTCGTCGGGTCGCTGGGACGCGGCGGCCCGACGCCGCTCAAGCTGGCGCTGGCCGGCGCCGCCACCTCCGCCGCGCTCACCTCCTTCATCACCGCGGTCGCGCTGCCCCGCGGTGACATCGCCGCCAACGTGCAGTCGTGGCAGGTCGGTGGCGTCGGCGGTGCCACCTTCGCCTCCTTCCTCCCCGTGCTGCCGTTCCTGGCGGCCGGCCTGCTCATCAGCCTGCTGTCGGCCCGCAGCCTCAACTCCCTCGCCCTGGGCGACGAGCTGGCCGCGGGGCTGGGCGAGCGCGTGGCCCTGGCCCGCGCCGTCGCCGCCGCCGGCTCCGTGGTGCTCTGCGGAGCCGCCACCGCGGTCGCCGGCCCGATCTGGTTCGTCGGGCTCGTCGTCCCGCACCTGTGCCGGCTGCTGGTCGGCGTGGACCACCGCTGGCTGCTGCCCTTCTCGGCGCTGACCGGGGCGTGCCTGCTGACCGCCTCCGACGTCGTCGGCCGCATCGTGGCCCGCCCCAGCGAGCTCGACGTCGGCATCATCACCGCTCTGATCGGCGCCCCGCTGTTCATCGCCATCGTGCGCCGGCACAAGGTGCGCGAGCTGTGACCGCCGTCCTCGCGCCGTCGGCCGCCACCGTGGACGCCGTCGGCCGGGCGCGGGGCCGCCGCTCGTCGCGCCGGCGCCTGGTCATCACCGTGCTCTCGGTGCTGGTGGTCGGCGTCCTCGCCGCCACGCTGATGGTCGGGCGGACGTTCTACCCGCCCGGCGACGTGCTCCGGGTGGTGCTCGGCGAGCAGGTGCCCGGCGCGAGCTTCACCGTCGGCCGGCTGCGGCTGCCCCGCGGCGTCCTCGCCGTCGTGGCCGGGCTCAGCTTCGGCCTGGCCGGCGTCACCTTCCAGACGATGCTGCGCAACCCGCTGGCCAGCCCCGACGTCATCGGCATCTCCTCGGGCGCCAGCGCCGCCGCGGTCTTCGGCATCGTCGTGCTGTCGCTGAGCGGGACGGCGGTCTCGACCCTGGCCGTCGCCGCGGCGCTGGGCGTCGCGTTGCTGATCTACGGCCTGGCGTACCGGAACGGCGTCGCGGGGTCCCGGCTGGTCCTCATCGGGATCGGCATCGGGGCGATGCTCACCAGCGTCGTCAACTACGTGCTCACGCGGGCGGGGCAGTGGGACTACCAGGAGGCGCTGCGCTGGCTGACCGGCAGCCTCAACGGGACCACCTGGGAGGCGGTGCTGCCGGCGCTGGTCGCCCTGGCGGTCCTGGCCCCGGTCCTGCTGGGCCAGACGCGGAACCTCGGTGCACTGCAGCTCGGCGACGACACCGCCTCCGCGCTCGGGGTGCGGGTCGAGCGCACCCGCCTCGTCGCGATCGTCACCGCCGTCGGGCTGGTCGCCTTCGCCACGGCCGCGTGCGGGCCGATCGCCTTTGTGTCGTTCCTCGCCGGGCCCATCGCGGCCCGCGTCGTCGGGCCGAACGGCTCCCTGCTCGTCCCGGCCGCCCTGGTGGGGGCGCTGCTGGTCCTCGTCGCCGACCTCGTCGGGCAGTTCGGCCTGGGGACCCGCTTCCCCGTGGGCGTCGTCACCGGGGTGCTCGGCGCCCCGTACCTGATCTACCTGATCATCCGCACCAACCGCGCCGGAGGCTCGCTGTGAGCGGCACCCATTCCCTGGTCGTCGAGGGCCTGAGCCTCGGTTACGGCGAGCGCACGGTCATCGAGGGCCTGGACCTCCTCGTCCCGCCGGGGCGGATCACCGCGATCGTGGGTGCCAACGCCTGCGGCAAGTCCACGCTGCTGCGGTCGATGTCGCGGCTGCTCTCCCCGCGCGCGGGGCACGTGCTCCTCGACGGCCGGGAGGTGCACCGCACGCCGGCCAAGGAGCTCGCCCGCACCCTGGGCCTGCTGCCCCAGTCGCCGATCGCGCCCGAGGGCATCACCGTCGGCGACCTCGTCGGCCGGGGCCGCCACCCCCACCAGGGGGTCTTCTCCCGGTGGAGCCGGGAGGACGACGCCGCGGTGGCCGCCGCGCTCGAGGCGACGCAGACGACCGTGCTGGCCGACCGGGCGGTGGACGAGCTCTCCGGCGGCCAGCGTCAGCGGGTGTGGATCGCGATGGCCCTGGCCCAGCAGACCGACCTGCTCCTGCTCGACGAGCCGACCACGTTCCTCGACGTCGCCCACCAGGTGGAGGTCCTGGACCTGCTGACCGACCTCAACCGGGCGCGGGGCACGACGATCGTGATGGTGCTGCACGACCTCAACCTCGCCGCGCGCTATGCCGACCACCTGGTCGCCGTCGCGGGGGGCCGCGTGCACGCGTCGGGGGAGCCGGGCCAGGTGCTCACCGAGGACTGCGTCCGCGCCGTCTTCGGGCTGGAGAGCCGGGTCATCGCCGACCCGACGTCGGGCCGGCCGCTCATGCTGCCGCTGGGCCGGCACCACACCCAGGCGCCGGCCGGTACCGCCTGAGGGTCAGAGGTTCTGCACCAGGTCCGCGTGCAGGACGTCGTCCGCCGGCAGCGGCGCGGGCAGCCGGCAGTGGTCCCGGAAGACCTCGCCCATCGGTGCGAGGTCCCCGCGCCCGGGCCACCGCTCCGGGTCCCACAGGCCCGAGCGGAGCAGCGACCGGGCGCACTGGAAGTAGGCCCTGCGCACCTGCACCACCAGCGCCGACCGCGGGGGGCGCCCGAACTCGGTGAGGTCCGGGCCCACCTCGTCCGGGGGGACGACGGACGCCGCGCCGTAGACCCGCAGGGTCTCCTGGACGCCGGGCACCACGAACATCAGCGCGACGCGCGGGTTGGCCGTCACGTTGCGCAGGCTGTCGACGCGGTCGTTGCCCGGGCGGTCGGGGAGCACGAGGCGGTGCTCGTCCAGGACCTTGACGAAGCCCGGCTCGCCGCCCCGGGGCGAGACGTCGGGGAACCCGCCGGCGTCGGAGGTGGCGAGCGTCAGCCAGGGGGACTGCCTGATGAAGGCCTGGCAGTGCCGGTCGAGCCGGTCGACCTCCTTGTCCAGCGCGGCCTGGTTCGGGGGCCGGTAACCGGGGAGGGGCTCGGGTGCGCTCACGCGGGAACGGTAGAGGCGCCCCCGCGGGGCCCGCCGACGAGGCCGCGTCGTGGCGGCACGCCGTGTGACCCTTGACACATCGGCACCGGCGGTAGTCAATCACTCAACTACCCGCGGGTGCGCGCCCGCGCCGGTCCCACGAGAGGACGTCATGACCGCTTCGCCCACGCCTCCGACCCCCGCCGTGACGACCGACGTGCTGGTGGTCGGCTCCGGGCCGGCGGGCGCGTCCGCCGTCCTCTTCCTGGCCACCTACGGCACCTCGGCGCTCCTGGTCACCAAGTACTCCCGGCTCTCCGACACCCCCCGGGCGCACATCACCAACCAGCGCACGATGGAGGCGATGCGGGACATGGGGCTGGAGGACCGGCTCCTGCGCGAGGCCACGCCCTGGGAGTACATGGGCAACACGACCTTCTGCACCAGCCTCGCCGGCGAGGAGCTGGGCCGGATCCCGTCCTGGGGCACCGACACCGTCCGGCACGCCGACTACGAGCTGCAGAGCCCGTGCACGATGCTCGACGCGCCGCAGACGATCACCGAGCCCGTCCTGGTGCAGGCCGCGCAGGAGCGCGGTGCCCACGTGCGGTTCGACACCGAGTACCTCGGCCACGTGCAGGACGAGGAGGGGGTCACCACCACCGTCCGCGACCGGCTCACCGGGGCGCAGTACGCGATCCGGTCGAAGTACCTCGTCGGTTCCGACGGCGCCCGCAGCAAGGTCGCCGCCGACCTGGGCCTGCCCTTCGAGGGGCCCGGCGCCGTGGGCGGTGCGCTGAGCATCGTCTTCGAGGCCGACCTCTCCCGGTTCGTCGCCCACCGGCCCTCGGTCCTCTACTGGATGCTGCGGCCGGGCGCCGAGAAGGAGGGCGTCGGGCTGGGCGTGCTGCGCATGATCAAGCCCTGGACCGAGTGGATGCTCATGTGGGGCTACGAGGTCGCCGCCGGGCCGCCGGAGCTCACCGACGACGTCGTCCGGGAGCTGGCCGTGAAGCTCGTCGGCACCGACGACTTCCAGATGCGGGTGAAGTCCCGCTCGCCCTGGACGGTCAACCACCACTTCGCCACGACGATCGCCCGGGGCCGCGTCTTCTGCGCCGGTGACGCGATCCACCGCCACCCGCCGACGAACGGCCTGGGGTCCAACACCTCCATCCAGGACTCATACAACCTGGCCTGGAAGCTCGCCCACGTGCTCTCCGGCGCCGCCTCCCCGGCCCTCCTGGAGACCTACGACGCCGAGCGGGCGCCGGTCGCCCGCCAGATCGTGGAGCGGGCCAACCAGAGCATCGCCGACACGGGGAAGATCATCACCGCGCTCGACCTGACCGACACCACGGACGTCGACAAGCTCGACGCCCAGCTCGCGCTCCGCAAGGCGCCGGGGCCGGAGGGGGAGAAGGTGCGGGCGGCGCTGCGGGAGGCGATCGCCTACAAGGCCTACGAGTTCGACGCCCACGGCGTCGAGCACAACCACCGGTACGCGTCGTCCGCGGTCGTGCCCGACGGCACGCCGATGCCGGAGTTCCGCCGCGACCCGCAGCTGTACGCCCAGCCCACGACCTGGCCCGGCGCGAAGATCCCGCACACCTGGGTGACCCGCGAGGGCCACCGGGTCTCCACGCTCGACCTGGTCGGGCGCGGCCGGTTCAGCGTCGTCACCGGCATCGGGGGGGAGGCGTGGCTGGAGGCGGCCGAGGCCCTCGGTGCGGAGCTGGGGCTGCCGATCACGCCCGTGGCGATCGGGCCGGGGCGGGAGTTCGAGGACCCGTACGGCACCTGGGCGGAGCTCGGCGAGATCGACGACGGCGGCGTGCTGCTGGTGCGCCCGGACGGGGTGGTCGCCGCTCGCCACCGGTCGGCGCCGTCCTCGCCGCAGGCGGCCTCGGACTGGCTGCGGGACGCGCTGGTCACCGTTCTCCACCGCGCAGCCGGCTGAGCGTCGCCGGGTGGGCCCGCCGCTCCGGTGGGCCCACCCGGCGACGGCAGCGTGGAGCGGGTGACCGGGATCGAACCGGCATGGCCAGCTTGGAAGGCTTGAGCTCTTGGGTCGATCTCGGCTGGTCAGCACTGGCGCAGGTGGATCCCGTGCCTTTCGTGTGCCTTTAACCACGAGCGCACCAAGGGCACTCTCGGCTGCTCATCACCGTCCACCGTCCACCGACGCCGTCGGCGCGAGCACGGCCTCGTCACGAGAAGGCGGGGTCCGGCGAACACCTACCGGCGACGGCGCGCAGGGCCCGCTGGAGCATCAGGTCGCCTGGACCTGATGAGCGGTCGCCCGTCACTGCCCCTTGGAGACGATGTGGCCGGTGCTGGGGGGCGCGTTCTCAGGTCTCCGTAGGAGGCGATGCGAGGACGTCGACGACGATCACGTTCACCTCGCTGGTGATCAACCCGGTGTGCGCCACGAGGTGCTCGGTGATCCGGTTTCGAACCTCCTGCGCGACGCGAATGATAGGAACGCCGTAGTCGACGGCGATCTGGACGTCGATGACGACGTGAGAGCCCGCGATCCCGACGTCGGTAGCAGGTTCTCCCGCAGCGCCGGCGATCTCGGTGGGGGAGGGCGACTGTCCGGCCCCGGTCTCGGGGCGACCGTTGCCGAGGGCGACCGAGACGTGCGGAACGGACTCGGCGGCCAGTCGTGCGACGGCGCCGACGACGCGTGCCGCGATGCGGGTCTGCCCGGTCGGGTCGGTCAGGACGGCGTGCCATGCGTTGCGGGACAGTTCGCGGATCTGTGTCATGACTTCCTGCAGCAGGCCGGCCGGTGCGCGGACGTCTTCCGCTGCCAGTTCGGTGACGGGGGCCCACAGGTCGGCCAGCTCCGCCAGGGCGGCCCGGCAGTGCGGACAGCTGCGTTGGTGTGCCGGGTCACGGGGGGGAGCATGCTCGGCCACCTGGGTGAGCAGATCGTCGACGCCTGCGCCGCAGGGCAGGCGGTCGTCGTCCTCGCTGTTGCTCGGGAACACGGGAGTCACCTCCATTCCTGGAGCCGGGACAGCAGGGTCTTGCGCCCACGATGCGCCCTTACCTTGGCTGCTGTCTCGGAGATGCCGAGAATGCGCCCCATTTCAGCGTGTGTGTAACCGCCGAAGACGGTCAGGACAAGTGGCGCGCGTTGGTCGAAAGGTAGCGACAGCACCGCGGTGCGGACGGCGTCCCTGCGCTGAGCACGCACGGCCAGGTCCTCTGCCGACGTCGCCTGGGGTAGTCCTTCGGCTGATCCGATGTCGTCGGGCAGGGGCACGGTGAGCTTGCGAGCCCGCAGCACGTTGTGGCAGCGGTTGATCAGGATGCGCGTAACCCACGTCGAGAACTGCGCCTCACCGCGGAAGCCGTCCAGGTGCTGCCAAGCCTGCAGGAGGCACTCCTGCACCGCGTCCTGGGCGTCCGCTGGATGCCCCACCAGGCGCAGCGCCACGTGGTAGAGCCGGTCCTGGTGCGCGCGGACGAGCGATGCGAAGGCGTCCTCGTCGCCCTCCCTCGCCAGCGAGACCCAGCGCTCCTCCATCGGGTCGGTGCGGCCGGCGATGGGGTTTGCGTCCCGGGTCACCGGTGAAGCCCACGCTTCCGCGGAACCTTTTTCGCCATGAGCTGTAACCCTTCCACATCCAGTTGTGTCCAACTGGTGTAAGTCGGCGACCCGAGGGCACAGCCCCGGTCGCCCGTCGGTTTACGACGTTATCCCCCATCCCGGAAGAAGAGGTTCCCCAGTGACGCAGTCTCCGAGCTCTAGCACCTCCGCGTCGTCGAGCGCTGTCACCCAGGCGTCGCCGTCGGCTCTGCAGACCAGCCAGGGCACCACCACCGTCGCCGACAACGTCGTCCAGAAGATCGCCGGCCTGGCTGCGCGCGAGGTGTCCGGCGTCTACGCTCTCGGCGGCGGCGCGGCACGCACCCTCGGCGCGCTCCGCGAGCGCATCCCGGGCGCCACGCAGTCGGCCGGTCAGGGCGTTTCGGTCGAGGTCGGGGAGAAGCAGGCAGCGGTCGACCTGGACCTGGTCACCGAGTACGGCGCCCCCATCGCCGATGTCGCCCGGTCGGTCCGGCGAAACGTCATCGCGTCGGTCGAGGGGATGACCGGTCTGCAGGTCACCGAGGTCAACATCTCGGTCAACGACATCCACCTGCCGTCCGACGACGAGGGCTCCCAGGAGCCTCCGCGGGTCCAGTGACCTCAGCGTCCAGTGCTTCGGCCGCGGTCGCGGCGATGTCGGAGGCCGAGCTTGCCGACGCCATCGCCGCTGCCGCGGTCGCCTGCCCCGCCGTCGCATCGCTGTCCCGCGGCAGCGGCCTGCGGAACGTCGCAACGTACCTACCGGGGCGTCGGGTCGACGGGGTGCGGATCGAACCCAGCCGCGTGTTGGTGTCGGTCGTGGCCGTCCAGGGCGTTCCGATCATCGCGATCGCCGACCAGGTGCGTCGCGCGGTCGAGCCGCTCGTGGCCGGACAGCCGGTGGACGTGCACATCGCGGACCTCCAGCTGCCCGAAGAACAGCCGCCGGCCCTGCCCCCCGGGCCGTCCGGTGTGGGGGTTGCGCAGGCCTGATGCCTGAGACCACCGACCCGGAGGAGCGTCGCCGACGGCGCGCGCTGCTCCGCGCGCACCATCCCGACCTCGGGGGCGATCCGTCCGAGTTCCTCCGGGTCATGGCGGAACTCGAGGGGCGAGCCCGCAGAGCAGGTCCCCGGCCGGCGGACGACATCCGCTTCGTCCGCCGGCCCCGGGGTCTCGCCAGGATCGCCGCCTGGTTCCACCGGCGCCGCAGACCACGGCGCGTTGTCTGAACTGCCCTGAACCCGTCTTGTCCTGGAGGTTGCCATGCCACCCACCGTCGTGGGTCTGTTCACCGGTCTGCTGCTCGGTATCGCCTGGGTCATCGGCGGCTTCGACGCCTTCGTCGGAACCGCGGTGCTCGGTGTCATCGGCTTCGTGATCGGCAAGGTGGTGTCCGGTCAGCTCGACCTCACGCCCTACCTCGGTGGGCGCGGTCCGCGGTGAGCAGCGCCGTCACACTTCCCCCCGATGGCCCGCAGGCCACCTCCGGGCCGGACGAACACGGCGCCGCCCTCCCGGAGCTCGGCGACCCCGCCGAGCGGGGCACCCTCGAGATCGCCGACCGTGTCGTCGAGCGAGTCGCCGGCTATGCGGTCACGCAGGTCGAGGGTGCGACCGCCGCTCCACGCCGGCTGCTCGGCATCAACGTCGGGGACGCCCGCCCGGACAAGGAGGCGTCCGTCGACGCTCGCGTCGACGGGCACACCGCCACGGTCGACGCGACCGTGGCGATCGGCTGGCCCGCCTCGGTCCGCACCGTAGCCAGCCGGGTGCGCGAGCGGGTCCGCAAGGATGTCGAGCACATCACCGGCGTCCGGGTCGCCCACGTCGACATCGACGTCGTCAGCCTGAGCACGCCCTCCGCCCATCGGCGACGCGTCCAGTGAGCCCCGACTCGACCAAGGAGTGTCCATGTCCATCGTGAACCGGGTCATCGCGACGGTGCTGGCGCTGGCGCTCCTCTTCGGCGGCCTCCTCGCCGTCGTGGAGATCGTCCTGGCCGCCCTGGGGCGTCCGTACTGGTTGGTCCCCCACCCGATGTGGAGCACGTGGCTGGGTGAACAGTCCTTCACCGGCGGCGTCGTCCGCGCCATCCTCATCGGCCTGATCATCATCGGGCTGCTCCTGCTGGTGGTCGCCCTCCGCCGCGGCAAGCCCGGCTCTCTCACCCTGCCGGGTCGCACCGACGGGGTTCGCGTCACCGCCTCGCGCCGCGGTATCGAGCGATCCCTGTCCACCGCTGCGCGTCGAGCTGACGGCGTGAAGACCGCCAGCGCCAAGGCCGGACGTCGCACCGTGCGGGTGAAGGCAGCCACGGCCATGCGCTCCCCGCAAGAGCTGCAGCAGCCGGTCACCGCAGCTGTGACCGAGCGGCTCGACGAGCTCGGGCTGTCCGACGTCCTCCGTCCGCGCGTCACCGTCTCTGGAAAGTCCTCGCGATGAGCTCACGTGTCAATGGCGTCAACCGCACGATCCTGGCATTGCTGGGGTTGCTCCTGCTCGCGGCCGGCGGGCTCGGGCTGGCCCTGGGTTTCGGGGCCTTCGGCGATGGCGATCAGCCCGTTCTGCCGCAGCCCGTGCGCGACTTCGCCCGGAATCAGCCGTGGTTCTGGTGGGCCGTCGCTACCGTCTGCCTCCTGCTGGCCCTGCTCGGGCTCCGATGGCTGCTGGCCCAGCTGCGCACCGACCGGATCGGGCGCCTGGAGCTGACCACCGACGACCGCGACGGACTCACGACCGTCCACACCAGTGCGCTCGCCGATGCCATGGAGGCCGAGGCCGAGAGCCTGCGCGGCGTCGCCGGGGCATCGGCGCACGTGCTCGACCGAGGGGGTCGACGGGTCGCCCTGGCCGTGGACCTGACCGACTACGCCGACATCGCCGAGGTCCGGCAGGCCTTGGAGGACCGGTTGGTCAGCAACATGCGGCAGGCTCTGGACGACCCGCAGCTGCCCATCGACATCGAGCTCCGGCCGGGTCGGACCCGGTCGGGTGGACGCGGCCTCCTCTGACCCACGATCCCGGCTGTGGCACGCCTTGCGCTGGTCGAAATTCTGGGAATTCGCCTATGACTGGGTGACAACTCGGCGTGTTGTGGGCATGGGCGTTTACGTCGTATCCGCGTTCCGGGTGCCGCCGCCTGCTAGGACCTCTCGTGCAGCTTTCAAGGACTAGATCCTCGAGCTCCTCCGCTCCTAGAGGGTCGACACGGACGAGGACGCCGGGCTGGTCAGCAAGTTCGGCATCGACCCGAAGCAGCTGCTCGGCGACGTCGGCAGTGGTCTGGGCGGCAAGCCCGGTCTCTGACCGCCGGCACCGGCAGTACCGCCGATCCGCTGCCGGCTCGGGGTTGCACGACCTGCAGCAGACATGACGTGCGGCAAGTCATCACCCGTTCACCGGGCACTCGTCGAACTCGTCCCGGTCCATCCCCAGGAGACATCGTGATCTGGAACATCATCGTCCTGCTCGTCATCGGCCTCGTCGCCGGCCTCATCGCCCGAGCGGTCATCCCCGGCAAGCAGGACCTCAGCATCGCCATGACCATCGTGCTGGGCGTCATCGGTTCGCTGGTCGGCAACCTGCTCGGGGGCCTCATCAGCGGTCGAGGCTTCGAACTCGGCACCGCCGGATGGATCGGCTCCATCTTCGGCGCCATCGTGGTGCTCGGCGTCTACCTCGCCGTCACCGGGCGACGAGGCGCGCGATCCCGCTGACCACCGGTTCGACGAACCCGAGACTGCGCCGGAGCTGACGAGCCCATGACGGTGGCACTCTTCGCCCTGGCCGCTCTGCTCTCGGCGTTCGCCGCACCGATCATGGTCCAGGCCGGAAAGAAGCAGCCTCCGAGGACGTCGCGGTGGAGACCGCGTCGTTGGGGTTGAGCCTGGCGGCCGCGGGTGCGGTCGCCGCGATGTCCGGGGCAGCGATCTTGTCGTCCGGCGAACTGTCGCCCGCGGGAATCGCACCGTTCATGCTTGCCGTGCTGGCGGTGGGGCTGCCGATCTCGATCAGCGTCCTCAGGACCGGCTCCGCACGAGAAACGGGTGACGATGGCTCTGCGGGCGACTGAGGAGCAGCTGCACCACGAGGTCCTGGCTCTCGTCGACGCTCCGTCGTGTCGAGCCATGCCGGCCGACGGCCTCCGTGCGACGTGAATTCCGCTACGCGGCGGAAGTCGTCGCACTTCTGCTGAGTGTGCTCCTCCGGCTGGTTGCCACCGAGCTTGTCCTGGCGCTGGCTCCCTCGGTGGCCTTCCGCTGGCGCGCTGGGCCGTGCGTCACGCCTCGAAGTTCGGTTGAGATCCGCTTGCCCAGGCCCGGGACGAAGCTGACTCCGCGGGTTGATGCGCGGCAGCAGCAGGACGCCCACGTCGAGCCAGACCTGACCGGCTTCCCGCGGCTTCGCGGAGTGGGCCTCACGACCGTGAGCCAGCGCGACCTGATCATCCAGATGTGAGAGGCAGCACCATGACGACACCAGCGGAGCAGAACCCCAGAGCTACCGCTGCAAGCGACGTCTCTCCAGGGTTGAGCGGCGAAGCCGAGGCTGATATTTCGGGGGTCACCTTGACCAGGGAGGACGACTCCCAGGACGACGACTTGCCCTCTGACCCTGACAACGCCTGACCTGGTCCACATGAGCGGCAGCGGGTGGTCCCCATCGTGGGGAGCACCCGCTGCCGCTGTTGAGTGTGTCGGGCCGCCGTCAGTCGGCCAGGGTGACGGACGTCTTATCAACCTCGAGGTGGTGGCCTTGGGCGTCGAGCTGAGCGGCGCCTTCTGCCTCTTCGAGACCCACCTGCTGGGCGAACCCGGAGGAGTGGGCGACGACGGTGCCTTGGAAGTCCACGGTGTCGCCTTCCTGCACCTGGTAGGGCGACTCGCCGCTGCCGGTCAGCTGGACCCAGATCCGCTCCGTGTCGGAGGTGCCCACCCAGAATCCTTCGTCGGCAGGGACCGACAGCACCTGCACCGCGCTGCCCTGGGCCGGGCGGCCCGAGACCTGTGCCAGGGCGGGGGCCGGATCGGCGCCTGCGGTCAACGGCAGCACGGAGGTGTCGCCGGCCGTGATGGTGCCGGGCTGGCCGCTCGCGCCGCCGTCGCTCGGGCTTGCGGTGCTCGATCCGCTGGGGGAGGTGCTGCCGGACTCGGGAGACGTGGATGCGCTGCTACCCGTGCCCGCGGACGAGTCGCTGGTGCCGGAGTCGCCGCCGTCGCCGCACTGACTGAGCAGCAGCGAGCCGATCACGACGGCAGCGAGGAGGAGCAGCAGCGGAAGGAGCCAGCCAGCCCGTCTCCGTGTCGGCTTTCGGCCGCTGACCGGGGTGGCGCCGGCCTGCGGGCCGGTGGAGGAAGGGGGTGTCGAGGGCATGTGTCAGCTCCGAGCGTAGGTGTCTTGAGAACGGCCGCGCGGGGGATGCGCGGACGATGATGTGGGTCGAGCGGTCAGTGATTCAGCCGGGCGAGCCCCGCGTCGTCGAGGTGGGCCCCGGAGTTCCTGCAGCGAGTCACCCCGCAGCTGCTGGCCGAGCTCGTGGCGGAAGAAGGCGTCTGGCTTGGCGGCTCTCCTAGTCCCGGATGAGTTCGTCGCGCTTGGCCGCGATGCCGGCCATGAGCTCACCGAAGGACGCGACGAACTCCTCCACGCCCTCCTGCTCCAGCACCGCGGTCAGGTCGTCATAGTCGACGCCGGCCTCGGTGAACGCTTCCAGCGTGCGGCGGGCGCCGTCGACATCGGCCGTCAGCGTCTCGGCGACCGTGCCGTGGTCGAGGAAGGCCTCGGCTGTGTCGCGAGGCAGGCAGGTCACCGTCTGCGGGCCGACCAGGTTCTCGAGGTAGCGGACGTCGCGGTAGGCCGAGTTCTTCGCTTCAGTGGATGCCCACAGGCAGCGCTGGGGCGAGGCGCCGGCGGCTGCCAGGTCATCCCATACCGCGCCGGTGAACATCAGCAGATACGTCTGGTAGGCCAGCTTGGCGGTGGCGATGGCCAGCGTGCCCTTGAGGTGTTCGTGGCTGCCGAGGTCGTCGAGCCAGCGGTCGGCCTCGGTGTCGATCCGGGACACGGAGAAGGAGGCGACCGACGCCACTGACTGCAGGTCGCCACCGGCCGACTGCAGCTTGCGGAGCCCGCGGATGTAGGCGTGCGCGGCGGCCCGGTGCCGGTCCAGGGAGAACAGCATACTGACGTTGACCGGGATGCCGGCGGCGATCGTCTCTTCGATGGCGGCGACCCCCTCGTCCGTGCCCGGGATCTCGATCAACAGGTTGGGCCGGTCGATGAGCCGGTGCAGCCTGACCGCCTCGGCAACGGTGGCTTCGGTGTCGTGCGCCAGGTGCGGATCCACTCTCGTGGAGACCCAGCCGTCCCGCGTCTGATCGCTGCGGGTGTGCACCCCGGCCAAGGCGTCGCAGGCCGCGCGGATGTCGTCGATGGCCAGCGCCAAGAACACCTCCTTGGGGTCGGTCTCGGCGGCGAGCGCGTCGCGCAGCTGCTCGTCGTAGGCGTCTCCCTCGACGATCGCGGTGCGAAAGGTCGTCAGGTTCGAGGTGAGCCCGGTGACGCCGCGGTCCAGCAGCGATGCAAGACCGCCGTCCTTGAGGAATCGGCGGGACAGGTGGTCGATCCAGGCGCTCTGGCCGGTTTCTGCCAGGCGCTGCAGCGAGGTGCTCACGTGGCTCTCTTCGTCGTCTTCGCCGTCGGCTGCATGCCGGTCTCGGCGGATGCGCGTCGGCGGGTCGATGCCGATGGAGGATGGAGGCGACGAGCTGTCCGGCGTTCGTCCGTCCATCGGCTCGTGAGGGGCATCCGTCATGGGGACGTACAGGTAGTTGCCGAGCTGATCACGCGCAGGCCGGTGTGAGCGGGGCTGGCGGACCAGGCGATACAGCGCTGACGCGGCGCCGACCGGCAGCTCGACCCAGGCGGGCGGCTCCGGATCGATCACCTGCCATTGCTGGCCGTGAGCCGGGCCGCTGTAGGCCCGGGCCTCGTGGCCACGGTCCCAGCTGTCCGGACCACGGATGACGTTGCCTGAGGGCTCGCCGTCGGAGTTCGACATGGTCGCTCTTCCCACTGGGACGCCCGTCGGACCGCTCGAGGAGACCGGTCCGACGGGCGTCGGCCGGCTGCGCTCAGGCGCCGAAGCCGGCGCGGTCGACCTTACGGTGGTAGCGCTCACCGAGCTTGCCGCCGAGGAGGGCGCCGAGCAGCGTGATCAACAGGGCCACGATGCCGGCGATGATGCCAGCGGTGGTGAGGGTATCGCCGCTGACCGGGACGGTGGGCATGTTGAGCTGGGAGAGCACGTTGTACTCCGAGCCGAGGACGGCACCGGCAATGGCCAGGGCGGCGACGATGAGCAGACCGATCAACCAGACGGCGAGTCCCTGCTTGAGGCCGTCGAAGCGGGCCATCCGACCGGCCACGTAGCCGCCGGCGAGGTAGGCCAGGAAGAGGACGACGGTCAGGGCGATGCCACCGGCGATGCCGATGGTGTCGGCCTGGTCGGTCGCCTGCTGGGCGGCCTGGTCGGCGGAGGAGATCTGGGTGAGGCCGAAGGCGACGCCGGCCGCCGACAGGATGGCGAGAAGGATGACGGCCAGGCCGTTCGCCGAGAGCCAGCCGAAGAAGGCCGCTCCCCACTTGATGCCACCGTAGCGGTCGTGCTGGGCATCAACGGCGTCACGGGCGGCGCCGCGGGTGGCGTGCGCCCCCTCGGTGGAGGCGGTGGCGTCGAGATCGGATCGCGTGCGGTCGTGGTCGGGCATGGTTGCTCCTGAGTGCGGTGGGGGCGGGGCAGCGGTCACCGGGGCTGGATGTCCGCCGACCTGGTCGTGCAGCTCTGCTGGGGTCATCGCTGGCAGCCCGTGTCGCCGCCGTCGGGGCGGCTCCGGGGTGCACTGATGGTGCGGGTGGCTCCGTCGTGCCACTGGGTCTCGATGCGGACGCCATCGACCGGTGGTCCCGCGAGGTTCGGCGTCGGCGCGGGGCGCCGCTGCTTCCCCTCGGCCACAGTGGTCCTCGCTCCAGGTTCGAGCCCAGCTGATCGTGTGGCAGGGAGCCATCGCGGAGCCAGACGGAGAGGACCCCTCCGTCTGGCTCCAGCGGTGACTCAGCGGTTGCGGTCGACCGCGTCGGTGTCGAGCTCGATCTGCTCCTTGCGCACCGTTTCGCTTACCTGCTGCTGCTCGGTCACCGTGTCGACGTCAAGGCGAACGCGCTCCACCGGCACAGCCTCCTTCTGCACGACCGGACGCTCGGCGTGCAGCACCACCTCGTGCTCCTCCTCGGAGATCGCCGGGCCATCCATCGCGTTGCCGACGTTGGCGTCGGTGATCGGCTCCCGCTCCAGGCGCACCTCTTCGCGCGACACGGGGACGTTCACGGTCTGGTTCTCGGTGACCACGTACTTGCGCAGCCGCGCCTTGCCCGTCTCCACCCGCTGGGTGCCGACCTTGAGCTGCTCCTCGGAGCGGGTCATCGCGTCGTCGGTGGTGAGGCCGGAGGTGTCGTGGCCGACCGTGCGGCCCTGGACGTCGTCGAACACGCCGTCGCCGTCAGCGTCGCGGCGCTCAGGTCGGTCGCTCCCGCCAGCAGCCAGGCCGGTGTCCGGCTGGGTGCCGCCGAGTCCGTAGTAGCGGTAGAGCTCCGACTCCTCCTCCGGAGACAGGTGGCCGCTCTCGTCATCGACGCGGGGAGCGTCCTTGACCGTCGCCTTCTCGTACGGGAAGCGGACCTGGTCACCGGAGAACTCGGCTTGGGCCAGCGGGATGAAGGTTTCCTTGGTGCCGAACAGGCCGGTGTTCACCGTCGCCCATTCCGGCTGCCCGGTCTCGTCGTCGAGGTAGACCTCGCCGACCTTGCCCAGCTTGCCGCCGTCGCTGGCGACCGCGGTGCTGCCGATGACCTGGCTGATCTGCTGTTCGGTGATCATGAGACTCCTCGCGGGTGAGGGTGGGACAGAAAGTTGCGCCGCGCATCCCTCTAGGGGGTGACGCCGGGGGCGCTGCAGGCGGCCTGGGATCTCAAGCCGCGGGCACTCAACTGCCCATCTGCTTACGGGGTAAACATGGCGATCTGCGACTTCGCAGCGCAAGGGCCGAACCCGGATGACTGGATCTCTCCACCGTCGCTGGGGGTTGGCGGCGTTCGGTACAAGGGGGCCGCATGGTCGGTGACGCCTTCACGGGGCGAGCAGCGGCCGACGTCGGGAAGACTGGGCGCCATGGCTGCAGAGGAATCAGACAGGCGACGTGGGGGTTCCGTGAGCGGATCAGACGGTCCCGTCGATGCAGATACCCCAGAGGCGCGTGGCGGGGCGGCTGCGACCATCCCGGCGGCACCACCAGGAGCTGGGCGAACCTCGTTGGATCGGAGGCGGGTGCTGGGAGCGGCGCTCGCGTTCATCGACGAGAACGGCCTCGACGCCCTGACGATGCGCGGTCTGGGGGCCTATCTCGGCGTGGAGGGCATGGCGCTGTATCGCCACGTCTCGGGCCGGGACGCACTGCTCGACGGGGTGGTGGAGATCGTCATCGACGAGCTCTACGGAGACCCGGACGTCCACCTGCGGCCGACGCACGGTTGGCAGGACTTTTTGCAGCGCCTCGCGCACGGTTTGCGGCGCATCGCGCTGGCCCATCCCGCCGTCTTTCCGCTGATCGCCACGAGGCCACCGGCGGCTCCCTGGGTCCGCCCTCCGCTGCGCAGCCTGCGCTGGGTGGAGTCCTTCCTCGACGCGCTCGCCGAGCACGGGTTCACCGACGAGTCTGCGGTGGCCGCCTACCGGGCCTACACCAGCTTCCTTCTCGGTCACCTCCTGCTGGAGGTGTCCCAGTTGGGCGTTCCGATCAGCTCGCGGGACAAGGAGGCTGCCGAGCAGGAGTCGACCACGGATCTGAGCGAGTACCCCCACCTTCTGCGGGTGGAACCGCTCCTGTCCCGGGATGAGTCCGCAGCCGAGTTCGAGGAGTCTCTGGAGAACCTTCTCGACCGCCTCGAGCGGTTGCTGCAGTCTCAGCGTTCCGGCCGACGCAGTCGCTGACGCCTCGCGGTGCCACCGACACCAGCGTGAAGGTCCGGCAGCCCAGCCATTGCCAGGTCAGCTGGGTCGCCGGCGAGCCCGTCGAGCCGGGCATCTGCAGACTGCAGCTGGCACTCGACCAAGGGCTCTGAGAAGAGGTCCTCACGCTCGACCCCGGCGGAGCGGGCAGGCAGCAGGTCCTGGCCGACATCGGCTTCGTGCATCACGACATCGAGCGCTGGGTGCTGATGCTCAGCGCGCCTTCCGCCGGCAGCTGATCGTCGCGGGGCTCGGGGTCCGCCTCCCGCGCCCTCATGCCGTCGTCCTGGAGCAGGTCGGATGGTGCTGCAGGACACGCCGACGACGGCGGTCCTGATCAGCGTCGAGCGGCTTGCTCGGCGACCATGCGGACTGGACGAAGCCTCCACCTTGAGCCAGAGCTAGGTGCGGCTCGTGGACATCGGGCGGCCCATGCGCTGGGCGATGTTCTCCAAGACGGACTTGAGCTCGGCGAACTCGGCGACGGTCATGCCCAGCTCGTCGATCATCATCTGCGACAGCGAGCACGAGGGGTCCTCGAGGGCGCGGCCGGCGTCCGTGAGTCGCACCAGGACCAGCCGCTCGTCGTCAGTGGAACGGTGCCTGGTGATCAGGTCGAGCGCTTCGAGGCGCTTGATGAGCGGGGACATCGTGCCCGAGTCCAGGCCTAGCCGGGCACCGAGCCCGTTGACTGTCATGCCGTCGGTCTCCCACAGCGCCATCAACGCCAGCCACTGCGGGTAGGTGATGCCCAGGTCGTCGAGCATCGGGCGGTAGCGGGCGGTCACTGCTCTCGAGGCTGAGTACAGCGCGAAGCAGATTTGGTCGTCGAGGAGCGTGCTCGGCTGCGGAACCGTGTCCATGGGGGCAGTCAACGGCACAAAGGTTGCGCGCGAGCGAAATCGAACGTGTCACGGTGCCCCTGGTGCAGATGGGGCAAACGCCCACTGAGGGACGGCCCCCTCTAAAGAGTGACCGCCGCACGCCGAAAATTTCTCAAGCAACTCTTATGCGTGCCGATGTCTTGTGTACGAGAGAACCATACCGGTTCCGAAACTCCGACCACCACGGACGGTGGTCGACCAAGGAATGGAGACCGCCATGTGCGCCTGCACCCACAACCACGGCACGCCCGCTCGTCGCACCCGCAAGCGCGTCGGCGTCGTCCTCTCCACCACCGTGCTGCTCATCGGCGGCGGCGTCGCCTGGGCAGCCTGGACGACGAGTGGGACCGGTGCCGCCACCGCGCAGGCCACCACCGCCGACAGCCTGGTCGTCGGCCCGGGAACACCGGTCGGCACGCTGTACCCCAAGCCCGCCGGCGGCTACGGCAACGGCACCGTCGGCGCCGTGCACACCACGGTGGCCAACCCCAATGCCTATCCGGTGCGGATCACGCAGGCCACCGTCGGCGCGATCACCATCACACCGGCCAGCGGCAAGACCTGCGCCGCCGGAAGCGTCATCGCCTCCACCCCCGGGCCGATGACGCTGACCACGCCCATCAGCCTCGCGGCCAACTCCTCGCCCACGGCCGTGGACATCCCCGGCGCGATCGAGATGATCTCCTCCGCCGAGGACGGCTGCCAGGGCGCCGCGATCAGCCTGACGCTGACGCTCACCGCGGCGTCGGCCTGACGGCACCACCGACCGAGAGGACCCTCCCGTGCTGGCCCGTCTCGCGAGCCTGCTGCTCGCCGCCTCCGCCGTGCTCGTGCTCGGCGTCACGCCCTCGGCGGAGGCGGCCTGGGCCACGACCGGCGTCGGGCCGGCCACCCAGAAGGCCATGGCCATGCCGACCGGCACCATACCCGTGAGCGTTCACGGCGTGAGCCTCGGTGCGGTCGGACGGGCCTACACGATCACCTGGCCCACCGCCTGGCTGCAGGCCGGACGACCCGCCACGGGGTACATCATCAATCGCAGCTCCAGTCTGCTGGGTCAGGCCCTGCTGTCCGGCGGCAGCTGCGCCGGCCTGTCCACCAGCAGTCGGTACGTGCCCGTGGACACCATGGCATCCACCCAGACCTGCACCGACGAATCACTGGTCACCCTCGGAACCGTCCGCTACTCGGTCACCCCCGTCTACGGCAACTGGCGAGGACAGCCGTCGGACTGGACCCCAGCGTTCAACTGACGCAAGAGGAACGCCAGGCGTGCTGCCCCCTATCGACGCTATTGGGAGGAGCCAAGGCGCGGCTGCCGACGGTGCGGGAGCGGCGACGAACGCTGGGCACGTCAAGTTTCACGAGATCGCTTCCAGTTCGCTCTCACCGGCTCGCCGGTGCGATAGGGGACTAGGCCGTGGTGGGCCCGAGGTCGGCGAGTTGCCGCTCGTTGCCGGTCCGCCACTCCAGCAGCACGATGCTGGCGTCGTCCTGCAGGTGGTCGGCCTGGTGGTCCAGCACGCGGCGCATGAGCCGGCGGAGAGTCTCCGGTGCCGGGTCGCCGTCGGCCGCGGCGCGGTCGATGAAATCGCCCAGCCTGTCCTCGCCGAAGAACTCCCCCTCCGGGGAGCGGGCCTCCACGATGCCGTCGGTGTAGAGGACGACGCGGTCGCCGGGGTGGAGCTGGGTCACGCAGACGTCGGGCTTTCGGAGCTGGAGCCCCAGTGGTGGGTGTGGCTTGCACGGCCCGGGGTCCAGCAGGGCGCCGTCGCGGACGATGAGCGGCGTGGGGTGGCCTGCGTTGACCCATCGCAGCTGGCCGGTGTCCAGATGCAGGCGGGCGATGGCGGCGGTGGCGAACCGGCTGCCGCTGAACTCGCTGGCGATGACGCGGTTGATGGCTGCGGCGATGTCGGGCAGGTCCCATGCGTTACGGCGGGCGTGGCGGTAGGCGCCGACCGCGGCCGAGGCCAGCAGAGCAGCGGGCAGGCCGTGCCCGACCGCATCCAGCACCATGAGGTCTGCATTGGGGCCGTTGACGGCGTAGTCGAAGGTGTCCCCGCCGATGTCGTAGGCCGGCTCCAGCGCGCCGGCGATCACCACGCGGTCGGAGGCGAAGGTCAGCGGCGGCAGCAGGTCCCACTGGATCTCCGCGGCCAGGCTGAGGGTCTTTCGGCGGCGGAGCTGGGCGAAGATGTCGGTGTACTGGCCGTTGACGACGAGCAGCTCGGCGACCAGGCCTGCGAACGCCCGCAGTCGGCCCTCCAGCTCCGGCGTGAGATCCGTGACCAGCATCTCGACGACGCCCACGCGCTGCACCCCGTCGACCAGGGGGATCCACAGTCGGCGCGCGCGTGGGTTGATGCGGGTGGACTGCACCTCGACCCGGCGGAACGCCCGGCCGCCGACCGTGCCGTCGACGCTGAGCTCCTGCCGCACGGGCACGCCTTCGCCGCGGATGGGTTGCAGAAGGAGCTGCTCGTAATCGGTCAGGTAGATGACGGTCTCGGCGGCGCCGAGCTGGCCGGCACGACGCGCGACCACCGCTGAGAGTTGGTCGGGTGCCAGCAGGTGGATGTCGTCGAGCAGAGCCTGCAGTGGGTCGACGTCGATCACGTCGGGCAACGTATCCGGATAAGCGGGGTGTCACATCATGGCGGGCCACCTGATTGGTTCCTGCGGAATGCGACGTTGCTCACTACTCTGAGTCGGGTGCCTACCTACCGCCTCGTAGCGCTCGAGCGGACGCAGTCCGTTGTCTTCGACGCCGTCGACGATGACGCCGCCGAACAGCAGGCCCGCGAGACGTCCTGCCGACTCCCGGAGCCTCCTCGAGGCTGCTTCGCGACGTTCCTGCTGGAGCGGGAGATCGACCGTCGTTGGTCGACGGTGCGTGCCTGGGTGCCGGAGCGGGGGGTTCTGCCGCTGCGCGGCTACGGGACCTAGGGCGCGCTGCGGCCGGTTCCGATCGCCGGGAGGTTGGTCAGCAGCCCGTGCAGCTGGTCGACGACATCGGCGTCGGCCAGCTGTTCCTCGAGCTCGAGCAGGATGGCGTAGGCGTCCCTGGCCAGCTGCAGTCCCCGCTGGGGCACACAGACGAGCCGGCCGCCGCGGCGAGTCGGGTCATCGAGCATCTCCAGCAGCCCGAGCCGGACGAGGCCCTGGACGAGGTCGGCAGTGGCCTGCCTGGTGTTGCCCAGTCGCCGCGCGAGCTCGGCGGGATGGACGGGGAAGTCGCTGAGATGAGCAAACACGGCGGTCTGCGCCGCGGACAGTTTCGGCCAGCCGCGACGTTCGAGTTCGGCGCGCGACTGCTCGTCGAACCAGCGGCTGGCCAGGAGTAGCAGTCGCGCGAGTGGGGGCCGTGCGCCAACTCGCCGTGCCGTCATCTCACCCACCATAAGCACCCGTGACGAAAACGCATTGTCGTGGCGCGAATTACCCGGTCAAGGCTCTGGAGTGTCATGTAACCTGACACGCGTTTCACGGATGAGTTGTGGCAACGTGAAGGCAAGTGGGGGATTGGGGCGCGTCCGTGGGGTTGTACCGGCTCGTCGACGACGAGGACAAGGAGCTGGTCTCGTTCGAGACCGACGACGACGCGAAGGCTGTTCGCGAGGCTCGAGACTGGACGCACGGGCGCGTCGGTGTGGCCGCGGTGTTCACCCTGCAGGTGCAGCGGGGCGACGAGGGCGCCTGGGCCGAGCTCCGCACATGGGTTCCCCGCCCGCAGAAGTAAGTGTGGCAAGAGGCGAACACCTGGTCGGACGGCAGGGTCGTCAAGAAGTCCGGTATCGCGCGGCCGTCGTCCACCGACACCTCCTGACCTCCATGTCAGTTGCAGATCTTTGGTCCTCGGCCGTCCGCCGTGTACGCAACGACCCGGCCGCCATCGCTGAGCTCCGGGCTGGGCTGCGCGCAGCGGCCGAGGCGCTAACCGCGGCCGGGCTGACGTTTGACCTTCCCGACGTGGACGCTTGGCTGCTAGCCGGCTCGCCCGACGAGTGCCGCCTTGCGTTGACTGGACGCGGACAGCCGCTGGTCTGGCAGCACCCAGCATGGGTCGAGTGCCGATCGGCTCGCCAACTCGCTAATGCACTCGAGCGGGCGGCCGACCGGTACGTGCACGACATCGTCTAGGTGGTCATGGGGTGCGTCGGTTGGTGGGCGGTTCCTCGACTTGGGGTGCAAGCCATAGCTCAGCTCCATAGTCAATAAGTCGCTGCTGTCGCACCAGCGCGTCGAGCGCCATCGGAACGCGCCGGCGAGGCGACCGGGGCCCGGGCACTACGGACCAGTCTTCGTCGGATCTCCGCCGCCGTGCGGCGGTAGACGGCGTCGGAAGACTGATCGACGTGACCGTCCGGTTCGCCGAGGCGTCAGACGGTTGTGGTCAGAGATTAGAGGAAATGGCGGTCGAGCCGCAGGCGGGTCAATTCGTGCCGAAGCGACGTCGGTGCTCGTGTCAGCGCTATACGCCGGTTGGAAGAAAGAGCATGTGCACCTCAACGCAGGTGCCAGGTCACCACGGAGATCGACGCGCAGGGGTAACGGGTCATTTGTGCGGGGCGTCTGAACCCATCCGCAGATGTCAGGTTTTGCCAGCCGAATCGGTTCCGTATTGGGGTGCAGAAGCCTCGGCGTCTGGCCAGCCCCATCCGTCCGGGTCCACAGCATCGTGAACATGAAGCCCGGAGCGTGTGCGCTTCGCGTGATACATGGCAGCGTCGGCTTGTCGCAGCAGTGCCGCAGCGCGAGCCGTTGGCTGCTCGGGACGAGGGACCTGGTCCGGCGCCCCTGACGCGTCGTATCCAGTCACGCGCGCGACCCCAACGCTGGCGCCGATGGTCACGCGATGGCCGTCCACCGCGTAGGGCTGCCGAATGACTTCGATGAGACGGCGTGCAACGTCCGCCACCAACGGAAGGCTCGATTCCGGGAGCACGATGACGAACTCATCGCCGCCGAGCCGCCCGACCCGGGCATCGGCGCGAAACTCGCCCGACATGCGTAAGGCAACCGCAGCCAGGACCCGATCGCCCGCGTGGTGGCCGAAGCTGTCGTTGACCCCCTTGAATCCATCGAGGTCGATGAGCAGTACAGCTCCTCGCCAGACTGGGTCGGTTTCTGCCAGGGCCTCTTCGAGGTGAGAAATGATTTCTGACCGGTTGTAGAGGTTAGTCAGGGGATCGTGGGTTGCGCGATGTCGCAGCTCCGCGACCGCAGATTGCCGCTCTGCCGCCTGACTTCTCAGGTCCTTCGCGCGTCGAAGACCGAATATCAACATGAAGGCGTGCGCGCCGGCGATCACCAGAATGACGTCGTCACCGAGTGGAAAGTGCGCTGCGGACCAGGTGGCGATGTGCGCAGGCAGGTCACGAGCGAGGCTCAGGCAAGCAAGGATCACCGTCGCCAGTGCTACCGCTCCTGCGTCACGGCGTACTCGTTTCCGCAGTGGGTCGATCATGTGGCGACCTGCTGACGAGGTGTGACGCAGCGTCCGGCGACCACTGTGCCCACCTCCCGCGCTCGTTGTCCTTGGACTCTGAAGATCGGCTCCGATCGATCGTTACTTGAGCGCCTTGGGTTGCTTCAGCAAGAGCATCCGCTCGGCATCGAGTGCTCAGGCCAACAGTGCGCACCCATGCGTCGCCGCACTTGAGGAGATGCACGCTGGTGGAGCTCCGTGCTGGATCAGGGCATCCGGTTCCATACGCGCGCACGAAGCTGCGTCGAATGGGCTCGAGCGAGCGGAGCGGTGGCTCGAAAGGCTGGGGTGACCGTCAGGAGGCCGAGCGTGCCCGCGAGACGGTCGGCTTCCTCACGGTTTTACGTCGAACAAGCCATGGAGTCCAGTCAGATCCAGGATCTTCCGTACGGATTTGCTCGGACGGTGCAGCGCAGGGCGTCCGCCATCGGCCCGGCTCGCCAGCGTCATGCGGACCAAAAAAGCTAGTCCGCTGGAGTCCATGAACGTGACAGCGGACGCATTCACCGAGAGGCGGGTGTCGTTCCTCAGTGCTGCGATGTCGTCAGGCGCGGAGGCGTTGAATGCAGCGACCACAGCCACATCGATCTCGCCATGCAGCTGCAGGACGGGACCGGCGTCCGTGTAGCCGACCACGATGGACCCTGGTGGATGTGGGGGTGCGGAGTTCACGGATCGTGCTTCCTTCTGCTCATGGAGCGTTGCGTGTACATCGTAAACAGCCGCTCGGGAAGCAGGTGTACCGGCCGAGGAGTGCGACCAAGGCAGCGAATGAGCCCGAGTTGCGGGGATCTTCCTGCTGCGTACGCCGGCGGCGGGATACCCCCGTACCGGTCGAGTGCTCGGTCAGCCGAAGGCGCCGCGACGTCGCGGAGCCATCCTTCGGCAGAACGCCCACACAAGCTTGCGCTCGGCCTGCGTCACCCATCCGTGCGCAGAGGCCAGTGCAGCCACGAGCCCGAGACCCAGGCCACCCTGAGATGGGTCTCGGCCGACGGCCGGCGTCGGCGGACTGGTGGCGGCGGAGTCACTTACTTCGACCAGTAGCCCTTCGGAGCCAAATGAGACTCGAGCGCGCACGGGGCGGCCGCCGTGCCGCAGTGCGTTGGACGCCAACTCATCGAAGGCCAGCAGAAACTTTTCCTCGAACTCGATGTCGCTCACCGGCTCAAGACGGCTCACCAGCGAGAGCAGGCCACGAAGCTCCGCACGCACGGCAGGCAGTTGATCGGTGCTTTCCAGTTGCCAGGTCCAGATGTTGCCCGTGATCACGGGAGGCGGCTGCTGCACCCAATGTTGCTCGCTCACATTCACTTCCATCGGAATCGGTTTCCGCTGACCTACCCCTGCGCGCGATCGATAAGCTGGCTGGTGACGCGACGTCTCCGGCCGTGAGGTCCGGCACGCCGCCGTCCGCTTGTCGGCGTTCGCCCATACCGCCACGAGGTCGGCACACGCGGCCGCCCAGAGCGCCGCGGGTCCAGCGCAGCAGCGTCATGGAGGCTCGAGCGATCGTTCTTGCTCAGTGCGGTGGCGGCCCCCGGCGCAGGAGAGCGCAGTGGCTCTGGGAGGCCGCCATGATGGGGGAGCCCTCCGGGGCGAAGGCGTAGATGAACCGGGGAGCGGGCATCACAGAGTAGATGTTGGACCCATCCGATGGCCTCAGCGCCAGCCAGCTCGTCGGCTTTGAGTTCGCCCCCGTTGGTATGGCGGTCACGTCAACGTCCGGTGTGCTGATACATGTCAATGGCGCGCTGAGTCGGCTTCTCGGCGACCAGCCGGCCGCTCTGCGCGGCCGGTCGATGATCGACTTCACCCACCCGGACGACGTCCCGGCCGCTACGCAGTCATGCGTCGACTTGAATGAGCGCCGAAGCCGCCTGTGGCGGCACGAGTGCCGCCTGGTTCGCGTGACCGGGGAGGCCGTGCCGGTGCGAGTCATCACCTCGTGGGTGCACGAGCGTGACGAGGTGGACCTCCTCGTCATGGTCGTGGATGACATCAGCGAACGGAAGGCCATCGAGGCGCACCTCGAGCATCGCGCGCTGCATGACTCACTCACGGGCCTAGCCAATCGCCGCTTGTTCGAGGACCGGCTTCGTCACGCCCTCGACCGCGGCGCCCGCCAGCGAACCTCGACATGCGTACTGATGATCGACTTGGATGAGTTCAAGTCGGTCAACGACAACCACGGTCACTTGCTCGGCGACGCAGTGCTGGTTGCCTTCGCCCACCGCTTGGCCTCGGTACTTCGCACCAGCGACACGGCTGCCCGAATCGGCGGGGACGAGTTCGCAGTCGTCCTCGAGGACAGCGACCCGGCGCGGGCGCGCGGACTGGTCGTCCGGTTACGAGCAGCGATGGCTGCGCCCTTGCACGCCAGCCTGGCGGACGAGCCCATCCAGTTCTCTGCAGGAATTGCGCACGTGCCCAGCGCAGTGGCGCTCGATGTCGACCGCAGCCGGATCCTGGGCGAGGCAGATAGGTCGATGTATGCCGACAAGGCTCGCCGCCGGACGTAGGGCTCGTGCGAACCGTCGGCATGCGCCTCGACGGTGCTCTCTCAGAGGTCCTCGTAGGACCGGTTCTCGTAACTGGCTGGGTCGTCCTGAACATCGGGACTGCACCCTGAGAGTTGACTCGAAGCCGTCTTGCGTTCAACTGAGTTGGGCGATGTCTGCCGCGGTCGACGGTGCGGCACCTCACCCGGTGAAGCGAGGGCGATCAGTCGCCGCTGCAGACCGCCGACAGTGCCGGTGCCTGACTCGATGTGGTGGTCAGCTGTGTCGTCGTCAAGCTCAGCGACCGAACTGTCGATATCGAGAGGGACTGCACCGGCGTGGTGCGTCAGCCGAGTCAGTTGACGGGAGCGGTGAACTCATGGGAGGCGCGATCGAGGCCGGTTCCAGCGTCGCGAGTGATGCGGCGGCGTGGCGCTCGGCTATCGCCCGGGCTCTTTGCGACCCGGACGAACCGACCCTCGTGTTCCAGCCCATCGTCGACCTCCGGCGCGGCGTGGTGGCTGGGTACGAGGCGTTGTCTCGTTTCGCGGGCCCGCCGACTGCTTCCCCCGACGCGTGGTTCGCGGCCGCAGACCGCTTGGGTCTCGCCGCTCAGCTCGAAGCGAGGGTGGTGACCGCCGCCATCGCCGCCCGGGACCGACTGCCCGCGGGCTGTTTCCTCACCGTCAACGTAAGCCCGCACCTGATGCATCAACCAGAGTTGGCCGACGTCCTCACGGCGGCGCCTGACCTGAGCCGGCTGGTGCTGGAGCTGACCGAGCACGTTCAGATCGACGATCATGCACGGCTCAACGCGCTCCTCGATCAACTGCGCGCCGTCGGTGCGACAGTGGCTCTGGACGATGCGGGATCGGGCTACTCCGGTCTTCAACAGCTGGCTCTCGTCCGACCCGAGCTGGTAAAGATCGACCGGGCGCTCGTGGATCACGCCGATCGTGACGAGGTGAAGCTGGCCCTTGCTGAACTGCTGGGTAGCTATGCAGGTCGCCTCGACGCCGCGCTCATCGCCGAAGGTATCGAGCGTCCGGAGGAGCTCGAGGCGTTCATCCGCATGGGCGTGCCGCTCGGGCAGGGCTGGCTCTTCGGTCGCCCGACACCGACCTGGACAACCCTGGCTCCCGAGCTGGGGGAGTGGATTCGCGCTCTCGCCGATGACCGCAGCCGGGGCGACCGCATCGCCAGCCTGGTGGAGCGGACCACGTCGATCAGCGACTCCGAGCTCGGTCAGGTCTCGACCATCCTCTGCGCCGATCCGAGTCTGGAGTTCATCGCGGTGCTGGACCGGAACGACCGCGCAGTCTGCCTGGTCCGCCGTCAACTGCGGAGTGGCGATTCCCTCGGTGAGACCCACGTCCTCTCCGTGAGCCTGCGCGCTTCCGCCGACGCCGAAGTCGCGGACGTCGCGACGCGCGCCATGACTCGTCCGACAGGTTCGCGGTTCGACCCGGTGGTGTGCGAGGACAGCTTCGGCGGCTACGCCGGCATCGTCCGCCCCGAACGCATGATGTTGCGTCTCGCTCAGCTCACGAGTGCCCCTGCGAGTGCCGATGGTCCGGACCGAGAGCTGTGGCTGGTGGGCGCTGCGGCGAGGAATGAGGGGTAGGGCAGTGAAGGAATACGCCTGCGGCGACGTCGTCCCTGGCTGTGGCGCCAGCTTCCGTGTCAGCAGCGAGAAGGAGATGCTGGCGGTGTGCACCGTTCATGCGCAGCATGACCACGGGCTCGCTGAACCCCAGATGGCGGATGATCTGATCGCACGCATTCGAGCCGTCATCCGTTCGGTCGCCTAAGAGGTCACCCGTCCCGGTAGGTGGCCCGGTCCGCGGCTCGAGCGGCACATGCCGGTCCGGTATGTGGATCGAACATTCCGATCAACCGCTGGGCGGCCACGACAGACGTGCACGGCCAGCGTGGGGTCGTGTCCCTGCCGCGAATGCGACCTGCGCTGTGGTGAGAGCGGGTCCGTCAACGGTTTATCCCGGCTGGGCGTCTGATGACAGCCTCGCGCCGTTAGGCGCCAAATGGTTTAGCGCTGCACCCGACACGTCAGCGTGTGCCTACGGCGGGTACGTCGCATGGTGCCTGGGCTCCCTTTCGGGCCTGCTCCGCCGGGACGAGCTGGACGTCACCGATGTCGCAGGCGGCGTCCTCCTACCCTCAGAGCTGGTGCTTGTACCCTCAGAGCTGGTACTTGGTGCGGAAAGCAGGGGAGTCCTTCGTCCGCCACGCGCGGAAGCTGCAGTGCGTCCAGAGACGGTGCTGTCTCGGCATAGATCCGGAGCATCAACTGGTCGAACCACCGGCCGGGCATCGCGCATCTGGTCGCGGCGATGCGATTGCGTCGCCGATCGTGCTCGCCGGGAGATTGCAGTGCAACCAGCAACTGGCCCCCTGTGGCCTCAGTCCATCTTCCAGCCGCTGCGGCTGACAGTGATCGGCAGGCAGGCACCATTCGGCTGGCCGGCGAGCTCGACCGCTCCTGCGCGGAGCGCGTGACGGACGCCGTCGCGACGCTGACGCTCACCACCCGTCGCGCGTTGGTGATCGACGTGGCGAAGCTGACCTTCTGCGATGTGGAGGGAGTGCGTGCCCTGGCGCGTGCCCGAGGCCTTGCGCTCGAGCGCGGATGCGGAATGCGGCTGGTGAACCCGAGCCCCTGGCTGGCCCAGTTGCTGCGCCTAGCCGGAATCGCAGCCCTCGTCGGAACCCCCTCTTCCTGACCGGTCGGGACCGGCGCAGGGGTCGGACATTCGCACGGAAGCCCGCCACGGATCCGTGAAGTTGCCGAGCCCGTGCTGGTGCTCAGCGAACCGCCGGTAGCGATCGACCAACCGACGCCCCGCATCTGCTGGCGTCCAGTACGGCCTCGTCCACCCGCCGACAGCACACTCAAGTCGTGCAACCTCGTGGCGCGAGCACGGCATGGTGATGTCGATAGGGGGTGTGGTTCGACTTGAGGGCGAGCCGTGCTCGCCGATGATCAGTCGGAGCTACCAAGTGTTCGGGGCGATGCGGCTGCACTGCTGCTGCCCTGCGACCATCGCCAACTTTGCAGGAGAACTACATGCGTCGTCGTCCTCAGGTCGCTGCGGTCCCGTCAGCCGCTGAGATGCCACGCGACGTGGAGGCGGTCGAGAAGGTGATCGCGGCCCTCGACGGCGTCCGAGATCGGACCGCGGCATTTCGAACCGTGGGGGCCACCCTGGTGGAGGCACTCGGTCTCGGCTACGGGGCGGTGTGGATGGCCGACGACGCCGGGGCCTATCACATGGTGGGTGAGTCGGGCCCGCTGTCGGGTGTGATGGCTGAATTCGCCGGCCAGCGGGTGGAGCGGCTCCGGGCAGGAGATGGATTCGGCGGCGAGGCGATCAGGACGCGCCGGGTGGTGCTGACGGACGCCAGCAGCAATCCGTCGGAGTGTCTGCGGTGGCAGGCTGCGCAGGCCGCTGGGGCGACGCATGGGGTGCTCGTCCCGGTGATCGAGGACGGTCGGGTGGTGGCGTTGAAGGAGTACTACAACGCCGGGTCGATGACCTTCTCCGGTGCCCGTCGGGAGAAGTGGGAGGCGCTGGACCGGCTCGTGGCCCATGCCCGTCGCGCCGCCCTGGACAGGGCCGCGCTGCGGGAAACTCTCGACGATCGGGCCGCCGTTACCGCTGTGGTCACCGAGATTGGGTCTGCTGGGACCGCTGAGGCGGCGCTACGAGTGGCGCTGGACACCGTGCGTACCGCCTTCGGCTGGGCATACGGCTCCTACTGGAAGCTCGACGAGGACGCGCAGCTGCTGCGATTCCAGCAGGAGTCCGGCTCCGCCGGCAAGGAATTCCGTGAGGTGACCCTGGCCGCCAGTTTTGCCGAAGGGGTCGGGCTGTCGGGCCGGGCGTGGCGGGCGCGAGACCTCTACTTCGTCCGCGATCTGGCCGAGGTGACCGACTGCGTGCGCGCTCCTGCCGCGCAGCGTGCCGGCGTCCGCTCAGGCGTGTGTTTCCCCCTGGTGGTCGGCGGGCGCGTGATCGGCACGATGGATTTCTTCGTCACCGAGACGATCGAACTGTCCGAGTCGCGGGCCGCTGCGCTGCGCAATGTCCAGCAACTGGTCTCCCAGCGGCTGGACGTGCTGCGCCGCACCGAGTCCTCGGCCGACAGTGCTCGGGATCTGCTGGACACCGTCGCCCGGCTGCGGGATGCGGCCGGGGAGGCCGGCCGGGTCGCCGAACAAGCGGTAACGCAGGCCTCCACCATGAGCGACGAGGTCGACGCCCTCACTCAGGCGTCGACGGCCATCGGCGAGGTCATTCGCATCATCTCCGGCATCGCGGAGCAGACCAATCTGCTGGCACTCAACGCCACGATCGAGGCCGCCCGCGCCGGGGAGGCAGGTAAGGGATTCGCCGTCGTCGCCAGCGAGGTCAAAGACCTTGCCCGGGAAACTGCGAAGGCAACACAGCGCGTTGCCGACCAGATCGCCGCGATCCAGGCGACCAGTCAGACCGTCACCGCGGGCATCGGTGCCACCAGCGACATCATCGGCCGACTCGACGCCGTACAAGCACGCATCGGAGACGTTCTAGAGGAGCAGGCAAGCATGGCCGCAGCCTTCGAAGAGATGGCCTCCTGACCCCCGGGTGCCGAGGGGCATCGGCGGCCGTCGAACACGGTCAGCGGAAGGCGCTCACATACGCGACCCCAACCTAGTAGTGGGCGCCACGTGCATGGATGAAGGGGTCTTCGTGCACGGCGACGAGCTGGGCTGAGGCCAAAGGCGCAACGTTCGCCGTCAGTGGGCGGAGGCCCCTTCATCTCGTACACGCGCGCGTCGGCCACGTGCAGCAGAGCGGGGTCGACGGCTGCTTTACGAGGTCGAGCACCAGGCCCGGGACACGGGCGTCCGCACCCTGCGGGTGGAGACGAACAGGACGCTGGTGGAGGCGATCGGCCTGTACCGCAGCGCGGGGTTTGTGAAGGTTTCGGCGTTCAACGACGAACCGTTCGCGCACCACTGGTTCGAGAAGCAGCTGCTGCGACCCTTGCGGCTCAGCCGACCCCTGCCAGGCCGATCGTGCGTGCTGACGACGTCCTTACGGGCGCAGCCGCCGCCGAACTCAGCGGTGCTCGGTCGTGTCGCCCGGGGGCTCCGCGGCGGGAGATCGCCAGGGCTGCACGGAGCCGGCGGCGCCCACGATGCGCTGGGTGATGTCGCGGAGCTGCCGGCGCTGAGCTGCGGTCAAGGGTGCCAGGACCAGTTGCCGGACGACTAGGTTCACTGAGTTGACCAGGGGCGAACGGCCAGCGGAAGGCTGAGCGGTATCGGAGTTCGAGAGGGAGAAACCGATACCTCGACCGTGTGCAGCCCGGTAGAGGTGACGGTCATCTCAACATCGACCGGCAAGGTGAGCGCGACCGGACGTACGGACTCGTCGTTTTCACCTTCGATGAATGCGTGAGATCCCACGGACCAGACTTGACCGTCGGGATAGCGAAGAGAGACATCGATGGTGGCCGACTCCAGCGGGTTGAAGGGCTCGCGGTCGGTCCGCGCGATGGTCACGATCACGGCCATGCGACCCGTCGTCGGGAAGTGCACGTGCACGGCATGAATGCCAGCGCCCCGGAGATCAAGGTCCACGGCATGTTCGGTGTAGCCGTGGCACAGCAAGGCGGAAAGGACCTCATACACGCGCGCCTCCGTCGATACTTGCTACTAGCTGGGAAGCAGTTCGTACCCGCCGTCGAGTTGGTAATCCGCAGGTTCGCTGGCGTCGTTGCTAGCATCGCCCGCGACGACAGGTGCCGTCGGGTTGTCGGGCGGCGCACGTGAGTGGTTCTGAGCGGGTCATCCGTGACTCGGTAGAGACCAACGGGGGAGCTGCGATGAGCGACGTCCTGTGGGCTCAGCGCCCAGTTCCGACTGTGGGGTCGGACGCAGTCCATGTTTCCCACTGGGCGCCGACGACTCTGCTTGACCTGAGCTACAGCCGGCGCGAGCTCGCCGCTTCACTCCAGGACGCTGACCGACGCTGGGCCGCTGCCTCGGTGGCCCAGGGAGCGGAAGAGCGTCTGCTTCTGTGCGTTGAGGAACTGGGGTCCAATGCCCTCAGACACGGTCGGGCGCCGGTTCTGATGGATCTCACCGCCTTTGATCACCACTGGTTGCTGGTGGTCAGCGACGCCGCCGCCGAGACGCCGCCAGTGCCGGCCATGGATCGTGATGCCGCGGCTGGTGGCTTGGGCTTGTATCTGGTCGCTCGCATCTGTGGCGCGCACGGCTGGACCACGCATCGTCGCCGGAAGGTCGTCTGGGTGCGCATCGACTACACGCTGACGGAGCCACCGCCGGAGGTGGTGGATCGCCTTCCGCGTCCGCCGCTGGAGGCGACGCGGTGCAACCTGTCGGCCGCCAGCTCGCTGCGGAAGCGGGATTGAGCAGCGGCTCGAGCCGGTGATCATCGTCCGCGGCTGCGCTTCATGTGGACGCTGCACGAGAGGGGGCAGCTGCTGCGGCTCGAGTCGACTCGTGCTGATGACCTCGCTGAGGCTGGCTGTACGGTTGATCTTGCTTCCACCTCCGGGCTGCAAAGACCGGCACCGGGTCGAGCAGGGCGCACCGCGCGCGGCAATCGGAACCCTTCGACCCGAGGTGGTTGGCACGCCGTCAAGATCCGGCCGCGCGAGGTCGATGCCCGTCGGGCCCGAAGGTGACCCGGCCGGGTTGCGGTGAACGACCTGGGCTCGGACGGCGGGCCGTGTGATGACCTGATGACGGCGTTGTCCTGGTCGTTTCGCCCCGGCCGTCTACGCCGACCCGACCGCCCCACTCGGTTGGCACCGACACCGGACCGTTCGAGGTCACCGTGGTGCATGGCAGTTCGGGGCCACCCCCGGAGGCATTCGCAGCGCACTGGGCGGGGAATCCGGCGCTGGCCGGCATAGACGCCTCGCCGTCCGCCTGGTCGCGGGATCCCGCCGGCCGTCGCCCCAGCGCTGGCCGGGCTCAGCCTCCTCGGCATCGGCGTCGGACCTGAGTCGCCCGGGTGGGGGCGCACGCTCGCCGACACCCGGGCGACTCAGGCACGGCCCAGGGTGGTCGCGAGCCTGGTCCGGACTGAACGGTGATTCGCTGCTGAGCAGAGAGCACACGCTGCGCTCATGCCGGTCGTGGGCTGGCGCCAGGAGGGTCAAGCCGCCCGAGGTCGTGGGCGCGCGGATCGGCCGCCTGTCCGCAGCGGGGCTCAGCCGGCCAGGGCCGCCACGGCCGGGCTGATCGCGGATCGCGCCGATATGCCTCGGGTCGAGGGCGTGCGGATCGGTCGGACGGCCGTACAGGTAGCCCTGGGCGTGCGCGCAGCCGAGCCGGCGCAGCACCACCGCCTGATGGGCGTGCTCTACGCCTTCGGCGATCACGTCGAGACCGAGGGCGTTAGCGAGTGCCACGACGGCCTGCACCACGGGAGCGGCGTCGTCGGCCCGGCGAATCTGCTGGACGAAGGACCGGTCGATCTTCAGGATGTCGACCGGCAGCCGGATCAACCGGGCCAGGCTGGAGTACCCGGTGCCGAAGTCGTCGACCGCGATGGCGACGCCCAGAGCGCGCAGCCGGCGCAGGGTGGTCAGCGCGGCGTCCGACTCGCCGGCCAGCGACGACTCGGTCACCTCCAGCACCAGAGCCGACGGCGGCAGCCCGATCTGCTCGAGCAGCGCGGCCACCCGGTCGGCGTAGGCGGGGTCCACCAGTTCCTCGCCACTGACGTTGACGGCCACCGTGGCCGGGCCGCCGCGACCGCGCCACGTCTGTACCTGTCGGCAGGCCTCCGCGAGAACGAAGAAGTCGATCTCGGCCAGGACGTCGGAGCCCTCCAGCACGGGCAGGAACTCAGCGGGGGAGAGCAGCCCCCGCTGAGGGTGTCGCCATCGCAGCAGCGCCTCGGCACCCACCGTGGCGCCGTCGGAGAGGTCGACGACCGGCTGGTAGTGAATGATCAGCTGGCCCTCGGCCAGGGCGCGCCGCACCTCACCGCGAACAGCGGCCGCAGACTCATGGTGAACCACGCGGTTGCGACCGGCACGCTTGGCCTCGTACAGGGCGTGGTCCGCGTCGGCCAGCACGCTGGACGGCGACTCCGGATCCCACTGCGCGACGCCGACGGAGACAGTGTGCGGCGCCGGGGTGGCTGCGCGGAGACGCTGCAGCACGACCAGTGCGGTGGGCAGCGGGTGGCCGGGCAGGAGGACGACGAATTCGTCGCCGCCGAGCCGTGCCAGCGTGGCGCCTCGCGGAAGCGTTGACTGCCATGAGGTCGACAGCTGGACCAGTAGCCGGTCGCCCGTGCGATGGCCCGCCCGGTCGTTGACCTGCTTGAAGTCGTCGAGATCGATGACGGCCACGCTGAGGGGCCGCGCCGACTGTGCGGCGTCTGACAGCGCCGCGTCGAGCAGCCGGTCCAGACCTCGACGGTTCACCGTCCCGGTCAGCGGGTCGATCTCCGCGGCGCCCGCCGCCCGTACCAGCCACACGACCACGGCAGCGGTGAGCACGGACACGCCGCCGACCACAAGGGCCACCGCGGCGCCCGGCTGCCCTGGCCCGACCAACGCGAGCGTGCAGGCGGCCACGGCCGCGGCCAGGTGCAGCACGGCTGCGGGCCAGGCGAAGAAGAAAGCGCTGTCGACTGCGACGAGGACGATCAGACAGGCGAGCGCCGTCGCAACGGCGGGGGAGCCGGCCAGGGCCACGGCGGTGCTGACGAGGCAGGTGCCCGCGCCGAGGAAGACGTGCGTGGTCCATGTCGGCAACCGGGAGCCGACCAGCGTGCATGCAGCGCCGAGGGCGACGGCTACGGTCGCCAGCAGGCGGATCACCGCCTCGGAACCGAAACCCGCGGGGTCGAGCAGGGTGGCCACCCCGACCACGACCCCGCCGACCGTGAACAGGCCACCGGTCGTCATCGCCACCACCCGGGGGGTCGCCACGACCGGTCGGGCGACCGTGGTGATCCGGCGGAGGTCGATGAGCGTGCGAGCGAGCAGGCGCCCGGATGACGGCACCGCGAGTGAATGGATCACGCACAACCGATCGGCCGCCATCGGCCTTCACTGGACGTGGATCAGAGGTCTCATCACCCAGGCGGGGGGAGCCCGCCGATTCCTTCCCGGCGATGATCCGGCAGCGCACGCCTCCGGGTGGGTACAGCCCTCATGGCAGTCTCGGCGAATCACTTCCGCCGGACGCCTAGCAGCACCCGGTCGTTCGGGTCTTGCCAGGCGGTCCTGGGGGCGAAGCCGCCTTCCTCCAAGGCTGCGGTGTCCGGGCCGTCCCGAGTGCGCCGGGTGCCGGGCTAGTAGTCGTCCGGCCCGGGGCCACCGTTGCGCAGGCGCAGTAGTCGGGAGAGACGTCGGCCTGGCGAACGAGCACTCCAACACACCCCATCGAGCCGGCTTGGAAGTAGCGCTTGGCTCCTGTGGTGAACCCGTTGAGCAGGCATCAGCCATGGCTGGCCTCGTGCGTGGTACTAGTGGATCTTGGTCTCGACGTGAGTGTTGCCAGGCAATGCTGCCGGGGTTGAACCAGGAAAGCGGAGGTTTGAGGCGGACACCGGCTCACTCGGTCACGGATACCGACCGGAGTGGAGGCGCGGCTGTGACGTCGGCGCCCGATCCGATGCCCTCGGTGTCAGGCGTGAGTGCTGCCGTGACGTCCTCCTCGTCCTCGTAGGCTCGTCGGACGGCGGCGTCCATCAGCCGGAGCTGGCGGTCCAGAGGCGCCTGCCGGTCGGGCGGTGCCACTCCCTTGAGGTCGGCCAGGGCTGCGCACAACCTGCGGGTCACCTGCGGCTCGGACGCCCCGGCCAGGCGGATCTCGTCGAAGGCCAGCCGCACATAGCCGTCCCAGCTGACGGTCCGCTCGAGCAGCCGCAGGACGCCATCCTGGTCGAGGTGCTCCCCGCTGGGCAGGGGGCGAGGAGCCATCGCGCGCAGCAGGTCGTGCAGCCGGTGCAGCGCCTGGACCGTCGTGGTCGGGTCGTCGAACGGTTGCGCAATCGACCGCACCGCGATGTCCACCAGCTTGCGGAAGCCGTAGGCGAGGTCCTCGGTGTGCACGCGCTCCGGGCCGAGCAGGACGTGCCGGGTGATCTCGGCCGGCCGGAGCCGCGGCGCCGGTCTGCCGTCGGCCCCCGCCGTCGACAGCGGGTCTGGGTGCACGCGCAGCAGCGGGGCGCCGCCGACGACGAAGTCCCCGATGACCGGGACCAGCTCCAGCACGCAGTCCGCCCGTCGGGCCGCGGCGACCAGCGCGGCGCGATCGACCCGCACGAGGTTGCCGGGCTCCGCGGCGGCGATCTCGTCCCCGCTCGCGGTGACGACGGGCGAGTTCCCGTGCTCGCGGACGATGAACTCGCGGCTGCGGTCGCCGACGAGGTCGATCAGCCCGGCGACCCGCAGCCCCTGGCTGGCGTGCTGCACGAACAGCACGAGGACGACGAGACTGGTCAGCATCAGGAGGTAGCAGAGCATCATCGACAGGCCGGGCACCGTGCCGCGGTCTGACCCGCGGACCTCCCGGAGGGTCAGCACCGCCACCAGGAAGGTGGTGCCGAACAGCCCGATGGCCAGCTGGCTGAACCGGTCGTTGAGCAGCGCGCCGACGATCCGGGGCGAGAACTGACCCATGGCCAGCTGCACCGCGACCAGTGTCACCGTCAGCACCAGGGTGGTCAGCGAGACCATGGCGGTCGCGAAGGACGACAGGATCGTCTGGGCGTCGGACGGGGTCCCGGTGAGGGCCTGCGGGACGAGCCGGTAGTCCGTGGCGCGGTCCACCGCGAGCGTCCCGACGACGACGAGGACGCCCGCGACCAGGCAGCTGAGCGGCAGCAGCCACAGGCTCGTGCGGACGAAGTGCCTGAAACGCATCGTGCTCATGCGATCGAGGCATGCGGGCGCGCCGCCCGGATGCACGACTCGTTCCTGATCATGGTCTCCCCTCCGCGTGGACCCGCGTAGAGCGGGCGCGTTCGACCCCGCCGACCGTCCGGTTCCCTGATGGAATCGAGGCGGGCGGCACTGCGCCATCGGCAGAACGGCCCATTCAGCCCCGGCAGGCCGACGACGGCAGAGGGACGTAGAGGCCCTCGCGCTCGGCTCGCACCGCGGCCAGCGTCCGCGAGTGTGCGTCGAGCTTGACGAGGATGTGCTCCAGGTGGGCGGCGACGGTCCTCGGTGCGACGACCAGTGCGCGGGCGATCTGCTGGTTGGAACACCCGTCGATGAGCAACCCGAGCACCTCCAGCTCCCGCGGCGTCAGCCCCCGGAGATCGGTCACGGGGGAGAGGACGACCGTTCCGAGCAGGCTCGCCGCTGTCTTCTCGGGACTGGCCAGGACGGTGACGCGGACGTGCCCGTCCGGGGCGTGGCGGCCTCCGCGCGGCCAGAGGAACGACGCGAACACCTGGCCGTCGTCGATGTAGGAGTGTGCGAGCGCGATGACGGGCGACCCCTGGGCCAGCAGGGCGTCGCCGTCCATACCGGGCAGCGGCCGGGTGGCGCCGTAGCGGTACAGCACCGTGCCTGCGGTCGCCCCCCGCACCACCCGAGATGCCGCGGCCAGCGAGCGCAGCGGGTCGATTCCGGGCGCTAAGACCCGGGTCAGACGGTGCAACCGGCGCCGCACGACCGTGGAGGGTGGCTCCGTGCCGCCGTAGAACAGCGCGAGAAAGCCGACGTGGCGCCCGCCTCCGTCGAACAGTGCGACGGAAAGGTTCTCGTGAATGCCGGCGGGGAGGAGGCACTCGGCCCAGGTCCTCAGGTTGGCGGCCGGGTAGGGGAGGTCGGACACGCTCAATGGAGGGCGGGAGCGGTCGGTCCCCGTCACCTCGATGTCGTGCGCCGTCGTGGGACCGCTCAGGTACCCGAGGGTCCCTGGATCGAGGTCTGTGCTGGCTACGGGCGTGTAGCTGCTGCCCACCGGGTCGGCGAGGGCCAGCCACGCTGCGTCGAACGGCACGTGACGCCGGAGGGTCTCCAGCGTGTCCCGCGCGCGGCTGGGGAGGGGGGCTGCCGAGCCAGCGATCTCGGCCAGTTCGAGGGACGCCGCTGCGCTCATGGATGCTCCCCGGGAACCGCACCGCCGGCTGGACGCTGCTTGTTCAACGGTGCCGACGCCCGACTCCAGCTGTTAGGTACCGCACATCAGAGGAGGTAGTCCTGTTCGCCGCAGAATTCGGTGCCAGGGGCACTGGGCCTCGCCGGGGTCATCGTGCGCCCGGTCGACGTCGCCTCGCAGCGTTCACGCCGGCGGCACCCCCGGCGGGATGCGCAAGCCGCCACGGAGGGCGCGGACCGCGGTGGCCGTGAGGTCGCTCGTCTGCAGGGCGGCCAGGCTCCGCCCCAGGGAGCGGGCCACCGCATCCGTGCCGACGCGCAGCCTCCGCCCGAGTGCCGGGATGTCGATCACCCCTTCGACCAACAGGCCCAGGATCCGGAGGTCGAGAACGGTGAGGCCGTGCGAGTCGCCCGGCGGACCGAGGAGCACCGCGGCGGCGAGGTGGTCGAGCTCGGGACGGGCGACGTCGAGGGCGGTGACCCGGACGAGCCGATCGCCGGCCGCGCCCGGCGCGGGGGCCAGGAAGCCGATGCAAGCCCCGCCCACTGCCAACTCGTCCGCCGCGACCGCGAGGATCGGTGAGCCCGGCGCGAGCAGACGGTGGTCGGGCAGTCCCGGGAGCGGCAGGACGTCGCCCCCGCGGGTGAGCACCACACCTGCGTCGGCCTTTTCGACGGCGCGGGCGGTCTCGGCGATGTCCCCTGTGCGGTCCAGCTCGTCGGCGATCACCGTGGTGACGGTCGCGACCACCCTGCGGTCGGCCTCGCGCGGCTGCGGGGCATCGGCGGTCAGCAGGCTGAGGAAGCCGACGTGGCGCCCGCTCGACGTGAACAGCCCAGCCGCCACACCTCCGCGGAAGCCGGCCGGCAGCAGGTGGTCGGACCAGGCGCGGACCTCGCGCAGCGGGATCGGGATGTCGCTGGCCAGCATCGGTGGACAGCGTCGGTTGAGGCCGAGTGAGTCCACCTCGTCGTCCGCCTCGGGCCGGCCGAAGTAGTCGCGCAGGGGTCCGGCCGGGCCCGTGGTGGCGAGGGCGACGTGGCGCTGCCGCTCGGGGTCGCGCAGGGCGACCCAGCCGGCATCAAAGGGAACGATCCGACCCAGCCGGTGCAGCACCTCCGCAGCGCGTTCCGCCACCGCGTCTCGCGACACGGCCACCGGATCAGGCCGTCGTCCCGGGTCCTCCCCGTCCATCCGGACCGCCCTTCCCCCGCCGCGCTGCACGGCCAGCACTGCCGTCAGTGTGACCCGCGCGCCGGCGTCCGTCAGTTTTGCGCAGCTCGGTTCCGCAGGACGCGCTGGCGGGCAGCGGCCACGCCGATGCCCGTCACAGCAGCGGCCGAGGGTTTCGGCGACCACCGCAGCGCGGCGATCGCCCAGCCGACCGGTGCGTCGCGCTGCCGGTCCGACGTCCGGGGCAGCGCGGTGACCGGCGCGGGTGCCGACTGCGCGAAGGCGTCCAGCATCCCCCGGACGAAGGCGGCCATGTCCTGAGGTCCCCGGCTCGTCGTCAGATTCCCGTCACGGACGAGCTCGACGTCCAGCCAGGTTGCGCCGGCGTTCACGAGGTCGTCGCGGATCCCCGGCCACGAGGTGAGCGTTCGGCCGTCGAGCAGGCCCGCGGAGGCGAGCACCCATGGTCCGTGGCACAGGCTCGCGACCGGTTTGTCCTGGGCGGCGAAGGCGCGGACGAACTGCCGCGCGGGCGCGGACTGCCGGAGGAGGTCCGGATTGATGAACCCGCCGGGCAGGAGCAGCCCGTCGTAGTCGCCGGGATCGGCGCGTCGTCCACCCTCCGGTCGACGCGCACCCGGCTGGCCGGCACGTGCAGGTTCACACCGCGAATCCGTCCACGGCGGAGCGGGACGACGTCCACCGTGGCGCCGGCCGCCTTCAGCGCGCGAAGCGGGGCCACCAGCTCGACCTTCTCGAAGCCGTCGGCCGCGAGAGCCGCGATCCTGCGGCCCCTCAGCCTGCGTCTCATGCCCATGCCGATCCCTCCGCGCGAGTCGGGCCCGCTGAGTGCCGTGAGCCGCCGAGCCCATGGAAACCGGGCGGAAACGATGTCGGGCATCGGCAGATCTGCCCATTCGAGCGGCCAACGGCCGGGGCAGGGTCGGTTCCAGGTGGGCACGAGCCGGCCGTTCGGACGCCCTGCGGTGCTCATCCCACGCCGCAGGACCCGCCCTAGGAGAGGATCCGATGCGAGCGATGGTCTACCGAGGTCCTACAAGGTGAGGGTCGAGGAGAAGGACCGGCCGAAGACCGAGCACCCCAACGACGCCATCGTCCGGGTGCAGCTTGCCGCGATCTGCGGCTCTGACCTGCACCCTCACCACGGCATGATGCCGGACACCCGGATCGGCCACACGTTCGGCCACGAGTTCATCGGCGTGGTCGACGAGGTGGGGTCCTCCGTGCGGAACCTCTCCGTCGGCGACCGGGTGATGGTGCCGTTCAACATCTTCTGCGGCACCTGCTGGTACTGCGCGCGAGGTCTGTACTCCAACTGCCACAACGTCAACCCGAACGCCACCGCTGTCGGCGGCATCTACGGCTACTCCCACACGACCGGCGGGTACGACGGCGGCCAGGCCGAGTTCGTGCGGGTGCCGTTCGCCGACGTCGGCCCGTCCACGATCCCCGACTGGATGTCCGACGAGGACGCCGTCCTGCTCACCGACGCCACGGCGACCGGCTACTTCGGCGCCCAGCTCGGCGACATCGTCGAGGGTGACGTCGTCATCGTCTTCGGCGCCGGACCGGTCGGACTCATCGCCGCGAAGTCGGCCTGGCTGATGGGCGCCGGCCGGGTCATCGTCATCGACCACCTGGAGCACCGGTTGGAGAAGGCTCGCACCTTCGCCCACGCCGAGACCTACAACTTCACCGAGTACGGCGACATCGTCCTGGAGATGAAGAAGACGACGGACTGGCTCGGGGCCGACGTCGCCATCGACGCCGTGGGCGCCGAGGCGGACGGCAACTTCACCCAGCACGTCACCTCGGCCAAGTTCAAGCTGCAGGGCGGCTCGCCCGTGGCACTGAACTGGGCGATCGACTCCGTCCGCAAGGGCGCGACCATCTCGGTGATGGGCGCCTACGGCCCGCTGTTCAGCGCGGTCAAGTTCGGCGACGCGATGAACAAGGGGCTGACGATCCACACCAACCGGGCCCCGGTGAAGCGGCAGTGGCCGCGCCTCTTCGAGCACGTGCGCAACGGCTACCTCAAGCCCAGCGAGCTCGTCACGCACCGGATCCCGCTCGACGACATCGCCGAGGGCTATCACATGTTCTCGGCCAAGCTCGACGGAATGATCAAGCCCCTCGTCGTCCCGAGCGCCGCGTGAGCGACAGGAGAACCCGATGACCTACACACCGCACAAGCCCCCGATCGCCGAGTCGCCCGACGAGCTGAGGAAGCGAATTCCCGGCTGGGGCGTGGACCTCGATGCCAAGGACCGGCCGTCGGTGCCGAAGCTGCAGTTCCAGGAGGACTTCACCGGCGCGCACTGGGAGTTTCCGGAGCGGCAGCCGGAGAAGTACCCGAGGGAGCGCTCGGTCGAGCACGGGATGCTCACCCCGGTCTTCGGCATCGCCCAGCCGCCGTCGGGCGTCGCCGGTGCCATCCGCCGTTACGCCTACACGTACAGCGAGGGCCGGACGGCGCACTGGCTGCTGCTCATCGCCGCTGACCGGGTGGATGCGTGGGAGCACCACCTGAAGTCGTTCCTGACGCTGCGCCCGGACAACCCGATCACCGAGACCGGGGTGAAGGCCGAGTTCACCCACAACGGCCTCTCGTCGCGGTTCGGCCAGAACCGCGCCGACGTGAAGCACCAGTGGTTGGACCCGGTGATCGTCGGAGGCCCGTGGATCGCCGCGGCGGGAATCGTCTACAGCGGCGCCCGGAGCGTGGCGAGGTCGCTGTCCCTCGTGGGGTCCGACGGGCACCGGCAGGTGCACTGAGTCGCGTCGCCACCGTCCGCCGACGGCCCCGCAGTCACCCGCTGCGGGGCCGTCGGCGTCAGACCAGCCCCTCGTTGTGCGGCTCAATGCTGGCCGAGGGGTTCACCCCCTCGTCGGCGTCCGGACGCACGGGCCCCACGCCGGGCTCGGAACCGGAGCCGGCGGCGGTGTTCCGGGAGGACCGCTCCGGATCGGTCACTTCCGTGGTCGTCGGCGCCTGGCCGATCCGCTTCGCGGCATCCCCGGTGCCGGTCTCCTCCAGCTCTGACTCGCTCATGACTCCTCCTCCAGCAGGTCCCCCCACGGTGGTCGACCCTGCCGACGGCCGGTATCGGCATGTCTGCCGATACCGGTCGCCCGCGGACGCAGGTGGAATCGAGTTCCCGGTCCGGATCGGGGTCGGGAACACCGACGACGAGGAGGCACCGTGAAGGCAGTGGTGTACGACGGACCCCGCCAGGTCAGCGTGAAGGACGTCCCGGACGCGCGGATCGAGCGGCCGACCGACGTCCTGGTGCGAATCACCTCGACGAACATCTGCGGCTCGGACCTGCACATGTACGAGGGCCGCACCGACTTCGAGACCGGCCGCTGGTTCGGCCACGAGAACATGGGCCAGGTGATCGAGGTCGGCGACGGGGTCGACAAGGTGAAGGTGGGCGATTGGGTCGTCCTGCCGTTCAACATCGCCTGCGGGTTCTGCAAGAACTGCGAGCGCCAGCTCACGAACTACTGCCTCACCGCGCAGCCCGAGCCGAAGATGGCCGGCGCGGCCTACGGCTTCGCCGACATGGGCCCCTGGGCCGGTGGGCAGGCGGAGCTGCTGCGCGTGCCCTGGGGCGACTTCAACTGCCTGCGGCTGGGTGAGGACGCCGAGCAGCGCCAGACCGACTACGTGATGCTCGCCGACATCTTCCCGACCGGCTACCACGCCACCGAGATGGCCGGCGTCAAGCCCGGTGACCAGACGGTCATCTACGGCGCCGGACCGGTCGGGTTGATGGCCGCGCTGTCGGCGACCATCCGCGGGGCCGGCAAGGTGATGGTCGTCGACCGGCACCCCGACCGGCTGCGGCTGGCCGAGTCGATCGGCGCGATCGCCATCGACGACTCGAAGGTCGACCCGGTCGAGGCGGTGCTCGAGCAGACGATGGGGCTGGGCGCGGACAACGGCTGCGAGTGCGTCGGCTACCAGGCGCACGAGCCCGACGGGCAGGAGCAGGCCAACCTGACGATGAACCGGCTGGTCTCCTCGGTGCGCTTCACCGGGACGATCGGCACGGTCGGTGTCTTCGTGCCGCAGGACCCCGGCGCCAGCGACGAGCTGGCGAAGGAGGGCAAGCTCGCCTTCGACTTCGGCATGTTCTGGTTCAAGGGTCAGCACATCGGCAGCGGCCAGGCGCCGATCAAGAAGTACAACCGGCAGCTGCGCGACCTGATCGCCGGAGGCAGGGCCGAGCCGTCGTTCATCGTCAGCCACGAGCTGCCGCTGGACCAGGCGCCCGAGGCCTACGAGCACTTCGACGCCCGGGACGACGGCTGGACCAAGGTCGTCCTGCACCCGGCGATGGCGGGGGCCTGACATGGCGGGACAGCTGAACGGACGACGAGTCGCGATCCTGGCTGCCGACGGCGTGGAGCACGTCGAGCTTGAGCAGCCGCGGCGCGCCCTCGACGACGCAGGTGCCCGGACCGACGTGCTCTCGATCCACGACGGGGAGATCGCGGCACGCAACAACGACCTGGAGGACGCCGGCACCTTCGCGGTGGACCGCCTGGTCGGCGCGGTCTCGGTCGATGAGTACGACGCGCTGCTGCTGCCGGGCGGCACGGTCAACCCCGATCAGCTGCGCATGCAGCCGACGGCGGTGGAGTTCGTGCGGAACTTCGTGCAGTCGGGCAAGCCCGTCGCCTCGATCTGCCACGGGCCGTGGAACTTCGTCGAGGCCGGCGTGGCGCGTGGCCGCCGGCTGACGTCGTTCCCGAGCATTCGCACCGACCTGCGCAACGCCGGGGCGGAGGTGGTCGACGAGGAGGTCGTGACCGACGGCAACATCACCACCAGCCGGTCACCGGACGATCTTCCGGCGTTCTGCGAACGCATCGTGCAGGAGTTCGCTGGCGCGCCCCAGACCGCCGGCGCGGGCGGTGGCTCGTGACCAGCCCGTTGGGAAGCGTGGCGTCGCTGGCCGCCAAGGTGGGCGGTGCCGTCGTCGGCCAGGTCCGCTCGGTCCTCGGGCAGGGCGGGGGCGCGGGCGCAGCGAGCGCGCCGGCGTCCGGGTGGCTCGCGGTGAGCATCTACCGGGAGCCGTCGGAGCTGGATGCCACCGCGTTGCCGGCGCCGCTGGCTGCCTACGGCGACCGGATCGAGACGCGGATCCGCCCTGCGCCGGGCGGCAAGGGCAGCGAGCTGGCCGTGCGGCTGACCCGGGGCTCGTCGGGGAAGACCTCCGGCCCGGCGAGGCTTTCCGGCAGCGATCCGAATGCCGACCTGCGGTCCGCGCTGCGCCAGGCCAAGCAGTTGATCGAGGTGGGCGAGGTGCTCAGGGTGGACCCCGCCTCGCACGGCAAGCGGAACGCCACGCCCGCCGGCGCGGTGCTGGAGGTGGCCACGAAGCGGGCGCCCAAGGGGGGAGTGCTGTGAAGGCGGTGACCTGGCGGGGCGTCAACGAGGTCGGGGTGGAAGACGTCCCCGAGCCGAAGATCCTCAACGACCACGACATCATCCTCGAGGTCGGCCTGTCGGTGACCTGCGGCTCGGACCTGCACCTGCTGGGCGGCTACATCCCCGCGATGCGCGCCGGTGACGTGCTCGGCCACGAGTTCATGGGAAGGGTCGCCGAGGTCGGTCGCGCGGTGACCAAGCACAAGGTGGGCGACCGGGTGGTGGTGGTCTCCTTCATCGGCTGCGGGCTTTGCTGGTACTGCGAGCAGGGCCTGTGGTCGCTGTGCGACAACGGCAATCCGAACCCCGGGATCACCGAGACGCTGTGGGGCCAGTCCATCGGCGGTTGCTTCGGGTACTCCCACGCGATGGGCGGTTGGGCCGGCAGCCACGCGCCCTACATCCGGGTGCCCTACGCCGACAACGGGGCGTTCACGATCCCCGACGGCGTCTCCGACGAGCGTGCCCTGTTCGCCTCCGACGCGGCACCGACCGGCTGGACCGGCGCGGACCAGGCCGGCATCCGGGCGGGCGACGTGGTGGCCGTGTGGGGCGCCGGAGGCGTCGGGCAGATGGCCGCGCGCAAGGCCATGCTGATGGGTGCCGAGCGGGTCGTCGTCATCGACCGGTTCGACAACCGGCTCGAGCAGGTCCGCACGCACATCGGGGCCGAGACGCTGCACTACGAGCAGGTCGACGTCCCCGCGGAACTGCGCGAGATGTCCGGCGGGCGCGGCCCGGACGTCTGCATCGAGGCGGTAGGCATGGAGGCGCACAGTTCCGGTCCGCAATACCTGTACGACCAGGTCAAGCAGCAGATGCGGCTGCAGTCGGACCGGCCGACCGCCCTCCGGGAGGCCATCTACGCCTGCCGCAAGGGCGGGACGGTGTTCGCCCTGGGTGTGTTCGGTGGTGTGGTGGACAAGTTCCCGATGGGTGCGGTGATGAACAAGGCGCTCACCCTGCGCGGCGCCCAGCAGCACGGCCAGCGCTACGTGCCCGAGATCCTCGACCTGATGAGCCGGGACGAGGTGAGGACCGAGCACCTCGCCACCCACGTGATGTCGCTGGACGACGGGCCGAAGGGCTACCGGATGTTCAAGGAGAAGGAGGACGGGTGCGTCCGTGCCGTGTTCCGTCCGGGTGGGTGAGGCGCGCACGGACGGCCGTCTCCGGCCTGGAGCCTGGTAGACGTACGCGCCGAGGCTCGACGGCGGACAGGCGCGTCACGTGGTAGTGGCCGACGTGGGCATGCGTCTCCGGGTCGGCGTGCCCCTGCCGACGTCCCGCATCCCGCGCAGGAGATCCAGCAGCAGCGTGCTCGGACGATCGCCTGGTGCCTCGACGTCCGATGCGACGGCTGCTGCCGCGGCTCGACCACGGAGCGTGCACGCGGCCGGGATCCCAGACGCAGCGACAGCCGAGGACTCGTGTGTTCCGTTACCCGAACCCCTTGAGGACACCCACCATGACCGCACCCCCCCACCGCGCCGTGTCCCTGCCCAACGGGGGCATCGTCCCGGCACTGGGCCTGGGCACCTGGTACATGGGCGAGCAACCAGCTCAGCGCGCCACCGAGTTGGCCGCGCTGCGCACGGGCATCGACAGCGGTCTGACGCTGATCGACACCGCCGAGATGTACGGCGACGGCGCCGCCGAGGAACTCGTCGGCGAGGCCATCGAGGGGCGGCGGGACACCGTCTACCTCGTCAGCAAGGTGCTGCCCGGCCACGCCACGCGACGAGGGACTGTGGAGGCCTGCCAGGCCAGCTTGCGGCGGTTGGGCACCGACCACCTCGACCTGTACCTGCTGCACTGGCGAGGGCGAGTGCCTCTGGCCGAGACGGTGGCGGGCTTCGAGGAACTGGTCCAGGCAGGGCTGATCGGCGGCTGGGGCGTCAGCAACCTCGACGCCCAGGAGCTCGACGAGCTGGCCTCGGTGCCGGACGGAGCGCGAGTGCAGACCGATCAGGTGCTCTACAACCTCGCCCGCCGCGGACCCGAGTACGACCTCCTCCCGCGATGCCTTGAGGCCGGCATGCCGCTGATGGCCTACTCCCCTGTCGACCACGGCCGGTTGCTCGAGCACCCCGCGGTGCGCGACATGGCCGGCGCCAAGGGAGTGACCCCGGCCCAGCTGGCCCTTTCCTGGGTGCTTCGAATCCCCGAGGTCTTCGCCGTGGTGAAGGCTTCCACTCCGGCGCGGGTGGGGGAGAACTGCGCCGCGATGGAGATCAGCTTCAGCCCGGCGGAGTTGGAACGGCTCGACCAGTTCTTCCCACCGCCACGCGGCAAGGTGCCGCTCGAGATGCTCTGATCTCGGCCGACTCCAGTTGACGGGGCGCACTGCAGGACGTGGCCGCTCACCCAGCCCCCCACCGCTGGCTCCGACCGAGGCCACCAGGGAGGACGGTCGTCCCGGTGAGAGTCTGGCCGACATCGGCAGGTCTCCGGATGGATGCCGTGCCGGCGGGCGCGGCAGCGCCGGACGGGCCCGGCACCTACGACGATGAGGCAGGCCGGCCCGGAACATGCCCCGTGTCGCGCCGTGACGGCGGCCCGGTCATCGAGAACGTCGGTCGAGCGAAGGAGAGAGACCCGAGATGTCAACACCGGTCAGCAAAGCCCTTCTGGTCCGCCTCGAAGCACTGCCCGGCAAGGAGGACGACGTCCGCGCCTTCTTGAACCAGGGGCTGTCGATCGTCGAGGGGGAGCCGAAGACCGTCAGGTGGTTCGGGATCCAGTTCGGCCCCTCCTCGTTCGGGATCTTCGACGCCTTTCCCGACGACGACGGACGCCAGGCGCACCTCTCCGGTGAAGTTGCGAGAGCGCTCGGTGAGAACACGGGTGAGCTCTTCGAGAAGCCCACGATCGAGCAGCTCGATGTCGTTGCGGAGAAGCGGCCCGCGTAGCGCCCAGGTGGCCCGCGGTGCGGCGTGATCAGCCCGAGGTCCGCCGGGCTGCGGGCGGTTGACGGAGTTCCCGCGTCAGCCTTGCCGGCATGACATGCGCCGCACTGACGCAGGCAGCGGCACGCGGCGGACGCCGGAAGCACGGCGAAGACCAGGAAGTGCAGCCGCATGCCGACCGCCAGCTCCGTGCTGCACCGGCACCAGCAGCCAACGGGCGCGGTGGGACCCGTTCAGGACGCGGCCGCGATCCAGAGGTCGACTGGCGTCGGCAGCAGAACCGGCCCGACCACGCCCGGTGGTGTGATCATTCGTCGTTGAGACCGAAGATCAGCGGGAGAGAGGGAGGCGTTCGCTGGCGCAGAAGGATGTCGGGCCGCCGTATGGATCTTCTTGCTGCACGCAGGTCCCGGACCTCGGCTTCAGACTTCCTTGACGATGCAGGCCCAGACCATCTTGCGGTCGGTCTCGTAGTGGACGCCGTGGGTAGCTGTGAGGTCGGCGATGACGTAGAGGCCGTACCCGCCGAGCCCGGCAGGCCGCTCCTGGGCCGGGGTCGGTGGTCGGTCAGGGGCGCTGTCGGTGACGATGACGATCCATTGGGCGTCCTCGTCACCGATGTCCAGGCTCGAAGGCGGCGAACCATGGCGCAGCGCGTTCGAAGTGAGTTCGTCGATGATCAGGATCGCCTGCTCGATGACGTCCTCGACGTCGGCGGTGACGTCCTCGTCGCTACCGACGCCCAGCGAGGAGAGCAGGAACTCCCGTACCTGCCGGCGGACACCGCTGAGCGCACGCAGCGACTGCAGGTGCACCGTCAGCCGGGGCTCGGCTTCTCGAGGGAGAGGCCGGTCGATGCGCCAGGAGGCTAGGGCCTCGGCGTACTCGAGGGGTGTACGGGTGGGGTCGTTCCTTCCGGACACCGGGCTCACCTCTCTCGTGCGGGGACGGCGACGTCTGCCGGGATCCGGTTGGGGCCGGCTTCAACGGGGCGTGGCCGGTCCTGACGGTGCAACCGCACGGCGACCAACGCGACGTCGTCGGCCGGGCGCCCTTCCACCAGCCGACCGAGGACCTGGTCGCAGAGCTCTTCGAGGGGCAGGTCGACGAGCTCCGAGACTGTCTGGTGCAGCCTGGCCACCCCCGCGTCCAGGTCGCTCCCCGGCCGCTCGACGAGGCCGTCGGTGTAGAGCAGCACGGTAGATCCCCGCGTCAGTTCCAGCACCCTCTCCTCACGAGTGGTGGTGTGGTCCACGCCCAGCATGAGCTGTCCGGGCGCCCTGACGATCTCGACGATCGCGCCGTCGCTGTCCACGATGACCGGAGGCAGGTGTCCGGCACTGGCCCAGCGGAGTCGGGCGACGCCCCGGTCCATCTCGTCGTCAGTCTGCTCCAGCCGCCCCATGCCCACGGTGGCGTAGGTGGCCAGCTCGAGCCGGGTGATCGTGGTGTCCAGGGTGTCGAGCACTCGCGCCGGCCCGTGGTCGCTCGACAGGGTGATCCCGCGCAGCAGGCTGCGCAGCTGTCCCATGGTGGCCGCGGCACCGGTGTCATGGCCGACGACGTCGCCGATGACCAGGTTGATCGTCCCGTCGGACTGGAGGAAAGCGTCGTACCAGTCGCCCCCCACCTGAGCGGCGCCCGTAGCCGGAAGGTACCGGACCACGATCTGGCAGTGGTCGGGTTGGAAGGGTTCGGTGAGCATGCTCCGCTGCAGCCGCTCTGCCAGCTGCCGGCTGCTCCGGGCTTCCTGGCGTTCCAGGCTGAGCGCCTGCAGCCGCAGCAGTGCCTGGGCGCACTGGGTGCCGAAAGCCTGGACCAGTTCCACCTCGGCCGGGGAGAAGGTCCGCTCGGTCGTCCAGCCGGCCACCAGGGAGCCCAGCAGTCGGCCTTCGGTGGCCAGCGGAACCGCGATCGAGGACCGTTGCCCCGACTGCTCGAACGCCTCGGCCGTCTCCGGCGACCAGGTCTCGGCCTCGGTCAGGTCCGCGAAGACCGCAGTCTTTCCCGTGCGTGCCACCCATGCCGCAGGCAGCCGGCTGTCCATGTCGATGGTCCCGAAGCGTTGCTGAGTGCCCGCTCCCAGGGACGGTGTCATGGTCAACTGGACGACGCCGCGGTCGTCGTCCCGCAGCGCGATCGCGCCGCCGTCCGCGCCGAGCGCGGCCAGACCTGCACCGGCCAGGACGGTCGTGATGTCCTCGATCGAGTCGGTGTCGGCCAGCCGCAGCACCACCTGGGCCATGGCGGCCATCCTGCGGGCTACGGCTTCCTGCGCTCGAAGGGCTGCGCGCAGCTCCTGGGTGCGGGCGAAGAGGTCGGCCTCCAGCCCGTCGAGGCGCGCCCAGTCGCCCCCGTGCCCCGCCTGGGTCAGGCGTTCGCGCTCGGCGAGGTAGTCCGACACGTCCTCCACCCGCTGCAGCACCAGCTGGGTACGACCCTCAGCATCGAGGACAGGCACGCTGATCAGCGACCAGGCGCGGGACACCGAGCGGCCGGTCCGACTGTCGAGGACCTGGTAGCGGAACAGCGGCATGGGGTCGGGCTGGCCGGTGTCCCGGGCGCGTTCGAACGACAACTGCAGCAGGTTCGCCCCGTCGACATCGAGGCTCTCCGGGGCGGGCGGGAAAGCATCGAAGACGTAGCGACCGATCAGTTCGTCCCGGGAACGGCCGAGCAGCTCCAGGTAGGCCGGGTTCGCCTCGACGATCACCAACTCCGGGGACATGACGAGGTAGGCGGTCGGCTGCGCGACGAAGATCGCCGCGAAGTCCACCCCGCCGGGCCGAGCATGGGCCCGTTCATCGTCAGTACTCAACAAAGCCCCCTTAGAGCGTGACCCTCGGAGCCATAATGCGCGACGGATTGCGCACGACCGGCGAGCCCCACCGTTCACCGGCGCTGGCGTGCAGTGAGCGGCCTGGCCTCGGGCCGCTGGGACTTCCATCCTCCGCGCCACAAGAGGGCTTGCTCGCGGAAGCACCTGCGGGCGACCTCGCGGCTGCGAGGGTCAGCTGTGCGGCCGGGAACGTGGCCCTACGGTCGATCTCGGTCGGGCCGGGGTAAGGCTCGGCCCGACCGCGTCGTAGTCACACCGGGTGACACGCACGACGACGGCCGGACAGGACGGACACGCGAAGGTGAACACGTGAGCGAAGAAGGCGGCGGCGAGGGGCTGTGGCCGCGGGTCGGCGACGCCGAGGTGGTACGCGCGGCGTTCGAGGAGATGCCGTTGCTGCTGATGAGCACGGAGGGGCCGCAGCACACGTTCGTGGCGGCCAACGCCGCCTACCGGGAGTTCGTCGGGAAGCCGGCGTTCATCGGCGTCCCGATCCGCGAGGCGATGCCCGAGCTGGCCGGCCAGCAGGTCGTCGAGATGTTCGACCGGGTCTACGCCGCCGGAGAGCCGCAGACGTCCCGGGAGTGGCGGGTCCAGGTCGACCGCGACGGTGCGATCGACGAGTTGTTCGCCGACTTCACCTGCGTCCCGCGTCGGGCGGCCGACGGCACGGTCATCGGGTTGCTGGCGTTCGCCACGGACGTCACCGATCGCGTGCGCGAGCGCCAGGCGGCGCAGGTTCGGGTCAGCGACGCCGAGCAGCGCTATCGCGACGCCCGCGACGTCGTCACCGCGTTGCAGGAGGCGCTGCTGCCGACCGCGCTGCCGGTGCTGCCGGGCGTGCGCATCGCGGCGCACTACCTGGTGGCCATGCAGGACCAGGTCGCCGGCGGTGATTGGTTCGACGCCATCCCGCGGGGCGACGGCAGCGTGGTCCTCGTCGTGGGCGACGTGGTCGGTCACGGGCTGGCCGCGTCGGCAGCGATGGGTCAGCTCCGGGCGGTGCTCGCCGACGCGCTGGCCACCGACAGCGACCCGTTGGTCGCGCTGACCCGGGCCGACGCGTTCGCCGCGCGCACCCCGCTGCTGCGGGCGACCACCCTGGCGCTGGTGGTCCTCGACCCGGTGACGGGCACGCTGCGCTACGCCAGCTGCGGGCAGCCTCCGCCGTTGATCGTCGGTGCCGAGGGTGCGACCCGATTTCTGACGGGCACCGGCACCGGCCCCCTGGGCACGGGCTCCACCCCGGGGTTCGCCGACGACACCCTCCACCCCGGCGAACTGGTCCTGCTCTACAGCGACGGACTGATCGAGCGCCCGAACCGCAGCCTGGAGGCCGGCATGACGGAGCTGGCGACCGTTGCCGCCGACGCGGGCGCCAACCGGGCGCTGCCGGTGCGCGCCGCCGCCTCCTCGGCAGAACGGGTCTGCCAGCTCACCGTTGAGCTGCTGACCCGTACCGGCTACGCCGACGACGTCACCGTGCTAGCCGCCCACCGCCTGCCCACCCCCGTCCGATCCCTGGACTTGCAGGCACCCACCACCGCCGGAGGACTCCGCCAGCTGCGGCGCGACTTCGACGGATGGCTCGACGCCCTCGACCCGGCGGAGAGCGACCGCGTGGCGCTAGAGCTGGCCGTGTGGGAGGCGGTCGCGAACGCCTTCGACCACGCCTACCCGCCCGGGCACCCCGGGCCCGTCCGGCTGCGTGCGTCGCTGGGCGCCAGCGGCGTCGTCGAGTGCCGAGTCAGCGACCGAGGGCAGTGGCGGAAGCCGGACTCGGCAGCCACCCACCGAGGGCGGGGCCTGCTGCTCGCCGAGCAGCTCATCGACGCCCTCGAGGTGCACCACCCACCCCACACCGACGCCTCCGACGGCACGGTGGTCGTGCTCCGGCACGGGCTGCACCGGCCCGCCGTGCTCGGCCCCGGCACGGAGGCGCACGCCGCACCCATCCCCCGGCCGGAGTTCGCCGTCGATGTGCAGCACAGCGACGGACATCCACGGCTGCGGATCCGCGGGCCGGTCGACGTCGTCACCGCCGAGGCGTTCGCCCGCGCCCTGTCGGGGACCTCTCGCGGTGGAGTCCTCCCGCTGACCGTCGACCTCACCGAGGTCACCCACCTCGCCAGCGCCGGCGTGCAGGTTCTGCATCGGATGCGCGACCAGCTCGCCGCCCAGCGGCAGAACCTGCGGCTGCTCGCTCCGTCCGGCAGTCCAGCGCACGCGGTCCTCAACCTGGTGCGTCTAGCCCACGTGGGTAGCGATGCTGACGTCGGCGACGACTGACCGGTGGCACCGGGCACCGGAGAGTCCGGGCAGCCGCTGCACGATCTGCTCGGGGCGGGTGAGGTCAGTTCAATTACGGGCCAACCACTTTGGTGCCGGTCGGTGGGCAGGCCGGTGCCAGGCCCGGACCATGCTGGCCACTCGGCCGTCCAGGACCGCCAAGTCCCGTCGACAGCCGCACTCGTCCCGGTCAATCGGGGTCACCCGCGATCGCACTCGCCGGCGGAGTCCATGGAGAAGGGGCTGTGAGTTCCTAGCCCTCGGCCTAGGCCTCGGCCTCGGGAGTCGCCTCCTGGCGGTCTACTCCGGCCGCGCCAACGAGCAATCGGACCTTGGCTTCGTGTGGAAGACGACAGCCCTGGCTGACATCGTCGAGCGCGGTCGCACTGGGAACGGCGGCCTGCGCGATGAACCAGCTCATGAGTGGCTATACCGCCGCCGTCGTCTCTGACAGGGCCGGGACAGCTGTCGTCGGGAGCAGCGGTGGCCACCGCTGCTCCAGCCTCCAGTGCGGGCGAACCGCACCGCTCGCCGCGGTCACCTCGCCCCAGGTGCTCGCCAGCTGACGACCGCACCCACAACCGGCGCCGTCTGAGATTGCAGATTGGAAACGGGCGGCAAGCTGTAGAGCCTCTTGGGTACCTGCTGCGTGTCCCTCACTCCGCGTGAAAGGAGCACACCATGCCCGCGCCATCTCGGTTCCGGCGACGACTCACAGCGGTCCCCCTCGCCTTCGCGCTGACCGCCTGCGGCCAGGACAACCCTGTCGCCGACGAGGGTGCGGAGGTGCCCGGCGGGGCCGTCGGGCCGGACTCGATGGTCACCGAGGACCTGTCCGTGCTCCAGGTCCAGCTCGAGTACCCGCTCGACGGCGTGTACGAAGAAGGGGAGGACGCGCAGCTCTTCCTAGGCATCGCCAACTCCGGCAACGCCGACGATGATTTGCTCGACGTGCGCGGCCCGGACTTTGCTGACGCGCAGATCACCGTCGATGGCGAAGCCGGCGCGATTCGGGTCCGTCAGGACGACAACGTCTACATCGGGGCCGAGGGAGCACCGTCAATCATGCTCATCGATCTCGGGCGTTCCCTGCGCTCGTCGCAATCGATCCCGGTCACGTTGGTGTTCGAAGACGCCGGCGAGGTGACCGTCGACGCCCCGGTGGCCGCGGAGGGCCAGCGTCCCGAGTCGCCCTTCGACTTCACCGATCCCGCCGAGGACCCGACGGGCGGCTGATCGACCCACGCGTGCCTCGCAGGTCGGAGGAAGCGCGGTGCCGCATCCGCTGCTGTGAGCCCAATGGGGTATCGAGTGACCCGGCTTGGTGAACTTGGCGCGCTCGCCAGTGTGTGATCAGTTCGAGGCCCTGTCCTCCGTTTGCCCCATTGCCGCGCTCATAGCGGCGGCGAGAGCGGCGTCTCGTTCCTGCTCGGCGCGCTGATAGCGAAGCGCCGCGGCGGGCGAGGCGTGCCCGAGACGGTGCATGAGCTCCTTGGTGGTGGCTCCATGACGGGCGGCGATGGTGGCTCCCCAGCCGCGCAGGTCGTGCAGGTGAGAGCCGGCCGGGAGTCTGGCCGCCTCTGCTGCGGGGCCCACACCCGCGAGGTGAAGTTGTTGCGCCGGATCGGTCCGCCCTTCGGCCCCACGAAGACCAGCCCGTGCGGGCCGGGCTGGGCGTACATGGCGAGGTGGTGCTGCAGGTCGCCGATGATGTGTGGCGGGATCGCGACGGATCGGCGGCCGGCAGCTGACTTGGGTGGGCCGTACGAGCGTTGCTGTCCGACGACGTCGACGACGGCGCTCGTCACGCTCACGGTGCCTGCCTTCAGGTCGAGGTGCTCGCGGCGCAGTGCGGACAGCTCGCCGATGCGGAGGCCCGTCCAGGCGGCCAGGAGGATCAGCGCCCGCCAGCGATCCTCGACCGCCTCGACCAGCGCCTGGACCTGAGCGACTGTGAACATCGGCCGTTCACTGGAGCGTTCCTGCCCCGCCCCGCGGATGGAGCTTGGGTTCCGCGCGATGAGGTTGTCGTCCACGGCTGTGGTGCAGATGGCCCGCTGGTTCAAGCCGTGGAGATGACCCTGGGACGCGAGCGGGAGCAGAACTCCCGTGACCATGAGGCGCGAGCATGAGCCTCGCTGCTTCGGGAAGGCCAGTTGCCAGCCTGCGCTGACTGTTCCCCCCTCGAGCGTCGAGGTGGAGGGGGAGGAGACAACAAAATCAGCGACCGCGTCGGCGGCCCGGGGCAGGTGGACCGAAGGTGTCCGGCTCACGGTTTACGTGAACGGTCACGCCCCTGTTGCTCGCGGCGTGCCCAACACCGATTGATCCACCACGCAGGGACGGGGGTGGTGGCAGCCGAGCGTGTCGGGACGTCGCTCACGGACGGCGCCGGGGCTCGCCCGCGGTGGGCGAAGGCTTCTCGCCCAAGTCGCCGCCGGGCTGCTGGCTGGCGGTGGTCGACCCGTCGCGCCGTCGCTGGCCGGGAAAGCGAAGTACCAGGCCGGTGGTTGCGGCGTCGACGTGGGCTCGAGATCCACCGGTCATCGGGACGTACAACACGTTGCCCAGGTCGTCGCGGGCGGGTCGGCCGGTGCGGCGCTGCCGGACGAGGCGGTACAGACAGGAGGATTCGCTGACGGGCAATTCGACCCAGGCCGGCGGTTCGCTTGCGTTCACGGTCCACCTCTGGCCGTGCGCCGGGCCGCAATAGGCGCGTGCCTCGACATCGGCGTGGGCCTCCGGGCCGCCTTCACGTGGGCGGCAGTGTTCAGCGTACGAGGCGGATCTGTCGGCCGACGTCGTGACCACCAAGTCGCCGAGCCCTGCCAGTTGCAGCATGCGGACCAGAAGAGAGCTGGCATTGACCAGCACGATTCTCCGACCGCGGCCGAGTACCTGGCTGCGGACACGCGCCAGGGCGTGTAGGCCTTCGACATCGCAGAAGGTCAGCTCAGAGACGTCGACGATCAGCAGGGAATGGGGCGCGATGTCCAGAGCCGAGACCGCATCGGTCAGGCGTTCGACACGGAATCGGTCCAGCTCTCCGATGAGCCTGAGCTGACCGGCACGCCAGTCGATGGACAGCTCCAGCGGACGCTGAGTTGCCTTGTCCAGTGATGACATCCAGGTCTCCCGGGGCTGCGATCGGCGAAGCCATCGCGATCCGGCGCGAAGTCGGACGCGGCGCCGAGGCCGGTGTCTCGACCCGTTGACGATGCTCAACGTTCTTGTCCGAAACCGGTCCGTCCGTAAACACGAACGCTGCGGGCCACGGCGTGTCGGCGTGACACGCCGACGCCGTACTCGCCGGCTACACAGCCCGAATCGATGCGGCCGGCGCGGAAGACCACTTTAAGGATCGGGCTGAGGCGGTCCTCGCCACCCCATGGACGATTCGCGCTTCGTTGTTCCGAGCCGTGCGGGGGTGGAAAGGCAGAGCAGATCGCCGTGGCCATCCCCGACAGGTGTGAGGTTCCGAGACTGGGTAGAGGTCGGAGTCGCGAATGCCGAGGCTCAGGGGGGCACGTGGTTCAGGTTGTGGTGAGATCGCGGGCCCAGCTCGAGGATGGGCTCGACCGATGGGCATGCGCGATGTCGTCGACCGGCTGGCTCCGGGCCCCCCGCGCGACCGGGATCTATCGGACGGCAGTGAGGTTGGCGCAGCCGTGATGGCCGCCAGCAACCGGTTTCTCAGCCGTGGGGAGACGCCGACTCGCGAACGTCTCGCTTACCCGCGTTGGCTGGACCACGGCGCCGGTATCGCCACGCGGTTCCTGATGATCCTCATCGCGGTTGCCGCGGTGTTGTGGTTGGCGCTGCAGGTGTCGACCATCGTCACCGGCGCAGTGCTCGGCTTCGCCGTGGTCTCGCTGCTGTGGCCCGCGGCGCGGTGGCTGCGTCGGCATCGTGTACCGCCGGTCCTGGCCGCCCTGCTGACCGTGGTTCTTTTCCTGGGCGCCTTCGTCATGCTGTCGTGGTTCGTGGTCGTGCAGGTGGTCGCCAGTGTTCCCGAGCTCGTCGATGCCGGCTCCTCGCTGGCGGACTCGTTCACTGACTGGCTGGCGGGCCTGCCGTCGAGCGAGGACTCGCCGGTCGTCCGAGAGGTCCTCACAGAGCTGGAGTCCTCGGTCGGCACCCTGCTCGCAGGGCTTGGGAGTGCTGTGCTTAGCGGGGTGGGCGCCGTGGGCAACGCCGCCACGGTTTTCGGCGTGGCCGTGTTCTTCGCCATCTTCGCGCTGACTGGCGGCGACGCACTGTGGCGGCAGTTCCTCCAGGTGCTCCCGCGTGAGCGGCGGGACCCGGCCACGGACTCCTTACGTGCGGTCATGGACACCCTCGGAGGGTGGTTCTACGCCTCCACGCTCACCGGCTTGATCGACGGCCTGTTCATCGGAGCCGGTCTTCTGTTTCTGGGCGTGCCGCTAGCGGTGCCGATCGGCGCCCTGACGTTCATCCTCGGGTACATCCCGATGGTCGGGGCCACGCTCGCTGGCGTTGTCGCCGTGGCCGTCTCGTTCCTGGCCGGCGGCTGGGCCACTGCGCTGTGGGCGCTGCTCATAGTGCTAGCGGTGCAGCAGATCGAGGGCAACGTCCTGGCTCCGCTGCTGCTGTCGCGGGCGGTCAACTTCCCGCCCCTGGTCACGCTGCTGCTCACCACTACCGCGGCCGCAGCCTTCGGGATGGTGGGGTTGTTCCTCGCGGTGCCGGTGGTCGGGGCGATCGTGGCCGCAGCGGCCGCGTACCGCCGGGCTCTCGATGAGCGGCTACTGGGCCCGCCGACACCCGATCAGTCACCGCGGCCGGAGGCGACGCCGCTACCCTCCGAGGAGTAGAGACATCGGCGGAACGGGCAGCCCGGTCGTCGTCGATGATGGTGCTTCCGAGGTCGTTTCCGGCGTCGGCGTGGGCGACCTGGCGAGAATCGTCGTCCTCTTGCGCGCCGACAGCGTCCCCGATCGGCGTACGTGAACCGCCTGGTGCCGGGTAGGGCGCGCACATGGAAGAGCTGCTTGCCGACGTCGTCGGCGTCCTGGTCGTCATCGTGGAGGCCTGCGGTGCCGCCGTCATCATCGTGGGAGCGGTACTGGCCTTTCTTCGTTTCATCTGGGCCGGACTGCGCGAGCGCAGTTCCTCCGCGTTCGTGCCCGTGCGACTCACGCTCGGTCGCTTCCTGGCACTGGGGCTCGAGTTCCAACTGGCTAGCGACGTGCTGCGGACGGCGGTGGCGCCGAGCTTCCGTGACCTGGGGCAGCTGGCCGCCGTGGCCGCGATCCGCACAGCGCTGAACTATTTTCTCGGCCGGGAGATCGAGGAGGAACGCCGCCAGGTCGCCGCGGAGCGCGACGTGCGCGCCCAGGGCGTGCCCGCGACCGATCCGGCCGACCGGGCGCGAGGGCGGATGGTGTGACGACGCTGCAGGAAGTGACGAGCACCGCTGCGACGCTGATCGTTGCGGCCGGGGTCGTTTCCGGCCTGGTCGTCGTGGTGGTGATTCGTCGTCCGCCGCTGGCGCTCGGCGTGCTGCTGGACATGCTGGTCGCCGCTGGTCTGCTGAGACTCGTGGGCACGCCGGGTTGGCCGGTGCTCGTGACCACCGCAGTGATCCTGCTCCTTCGGCGAGTGGTCTCGGCGGGGTTCCGAGCCGCCCGGCACAGCTGGTCCGACGATGGCGACGGCGCCGACGGCGGTGCGCCGGCACAGGGCTGGCCGCTCTCGATGGCGCGGCTGGTCCATCCGGCCTGGCGCCGGTGACCGGGCGCTCTGCCGCAAGGGGCGAAGCACGCGTGGCCCCGCGGATCCGGCGCGCAGTGTCGCTGGCGTCGCTCCGCGAGGCCGGAGGGTCAGTATCCCGGTCGGGTCCCTAGGGACTGCTGCACGAGTAGGTGACATCTGATCTGTGGTGCCGTGAGGCGCCGCTGGAAGGATGTTCACCGTGCCCAAGCCCTACCCCAAGGAGTTCCGCGACGACGTCGTGAACGTTGCTCGCAACC
>NZ_SPQP01000018.1 GCF_004571075.1 Blastococcus sp. TF02A-35
CGCGACGAGGCACACCGGCTCGCCGCTGCCCTGCGCGAGCGCGGGGTCTCGGTCCGGGCCGACCGGCGCGAGGGCATGGCGGTGCTCGACGCCCTGCTGACGGTGCCGGAGGCGCAGTCCCTGCTCGACGCCCTGGGCCGGTACGCCGACGCGCTCGACGGGCCCGACGACCGCCGGACCCGCGGTCAGCGGATGGCCGACTGCCTGCTGGACCTGGTGCTGCGGCCCGACGAGCACGGCCTCCCGCCGGTGCGGGCGCACCTCACCGTGGTCGCGGGCGTCCGCAGCCTGCTGGGTGGGGACCAGCCCGGGGAGGTCGGTGGCGAGCCGGTGCCCGCGGAGGTGGTCCGCTCCCTCGCCCGCGCCCTCGGGCTGCTCCCCGGGCCTGCGACCACGCCGGCCCCGGAACCGGCCGGCACGACGCCCGACGGGTGCCCGCCGGAGACCTGGCCGGAGACCTGGCGGGCCGCCGACGAGCGCTGGTGGGCGGAGGTCGAGGCGCGGGCGCTGCGAGGCGAGTGGGGTGGCGAGGAGGACCCGCCGGCCGAGGAGCTCGCCCGCTGGTGGGCGCTGAAGGGCGGCTCCGACCCCCGGCCACCGGTGCCGCTGGACGCGGCCGTCGCACGAGACCCGGCTCGGTCCGAGGCGCCGGCGGGTCCCGCCTGGGCGCGGGCCCACGCAGCGGTGGACGAGGCGGGCACCGCGCTGCTCGAGCTGGACCGGTCGCTCGGCCGTGCCCGTCGCGCGGTGGCCGAGGCCGAGCGCGCGGACAGGAGGGACGAGAGCGCCTGGCAGCGCAGCCCGGCCGGACGGGTCACCGCCGCGCCGACAGACCTGGACGCGCTGGCGTCGGCCGGCCGACCGATGCGCGAGGCGCTCGCCGCGCTGCTGGAGGCCGGCGCCGGCGGCTCGCTGGTCGACCGGCCCCGCATCGCCGTGGTCGACGAGCTCAGCGGCACGCTCCTCGCGCTCACCGACTGCGCGGAGCTGCGCCGCCGGGCGGCCGGGGACCTCGGTCTCGCCCCCCCGGGACCGACCGACGGCTACCGGCCGGGGCGGGCGCTCGACCGGTTCGTGCGCGCCCGCGACCGCCGTTGCCGGTTCCCCGGCTGCCGCCGCCGCGTGCCGCTGGGCGGCGAGCTCGACCACGACCGCCCCTACCCGGGCGGGCCGACCGTCGCCGAGAACCTGGCGGGCTACTGCACCGGCCACCACCGCGGCAAGCACCAGGCGCCGGGCTGGCGGCACGAGCTCGCCCCGGACGGGACGCTCACCGTCAGCACGCCGAGCGGCCTGGTCGCGACCACCGCTCCCCCGCCGTACTGAGCCGCTACGCCTCGCTGCCGTCGCCGATGGTGGCGACCTCGCGGGCGGCGTCGGGCCCGTCCTCCAGGAGCACCCGGAAGCCGTCGTCGTCCAGGATCGGCGCCTTCACCTGCACCGCCTTGTCGTACTTGCTGCCCGGGTCGGCACCGACGACGACGAAGCCGGTCTTCTTGGACACCGAGCCGGTCACCTTGCCGCCGCGCTCCTGGATGGCGGCGATCGCCTGGTCCCGGCTGAAGTCGCGCAGCGACCCGGTGACCACGACGGTGACGCCCGTCAGCGGTCCGGGCGGCGCGTCCTCGGCGGCGTCGGCCATCCGGACGCCGGCCTGCCGCCACTTCTCGACGACGTCGCGGTGCCAGTCGACGGTGAACCAGTCGCGCACCGACCGCGCGATGGTCGGGCCGACGCCGTCGGCAGCGGCCAGCTCCTCCTCGGTGGCGGCCATGATGCGGTCCATCGACCGGAAGTCCCGGGCCAGCGCCTGGGCGGCGGTCGGGCCGACGTGCCGGATCGACAGCGCGACGAGGACCCGCCACAGCGGCACGTCCTTGCGCGTCTGCAGGTTGGCCAGCAGCTTCGCGCCGTTGGCCGACAGCGTGCCGTTCTTCTTCGTGAAGAACGGCGAGCGCTGCAGCTGCTCCTCGTCGAGGAAGAAGATGTCGCCCTCGTCGGACAGCAGGTGGCTCTGCAGCAGCGCGATGGCCGCCTCGTAGCCCAACACCTCGATGTCGAAGGCGCCCCGGCCCGCGACGTGGAAGACCCGCTCCCGGAGCTGGGCCGGGCAGGACCGGGCGTTCGGGCAGCGGATGTCGGCGTCGCCCTCCTTCTCCGGCCGCAGCTCGGTGCCGCACTCGGGGCAGTGCGTGGGCATGACGAAGTCGCGCTCGTCGCCGGTGCGGGCCGCGACGACGGGGCCGAGCACCTCCGGGATGACGTCGCCGGCCTTGCGGATGACGACGGTGTCGCCGATCTTCACGCCCTTGCGCACGACCTCCGAGGCGTTGTGCAGGGTCGCCAGCTGGACGGTCGACCCGGCGACCTTCACCGGCTCCATGTAGGCGAACGGCGTCACCCGGCCGGTGCGGCCCACGTTGACCCGGATGTCGAGGAGCTTGGTCGTCGCCTCCTCCGGCGGGTACTTGAAGGCGATCGCCCAGCGCGGTGCGCGCGAGGTCGACCCCAGCCGGCGCTGCAGCGCCACCTGGTCGACCTTCACCACGACGCCGTCGATCTCGTGCTCGACCGAGTGCCGCTGCTCGCGGTAGCGCTCGATGTAGGCCCACACGCCCTCGAGGTCCTCGACCACCTCGAACCGGTCGCTCACCGGCAGCCCGAGCGCGCGCAGCCGCTCGTAGGCGTCGGACTGGCGCTCGGGCTCGAAGCCCTTCCGCGCGCCCAGGCCGTGCACGACCAGGCGCAGCGGGCGGGAGGCGGTGACCCGGGCGTCCTTCTGCCGCAGCGAGCCGGCGGCGGCGTTGCGCGGGTTGGCGAACGGCGCCTTGCCCTGCTCGACCATGCCGGCGTTCACGTCGGCGAAGCCCGCGATCGGGAAGTAGATCTCCCCCCGTACCTCGAGCAGCTCGGGGACGTCGTCCCCCGCGAGCTGCTGGGGGACGTCGCCCATGGTGCGGACGTTGGCGGTGACGTCCTCACCGGTGACGCCGTCGCCACGGGTGGCGGCCCGGACCAGGCGCCCCCTCTCGTAGACCAGGTCGACGGCCACGCCGTCGACCTTCAGCTCGCACAGGTAGCTCGCGCCGGCGGCGCCCTCGCGCTCGGCGCGGGCAGCCCAGGCGGAGAGCTCGTCGCTGCTGAACGCGTTGTCCAGGCTCTGCATCCGCTCCAGGTGCTGGACCGGGGCGAACGTCGCGGTGAACCCGCCGTTGACCTTCTGGCTGGGCGAGTCCGGGGTGACCAGCGCCGGGTGAGCGGCCTCGATCGCCTTGAGCTCGCCCATGAGCTCGTCGTACTGGCCGTCGCTGATCAGCAGCTCGTCGCGCACGTAGTACGCGAAGGCGTAGCGGTCCAGCTCCTCGGAGAGGTCGCGGTGCCGGGTGCGGGCGTCGTCTGGGACCTCGGTGAGGTCCTCGCGGTCGGTCGGCGCCCCGACCGGCAGCTGCTCCACGCTGGCTTCCTCGACCCCGGCCTCGCTCGTCACGCCCAGACGGTATCCGGCGGGTACGACGGCCAACCGGCGCTCACCCGGTCGGGGACGCCTCCCGGTCCGCGGCCGTCTCCCCGGCCGGGTCCTGGCGGCCGGGCGGCCGCGCCTCCCACAGGCCGCTCGCCAGCCCGGACACGGCGAGCACCCAGACGACCGCCTCACCCGCGCCGCCGTCGAGCTCGCGCACGGTGACGAGCAGCCAGATGATCGCCGCGGACACCAGCGCGCACAGGACGTTCGCCGCGCGGTACCAGCCGGGCCGCGTGCGGGAGTTCCGCAGCCACCGGTCGACGACGCCCCCGGTGCCGGCGGGCGCCACGAAGTCGCCGCGCATCGAGGCACGCGCCCCGCCGCGGAACCCCAGGCCCTCGACGCGCTCGGTCCCCGGCGGCTGCCGGCCGTGCAGGAGCCCCGGGACCTCCGGCGGCAGGCCCAGCGCCTCGACGGCGTGCCCCACCACCTCGTCGTGGCTGCCCTCCAGGAGCAGCAGGGACGCCAGGCGGTCCTCGGGGCGCTCGGTCGCCCGGGCCAGGAGGGCCGGGTCGCCGGTGGTGACCCCCCACTGGTGCCGGTCCACCTGCTTCCCGCCGCGCATCAGCACGTAGCCGAGCTCGACGTGCGACCGGCGCAGGACGAGGCCCGTCGTCGACCGGCTGAGGACGGCGGACAGGTCGTCGGCGACGGACTCCGGGGAGCGCCCGTCGTCGGGGACGACCACCGTCCACTCGCCGTTGGACAGCAGCCGCGCCCCGTAGCGCTGGTAGGCCACCGCCTCCTTGACCCGGTGGGCGGGAGCGCGGAGCAGCAGCACGCCGTCGTCGACCGCGTCGTCGTCGACCACCTGGCGCTCCGCCGGGACGGCCGCGGTGACCAGCGCGACGGCCTCCGCCCCGTCCCGCCAGTCGTCCTCCGCCAGCGGCAGCGTGAAGCCGTCGTGCCCGACCAGCAGCCACTCGCCCGGCCCCTGCCGGACGAGGCCGGCCGCGTCGGCGAACCGGACGGTGATCCGGCGGTCCTCGCCGAGCAGGAGCGTCGCGCCCTCCTCCCCGACGACGAGCTGCGCGCCCTTCGGCGCACCGCCCAGCCGCCTGCGCTCGAAGGCCCGGCCGGTCACCGTCCACTCCGACCAGGCGGGGAGCCGGCCCAGTCCCGTGCCGGCCGGCTCCACGTCCTGCGGGACCAGCAGGAGCGCACCGTCGCGCACCGTGCCGGCGACCTGCCGGACGGCGTCGGCGGTGACCTCGGCGACGTCGGCACGCAGGTCGGCCGAGCGGGCCGCCGGGATGCCGGTCACGGCCGCGTGCGCGGCGGCGCGGGCCTCCTCGAGGCCGCTGCGGGGGTCGTCGAGGTAGGACGCCACCTCGGCCCGCTCGCGGTCGAGCTCCGCCTCCGTCGGGCCCTGCTCGGCGAGCCGGTCCAGCTCCCGCCACGCCAGCTGCGCGGCGAGCACCTCCTGGCCGGCGCGGACGTCGCTGGTCAGCACCACCACGCGGGCGCTCTCGTCGACGGCGACCTTGTGCGCCTCGACGGAGTAGGCCACCCCCCGGCGGTGGCGGAGCTCGTCCTCGAGCCGCGCGCGGAGGACACCCAGCGTGGCGTTCAGCGCCGGCTGCTGCGCCACCTCGGCGCCGACCGTGACCCGGGCCTCGACCGGGATCTGCCCCCAGGCGGGGGTGCGCGGCGAGAGCCGCGGCTGCGCCGGGCGCTCCGGTGCCACCCCCTCGGGGAGGGGCAGCCGCAGACCGTCCGGCACGGGCCCGGTGAGCCACAGCGCCGCGTTGGCCCGGGTGAAGAAGCGCGCCGCCCACGCGCGCACCTCGTCGGGGCCGAGGGCGCGGAGCGCGGGCTCGCCGGCCGCGGCCAGGCCGACCCCGGAGGTGCCGTACAGCTCGCCGAGCAGCAGCGCGACCGCCGGGGGCGCGACGCTGCCGCCCTCTGCCCGCAGCACGTCGGCCTCCACCGCCAGGTCCGCGGTCGGCAGGTCGCCCAGCGCCTCGCAGACGGCCTGCAGGAGCTCCGCGACCCGGTCCGGCGGCCCGCTGACGGTGAACTCGGTCGCGGTCATGTCGACGGAGGCGTTGGCGTCGGCAGCGCTCCGTCCGACGGCGCGCATGACGAGGTGCTCGACCAGGTGCGTCACCCCGCCCTGGACGAACGCCTCGTCCCGCCGTCCGACACCGAACACCAGCCCCGCGCTCAGCGGCGGGGGGCCCTCGGCGGCGAAGACCGGGACACCGTCGACGGAGGTCGTCATCACGGCGGCAGGGTAGGGCCGGGAGCCGACGGGCTGGTGCAGGATGCAGCCGTGTCCACCCCGTCGGGCGAGCCGGGCGCCGGAGCGCGCGCGTACGCCTACCTGCTGGGCGTGCTGTGGCTGGTGCCGCTCCTGCTCGTGGTGGCCGGCACCCTGCTGCTCCCCGACGAGAACGCGGGCGGCCAGTGCGAGGGCATCGGCTTCGGCTGCTCGCTGACCCCGGCCGACGGCGCGCAGTTCCTGGGGCTGCTCGCCGCGCCGTTCCTCGTCGTCGGCGGCGTCGCGGGCTCGGTGCTGCTCGCCGTCCTCCGCGCGCGACCGGCGTTCGCCCGGATCGCCCCGGTGCTGCAGGCCCTCGCCGTCCTGGCTCTCCTGGCCGGAGTGGCCGGCCTCCTGGCGGCGCTGGCCTGAGCTACTCCGGGAGCAGGTACTTCGCCGCCTCCCGCACGTGCCGCATGGCGGCGCGGGCGTAGGCCGGCGTGGCACCGGCGAGGCCGCAGGACGGGGTGAGCGTCACCGCGGACGGCAGCTGCTCGGCGGCGAAGCCGAGCTCCCGCCACCAGGCCTGCACCCGGGACGCGGTGGCCTTGGCGGCCGGCAGCGGCGCGTCGGTACCGGGCACGACCCCGGCCAGCAGGTGGACGCCGGCGTCGACGGCCTCCCCGACCGCGTCGAGGTCCTGCACCAGGCCCAGGTCGAAGGAGAGCCCGGCGGCACCCGCGGCCCGGAAGAGCCCCAGCGGCATGCGGCGGGCGCAGCAGTGCACGACCACGGGACCGGGCAGCGCCCGGACGACCGCGGCCAGCTCCTGCTCGACGACGTCCTCCGGCACCGCGGCGAGCTTGCCGAAGCCGCTCGCCGTCGGCAGGCCGCCCTGGACCACCGCCGGGACCGACGGCTCGTCCAGCTGGACGACGACCCGCGCGCCGGGCACCCGCGCCTGCACCGCGGCGACGTGGGCGGCCAGGCCCTCGGCCAGCGACTGCCCCACGTCCCGACGGGCGCCGGGGTCGACGACGGCGCGGTCCCCGCGGGTGCGCTCCAGGCCGGCGGCCAGCGTCCACGGGCCGGCCGCCTGCACCTTGAACGGCCCGGTCCAGGCCTCGGCGACGTCGTGCAGCGCGTCGAGGTCACGGGCGAGGAACTCCTCTGCCCGCTGCTGGTCGATGCCCGAGCGGGGCACCAGCCGCCAGCCGGCCGGCGTCAGGTCGACGGAGAGGTCGACCAGGAGTGCCGCGCTGCGCCCGAGCATGTCGGCGCCGGCACCGCGCCCGGGCAGCTCGGGCAGGTGGGCGAACTCTGGCAGCTCCCCCACCACGGTGCGCAGCGCCTCGGCGGGGTCGGTCCCCGGGAGGGACCCGACGCCGGAGGCCGGCCCCCACGTGGTGGGGACCGGCCTCGGGTCGGTGCTGTCGGTGCTCACGCGGCGACGGTAGCCGCCGCGTCCTGCGGCTCTGTCAGCCGATCTGCCTGCCGTGGTCCGCAGCCGGCGGAGCCCTCCGGCGAGTGGGCCGGGACGTCGACGTCGACCGGGCCGGTGGTCGGCACCGGGCTCAGTGACCAACCGCTTCCTGCCGCTTGCGCGACAGCCGGATGGCGGCCTGCCCGAGGACCCGGTCGCCCCGCTCCGCGTCCGGCTCGTAGAGGACGGCGGACTGCCCGGCCGCGACCCCGCGCTGCACCTCGTCGAGGTGGAGGACCAGCCCGCCGTCGTCGCCGGCGACGACCTCGCAGCCGACGGGCCGGCCGTGCGCCCGCAGCTGGACCTGCGCCCGGAGCGGCAGGCCCGGGGCCCGTCCGGTCCACGTGGCGGCGGCCGTGGCGACCTCGTCGACGCCGGCGAGGTCGGCGGTACCGATGGTCACCGTCCGGCTGACCGGCTCGATGCCCAGCACGTACCGCGGCTGCTGGTCGCCGACGCTGACCCCGAGGCCGCGTCGCTGGCCGACGGTGAACCCGTAGGTGCCGTCGTGCTCCCCCACGGTGGCACCGGTGGCGGCGTCGACGAGCGGGCCCGGCCGGCTGCCCAGCTTCCGGGCCAGGAAGCCGCGGGTGTCGCCGTCGGGGATGAAGCAGATGTCGTGCGAGTCGGCCTTGGTCGCGACGGCGAAGCCGCGCTCGGCGGCGATCTCGCGCACCCGCTCCTTGGTCATGCCGCCCAGGGGGAACATCGCCGCGGCGAGCTGCTCCGGGGTGAGGACGCCGAGCACGTAGGACTGGTCCTTGGCCGCGTCGACCGAGCGGCGCAGCTCGCCGTCGGCCAGCCGGGCGTGGTGGCCGGTGACGACGGCGTCGAACCCCAGCGCCCGCGCCCGGTCCAGCACCGCGGTGAACTTGATCTTCTCGTTGCAGCGCAGGCACGGGTTGGGCGTGCGGCCGGCGGCGTACTCGGCCACGAAGTCGTCGACGACGTCCTCGCGGAACCTGTCGGCCAGGTCCCAGACGTAGAACGGGATGCCCAGCTCGTCGGCGACGCGGCGCGCGTCGTGCGCGTCCTCCACGCTGCAGCACCCGCGGGCGCCGCTGCGCAGCGTCTGCCGGTCCGGCGAGAGGGCCAGGTGCACCCCGGTGACGTCGTGGCCGGCGTCGACCGCCAGCGCCGCTGCCACGGCGGAGTCCACTCCCCCGCTCATCGCGGCGAGGACCCTCACCGTCGCCCCATCCCCGCGCGCCGGGCGCGCTCGACCACCGGGGCGACGACCTCGAGGAGCGCGTCCACGTCGGCGTCGGTGCTGGTGTGCCCGAGGCTGAACCGCAGCGAGCTGCGTGCGCGGTCCGGGTCCGCGCCGACCGCCGTCAGCACGTGGCTGGGCCGGGCGACACCGGCGCTGCAGGCCGACCCGGTGGAGCACTCGATGCCCCGGGCGTCGAGCAGCATCAGCAGGGCGTCGCCCTCGGCGCCGGGGAAGGACAGGTGGGCGTTGCCGGGCAGCCGCCCGGGGCCCGAGCGGACGACGTCGTCGAGCGGGGCGCCGTTGAGCCGGGCGTCGGGCACGCGCTCCACCACGCCGGCCACGAGCCGGTCGCGCAGCCGGGCCAGCTCGGCGGCACGCTCGACCCGGCCGTGCACCGCGGCCACGGTGGCGACGCCCAGGCCGACGATCGCGGCGACGTCCAGGGTGCCGGAGCGGACGTCGCGCTCCTGGCCGCCGCCGTGCAGCAGCGGGGTGCACTCGGCCTCGCGGCGCAGCAGCAGGACACCGGCCCCCATCGGGCCGCCGAGCTTGTGCCCGGTCATGGTCAGCGCGTCCACGCCGGTGGCGCCGAAGTCGACCAGCACCTGGCCGACCGCCTGCACCGCGTCGGTGTGCAGGGGCACCCCGACGTCGTGCGCGGTGGCCGCCAGCGCGGCGATGTCGCTGACCGTGCCGATCTCGTTGTTGGCCCACATGACGCTGGCGACGGCGACGTCGCTGCCGTCGCCGAGCGCGTCGGCCAGCGCCTCCGGTGTGACCCGCCCGGACGGCTCGACCCGCAGCCAGGTGACCTCCGCGCCCTCGTGCGTGGCCAGCCACTCGACGCTGTCGAGGACGGCGTGGTGCTCGGCGGGGCTGACGACGATCCGGCGACGGCGCGGGTCGGCCTGCCGGCGGGCCCAGAAGAGCCCCTTCACGGCGAGGTTGTCGCTCTCGGTGCCGCCACCGGTGAACAGCACCTCGGAGGGGCGGGCGCCCAGCGCCTCGGCCAGCCGCTCGCGGGCCTGCTCGGCAGCGCGGCGGGCGGACCGGCCGCTGGCGTGCAGGGAGGAGGCGTTGCCGACCCGGCCCAGCTGCTCGGTCATCGCGGCCAGCACCTCGGGCAGCACCGGCGTGGTCGCCGCGTGGTCCAGGTAGACCGGCTCCGTGTAGGTCATGACGCGCTCAGGGTAGTCGCGCGGACCGCCGGGTCCGTCGCCGCTGCCGGGTCCGCCCCCGCCCGCGGGGCCAGCACCGCGCCGGTCAGCGCCACCGCCGTGAGGACCGCCACCCCGGCCAGCACCGCGGTGGCCAGGGCGAAGGTCCCGGCGGCCGCGGCGGCCACGAGGACGCCGACCACGCCGATGCAGGCCGCGCTGCCGGTGACGTCGGCGATCTGGAACGCCGCCGAGTCCGCGCCCCTGGTCTCGTCGGAGGACCGGTCGAGGAGCAGCACGCTGAGGCTCGGCATGCCCAGCCCCATCCCCAGACCGGCGACCGCCCAGCTCAGGTAGGCGGGCCACCCCCCGACGCCCGGGACGGCGACGAGCGCGGTCGCGAGCAGCCCCGCGGCGAGGAGCAGGAACCCGGCCCGGAGCAGCGCGACCCGCGACCACAGGGGGTTGCGCCCCTGCAGCTGGGACGCCGCGGCCCAGCCCAGCGCGCCGGCGGTGAGCGGCACCCCGGCGACGGCCGCCTCGTACCCGTGCAGCTCGGTCAGGGCCAGCGGGAGCAGCACGTCCATGCCGAAGAAGGCGCCGGCGAGGAGGCCGCGGCCGGCGACCACCGCGGGCAGCCCCGGCCGGACGGCCGCGGTGCCGCGCGGCACGAGCGGGCGCAGACCGGCCACCAGCGCCACGAGCCCGGCGACGGCGAGCGCGAGCGCGACGAGGTCCAGGCGCTGGCCGGCGTACTGGAGCGCGCCGATGCCCAGCCCGGCCAGCAGCGCCCACCAGCGCCGGCTCCGGGCGACGACCACGCCGTCGGCCGGCCGGGGCAGCGCGCGGACGGCCGGCAGCACGAGGCCGAGGCCCAGGAGGATGAGCGGCAGGAGCGCGAGGAACACCAGCCGCCAGGTGAGGTGGGTGGTGAGCAGCCCGGCGATGGTCGGCCCGACCAGCGCGGGCACCACCCAGGCCGCCGAGAAGGCCCCGAACAGCCGCGGTCGCAGACGGACGTCGAACGCCTGCCCGGCGACGACGTAGAGCGCCACCGAGATGATCCCGCCACCCACGCCCTGCAGCGCCCGCGCGGCGACGAGCACCCCCATGTGCCCGGCCAGGCCACCGGCGAGCAGCCCCGCGGCGAAGACCGCGACACCGGTCAGCAGCGCGACGCGCGAGCCGCGGCGGTCGCCGAGGTCACCGCCGAGCACCATGCCGAGCACCGACGCCACCAGGAAGGCGCTGAACGGCCAGGCGTACCAGGCCAGCCCGTCGAGCTCGGCCACAGCGGTCGGCATCGCCGTCGCCACGGCCATCGACTCGAAGGCCACGAAGGTGACCAGCATCAGCAGGCCGGCGGTGGTCAGCCGGTGCGCCCGGTCGAACAACGCGGGCTGCTGGTCGGTCTCCACGCCGTGGCCAACCCTCCGGGTGGCCGGGGGCTTCCCGGCCCCGGACATGCGTCGAGCGCCGACCCCCGGAGGGGTCGGCGCTCGACCGGTGCTCCTACTTGCGCGCGTTGATCTGCTCGGTGGCAGCGGGGACGACCGTGTTCAGGTCGCCGATGACACCGAAGTCGGCCAGCTCGAAGATCGGGGCCTCGGGGTCCTTGTTGATGGCCACGATGGTCTTCGAGGTCTGCATGCCGGCGCGGTGCTGGATGGCACCGGAGATGCCGACGGCGACGTACAGGTTCGGCGAGACGGTCTTGCCGGTCTGACCCACCTGGAAGCTGTGCGGGTAGAAGCCGGAGTCGACCGCGGCACGCGAGGCACCGACGGCGGCGCCGAGCGAGTCGGCCAGGGCCTCGATGATCGAGAAGTTCTCGGCGCTGGCGACGCCACGACCACCGGAGACCACGATCGAGGCCTCGGTGAGCTCGGGGCGGTTGCTCTTCTGCTCGACGACGCGCTCGACGACCCGGACCTGCTTGGCCGCGTCGCTGATCGACACCGACACCGACTGCTCGGCACCGGCGGCGGGAGCCGCCTCGGGGGTGACCGAGTTGCCGCGGAGGGTGAAGATCGGCGTCCCGGTGGTGACCTTCGAGTGGACGATCGTCGCGCCGGCGAACGCCGCCTGGGTGGCGGTGCCGTCGGCGGCGATCTCGGTGACGTCGGTGAGGAAGCCGCTGCCGGTCTTGACGGCCAGGCGGGCGGCGATCTCCTTGCCCTCCGGGGAGGAGGGGATCACGACGGCGGCCGGCGACTTCTCGCTCACCAGCTGGGCCAGCACCTCGGCCTTGGGGGCCACGAGGTAGTCGTCGATGTCGGCGGACTCGGCCACGTAGACCGTGGCCGCGCCGTACTCCGCGAGCTGGTCGCGGACGCCGGCCGCGGTGCCGGGCGCACCGAGGACGACGGCGGAGGGCTCACCGAGCGCGCGGGCCGCGGTGAGTGCCTCCAGGGTGGTCTTGCGGACGCCGCCGCCGGCCGGGTTCAGCTCGGCCAGGACAAGGACCTCTGCCATGGGTTTCTCCTCTTCCTTCGATCCGGGCCGGGCTCAGACGATCTTCTGGCTGGCGAGGAAGTCGACGAACTTCTGCGCGCCGTCGCCCTCGTCGGTCACCTTGACGCCCTCGCCCTTCGGCGGGCGGCCGGCGAAGTCGAGCACCTGCGTGGCGGCGTTGGCCAGGCCCACGGCGGAGGCGTCGAGGCCGAGGTCGGCCAGCGTCTTGGTCTCGACCGGCTTCTTCTTGGCGGCCATGATCCCCTTGAACGAGGGGTAGCGCGGCTCGTTGATCGTGTCCCAGGTGGAGACGATCGCCGGCAGCGGGGCCTCGAGGGCCCAGTAGCCGCCGTCGGTCTGCCGCTCGACCTTGGCGGTGCCGCCGTCGATGGTGACCTTGCGGGCGCCGGAGAGCTGCGGGATGCCGAGGCGCTCGGAGAGCAGGGCCGGCATGACGCTCATCTGGCTGTCGGTCGCCTCGGCGCCGCAGACGACGAGGTCGTACTCCATCTGCTGCAGGGCAGCGGCCAGGACGGCGCTGATCTGCGAGGCGTCGGAGCCGTGGATGGCCTCGTCGCTGACGTGGACGGCCTTGTCGGCGCCCATGGACAGGGCCTTGCGGATGGCGTCGGTGGCGCCGTCGGGACCGACGGTCAGGACGGTCACCTCACCGCCCTGCGCCTCCTTGATGGTGAGCGCCTCCTCGATGGCGTACTCGTCCATCTCGTTGATGACGTTGTCCGCGGACGCGCGGGCGACGGTGTTGTCCGCCGGGTCCAGCTTGCGCTCGCTGCCGGAGTCGGGGACCTGCTTGACCAGAACGACGATGTTCATCGCCAGACCTACCTCCGCGATGGGGTCAGGGGTGCGGGCACGGGTGCCCGCATGCACTCATACGAGATCTGCACCGATCATGGAGGTTACTGCGCAGTAACGCGGTGGCGGACGGAGGGGCGGGTGACCCCCGTCACGCACTTCCGCGGGGTGGTGCCCACTCCCCCGTCGCCGTGAACCTGGCCAGCGTCTCCGTCGCCGGGGCGAGGTCCATTCCCTGCGCGGCCACCCACTCGTCGGAGTAGTAGGTGTGGGCGTACCGCTCGCCGCCGTCGCAGAGCAGGGTGACGACGCTGCCGCGACGCCCGGCCGCGACCATCTCCGCGACGAGGCCGAAGGCGCCCCACAGGTTGGTGCCCGTGGAGCCGCCGGCGCGGCGGCCGGTGACCCGCTCGAGGTGCCGCATCGCCGCGAGGGAGGCGGCGTCGGGGACGCCGACCATCCGGTCGACGATGGTCGGCACGAACGAGGGCTCCACCCGGGGCCGGCCGATGCCCTCGATCCGCGACGGCATGCCGGTCGTCCAGCCCGGCTCGTCGGCCGCGTAGCCCGGCAGGAAGGCGGAGTTCTCCGGGTCGACGACGGCCAGCCGGGTGGGGTGCCGCCGGTAGCGGAGGTACCGGCCGATGGTGGCGCTCGTGCCGCCGGTCCCGGCACCGACGACGACCCACTCGGGCACCGGGTGCCGCTCGGCGGAGAGCTGCTCGAAGATCGACTCGGCGATGTTGTTGTTGCCCCGCCAGTCGGTGGCCCGCTCGGCGTAGGTGAACTGGTCGAGGTAGTGGCCGCCGCACTCCGCGGCCAGCCGCCGGGCCTCGTCGTACATGTCCGGCGCCCGGTCGACGAAGTGGCACCGGCCGCCGTGGAACTCGATCAGCGCGATCTTCTCGGGGCTGGTCGAGCGCGGCATGACCGCCACGAAGGGCAGCCCGAGCATGCGCGCGAAGTACGCCTCGCTCACCGCCGTCGACCCGCTGGAGGCCTCCACGACGGTGCTGCCCTCGTGGATCTGGCCGGAGCACAGCCCGTAGAGGAACAGCGACCGGGCCAGCCGGTGCTTGAGGCTGCCGGTCGGGTGGGTGGACTCGTCCTTGAGGTAGAGGTCGACACCCCACTCCGGCGGCAGCGGGTAGACCAGCAGGTGGGTGTCGGCGCTGCGCCGGGCGTCGGCCTCGACGATGGCGACCGCCTGGTCCACCCAGGCGCGGCCCGCGGGGTCCGAGCGGTCGACGACGGAGGCGGTCACGCCGGACGCCTCAGCGGCCGGTGAACGTGGCCTTGCCCGGCCCGCTCTCCAGGAACGAGCGCATGCCGGTCTTCTGGTCCTCGGTGTCGAAGAGCCCGGCGAACAGCTCGCTCTCCAGGTCCAGCCCCGCATCGAGCGAGCCGTCGAGGCCCTCGTCGATGGCTCGCTTCGCCGCGGCCAGGGCCAGCGGCGGGCCCGCGGCGAACTTCTTCGCCATGGCGACCGCGGTCTCGTACACCTCCGCGTCGGGGACGACGGCGTCGGCGAGGCCGATCTCCAGCGCCTCCTCCGCACCCACGTGCCGGCCGGTGAAGACCAGGTCCTTGGCCTTGGCCGGGCCGACGAGGCGGGCCAGGCGCTGCGTGCCGCCGGCCCCGGGGATGACACCCAGCAGGATCTCCGGCTGGCCGATCTTGGCGCCGGCACCCAGCACCCGGAAGTCGGCGCACAGCGCCAGCTCGTAGCCGCCGCCCAGCGCGTACCCGGTGACCGCGGCGATGACCGGCTTCGGGAGCCGGGCGACCGCGCGGAAGGAGTCCTGCAGCTCCTTGCCCCAGGCCTGCATGCCGGTGGCGTCGAGCTGCGACATCGCCTTGATGTCGGCGCCGGCGGCGAAGACCCGCTCCCCGCCGTAGATGACGACGGCGCGGACGTCGTCCCGCTCGCCGGCCTCGAGCGCCGCGGCCCGCACCTCCATGTGGAGCTGCTCGTCGATCGCGTTCATCTTCGGCCGGTCGAGGCGGATCGTGCCCACCCCGTCCTCCACCTGCAGGGTCACGAACTCGGGCGCTCCAGACATGCGTCGCACCCTATAAGCACCCCCGTGTCCTCCACCCTCGCTCCGCTCGGGCCGAGTCCTTGACGGCGGCCGTCAGGCGCGGCGGGCGGTGAAGCGGCCGTCGGTGCGGGTGAGCGACAGCGGGAGGCCGAAGGTGTCGGAGAGGACCGGGGCGGTCAGCACGTCGTCGGCGGCACCGGAGGCGACCACCTCGCCGTCGCGCAGCAGCAGGGCGTGGGTGTAGCCCGGCGGGATCTCCTCGACGTGGTGCGTGACCAGCACCTGCGCGGGCGCGTAGTGGTACCTGGCCAGGTCCGACAGGCGGGCGACGAGGTCCTCGCGGCCGCCCAGGTCGAGGCCGGCGCCCGGCTCGTCGAGGATCAGCAGCTCGGGGTCGGGCATGAGGGCACGGGCGATCTGGGCGCGCTTGCGCTCGCCCTCGCTCAGCGTGCCGAACGGACGGTGCGCGTACTGCGCCACGCCCCACTGCTGCATGAGGATCCCGGCGCGAGTCAGGTCGTGGACGTCGTAGCGCTCCCGCCACCGCCCGACCACCGCGTAGCCGGCGGAGACGACGACGTCGCCGGTCTTCTCCTTCGGGTCGATGCGCTGGGCCAGCGAGGCGCTGGTGATCCCGATCCGGGGACGCAGCTCGAAGACGTCGACCGCGCCCAGGGTCTCCCCGAGCAGCCGCACCTCGCCGCGGGTCGGGTGCATGAGCGCGGCGGCGAGCTGCATCAGCGTCGTCTTGCCGGCCCCGTTGGGCCCCAGCACCACCCACCGCTGGTCCGGCTCCACCCGCCAGTCGACGCCCTTGAGCAGGTCGTTCTGCCCCCGGACGACGTCGACCCCGGTCATCCGTACGACGGCCCCCGCGGAGGCGTCTGCGCTCGACACGACCCCATCCAATCAACTCCGTCCCGACGACGTTGCGGCACGTCCGGCACCGGACGGGGCACGATCGCGCCGTGACCGATCACTCCCGACCGCTGCCGGGCACTCCCGCGCCGCTCGGGGCCACCTGGGACGGGCGCGGGACGAACTTCGCGCTGTGGTCCGGCGGGGCCTCGGCGGTCGACCTGTGCCTGTTCGACACCGACGGCACCGAGCACCGCCACCGGCTGGAGGAGACCACCCACCAGGTCTGGCACGGGCGGCTCCCCGGCGTCGGGCCCGGGCAGCGCTACGGCTACCGGGTGCACGGCGGCTACGACCCGTTCTCCGGTCTGCGGTTCAATCCCGCGAAGCTGCTGCTGGACCCCTACGCCCGCGCCGTCGACGGCGAGCTGCGGCTGGACACCGCCCTGTTCGGCCACCCCTACGAGACGCCGGACTCCCCGCACCCGGACGAGCAGGACTCCGCGCCGTTCGTTCCGCGCGGCGTCGTCGTCCACGACCCGTTCCCCTGGGACGGCGACCGCCCGCTGCGCCGCTCGTGGTCGGACACCGTCATCTACGAGGTGCACGTCAAGGGTGCGACGGCGCGGCACCCCGACATCCCCCCGCACCTGCGCGGCACCTACGCCGGGCTCGCGCACCCAGCGTTCGTCGAGCACCTGCGAGCGATGGGCGTGACCGCCGTCGAGCTGCTGCCGGTGCACCACTTCGTGAGCGAGCCACACCTGCTGCGCCGCGGGCTGACCAACTACTGGGGCTACAACACCCTCGGCTACTTCGCCCCGCACGCCGGCTTCAGCTCCGCGGGCAGCGGCGGCGGGCAGGTCACCGAGTTCAAGACGATGGTGCGGGAGCTGCACGCCGCCGGCATCGAGGTGATCCTCGACGTCGTCTACAACCACACCGCCGAGGGCGACCACAGCGGCCCGACCCTGTCGTTCAAGGGCATCGACAACGCCGGCTACTACCGGCTCGACGGCGCCGACCGCGCGCGCTACACCGACTACACCGGCTGCGGGAACACCCTCGACGTCCGCCGTCCCGCCGTCCTCGGGCTGCTCATGGACTCGCTGCGGTACTGGGTCACCGAGATGCACGTCGACGGGTTCCGCTTCGACCTCGCCTCGGCGCTGGCCCGGTCGATGCACGACGTCGACCGGCTGTCGGCGTTCTTCGACGTCGTCCACCAGGACCCGGTGGTCAGCCAGGTGAAGCTCATCGCCGAGCCGTGGGACGTCGGCCCCGGCGGCTACCAGGTGGGGAACTTCCCGCCGCCGTGGACGGAGTGGAACGGCAAGTACCGCGACACCGTGCGCGACGTCTGGTCCGGCGCGCACGTCGGCGTGCGCGACCTCGCCTACCGGCTGACCGGCTCCTCGGACCTCTACCGCTCCGACGGCCGCCGCCCGTTCGCCTCCATCAACTTCGTGACGGCGCACGACGGGTTCACGATGGCCGACCTGGTCAGCTACGAGCACAAGCGCAACGAGGCCAACGGCGAGGAGAACCGGGACGGCGAGAGCCACAACCGGAACTGGAACTGCGGCGTGGAGGGCCCCGCCGACGACCCGGCCGTCCTGGAGCTGCGCGGGCGGCAGGTGCGCAACCTGCTGACGACGCTGCTGCTCTCCACCGGCGTGCCGATGCTGACCGCCGGCGACGAGCTCGGCCGCACCCAGCAGGGCAACAACAACGCCTACTGCCAGGACAACGAGATCTCCTGGATCGACTGGGAGAGCGTCGACGACGACCTGCTCGCGTTCGTCACCCACCTGGTCCGCCTGCGCCGCGGGGCACCGGTGCTGCGGCAGGAGGCGTTCTTCGAGGGGCACGAGCTGCCGGGGACCGACGGCACCCGCGACCTCGCCTGGTTCGCGCCGAACGGCGGGCAGCTCACCACGTCCGACTGGTTCGACACCGGGCTGCAGACGGTCGGGATGTACCTCGACGGCCGCGGCATCCGGCACCGCGACGAGCACGGCCACCCGCTGGTGGACGACTCCTACCTGGTGCAGCTGCACGCCGGGCCGGACCCGGTCACCGTGGAGCTGCCCGGGCCACCGTGGGCCGACGCCTACGAGCTGGTGCTCTCCACCGAGTACCCGCGGGGCGCTCCCCCGGAGCCGACGCTCCTCGCGCCCGGGACGGTGGAGCTGCCGGGCCGGTGCGTCTGGCTGCTGCGCGTCGAGCGCCGTCCCTGACGGTCCCGGGACGCACGAGGGCCCCGGTCCGACCGGACCGGGGCTCTCGACGTGCCAGGGGTGGTGCGTCAGTCCTGCGGCTGCTCGAAGGTGATGACGGTCCAGCCCAGGAGCAGGCGGTCGCCGTCGGAGAGCGGGTGGGCCACACCCGGCTCGAGCTGGGTCCACTCGGTGGCCTCGGGGCCGGCGACGTGGGTGCCGTTGAGCGAGCCCAGGTCGACCAGCGAGACCTCGCGGCCCGAGCGGGTCAGCGCGGCGTGGGCCGAGGAGAGCACGTTCTGCGTGTCGGCGATCGGCACGGCGCGGGCCGAGCCGCTGGTGACCATCTCGTGGTTGTCGGGACGGCGGCCGAGCACCAGGTCCTCGTCCACGGTGATGACCATGCCGTCGTCGAAGCGCAGGATCGGCGCGGCGGCGTCGGTGTCCGGCCGCCAGAACGCCGTCTGCTCGCCGGACTCGGGACGCGCCGCCGCGGCCGACGACGCCGACGAGCCGCGGGAGGACCCGAAGCCGGAGTCGGAGGACGCGGAGAACGACGACGCGGCCGGGGCGGCGGCCGAGGAGGACGGAGCGGCCGCGGCCAGGTGCAGCGTGGCGCCCCCACCGGGGACGGTGCCCTCGACGAGGTCGAAGCTCACCCCCGGCGGCGTGCGCGGCGCGGACTGGCCGGGGCCCACGTACAGGGACTGGCCCAGCGAGAAGCCGGAGGCGAGCGTGCCGCCCTCGACCGACGAACCGGACACGGGGACACCGTCGACGGCCGGCTGGCCCTTGCCCGCCCACAGCGCGACACCGGAGCCGGAGTCGTCGGTGAGCACGAGGGCGAAGGACGCCCCACCCGAGGCGAGGGAGCTCACCTGGCCGGCCACAGCGGCCAGCACGCGGTCGGCACCCGGCCCCGACACACCGAGGCAGGCGTGCAGGGCGGACACGAGGGCAGGCGAGCCGGGAGCGTCGACCCACAGCAGGCCGCCGCCACCGCGGGCGACGACGGCATCTCCGGGGAGGACTTCACAGCGGTCGGGCATGTCACCCAGCCTAGTGATCCCCGGGCGGTCTCGGCGCCCCGGGCGCACCGCCACGCCGGGGCGCGACGAGGTCACCGGGACGCCTGTGACCGGAGTTCCCGATGAGTCGCGGTCAGGCGGTGCTCACGACCCCCAGCTCCGCCGGATCGGCGAGGTACTCAGAGTACGAGAGCACGCGCACGGTGTAGCCGAACGCGCCGGTGCGTTCCAGCGGAACCGTGGCCGTGAACCAGTGCCGGGAGCCGTCGGTGTGCTCGTGCCGCATCGGCACCGTCGTCACCTCGTGCAGACCGTCGGCGTCGTCCACCCGCCCGTAGGCGGCCTGCACCTCGACGTCGGACGGCTCGAGGCCCGGCAGCTCCACCTCCGCGCGCAGCGCGAGGGTCGAGCCGATCTCCGGGGTGTCCCCCGCACCGGTCGCCTCCACGTGCGCCACCCGCACGTCGTGCCAGTGGTGCAGCAGGTGGGCGCGCCACGACGACTCGGCGCGGGCGGGCGCGTAGCCGTCGGCGGCCATCGTCCGGGCCGAGCCCGCCGCCGGGACGTAGAGGTCCCGCACGTAGTCGCGCACCATCCGCGTCGCCAGCACCTTCGGGCCGGTCTCGCGCAGCGTGTGCCGGACCATCTCCACCCAGCGGCCGGGGACGCCGTCGCGGTCGCGCTCGTAGAACCGCGGCAGCACCTGGGTCGAGAGCAGGTCGTAGATCGCCCGCGCCTCCACCTCGTCCCGCCGGTCGGCGTCCTGCACCCCGTCGGCGGTCGGGATCGCCCAGCCGTTCTGGCCGTCGAACCACTCGTCCCACCACCCGTCGCGGATCGACAGGTTCAGCCCGCCGTTCAGCGCCGCCTTCATCCCGGAGGTGCCGCAGGCCTCCAGCGGCCGCAGCGGGTTGTTCAGCCAGACGTCGCAGCCCCAGTAGAGGTAGCGCGCCATGCCGATGTCGTAGCCGGGCAGGAACGCGATCCGGTGCCGGATCTCCGGGTCGTCGGCGAACGCCACCATCTGCTGGATCAGCTTCTTGCCGCCGTCGTCGGCCGGGTGGCTCTTGCCGGCGATCACCAGCTGGACCGGGCGCTCGGGGTCCAGGAGCAGCGCCTTCAGCCGGGCGGGGTCGCGCAGCATCAGGGTGAGCCGCTTGTACGACGGCACCCGCCGCGCGAACCCGATGGTGAGGACGTCGGGGTCGAACGCGGTCTCGGTCCAGCCGATCTCCGCCTCGGTGGCGCCGCGGGAGAGCGCGGTCTCCCGGATCCGCCGGCGCACCTCCTCGACCAGCCGGCCGCGCAGCGTCCGCCGGACGGCCCACAGGTCCGCGGCGGGGATGCGGTCGACGCCGTCGAAGTGCACCTCGCCGTCGACCTCGACCGGGTCGCCCTGGCTGGAGCTCTGGGTGCCCATGTCGACCAGCTCGCGCGCGGTCCAGGTGGGCGCGTGCACGCCGTTGGTGATCGAGCCGATCGGGACGTCGCTCTCGTCGAAGTTCGGCCACAGCCCGCGGAACATGCCGCGGCTGACGTGCCCGTGCAGCTGGCTCACCCCGTTGGCCCGCTGGCCCAGCCGCAGGCCCATGTGCGCCATGTTGAACTTCGACGGGTCCTCCTCCGCGCCCAGCGGGAGCAAGTGCTCCAGCGGGACGCCGAAGCCGGCGAAGTAGCGCTCGATGAGCGCCTTGGGGAACCGGTCGATGCCGGCCGGCACCGGGGTGTGCGTGGTGAACACGGTCCCGGCCCGGACCGCCTGCAGCGCCTCGGCGAAGGTCAGCCCGTGCGCCTCGGTCAGCTCCCGGATGCGCTCGACGCCCTGGAAGCCGGCGTGGCCCTCGTTGGCGTGGAAGACCTCCGGCATCGGGGTGCCGGTGAGCGAGCAGTAGGCGCGCAGCGCCCGCACGCCGCCGATCCCGAGCAGCATCTCCTGGCGCAGGCGGTGGTCCTCGTCGCCGCCGTAGAGGCGGTCGGTGACCCCGCGCTCGGCCGGCGCGTTCTCCTCGATGTCGCTGTCGAGCATCAGCAGCGTCACGCGGCCGACCTGGGCGCGCCAGACGTGGGCGTACAGCGTGCGCCCCTCCGGCAGCGGGACGTTGATGACGACGGCCGCGCCGTCGGGCTGGCGCAGCAGCTTCACCGGCAGCCCGTGCGGGTCCAGCGACGGGTAGTGCTCCAGCTGCCAGCCGTCGGCCGACAGGCCCTGCGCGAAGTACCCGGCGCGGTAGAGCAGCCCGACGCCGATCAGCGGGACCCCGAGGTCCGAGGCCGCCTTGAGGTGGTCCCCGGCCAGGATGCCGAGCCCGCCGGAGTACTGCGGCAGGACCTCGGTGATGCCGAACTCGGCGGAGAAGTAGGCGATGGTCTGCGGCGCCTCCGCCCCGAGCGACTGGTACCAGCGCGGGGTCGAGAGGTACTCGTCCAGGTCGTCGACGGCGTCGGTCAGCCGGCGCACGAACCGGCGGTCACCGGCCAGCTGGGCCAGCCGCTCGGCCGACACCTCCCCCAGCGCGCGCACCGGGTCCCCGCCGCAGCGCTGCCACAGCGCGGGGTCCAGGGTCTCGAAGAGGTCCCGGGTCTCGGGGTGCCACGACCAGCGAAGGTTCATCACCAGCTGGCTCAGCGGCAGGAGCGGCTCCGGCAGAGCCGCGCGGACGGTGAAGCGTCGGAGAGCTCGCACCGGCCGAGACTAACCAGACTCGCGCCGTTCGTCAGGGCGTCCGGGTGAACTCCTGGGACGCCCCCCGCAGCCCCGTCGGCAGCCCGGCCCGCAGCCCCAACGGGTGAGACGGGAGGGGCAGATCATCTGCCGAGATGCTGGTGAGGCGGCAGCTCAGTAGCGTGGGCGGCGATGACTGGCCGCGCTGATCTCCGCCTCGGCATCACCGATGTCGCCCCTGTCGTGTCCTGCGGGTCCTTCTCGGCCCGTGCGGTCGTCGGTGAGCACCTGCCGATCACCGCCACCGTCTTCCGCGAGGGCCACGACGCCGTCGCGGCGAACGTGGTGTGGGTCCCACCCGGCGAGGAGGCCGACCCCGGCCCCCTGCGCCGCCTGGAGAAGTACGGGCAGGAGCCCGACCGCTGGCTCACCACCGTCGTGCCCGACCGCGAGGGCCGCTGGACGTTCCGCGTCGAGGCGTGGAGCGACCCGCTGGCCACCTGGAAGCACGCCGTCGAGGTCAAGGTGGAGGCCGGCCAGGGCGCCGACGAGCTCGCCAACGACCTCGAGGAGGGCGCCCGCCTGCTGGAGCGCGTGGCCGCCGAGGCCGACGACGAGTGGCGCGGGCGCGTCACCGCCGCCGCCGAGGCGCTGCGGGACACCTCGCAGGAGCTCACCGTCCGGATCGCCCCGGCGCTGGCCTCCGGTCTGCAGCGCTACCTGCACGACCACCCCGTGCGCGAGCTGGTGACGCAGTCCCCCGCCTACGAGGTGTGGGTCGACCGCCGCGAGGCGCTCTACGGCTCCTGGTACGAGTTCTTCCCGCGCTCGGAGGGCCCCGTCGTCGGCGGCGTCCCCACCCACGGCACGTTCACCACGGCCGGCGACCGCCTCCCCGCGATCGCCGACATGGGCTTCGACGTCGTCTACCTCCCGCCGATCCACCCGATCGGCAAGGTCAACCGCAAGGGCCCGAACTCCGCCCAGTTCCCCGGCGGCAACCCGCACGACATCGGCCCGGAGGAGGTCGGCTCCCCCTGGGCCATCGGCAGCGACGAGGGCGGGCACGACGCCGTCCACCCGCAGCTGGGCACGCTCGAGGACTTCAAGGCCTTCGTCGCCCGCACCCGCGAGCTGGGCATGGAGGTCGCGCTCGACCTGGCCCTGCAGGCCGCACCCGACCACCCGTGGGTCGAGGCGCACCCCGAGTGGTTCACGACCAAGCCCGACGGCACGATCGCCTACGCGGAGAACCCGCCGAAGAAGTACCAGGACATCTACCCGATCAACTTCGACAACGACCCCGAGGGCCTCTACGCCGAGGTGCTGCGGGTCGTCCGGCACTGGATGGACGCCGGTGTCCGGATCTTCCGCGTGGACAACCCCCACACCAAGCCGCTGAACTTCTGGCACTGGCTGATCTGGGAGGTCAAGAGGACCGACCCCGACGTGCTGTTCCTGGCCGAGGCGTTCACCCGGCCGGCGATGATGCACCAGCTGGCGCGGCTGGGCTTCACGCAGTCCTACACGTACTTCACGTGGCGGACCGAGCGCACCGAGATCGAGGAGTACGGGCGCGAGCTCGCCTCGAACTCGCACTACATGCGGCCCAACTTCTTCGTGAACACCCCGGACATCCTCCACGAGTCGCTGCAGTTCGGCGGCCCGCCGATGTTCAAGATCCGCGCGGTGCTCGCCTCGATGATGAGCCCCACCTGGGGCGTCTACTCCGGGTTCGAGCTCTTCGAGCACGTGGCGGTGAAGCCGGGCAGCGAGGAGTACCTCGACAGCGAGAAGTACAAGCTGCGCCCGCGTGACTGGGCCGGTGCCGAGGCGAGCGGTCGCAGCCTCGCGCCCTACCTGAAGCGGCTCAACGAGATCCGGCGCGCCCACCCGGCCCTGCAGCAGCTGCGCACGCTGCGGTTCCACCCGGTGGACAACCCGAACCTGCTCTGCTTCACCAAGACCGACCCCGGCTCGAACGACGCCGTCCTCGTCGTCGTCAACCTCTCGAGCCACAACACCCAGATCGGGACGACGGCGCTGGACCTGCCGACGCTCGGCCTGGACTGGCACGAACGATTCGCGGTCACCGACGAGCTGACCGGCGCCCGGTACGACTGGGGCCAGTTCAACTACGTCGAGCTCGATCCCTACCGGGAGCCGGCGCACGTCTTCGGGATCAGCTTCCCGCGGCCGGTGCAGTTCCCCCCTCCGGTCGACTGACGACCGGTTCTCCCCGACCGCACCTGCGACCCCGAACGAGGCATACGCGTCGATGACCGTTCCCGTCCCCGACTCCCCTGCCGCCCGCTCCGCTCTCCCGCCGCCCGGTACGGACCCCGAGTGGTACAAGCGCGCCGTCTTCTACGAGGTGCTGGTCCGCGGCTTCGCCGACAGCAACGCCGACGGCGTCGGCGACCTGCGGGGCATGATCGACAAGCTCGACTACCTCCAGTGGCTGGGCGTCGACTGCCTCTGGCTGCCGCCGTTCTTCGCCTCGCCCCTGCGCGACGGCGGCTACGACGTCAGCGACTACACCGCGGTCCTGCCGGAGTTCGGCAACATCGAGGACTTCCACGAGTTCCTCGACGCGGCCCACGCGCGCGGCATGCGCGTGATCATCGACTTCGTCATGAACCACACCTCGGACCAGCACCCCTGGTTCCAGGCCAGCCGCAGCGACCCCGACGGCCCGTACGGCGACTTCTACGTGTGGGCCGACGACGACACCGGCTACGCCGACGCGCGGATCATCTTCGTCGACACCGAGAGCTCGAACTGGACGTTCGACCCGGTGCGCAAGCAGTACTTCTGGCACCGGTTCTTCTCCCACCAGCCCGACCTCAACTTCGAGAACCCGAAGGTGCGCGAGGCGATCATCGACGCGCTGCGGTTCTGGCTGGACCTCGGCGTCGACGGCTTCCGGCTCGACGCCGTGCCCTACCTGTTCGAGGAGGAGGGCACCAACGGCGAGAACCTGCCGCGCACCCACGAGTTCCTCAAGCACGTCCGCAAGGTCGTGGACGAGAACTACACCGACAAGGTGCTGCTCTGCGAGGCCAACCAGTGGCCCGCCGACGTCGTCGAGTACTTCGGCGAGAACGGCGACGAGTGCCAGATGGCCTTCCACTTCCCGGTCATGCCGCGCCTGTTCATGGCGGTGCGGCGGGAGCAGCGGTTCCCGATCTCGGAGATCATGGCGCAGACGCCGGACATCCCCGACAACTGCCAGTGGGGCGTCTTCCTCCGCAACCACGACGAGCTGACGCTCGAGATGGTCACCGACGAGGAACGCGACTACATGTGGGCCGAGTACGCCAAGGACCCCCGCATGAAGGCCAACATCGGCATCCGCCGGCGGCTGGCCCCGCTGCTGGACAACGACATCAACACCCTCGAGCTGTTCAACGCCCTGCTGCTGTCGCTGCCGGGGTCGCCGGTCCTGTACTACGGCGACGAGATCGGCATGGGCGACAACATCTGGCTCGGTGACCGCGACGGCGTCCGCACCCCGATGCAGTGGACCCCGGACCGCAACGGCGGCTTCTCCAGCGCCGACCCGCAGCGGATGTACCTGCCGCTGAACGCCGACCCGGTCTACGGCTACCAGGTCACCAACGTCGAGTCGCAGCTGCGCAACACCAACTCGCTGCTGCAGTGGGTGCGCCGGATGATCCAGGTGCGCGGCCAGCACCCGACGTTCGGCCTGGGCAGCTACGCCGAGATCGGCTCGCGCAACCCCACCGTGCTCTCCTTCGTCCGCGAGTTCGGCGACGACGTCGTCCTCTGCGTGAACAACCTGTCGCGCTTCCCGCAGCCGGTCGAGCTGGACCTGCGCCGGTTCGAGGGCTACACCCCGGTCGAGCTGACCGGGCGGGTCGAGTTCCCGCAGATCGGCGTCCTGCCGTACATGCTCACCCTCGCCGGGCACGGCTTCTACTGGTTCGAGCTGCAGAAGCCCACCGAGCCGGCCGCCGACGAGACCGAGGACTGGACCAGCGCGACGTCCAGCGCCGTGGCCGAGAACCTGCTGGCCGCCGGTGTGGTCAGCGACGCCGACGAGACCCCGACCGACGAGTCCGGAGGCAACCGATGAAGGCGCTCACCGACCTGTTCCGCGAGTGGATCCCGCAGCAGCGGTGGTTCGGCGGCAAGGGCCGCGAGTGGGCCGACGTGACCGAGGACGGCTTCTTCCTCGACCGGGGCAACCCGGTGCTGTCGGTCCACCGCGTGCGGATCGAGTACACCGACGGCGTCCGGGAGACCTACCTGGTGCCGCTGTCCTGGCGCGACCACCCGGCCGAGGACCTGGAGTCGGCGTTCGTCGGGGCCGTGTCCAACGAGGGGCGCGAGTCCTTCGCCTACGACGCGATGCGCGACCGCGAGTCGACCGCGCCCTGGCTGATCCACCTGAGCCAGGGGTCCACCGTCGGTCCGATGCGCTTCTCCCCCGCCGGGGAGGGCCACATCCCCGAGGGGCTGCCGGGCGACATCGTCTCCACCGAGCAGAGCAACACCTCGCTGGTGTACGGCCAGGAGGCGATCCTCAAGCTCTTCCGGCGGCTGGAGCCCGGGCTCAACCCCGACGTGGAGATCCACAGCGCCCTGCGCCGCGTGGAGAACGAGCACATCGCCCCGCTGCTGGGGCACATCGAGATCGACGACGCCGGCGGCGGCGAGCCCGCCACCGTGGCGATGCTGCAGACCTTCGTCCCCAACGCCAGCGACGGCTGGCGCCTGGCGACCGCGAGCGTCCGCGACCTCTACGCCGAGGGTGACCTGCACGCCGACGAGGTCGGCGGTGACTTCGCCGCCGACAGCGAGCGGCTGGGCGCCGCGACGGCGTCGGTGCACGCGGACATGGCGGAGGTGCTCCCCACCGAGGAGGCCTCGCCCGACTGGTACGCCACGCTCGCCCGGCAGATGACCGAACGGCTCGACGCCGCCATCGAGGTCGTGCCGCAGCTCGAGGAGCACGCCGAGGGGCTGCGCGCGGTCTACGCCGCCGTCGCCGACAGCCAGGAGCGGGTGGTCCGCCAGCGGGTGCACGGCGACCTCCACCTGGGCCAGGTGCTGCGCACCGCGACCGGCTGGATCATCCTCGACTTCGAGGGCGAGCCGGCCCGCCCGCTGGCCGACCGCCGGGAGCTGGACAGCCCGCTGCGCGACGTCGCCGGCATGCTGCGCAGCTTCGACTACGCCGCCCGCCACATGCTGGTCGAGCAGCCCGACGACCCGCAGCGCGCCTACCGCGCCCAGGAGTGGGCGGCCCGCAACCGCACGGCGTTCTGCACCGGCTACTCGGAGGCCAGCGGCCTGGACCCTTGCGGTGAGTCACCACTCCTTCGGGCGTTCGAGGCCGACAAGGCGGTTTACGAGTGCGTCTACGAGGCACGGAACAGACCGCACTGGCTCATGATCCCGCTCCAGTCGCTGTCCAGGATCGCCCACCGCGACTGAGCACCGCACCCACGGACAGAGCAGACCAGAACTGACGAGGACGGCGAGACGATGACGACCGACGACCGAGGCGAGAGCCCCGTGCAGAGCAAGGACGATCTGCAGCGCGCCGTGGAGCAGAAGGTCGCGCAGGCCGAGGCGGCAGCGGGGAGCGAGCCGCCGGTGAACGCCGCTCCCGCGACCCGCAAGCGGGCCACGAAGAAGGCGACCGCCGAGGGCGGGACACCGGCGAAGAAGGCGGCGGCCAAGAAGGCCCCCGCCGCCAAGAAGGCCGCGCCGGCGAAGAAGGCCGCTGCCGCGAAGGCGACGTCGGCCACGCGGGCCACCGCGAAGAAGGCCGCCGCCGCCCCCACCGCGACCGAGGCCACCCCCGAGCCCGGCAGCGACGACACCGAGATCACCGCCAACCCGGTGGTCGCCCCCGCGCCGATCGCCGAGCCCGGCGACGGCACGGGTGCTCCCGCCGGCCAGCCGGTGGCGCCGGACCCCGACCCGGCCGAGCCCGACAACCCCCAGGCGCCGGAGGACGCCGGCGGTCCCCCCGCCGGCACCGCCGACGCCAGCACCGCCCCGGGGGCCGCCGAACCGGCGGCCCCCGTCCGCGAGGTCACCCAGGAGCCGGCTGCCCCCGAGGCCACCACCCCATCCGGTGGCACCACGGCCGGCGCCGGCGAGGACGCCGCGATCGAGGAGTTCTCCGAGGAGGACCTGCGGGCGATCGTCGACGGCTGGTCCCGCGACCCGCACCGGGTGCTCGGGGCGCACCGCACGGCCGAGGGCTGGGCGGTCCGCACGCTCCGCCCCGACGCCGTCTCCGTGGCCGTCGTCGACGAGGACGGCAGCCGGTACGAGATGCGGGAGCTGCTCGCCGGGGCCATCTACGAGGCCGCGCTCCCCCACCAGCCCGGTGACTACCGGATCGAGGTCGTCTACGGCGACGGCGAGGGCGGCACCACGACGCACACCGTCGACGACCCCTTCCGCTGGCTGCCCACCCTCGGGCCGCTGGACGAGCACCTGATCCGTGAAGGCCGGCACGAGCGGCTGTGGGAGGTGCTCGGCGCCCACGTCCGCCGCTACGAGACGCCCCGCGGCACGGTCGAAGGCGTCTCCTTCGCCGTGTGGGCGCCCAGCGCGCAGGGCGTCAAGGTCACCGGCGACTTCGACTACTGGGAGGCACGCGCCTACCCGATGCGGCACCTCGGCTCCTCCGGCGTCTGGGAGATCTTCATCCCGGGCGCCCAGGCCGGCACCCGCTACCGGTACCACGTGCTCGGGGCCGACGGCACCTGGCGCGAGAAGTCCGACCCGATGGCCTTCGCCACCGAGGTCCCCCCGCTGAACGCCTCGATCGTCACCGAGTCCACCTACGAGTGGGAAGACGACGAGTGGCTGGCGCAGCGGGCCGAGGCCGGCTGGCACGAGCGCCCGATGAGCGTCTACGAGGTGCACGCCGGCTCCTGGCGGCAGGGGCTGTCCTACCGCGAGCTCGCCGACGAGCTCGTCGAGTACGTGAAGGACGCCGGCTTCACCCACATCGAGTTCATGCCCCTGGCCGAGCACCCCTTCGGTGGCTCCTGGGGCTACCAGGTCACCTCGTACTACGCGCCGACCTCGCGCTTCGGCAGCCCGGACGACCTGCGGTACCTGATCGACCGCGCCCACCGGGCCGGCATCGGCGTCATCGTCGACTGGGTCCCGGCGCACTTCCCCAAGGACGAGTGGGCGCTGGCCCGCTTCGACGGCACGCCGCTCTACGAGCACGGCGACCCGCGCCGGGGCGAGCAGCTGGACTGGGGCACCTACGTCTTCGACTTCGGCCGCTCCGAGGTCCGCAACTTCCTCGTGGCCAACGCCCTCTACTGGGCCAAGGAGTTCCACGTCGACGGCATCCGCGTGGACGCCGTGGCCTCGATGCTCTACCTGGACTACTCGCGCTCCGAGTGGCTGCCCAACAAGTACGGCGGCCGGGAGAACCTCGAGGCGGTGGCCTTCCTCCAGGAGTTCAACGCCACCGTCTACCGCGAGGTCCCCGGCATCATGACGATCGCCGAGGAGTCGACGGCGTGGCCCGGCGTCACGCGACCGACGCACCTCGGCGGCCTGGGCTTCGGCTTCAAGTGGAACATGGGCTGGATGCACGACTCGCTGGCCTACGTCGAGCGGGAGCCGGTCTACCGCAGCTACCACCACGGCCAGCTGACGTTCTCGATGCACTACGCCTACGCCGAGAACTACGTGCTGCCCATCAGCCACGACGAGGTCGTCTACGGCAAGGGCTCGCTGCTGCGGAAGATGCCGGGTGACCGGTGGCAGCAGCTGGCCAACCTGCGGGCCTACCTGGCCTACATGTGGGCCCACCCCGGCAAGCAGCTGCTGTTCATGGGCTCGGAGTTCGCCCAGGACTCCGAGTGGGCGGAGAGCCGCTCCCTGGACTGGTGGCACCTGGACGACCCCGCCCACCGCGGTGTCCTGCAGCTGGTCACCGACCTGAACACGCGCTACAAGGAGTACGACGCGCTCTGGTCGCTGGACGTCGACCCGTCCGGCTTCCAGTGGATCGACGCCAACGACGCCTCGGGCAACGTGCTGTCGTTCCTGCGCTACGGCAAGGCCCCGGCGGCCCCGGCGCTGCCCGCCGCCGAGGGGGACGCCCAGGTCGAGGACGGCGGGGGTGTCGACGGCGAGGTCGTCGCCCCGGCGGGTGCCGCCCTGGCCTGCGTCGTGAACTTCTCCGGCGCCCCGCACCACGAGTACCGGATCGGCCTGCCCCGGCCCGGCCAGTGGCGCGAGGTGCTCAACACCGACGCGGAGGGCTACGGCGGCTCCGGCGTCGGCAACTTCGGCGGGGTGGAGGCCGTGGCCGAGCCGTGGCACGGCCAGCCGTACTCGGCCACCATCTCCGCTCCCCCGCTGGGCACCGTCTGGTTCCTGCACGAGGGCTGAGGCCGCACCTCCGCTTCCTCTCGGCCTCCGGTCATCCCGCGACGCGGGGTGACCGGAGGTGGTCCCCGCCGTGAGGACCGGGCATGCTGACGCCATGACCCTGCGCCGGGCCGCACCGCTCGCTCTCGCCGTGGTGCTGGTGAGCGGGTGCGCCGTCGACGTCGTGACCGGGCAGGCGTCCCCCGCCTCGGACCCGTCGATGGACGTCTCCGAGGAGGAGTTCCCCGTCACCGGGGCCAGCGACGACCCGATCGACCAGGTCGCCCGCAACGCGCTGGCGGACCTGGAGACCTTCTGGCAGCAGGCCTACCCGGAGTACTTCGGCGAGGAGTACCGGCCGCTGGCTGGCGGCTACTTCTCCGTCGACTCCGACGACCTCGACGAGAGCCTCTACCCCGAGACCGGCATCGGCTGCGACGAGCAGCCCACCGAGCCCGACGAGGTGGCCGGCAACGCCTTCTACGACCCGGTGTGCGACGTCGTCGCCTACGACCGCGCACTGCTGCAGGAGCTCTCCGACGACTACGGGCGCTTCCTGGTGCCGGTGGTCATGGCGCACGAGTTCGGCCACGCGATGCAGGGTCGGTTCGGCTTCGCCAGCCGGAGCATCCTCGACGAGACGCAGGCCGACTGCCTCGCCGGCGCCTGGACGCGCTGGGTGGCCGACGGCAACGCCGAGCACGTCTCGCTGCGGGAGCCCGAGCTCGACGACGTCATCCGCGGGTTCCTGCTGCTGCGCGACGACGTCGGCACCGACCCCGACGACGACGCCGCGCACGGCTCCTTCTTCGACCGGGTGTCGGCGTTCTACGACGGGTTCGAGTCGGGGATGGCGACCTGCCGCGACGCCTTCGGGGAGGACCGGCTGCTCACCGCCGCGCCCTTCGAGCGGGCGGACCTGGCCGAGCAGGGGAACGCCGACTTCGCGAGCATCGTGGAGTGGGTCGGGGCGACGCTGCCGGCCTTCTACGGCGGGGTGTTCCCCGACGTGTTCGGCGGTGAGTTCGAGGCGCCGGCCGTCGAGGGCTTCGAGGAGGTCGCCCCCGACTGCGCCGGTCTCGACGACCGCGACCTCGGCTACTGCGCCGACGACCGGACCGTGTACGTGGACGAGACCGACCTGGCCATCCCCGCCTACGACGAGATCGGCGACTTCGCGCTGGCCACCGCCGTGTCGCTGCCCTACGCCCTGGCGGTCCGGGACCAGGCCGGGCTGTCGGTGGACGACGCCGCCGCCACCCGGTCGGCCGTCTGCCTGACCGGCTGGTACGAGGCGCAGTGGTACGCCGACGCCTTCGCCGACGTCGTGGGCGCCCAGATCAGCCCCGGGGACATCGACGAGGCCGTCCAGTTCCTCCTGCAGTACGGCGTCGACGACCGCGTCTTCCCGAACGTGGACGCCTCCGGCTTCGAGCTGGTCGGCGCCTTCCGCAGCGGCTTCCTCCAGGGCGCGGAGGGCTGCGACCTCGGCGGGTGAGCCACGTTTGCGGCGACCCCGCCGGGGCGATGGAGCACCCATGACCCGGCCGCGCCTGCTGTCCGTCGTCGCCGGCCTGCTGGTCTGCGGCCTCACCAGCGGGTGCGGGGTCGTGGTGGTCGGCGCCCCCAGCCCCGACCGCCCGGCGCCGGTCGGCGCCCCGCCCGAGGAGGTCACGGTCACCGGTGCCACCGACGGGCCGGTGGACGTCCTCGCGCGGAACGCGCTCGCCGACCTCCAGACCTTCTGGTCCGAGGAGTTCCCCGACGTGTTCGGCCCGCCGTTCCAGCCGCTGGAGGGCGGCTACTTCAGCGTCGACCCGGGCGACGTCGCACCGGGCGACTTCCCCCAGGGCGTGGGCTGCGGCAGCGACCCCCGCGAGGCGGAGAACAACGCGTTCTACTGCCAGTTCCCGGACGCCCCGAGCTCCGACTCCATCACCTACGACCGGGCGTTCCTCGGCGAGCTCGCCGACAGCTACGGCCGGTTCCTGCCCGCCCTGGTCATGGCGCACGAGTTCGGGCACGCGGTGCAGGCGCGGGTCGGCGCCCCGGGCGCCTCCATCGCCACCGAGACCCAGGCCGACTGCTACGCCGGCGCATGGAGCGCGTGGGTCGCCGAGGGCGAGGCGGAGCACTCCCAGCTGCGGGAGAGCGAGCTCGACGACCTGCTGCGCGGCTACTTCCTGCTGCGCGACCCGGTGGGCACGAGCCCGGCCGAGCAGTCGGCGCACGGCTCCTACTTCGACCGGGTCTCCGCGTTCCAGGAGGGGTTCGACGACGGCCCGACGGCCTGCCGGGACCGGTTCGGCCGCGACCGGGTCTTCACCCAGGGCACCTTCCGCGACGAGGACCTGCTCACCCAGGGCAACGCCCCCTACGACGAGCTGGTGGAGCTGGTCAGCGGTGCCCTGCCCGCCTTCTGGGACCGCGCCTTCACCGAGGTGTTCGACGAGGACTTCGACGCCCCGCCGATCGAGCCCTTCACCGGCTCCGCCCCGGAGTGCGCGCCCTCGGACCGCGCGCTGGTCTACTGCGCCGACGGCAACGTGGTCGGGTACGACGAGAGCCTCACCGAGGAGGCCTACGAGCTCGGCGACTACGCGGTCGCGACCGCCATCGCCGTCCCCTACGCCCTCGGTGCGCGCGACCAGCTCGGGCTGGACCCGGCCGACCCCGACGCGATCCGCTCCGCCGTCTGCCTGACCGGCTGGTTCAGCGCCCAGCTCTTCGACCGCGAGATCCCCGACGTGCTCATCTCACCGGGGGACCTGGACGAGAGCGTGCTGTTCCTGCTGACCTACGGCGTCGAGGAGGACGTCCTCGGTGCCGCCGAGCTGTCGGGCTTCCAGCTCGTCGACGTCTTCCGCGGCGGGTTCGTCGAGGGCGCCCGCGCGTGCGACGTCGGGGTCTGACTCAGAACAGGGCGGCCATCAGCGCACGGCGGGCCGTGCCGACCCGCGGGTCCTGGTCGCCCACGACGGCGAACAGCTCCACCAGGTGCTGGCGCGCGCGGTCGCGGTCCTCGCCCGCCGTGCGGCGCACCACCTCGAGGAGCCGGTCGAAGGCGGCCTCGATGTTGCCGGTGCCGAGCAGGAAGTCCGCCGCCCGGGTCTGGGCGGCGACGTCGTCCGGAGCGGCGTCGGCGGCGGCCAGCGCGTCCGGACCGGCCTCCTCCGCGCGGCGGAACAGCTGCACCTGGCGCAGCGCGATGCCGGCGTCGGGGTGGTCGGGCTCCTCGGCCAGGATCGCCTGGTAGGCGGCCTCGGCGGCGGCGAGGTCGCCGCGCTCCAGGGCGGCCTCGGCGGCGTCTAGCCGGGGGTCCTCGACCTCCTGGGCGCCGGCCCCGCCGGGGACCGCGCCGCCGGTCGTCGCCTGCACCAGCTCGGCCACGAACTGGCGGGCCTGCTCCTCGGGGATGGCGCCGGTGAACTCGGCGACGAGCTGCCCCTGCCACACCGCCTTGACCGCGGGGATGCCCTGCACCCGCAGCGCCTGGGCCAGCGCCGGGTTGGCCTCCACGTCGACCTTCGCGAGCACCCAGGAGCCACCGCCCTCGACGGCGAGCCGCTCCAGCACCGGCGAGAGCTGCTTGCAGGGTCCGCACCACTCGGCCCACAGGTCGAGCACCACCGGCACCTGGAAGGACCGGTCGAGCACCTCGGCCTGGAACGTCGCCTCGGTGACGTCGACGACGGCACCGCCCGGCGCCCCGGCCGGGGCGGAGGCGCTCGGCGGGGGCGCGGCCTGGGCACGCGCCGCGGCGTCGGAGCGCGCCTTCACGGCGGCCAGGTCGACCGCGCCGGCCATGGCGGCGGCCATCTGCGCCTGCTGCGCCTGCGCGCGCGGGTCGGGACGTCCGGGGCGGGTGGGCTGCATGACCTCGATCATCCCATCCCGGACGGCACCGCCGTACCCGGCTCCGGACGGCTCACCTGCCACCGGTGAAGTTGACGACCTGCTGGAACGTCGGGCGGTTCTGCCAGTCGATGTCGCGGACCCCCACCACGCCGGTCGCCTTCGCCCTGATGTCGTCGAGGTGCTTGTCGTAGGTCAGCTCGCCGACCGAGGAGACGCCCTGCTCGGCCAGCACCCGGTCGACCGTCGCCCGCAGCGACGCGCGCAGGTCCTCCTGGCAGGCCACGGTGTCCCCACCGCCGCAGTAGGAGCGGGACCAGTCGCCGTCCCCACCGAGGTCCTCCACCACGTAGCCGTACCAGGACACGTTGTTCCAGGCCGAGCCCAGGCCCTGCCGCGGGTGGTCGTCCAGCCGCTGCGGGAGCGCGGTGACCAGGTCGCCCAGCGTGCCGCGCAGCAGCTCGTGCGCCACCGACGTCACCGCGCCGTCCTCCCCGGAGGACTCCCACCACGCGTCGAAGAGGGCGACCGCGGCCTGGTCCTCGTAGGCGCCGTCCCGGTCGCCGTCGAGCCGGTGGGCGCCCCGCTCCTGCCAGTCGCGCAGCAGCGCGGTGGCCTCGGCGAGCTGCGGGTCCTCGCCGACCGTGTCGAGCAGCGCGGGCAGCGTGTAGAAGGCCCGCGAGTCGACCGTGGCGGCGTCCTGGACGGCGGCGACCAGGTCCGGCGTCGTCACCCCGCCGGCACCGGTGAGCGCGGCCATCCGGTCCGACAGCGCCAGGCTCCGGTGCACCGGTCCCCAGCCCCAGCCGTCGTCGGCAGCCGCCCAGCCGGGCGCGGGCTTGTTGTTCCACGACACCAGGTAGCCCGAGGGTGGGTTGACCTGCTGCGGGTGGTCCTCCGGCGCCAGCCAGCCCTGCCACTCCCACTCCGCGCCGGCCCACCGGGGCAGGTGCGGGTCGGTCCCCTCGGCACGGACCGGCAGCCGGCCCGAGGAGTAGTAGGCGATGTCGCGGTCGTCGGCGTAGAACCAGTTGAAGGTGTAGTCGATCGCCGCGGCGGCCTCCTGGAAGGAGCCCGCGTCCCGGACGTACTCGGGGTTGCCGAAGCGCTCGAAGCCGATGACGGAGTCGAGCTCCTGGCGGTAGGTGCTGCGCTGGGTCACGACCGCCACCGGCTTCCCGCCGGCGGTGGTGCGCAGCTGCACGATGCCGTGCTCGGTCCGCAGCACGTGGAAGCGGAGCACCTGCGGTGCCCCGACGCCGCCCAGCGTCGGCAGCGCCTTCTCCTCGTGCACGCGGCTGTCCATCGGCACGCAGCGCCCGTCGTCGAGATAGCCCTCGGACTCCACGGTCGCCGTCCCGCCGGCCGGGTCGCACAGCGGCACGACGACGGTGTCCACGTTGTCGCTGTTGGCGCTGGTGGCCGACCACGCGTAGTCGACGCCGCGCCCCAGCTGGACGACGAGGTTCGTGCCGGCGAAGGAGACACCCCGGGCGCGGATGCCGGGCGCGACCACCGCCTGCTCGGTGAGCAGCTGCGGGGCGTAGTAGGCGGTCTGCGGGCCGAACACCGCGACCGGGTGGCCGTCGGCGGTGTGCTCGGCCGAGACGAGCGCGGCGTTGCTCATGCCGTCACCGACCTCGGCGAGGTCGAGCGTGCCGAACGGGCCGGTGATGCGCATGGGGGCCGGGGCCAGCCGGCCGGAGAGCGAGCCGAGCGAGGGCGCCGGGATGCCGCCCCCGCCGGCGTCGTCGCCGGTGCCGGGAGCGGTCGGGCCGTCCAGGTCGGGCAGGGCGACGCCGGGCTTCGCCGGGTCGACCGGGCCGCCGCCGTAGGGAGCCGGCTCGGAGGAGGTCGTCGGGGCGTGGGCGTCGTCGGCGGAGCGCAGGTCGTCGAAGATCCGGCGCCCCTCCTCGGGACCGAACTGCTGCTCGAGCTGCTTGAGCCAGCGGGCGTTGGCGTACTCGGCCCCGCCGCCCTTGCCGAAGATGCCGCCGACGAGCGAGGCGATGTAGACGACGTCGGCGCGGTCCCAGGGCTGCGGCAGCCGCTGCAGCGCCGCGTACTCCACCGGGCACGCGGGGCCGAGCACCAGGCCGGGGCACAGCTCCTGCTGCGCGGCGTTGATTCCGGCGATGAAGGCGTCGGCCGCCGCGAGCAGCCGCTCCCCCTCCTCGCCGTAGCGGGCGGCGACCTCCTCGACCTGGGCCGCCGCCTCCTCCTCGGTGTAGTACGCGGTGCGCAGCTGCTCCTGGTCCATCGCGATGTTCTCCGCGCTCGGGCCGAGGAACTCCGCCGCCCGGGCGGCGCCGACGTGCCGCAGCACGTCCATGAGGAACATCCGGTCCGTCGTGCCGGCGTAGCCGGAGGCCCAGGCGGCGTCCTCGCGGGTCTCCGCCTCGATGTAGGGGACGCCGAACTCGTCGCGGCGGATCACCACGCCGTCCTTGGGGCGGTCGATGCTCACCGCCTCGTCGTCGGTGAGCGTGAGCGGCGCGTCCTTGTAGTAGTCGCCGAGCGACTCCTCGGTCAGCGCGCCGAGGTCGGCGTGGTTGAGGGCGTCGTACATCTCCAGCTGGTCGGCGAAGTTCTCCGGCGCGTTCCGGCCGTCGACCGCCTGCCGGCCGAGCGGGTCGCCCAGGACGGCGCCGGCCGCGCCCGGCAGCGTCATCCCCCCGGACTGGCCCGGGGGGAGGACGTTGCGCACCCCGGGGTACTCCCCCGGCTGCTCGGCGGGCGTGGCCGTCGCGGGCAACGCGCCCGCCGCCACGACCGCTCCTGCTGCCAGCACGATCGCGATGCGTCGCACAGCGGACCTCCGGATGCCGGGGATGTTGCTGTGTGAACGACGACACACCTATCGGGTTACGGCTCCGCTCGGGGTCGGTCAGCCCTCGGCCCAGACGCCGAGCTCGTTGCCGGCCGGGTCGCGGAAGTGGAACCGGCGTCCGCCGGGGAACGGGTAGGGGCCCTGGACCACCTCGCCGCCGGCCGCCCGCACCGCGGCGAGGGTCCGGTCGAGGTCGGTGGCGAAGAGCAGCACGAGCGGCCCACCCGGGCGCGGCCCCGCGGCGTCGAGCAGCAGCCCGCCCGCCTCCCGCTCGCCGCCCGGGGTGCGGAAGCCCGCGTACTCGGGGCCGTAGCCGGTGAAGACCCAGCCGAAGGCCTGCTCGTAGAAGCGCTGGGTCACCTCGATGTCGGGCACCGTCAGCTCGACGTAGTCGATCGCGTGGTCCTGCCCCTGGGATCCGGTCATGCCGGCATGGTGCAGGTCGGGGGTGTCAGAAACGAGCGGGCTCGGTGTAGGTGCCCCACTCGGCGCGCAGCGCGTCGCAGATCTCGCCCAGGGACGCCTCCGCCCGGACGGCGTCGAGCATCGCCGGGACCATGTTCTCCCCGGTGCGCGCCACCTCGACCATCCGGGCGACGGCGGCCCGCGCGGCGGCGTCGTCCCGGGCGCTCCTTCGCTGGGCCAGCTCGGCCTTCTGGTCGAGCTCCACCTGGTGGCTGACCCGAAGGATCTCCAGCTTGTCGTGCGCGTCGACCGAGCCGGTGAGCGTGTTCACGCCGACGACCTTCTTGTCGCCCTTCTCCAGGGCCCGCTGGTAGACGAACGCGGCCTCGGCGATCTCGCCGGTGAACCAGCCGTCCTCGATGCCGCGCAGGATGCCGGCGGTGATGGTGCCGTCGCTGCCCATGTCGCGGATGCGGGCGAAGATCTCCTCCGCCTGCCGCTCGATGTCGTCGGTGAGCGCCTCGACGTACCAGCTGCCGCCGAGCGGGTCGGCGACGTTCATGACCCCGGTCTCCTCGGCGATCACCTGCTGGGTGCGCAGGGCGATCTGCGCCGCCTTGGCGCTGGGCAGCGCGAGGACCTCGTCCAGGGCGTTGGTGTGCAGCGACTGGGTGCCGCCGAGCACGGCCGAGAGCGCCTCCACCGCCGTCCGGACGATGTTGTTGTCCGGCTGCTGGGCGGTCAGGCTGACCCCGGCGGTCTGGGTGTGGAAGCGCAGCTGCTGCGCCTTCTCCGTCCGGGCGCCGTAGACATCGCGCAGCCAGCGCGCCCAGATGCGGCGGGCGGCGCGGAACTTCGCGATCTCCTCGAAGAAGTCGATGTGCGCGTCGAAGAAGAAGCTCAGGCCGGGCGCGAACTGCTCGATGTCGAGGCCGCGCGAGAGGCCCAGCTCCACGTAAGCGAAGCCGTCGGCCAGCGTGTAGGCCAGCTCCTGCGCGGCGGTCGAGCCGGCCTCGCGGATGTGGTAGCCGGAGACGCTGATCGGCTTGTACGCCGGGATGTGCTCGGCGCAGTACTCCATGAGGTCGCCGATCAGGCGCAGGTGCGGCTCGGGGGCGAAGAGCCACTCCTTCTGCGCGATGTACTCCTTGAAGATGTCGGTCTGCAGCGTGCCGTTGAGCCTGCCGATGTCGGCTCCCTGGCGCTCGGCGGCCACGAGGTACATGCAGAACACCGGGACGGCCGGACCGCTGATCGTCATCGACGTCGTGGTGCCCTCGAGGTCGATGCCGTCGAAGAGCACGTCCATGTCGGCGGCGGTGTCGATTGCGACGCCGCAGTGCCCGACCTCGCCGAGGGCGCGCGGGTCGTCGGAGTCCCGGCCCATGAGGGTGGGCATGTCGAACGCGACGCTCAGGCCGCCGCCGCCCTCGGCCAGGATCATCTTGTAGCGCTCGTTGGTCTGCTTCGCGTTGCCGAAGCCGGCGAACTGGCGGATGGTCCACGCCCGCCCGCGGTAGCCGGTGGCGTGCAGCCCGCGGGTGAAGGGGAACTCGCCCGGATAGCCGATCCGCTCGAAGTTCTCGACGCTCGACTCGTCCGCCGGCCCGTAGACCGGGGCCACCTCGACGCCCGACAGCGTCGTGAAGTCGGCGTCGCGCACCCGCCCCGAGGCGGGCGCCGCGTCGTACCGCTGCTGCCACCGCTGTCGGGCGTCCTGGGTCATGCCGAGATAGTAGGACGTCCAACTATCATGTGTCGACGGTCACGACGGCGTGTTCCCCTCCGGCGGGGCGACGTCGCCGGCGCCGAGCCGGACCCGCCGCAGCGTCTCGAACAGCGCCTCGTGGTCGGCCTGCCCGAGCTCGGCCAGCCCGAAGTCCAGCTCGGTCAGCGCGCGGGTGCCCTCCTCCACGACGGCGCGGCCCCGGTCGGTGATCGCCGCCAGGACCCCGCGCCCGTCCGCCGGGTTCGGGCGCCGGTCCACGTAGCCCGCGGCCACCAGCCGGTCGATGGCGTTGGTGACGCTGGTCGGGTGCACCATCAGCCGGCTGCCGATGACCTTGAGCGGCAGCTCGCCGAGCCGGCTGAAGGTGAGGAGGACGAGCACCTCGTAGCGGGCGAAGGTGAGTCCCAGCGGGCGGAGCACCTCGTCGAAGCGGGCCAGCAGGATTTGCTGCACCCGGAAGACCGACGTCGCCGCGCGCATGGCCGACGACGGGCCGAAGTGCTTCTCCCACGTCTCCCCGGCGCGCTCGATCGGGTCGAAGGGCAGCCCCAGCGGTCGGACCATGCCGCGGACGCTACCGGGCACCCCCGCCGTGTCGGCCCGAGCGCGCGCGTGCGCCTGCGAGCGCCCAACCCCCCGCGGATTCCTGCTCGGCTGCGCAAGCGCGCGGGATGCCAGCGGGCTCGGCCGGAGCCGGCCTGTGGACAGCCAACCCGCCGGGTTCGCTGGACGCGGCACAGTCCCTCCCGTGCCCCGCACGCCGACCAGACCCGCCGCCCTGCGCGGCCGCGTCTTCCGCGGCTCGGAGCAGGTGCGGGCCGGCCGCATCACCAAGGGTCAGCTGCGAAGCGCCGCCTGGCAGCGGGTGTTCCCCGACGTCTACGCCTGCGCATCGATCCCGCTCGACCACGCCTGGCGGGCGCGGGCAGCGGCCCACCTGGCGGTGCCGGGGGCCGTCGTCAGCGGACGCAGCGCCGCGGTGCTGTGGGGCGTCGACCTGGCAGGACCGGAGGACGACGTCGAGTGCACCGTGCCGCTCGAGTGCCGCGGCGGTGCGGTCCGGGGCATCCGGGTGACCCGCCGGACCCTCCTCGGCGACGACGTGACACGACACCTCGGCGTGCCGGTCACCACCCCTCTCCCGGCCGCGCTCGACCTCGCGCGGATCGAGCCCGGCGACGAGGCGGTGGTCGCGGTCGACCAGTTCCTGCGCGCCGGGCTGGTCACCCTTCCCGGGCTGCGGACAGCGGCCGGCACCCTCGTCGGTCCGGGATGCCGACAGGTGCGCCGGGCCGTGGAACGCGCCGACGGCCTCGCGGAGTCACCCCAGGAGACGCGGCTGCGGCTGCTCCTGCACGCCTCCCGGCTCCCTCGCCCCGTGGCGCAGCACACCGTCCTGGATGCGGACGGCCGGTTCGTCGCGCGGGTGGACTTCGCCTGGCCCGAGGCGAAGGTGGCCGTCGAGTACGAAGGGGTCTGGCACGGCCGGCCGCAGCAGGTCGCCCGTGACCGTCGCCGCCTCAACGCACTGACGGCGGCCGGCTGGACGGTCGTCTTCGTCACGGCGGCCGACCTGCACGATCGCGCGGCACTCATCGGGCGCCTCGCCTCGGCCCTCGGACTGCCCGGATACGCATGAGCGTCGTCACCCGCGCCGGTATTCGCGCCCCCGCACGTCACCGGATCGCGCGGACGGTCATCTGATGTGACGCACGCCATCCGGATCCCGTATTCCCAGGCTCCGCGCGGGCCAGGGCGATATGTCGACACCTCGACTCCCCGACATGGCGACCGCTGGGTTGTGACCCGGGAGCTGCCTTCCTACGGTGGAGGAGCCGGCCGGGTGGTCGTCGCCCGACGAGGGTGGCCCCGGGATCCGGTACCGCCGCAGCCCCGGTGCGGTGCGCCCCGCAGAGCGGGCCCGCCCGGTGAGCGAGCACATCGCACGCACCCAGCCCTTCGCGCCGAGGTGCGCCGCGCCGTGCCCGCGACCGCCCGCGGCGGGCGAACGGAAGGAGAGCCACCAGATGGTGACCACTCGCCCGACCCTGCGACGTCTCGGCGCCGGCCTGTTCACCGGTGCCGCCGCCACCCTGACCCTCACGCTGTCCCCGGTGACGGCGTCCGCGGCCGAGCCCACGCCGGCCGCCACCTCGGCCCCGGCGCCGACCCCCGCCGCGCAGGCCGCGATCGACGACGCCCGCGCCCAGGTCGGCAAGGCCTACGCCTACGGCGGCAACGGCCCCGACGCCTACGACTGCTCGGGCCTGACCGCCCACGCCTACCGCGCCGCGGGCATCGAGCTGCCTCGCCGGAGCGCCGACCAGGCGACCGTCGGCACGCCCGTCGCCCGCGCCGACCTGCAGCCCGGCGACCTGGTGTTCTACTACGACCCGATCAGCCACGTCGGCATCTACGTCGGCGACGGCCAGATCGTCCACGCCGGCACCGAGGCCACGGGCGTGGAGTACACGAGCGTCGACATGGCCGGCTACAACACCGCCCGCCGCATCGCCTGACGCGGCCGCCGGCGCCCTACGCCGGGGGCGCCGGCCGCAGCGGCGGCACGTGCCGCAGGCCGAAGACGTCGCGCAGCGCCGTCCGCGCGGCGAGGTCCCCGCACATCCCGTGGACGGCCGGCCCCGGCGGGGTCGCCGCCGATGCCATGTACACGCCCTTCACGGGTGTGCGGTACGTGTTCCACCGCGGCACCGGTCGCGCCAGCATCTGCCGCAGCGTCGCCTGGCCGTTGGAGATGTCCCCGCCGAGGTAGCTGGGGTTCCACTGCTCCATCTGGACGGCGTTCTTCGTGTGCCGCTCGAGGACGGTGTCCTTGAAGCCGGGCGCGAACCGCTCGATCTGGTCCTCGATCGGTCCCGTCATGTCGACGTCGGCGCCGTGCGGCACGTGCACGTAGGCCCAGAAGATGTGCCCGCCGTCCGGCGCCCGCGTCGGGTCGGGGACGGTCGGCTGCACGGCGAGGACGTACGGCTTGTCGGTGAGCCGGCCCTGGTTGGGCGCCCGCTCGCCGGCGATCGTCTCCTCCAGGTCCCCGGCGACGTGGATGGTGCCCGCGCGGCGCACCTCCGGGTTCGCCCAAGGCACGGGGTCGGAGAGGATCCAGTCGATCTTGAAGACGCCGGCGCCGTGCTTGTACCGGCCCACCCAGCGGCGGTAGCCCTCGTTGAGCCGGTCCCCCGCCATCGTCACGAAGTCCTCGGGCGTGGTGTCCAGCAGGACGGCGGGCACGCCGTCGAACTCGCGCAGGTCGGTGACCCGGTGACCGGTCACGACCTCGCCGCCCTGCTGCTCCAGCGCCGTCACCATCGAGTCGGCGAGCTTCTGCGACCCGCCCTCGATCAGCGGCCAGCCCGCGTGGTGCGACAGCATCGCCAGCAGCATCCCCAGCGCCGAGGTCAGCGGCTGGCTGAGGTCGAGCATGCCGTGGGCCGCGGCACCGCCCAGCAGCGCCCGCGCCTCCTGCGTCTCGAAGTACCGGTGCGACAGCCACGACACGTTCGGCAGCCCGGTGAGGGCGAACTTCGTGACCTGCGGGACGCTCCGCGTGGGCAGCGAGCGCAGGCGGCTGGAGAGGAAGAAGTCGATGACGTCGGTGCCGTGCTCGACCAGCGGCTCGAACAGCCGCCGGTAGGCGGCGGCGTCCGCGCCCAGCCCGTCCGCCGTCTGCTCCAGCGACCGGAACGACAGCGCCGCTCCCCCGCCGTCGAGCGGGTGGGCGAAGTTGACCTCCGGGTGCACGAACCGCACCCCGCGGCTCTCGGGGTCGAACTCCCGGAAGAACGGCGCGGCGGCGGCCATCGGCTGCACCGTGGAGCAGACGTCGTGGTGGAACCCGGGCCGGATCAGCTCCTCGGTGCGCATCCCGCCACCGGGCTTGTCCCCCGCGTCCACGACCTGCACCCGCAGCCCCGCCGCGGACAGCCGCAGCGCGGCGGCCAGCCCGTTGGGGCCCGCCCCGACCACGACGGCATCCGGTCGTCCCGACGTCCCGCTCATCCGCCGATCCTCACACGCCCGCACGCCCGGCGCGCACGCTGTGTCGGCTGGGAGCGGTGGGCCGGACGGTGCGCCCGCGGGTGCGCGATGGCCCGATCCGGCACCTGCCGGTCCTACCCTCGGCTGCGTGCCAGCCCTCCCGACCGCCGCGGACCCGCGGACGGACCTCGAGCCGCAGCGGCTGACCCCGGCCGGCCGTCGCTGGCGGCTGGTCGCCGCCGGGATCGTGCTCGCCCTGCTGCTCGGCGGCACCGTCTGGGGTGACGACGACGAGTTCCCGTTCGGCCCGTTCCGGATGTACTCCACCCGCGCCGACCCGAACGCCGCCGTCATCTCGACCCGCACCGTCGGGCTGACCGCCGAGGGCGAGGAGATCCGGCTCTCCGGGGGCGAGGTCGGGTTGCGGCGTGCCGAGTTCGAGGGCCAGGTGCCCCGGGTCCGGGAGGAGCCGGAGCTGCTCGGCCTGCTGGCCGAGGCCTACGCCGAGCGGCACCCGCAGGCGCCCGAGCTGGTGGCGGTGCAGGTCGTGCAGCGCCGGTTCGAGCTGGTCGACGGCCGGCAGACCGGCGACTTCACCGACCGCGTGCTGGTCGAGTACGTGCTGGAGGACGACGGAGCATGAGCACCACCACGCCCACCGGCGCCGTGAGCGGCTGGTTCTTCCGGCCGGTCCCGCTGGCGCGCATCGCCGTCTTCCGGGTGATCGCCTACCTCTTCATCCCGGTCGACGTCTTCCTCACCACCGCGTGGGTCCGGGCACACGCCCACGTGCCCACCGAGTGGTACCAGCCGCTGCTCATCGGCCGGCTGCTGCCGCTGCCCACGCCCACCGAAACCGTGGTGACGGTCGTGCAGTGGGCGCTCGTGGCCGCCGCGCTGGCCGCCGCCACGGGTCGCGCCCCCCGGCTCCTCGGGACGGCCGTCTTCCTCCTCTACATGGAGTGGATGGTCATCGCCATGAGCTACGGCAAGGTCGACCACGACCGGATCGCCTTCCTCGTGGCCCTCGCGGTGCTGCCGACCATCGGCCGCGCGCGGTTCCGCGACCGGCGGCCGTCGGAGGCGGCCGGCTGGGCGATGGCCGCCGTCCTGGTCACCGTGATGCTCACGTACTTCCTCGCCGCCTGGGCGAAGGTCCGCTTCGGCGGCTGGGACTGGCCGACCGGCTCGACCCTCACCCGCGCGGTGATGCGCCGCGGGACCCCGCTGTCGGACTGGACCCTGGAGCTGCCCTGGCTGCTGGGCACCGCGCAGTGGGTGATGCTCGTCCTGGAGTTCCTGGCGCCGCTGATGCTGCTCGTCCGCAGCGACCGGGCACGGATCGGCCTGGTGCTCTTCCTGCTCGGCTTCCACCTGATGGTCTACGCGGGCGTGACCATCATCTTCCTGCCGCACTGCGTGGCGATCCTGTCGATCCTCCCCTGGGAGCGGCTGGCGGCCCGGTGGCGGACGCCCGCCCTCCCGGCGGCGGGTCAGAGCTGGGCGAGCAGCTCGTCGGCGGCGCGGTAGGGGTCGGTCGTCCCGTCGACGACCTGGCCGGCCAGCGCCTCGAGCGCCGCCGACCCCCGGATGTCACCGATCCGCTCGCGCAGCGTGGCCAGCGCGATCGCCTCGATCTCGCGGGCGGCCCGCTCGGCGCGCCGGCGCCGGCCCTCGCCGGTGGACTCCAGCCACCCGCGGTGCTCCTGGATCTTCTCCAGCACGCCGTCGACCCCGTTGTCGGTGTCGCGCGAGGCGACGGTCCGGCAGATGGGCGGGCGCCAGTTGCCGGCCTCGGAGTGCCGGCCGCCGAGGGACTGCATGTAGCGCAGGTCGCGGACCGTCTGGTCGGCGCCGTCCCGGTCGGCCTTGTTGACGACGAAGACGTCGGCGACCTCGAGGATGCCGGCCTTGGCCGCCTGGATGCCGTCGCCCATGCCCGGGGCGACGAGCACCAGCGTGGTGTCGGCCAGGGAGGCGATCTCGAGCTCCGACTGCCCCACGCCGACGGTCTCGATGAGCACGACGTCGCAGCCGGCGGCGTCGAGCACCCGCAGCGCCTGCGGGGTCGCCCAGGACAGGCCGCCGAGGTGGCCGCGCGAGGCCATCGACCGGATGAAGACGCCGCTGTCGCCGGCGTGGTCCTGCATGCGCACCCGGTCGCCGAGCAGCGCGCCGCCGGAGAACGGGGACGACGGGTCGACGGCCAGCACGCCGACGCGCTTGCCGGCCTGGCGCAGCGCGCGGACCAGCGCCGTCGTCGACGTGGACTTCCCGACGCCCGGGGAGCCGGTGAGGCCGATGACCTGGGCGTTGCCGGTGTGCGGCGCGAGCGCCGCGGCGACCTCGCGCAGCGCGGGGCTGGCGTCCTCGACCAGGGAGATCAGCCGCGCCACCGACCGCGCGTCCCCCTCGCGGGCGCGCTCGACCAGCGTCGGGACGTCGACGGAGCGACGCCCCCGCCGCCCCTGGGGAGCGGCGGGGGCGTCGGTCTGGACGGCGGTGCCGTCCGTCACGCCTTGGCGGGCGCGTGCAGGATCAGGGCGTCGCCCTGGCCACCGCCGCCGCACAGCGCGGCGGCACCGACCTTGGCGCCGCGGCGACGCAGCTCCAGCGCGACGTCGAGGACGACGCGGGCGCCGCTCATGCCGACCGGGTGGCCCAGGGCGATCGCGCCGCCGTTGGGGTTCACCTTCTCCGGGTCGATGCCGAGCTCGCGGGTGGAGACGATCGCGACGGCGGCGAACGCCTCGTTGAGCTCGACGACGTCGAGGTCCTTCGGGTCGATGCCCTCGCGCTCGCAGGCCTTCTGGATGGCCCGCGACGGCTGGCTCTGCAGCGTGGCGTCCGGGCCGGCGACGACGCCGTGCGCACCGATCTCGGCGATCGGCTCGATGCCCAGCTCGGCTGCCTTGGCGGCGCTCATGACCACGACCGCGCAGGCGCCGTCGGAGATCTGCGAGGCGGTGCCGGCGGTGATGGTGCCGTCCTTGGCGAACGCCGGCTTCAGCTTGGCCAGGCTCGCTGCGGTGGTGTCGGGGCGGATGCCCTCGTCGTCGGTGAACTCGATCGGGTCGCCCTTGCGCTGCGGGATGAGCACCGGGGTGATGGCCTCGGCGAAGACGCCGTCCTTGTGCGACCGCGCGGCCTTCTGGTGGCTGGCGGCGGCGAACTCGTCCTGCTCCTCGCGGGTCAGGTCGTAGCGGCTGTTCGCCTGCTCGGTCAGCACGCCCATGGCGACCTGGTCGAAGGTGTCGGAGAGGCCGTCGTGGGCCATCGAGTCGACGAGCATGGTGTCGCCGTACTTCGTGCCGGTGCGCGAGTTGGCCAGCAGGTGCGGCGCCTGGGTCATCGACTCCATGCCGCCGGCGACGACGACGTCGTACTCGCCGGCGCGGATGAGCTGGTCGGCCATCGCGATGGCGGAGAGCCCGGAGAGGCAGACCTTGTTGATGGTCAGCGCCGGGACCGACATGGGGATGCCGCCCTTGACCGCGGCGGGCCGGGCGGGGTTCTGGCCGGCGCCGGCCTGGATGACCTGGCCCATGATCACGTACTCGACCTGGTCGCCGGAGATGCCGGCGCGCTCGAGCGCGGCCTTGATGGCGACGCCGCCGAGGTCGGCCGCCGAGAAGTCCTTGAGCGAGCCGAGGAGCCGGCCCATCGGGGTACGGGCGCCGCTGACGATGACCGAGCGGGACATGCTGCCTCCAGTGCCGGGCCGCCGCCGGTGGCGACCACGTTGTCGGGACGCACCGCGAACGGCCGCGACCGGAGGGGTCGCGACCAGGCACGGCGCCGGGCCTTGCGGGGAAGGATAGGACGGTGCACCGGCGTGCGGCAGGCCGAGTTCACGCGGACGGGGTGAGGCGCACCACTTCCGGCTGTCGTCTCAGACGTCTTGACGGCACTATGCCCGCGTGACCACCAACGACGCCGATCACGGCAGCACCCCGACGGGCCTGCCCGCGGGCCTGTTCACGACCATCGACCACGTGGGCATCGCCGTCCCCGACCTGGACGAGGCGATCGCCTTCTACGCCCAGGCCTTCGGCGTGCACTCCGTGCACGAGGAGACCAACGAGGAGCAGGGCGTCCGCGAGGCGATGCTCGCGGTGGGCGACGGCGACACCCGCATCCAGCTGCTCGCGCCGCTCACCCCCGAGTCGACGATCGCCAAGTTCATCGGCCGCTCCGGCCCCGGCCTGCAGCAGCTGGCCTTCCGGGTGGAGGACGTCGACGCCGTCAGCGCCACGCTGCGCGAGCGGGGCCTGCGCCTCCTCTACGACGTGCCCAAGCGCGGGACGTCGGACAGCCGCGTCAACTTCATCCACCCGAAGGACGCCGGCGGCGTGCTGGTCGAGCTCGTCGAGCCGGCCGCCCGCACCACGCACTGACCGCAGTGCACCGGGCTGTTACCCATCGGTAACATCTGCCCACCCGCACCACCGCACGGCCCTCCGAGCCCGGCCGAACGACGGCCGCAGACGACCCGGGAGTACGCGTGAACGAGATCAGGGACGCCATCCTCGCCGACCAGCTGGACGCGCTGGGCGGCCTGGCTGTGCCGGAGTCCTACCGCGCCGTGGTGGTGCGCAAGGACGAGCAGGACATGTTCGAAGGGGTCGCCACCAGGGACAAGGACCCCCGCAAGTCGCTCCACGTCCAGGAGGTCGCCACCCCCGAGCTGGGCCCCGGCGAGGCGATCGTCGCCGTCATGGCCTCCTCGGTGAACTACAACACCGTCTGGACGTCGATCTTCGAGCCGGTGTCGACCTTCGGCTTCCTCGAGCGCTACGGCCGGGTCTCCGAGCTCACCAAGCGCCACGACCTGCCGTACCACATCGTCGGCTCCGACCTGGCCGGCGTCGTGCTGCGCGTGGGCCCGGGCGTGAACAAGTGGAAGCCGGGCGACGAGGTCGTCGCGCACTGCCTCTCCGTGGAGCTCGAGGACCCGGCCGGCCACGACGACACGATGATGGACCCGCAGCAGCGGATCTGGGGCTTCGAGACCAACTTCGGCGGCCTGGCCGAGATGGCGCTGGTCAAGAGCAACCAGCTGATGCCGAAGCCGGCGCACCTCTCCTGGGAGGAGGCCGCCGCCCCCGGCCTGGTCAACTCCACCGCCTACCGGCAGCTGGTCAGCCGCAACGGCGCCCACATGAAGCAGGGCGACACCGTGCTGATCTGGGGCGCCTCGGGCGGCCTGGGCTCCTACGCCACGCAGATGGCGCTCAACGGCGGCGCGATCCCGGTGTGCGTCGTCAGCAGCCCGGAGAAGGCCGAGATCGTCCGCAAGATGGGCGCGGAGCTGATCATCGACCGCTCCAAGGAGGGCTACAAGTTCTGGAAGGACGAGAACACCCAGGACCCCAAGGAGTGGCAGCGCCTGGGCAAGAAGATCCGTGAGCTGACCGGTGGCGAGGACGTCGACATCGTCTTCGAGCACCCCGGCCGCGAGACCTTCGGCGCCAGCGTCTACGTCGCCAAGAAGGGCGGCACGATCGTCACCTGCGCCTCGACGACCGGCTACATGCACCAGTACGACAACCGGTACCTGTGGATGAACCTGAAGAACATCCTCAGCTCCCACTTCGCCAACTACAAGGAGGCGTGGGAGGCCAACCGGCTCATCGACAAGGGCCTGATCCACCCGACCCTGTCGAAGGTGTACCCGATGGAGGAGGTCGGCCAGGCCGCCCTCGACGTCCACCGGAACGCCCACCAGGGCAAGGTCGGCGTCCTGACCCTCTCCCCCGAGGAGGGCCTCGGCGTCAAGGACGCCGAGAAGCGCGCGAAGCACATCGACGCGATCAACCGCTTCCGCGGCGTGTGACCCCTCCGGTGGGGCCGGCGACCCGCCGGCCCCACCGGGAACCCCTGCCCCGCGTGTCACCAGGGACGTCCGGGACAGCTGGGAACTGGACCCCCGGGGGACGGTGACGACGCCTCCCCCTTCTGCGAGGATGAGTGCATGACCGACCCCCGCCGCGATCTCCCGATGCACGAGGCCCAGCACTCGTTCGACGTCGTCCTGCGGGGGTACGACCGCAGCCAGGTGGCGGAGACGATCGAGCGGCTCGAGGCCGACTTCCGGATCGCCCTGGCCGACCGCGACGCCGCCGTCGCCCGCACCGCCGACATGGCCGGCCAGCTCTCCGCGCTGCACGGCGAGGTCGAGGCGCTGCGCCGCAAGGCCGCGACCCAGGCCGCGCCGACGTTCGAGAACATCAGCGAGCGCATCCAGCACATGCTCCAGCTGGCCGAGGAGGAGGCGGCGGAGATCCGCCGCGCCGCCGAGGTCGACGCCATGGCCGTCCGCGAGCAGACCGCCGCCGAGGAGCGCGCCCTGCTCGAGCGGCACGCCGCCGGTCAGGCCGAGGTCGAGCGGATGCTCGCCGAGGCCCGCCACACCGCCGAGCAGATCGCGCAGAAGGCCCAGATCCGGGCCGACGAGCTGGTCGCCAAGGCGCAGGAGCGCGTCGCCCGGCTCGACGCCGAGTCCCAGGCCCGCCGCGCCAAGGTCGAGGAGGACTTCGACATCGCGCAGCGCGCCCGTCGCGCCGAGGCCGCCCGGGTCGAGGAGGAGCGCGAGCGCGTCTCCACCCAGGCCGCCCGCCAGCGCATCTCGGCCGCCGAGCAGCACGCCGCGCAGCTCGTCGCCGAGGCCGAGGCCCGCGCCGAGGCCATCCGCGACGTCCGCGACGAGCTCACCTCCCGCCTGGTGCAGGCCCGCCGCCTGCTGGACGGCCTGCCCGACCTCAGCGACCGCCCGCAGCAGGCTCGCGAGGAGGCCCCGGCCGCCGCGCAGCAGCCCGCCCCGCAGCAGGCCGCGCCGCAGCAGGCTCCCGCCGAGCCCGCCGCCGCGGCCCAGCCCGCTCCCGCGGCCCAGCCCGCTCCCGCGGCCCAGCCGCCGGCGCAGGTCGCCGGGCCGCAGACCGGGCAGCAGCCCGCCGTCCAGGTCACCCGTGGCGAGGGCGAGGCCGCCGCGGCCCGCCAGCCCACCCGGACCGACCCGGCGACGGCGACGTTCCCGGCGGCCACCCCGCAGCGGCCCGGCGAGCCCTCCACCCGGCAGCTGCCCATGCCGAACCGCCAGGCTGCGACCACCGGCTCGACCGCCGCGTCGCAGGCCGAGAGCACCCAGGCGATCGAGCAGCCCGTGGGCCAGGGCCGCTCCTGACCCCCACGCACCACCCGACGACAGCCCGCGTGCCTCCGGACCACCCGGTCCGGACGGCCCGCGGGCTGTCGGTCGTCCTGGGCGTGCTCCTGGCGCTGCTGGTCGCGCTCCCCGCTCCCCCGGCCGCGGCCGAGGAGCCGCGCCCCGGCCTGCTGCGCATCGCCCACCTCTCCCCCGACACCCCGCGGGTGGACGTCGCGGTGACGCCGGCCGCCGCTCCCGGGCAGGTCCTCACCGACCCCGGCCCCGTCGTGGCTCCGGCCCTGGGCTACGGCGCCGTGGGCGGCTACCGGGAGCTGCCGCCCGGCGGGTACGCGGTGAGCGTCCGGGCCGCCGGCGGCACCGGCGCCCCGGTCCTGTCCGCGCGCGTGGACGTGGCTCCGGGCCAGGCCCGCACGGTGGTCGTCGGCGGAGCGTTCGCCGACCTCGCGCTCAGCACCGTGGACGACGACCTCGGCGCTCCCCCGGCCGGGGCCGCCCGCGTGCGGGTCCTCGCCGCGACGGGGAGCGGCCCCGTCGACGTCGCGGTGGTCGGCGGCCCGGTGCTCGCCTCCGGCCTCGCGCCGGGTGCCGCCGCGACACCTGTCGACGTACCTGCCGGCCGGTACCGCGTGGCCGCGACCGGGGCACGCGACGAGCCGGCCCTGGAGCTCCAGGCCGGGTCCGTGGTGACCGCGCTCGTGCTCGACGGCGCCGACGGCACGGTGCTGCGCACCGTGCTGGACGCCGCCGGGCCCTCGGTGCGGCCGGTCGGCGGTGTGGAGGCCGGCGGGAGATCCCGGACGCCCGCCAGGGGCCTGCGCGGCATCGTCGCCGCGCTCACCGCGGCCGCCGCGCGTGCCGAGGCCCAGCCCGCGGCCCCGGTGCGCCTCCGCCTGCCCTCCCTCGGTGTCGACGCCGGGCTGGCCGGCGCCGGCCTCGACGCCACCGGCGCGCTCGTCCCGCCGGCGGACCCCGCGACGGTCGGCTGGTTCACCGGTGGCCCGCGGCCCGGGGAGACCGGCCCCGCTGTCGTGACCGGCCACGTCGACTGGGCCGGGCGCCCCGGGACCCTGCACCGGCTCGGCGCGGTGGTCGTCGGCGAGGAGGTCCTGGTGGACCGCGCCGACGGCAGCACCGTCGGCTTCCGGGTCACCGCGGTGGACAGGTACGCCAAGGCGGCGTTCCCCACCGAGAAGGTCTACTCCCCCACGGCCGGCGCCGAGCTGCGGCTCGTCACCTGCGGCGGCCCGTTCGACCCGGTGGTCGGCAGCTACCGCGACAACGTCGTCGTCACCGCGGTGCGGGTGGGCTGAGACGGGCTCAGCGCCGGTGGGACCGCGCCCGCCAGCAGGTCGCGTGCCAGTGGCGGCGCCAGTCCGCCGCGGAGTCGACGTCCCAGGGGTCCAGGTCGGAGTTCCGCGCGTAGGCCGGCCAGGTCACCACGTGCGGCGTGCCCGGCCGGATCTCCTGGTCGCAGCCCGGGCACCGGTAGGTCTTCCCGGTGGCCGAGCCGGTGAGGGGGCGGACGACCCAGTCGCCGTCGGCGGCCTCCTCGACCGCCTCGACGCGACGAGCCGGCTCGCGACCCGTAGGTCTCGAGCCGGCTCGTGGACGGCGACGGGGCACCCGTCAGCGGGTGGCGTAGTCCCGGAACCCGCGACCGGTCTTGCGCCCCAGGTAGCCGGCGGTGACCAGGTGCTCGAGCAGCGGCGCCGGCGCGAAGCCCGGCTCGCGGAACTCGGTGTAGAGCTCGCGCTCGATGGCCAGCGAGACGTCCAGCCCGACGACGTCGAGCAGCTCGAAGGGCCCCATCGGGTAGCCGCAGCCCACCTTCATGGCGGCGTCGATGTCGTCGGCGGTCGCGTAGTGCGCCTCGAGCATCTTCACCGCGTCGTTCAGGTACGGGAAGAGCAGCGCGTTGACGATGAAGCCGGCGCGGTCGGTGCAGGAGACCGCGTGCTTCTTCAGCTTCGCCGAGACCGCGTGGATCGTGGCGGCCACGTCGGGCGCGGTGGAGATCGTGGAGACGACCTCGACCAGCTTCATGACCTGGGCCGGGTTGAAGAAGTGCATGCCCACGACGTCGGCCGGACGGCCGCTGGCCTTGGCGCACTCGATCACCGGGAGGCTCGAGGTCGTGGTGGCCAGCACCGCGCCGGGCTTGGCGATCTCGCCGAGGTTGGCGAACAGCGCCTCCTTGACCGGGAGCGACTCGACGACGGCCTCGATGACCAGGTCGCGGTCGGCCAGGTCGTCCAGCGAGGTCGTGCCGGTGACGCGGCCGAGGATCTCGTCGCGGGCGGCCTCCTCGAGGCGGCCGCGCTGCACCTGCTTCTCCAGCGACTTGGCCAGGGCCTTGTGCACGGCCTCCACCTTCTCCGCCGCGCGGGCGACGAAGACGACGTCGTAGCCACCCTTGGCGACGACCTCGATGATGCCGGTGGCCATCGTGCCGGAGCCGACGACGCCGACCGTGCGGACGTCGCGGGCGCCCTCGGCGGCACCGCCCGGGGTGGGCGTCTGCGCATCCGCGACGACCTCGGCCGAGCCCGGCTCGGCGTAGGTGTAGAAGCCGCGCCCGGACTTCCGGCCCAGCAGGCCCGCGGTCATCATCTGCTTGATGATCGGGCTGGGCGCGTGCAGCCGGTTGCGCGACTGCTTGTACATCGTGTCGAGGATCTCGTAGGCGGTGTCGATGCCGATGAGGTCCATCAGGGAGAGCGGGCCCATCGGCAGGCCGCAGCCCAGCCGCATGGCGGCGTCGATGTCCTCGCGGGAGGCGTAGCGGTTCTCGAACATCGAGACGGCGTGGTTGAGGTAGCCGAACAGCAGCGCGTTGGCGATGAAGCCGGCGCGGTCGCCGATGGTCACGTCGACCTTGCCCAGCCGCTCGGCCAGCGCCTCGACCTCCTCGACCACCGACGGCTCGGTGACGACGGTCTGCACGACCTCGACCAGCTTCATGACCGGGGCCGGGTTGAAGAAGTGCATGCCGATGACCTTGCTCGGCCGGCCGGTGACGACCGACAGCTCGGTGACCGAGAGGCTCGAGGTGTTGGTCGCCAGGATGGTGTCCGGCGGGCAGATCTTGTCCAGCTTGGCGAAGAGCTCGGCCTTGAGCTCCATCCGCTCCGGCACGGCCTCGATGACCAGCTCGGCGTTCCCCAGGTCCTCCAGCGAGGAGGTGAACCGGATGCGCTCGAAGATCGCGTCGCGCTCGGCGGCGTCCAGCTTGCCGCGGGCCACGGCCCGGTCGGTGGACTGCTCGACGTGGCTGCGGCCACGCGCCAGCGCGTCCTCGTCGACCTCGACGGCGGTGACGGAGAGCCCCGCCCGCGCGAGCACCTCCGCGATGCCGGCACCCATGGTGCCCAGCCCCACGACGCCGACCTCGTTCAGTTCCCTGGCCACGTTGCCATCTCCCATCGCCGGTGATCGCGGGCAGTCTCTCACCTGCTGTTTCCGGCCGCGCGGGGGCTACCCGCCGGTAACTCAGAAGAGGCGCTGGGTGGGGTCGTCGGTGCCCTTGAGGACCGCGTAGTCCACGGTCACGCACTCGATGCCGCGGTCGGTGGCCAGCACGCGCGCCTGCGGCTTGATCTCCTGCGCGGCGAACACCCCGCGCACCGGCGCGAGCAGCGGGTCCCGGTTGAGCAGCTCCAGGTAGCGGGTCAGCTGCTCCACGCCGTCGATCTCACCGCGGCGCTTGATCTCCACCGCGACGACCCCACCGTCGGCGTCGCGGCACAGGAGGTCCACCGGACCGATCGCCGTGGGGTACTCGCGGCGCACCAGCGACCAGCCCGCGCCGAAGGTCTCCACGTGCAGCGCGAGCAGCCGCTGCAGCTCGGCCTCGACGCCGTCCTTCTGCAGGCCCGGGTCCACCCCGAGCTCGTGGGCGTGGTCGTGCAGCACCTCGTCGATGCTGATGACCAGCTGCTCGCCGGCCTTGTTGGTGACCGTCCAGGTGCCGGAGCCGTCGGCCAGCTCCTCCTTGAGCGAGCACGGCGGGCTCATCCAGTTCAGCGGCTTGTAGGCCCGGTCGTCGGCGTGCACGGACACCGACCCGTCGGCCTTGACCAGCAGCAACCGGATCGCCATGGGCAGGTGGGCGGTGAGCCGGCCGATGTAGTCGACCGAGCAGCGGGCGATGACCAGACGCACGGGCGCCGACGGTACCTGCCCGCCCCGGGGCCCGGCGCCCCGCACTTCCGGAAAGAAAACGGCCCGCAACGTGGTGACCGGCGCCACTACCACCGAGAATGGTGGACGTGAGCTCTGCGGGGGTCGTGGGCGAGGGGTCGCCCCTCACGGGCGACTGGGTGCACTGGCTCCTGGACGCGGCGCGCGCTCGCCTGGGCATGGAGATCGCGTGGGTCTCGGTCTTCAGCGAGGGACGGCAGCTGATCACCTCGGCGGTGGGCGACCTGGCGGCCATGAACGTGCACGAGGGCATGAGCGCGCCGCTGGAGGGCTCGTACTGCGTGCGGGTGCTCAGCGGCCAGCTGCCGCCCGTGGTCACCGGCGCGGGCCGGGACCCGCGCACCCGCGACCTGGACGTCACGGCCGACCTGAGCATCGGCTCCTACGTGGGCGCGCCGGTCCGGGACGCCGACCAGCGCCCGGTGGGCATGCTCTGCTGCCTGAGCCGCGACCCCGGCACGCACCTGGACTCGGAGTCGGCGCGGACCGTGGAACTGCTGGCCGACCTCATCAGCGACCACCTGCGCAGCGGGTCGGCCGCGGCCGCGCGCGACCTGGCGGCCAGGAAGGAGCGGGTGCGCTCGTTCCTCGCCACCGGCGCCGTCGTCACGCACCTCCAGCCGGTGGTGGAGATGGGTACCGGCGCCGTCGTCGGGCACGAGGCGCTCAGCCGCTTCCCCGGCTGGAAGGGCCCCGACACCGCGGGGCTGTTCAGCGAGGCCGCCGCGGTCGGCCTGGGGGTGGAGCTGGAGGAGGTCTCGGCCCGGACCGCGCTGGCGGCGGCCCGTCGGCTCCCGGAGGGCCTGACCCTCGCGGTGAACCTCTCCCCCGAGGCGCTCACCTGCGACTCGGTGCTGGACCTGCTCCTCGCCCACCGGGACTGCGCCCTGGCGGTCGAGATCACCGAGCACAGCCGGATCGACGACTACGACGCGGTGCTCGCGGCCACGGCCCGGCTGCGGCACGAGGGCATCGGGGTGGGCGTGGACGACGCAGGTGCCGGCTACGCGAGCCTGCGGCACATCCTGCGGCTGCAGCCCGACGTCATCAAGCTCGACATCGGGCTGGTGATGGGGCTGCACACCGACCCCGCGCGCCAGGCGATGACCTCGGCGATGGTCGCCTTCGCCGAGGAGACCGGCGCCCGCCTGGTCGCCGAGGGCGTCGAGGAGGAGGCCGAGCGGGAGGCGCTGCTCTCCCGCGGGGTCCGGTACGGGCAGGGCTACCTCTTCGGCCGGCCCCGCCCGGCGGCCGACGTCCTGGTCTGACCCGGCCCGCGGACGACGACGGGCCCGGACCCCTCGCGCGAGAGGTCCGGGCCCGTCGGGGCGTGCGACGTGCTCAGGCGGTCACGGGCTGGCGCAGGTCGGCGTCGACGCCGCTCTGCTCCTCCACCTTGGCCAGCGGGTCCACCGTCGACGTCGAGTTGTAGCGCTCGACGTCGAGGATGCCCTCGCGCTTGGCGACGATGGTCGGGACCAGCGCCTGGCCGGCCACGTTCACCGCGGTGCGGCCCATGTCGAGGATCGGGTCGATGGCCAGCAGCAGCCCGACACCGGCCAGCGGGAGGCCCAGCGTGGACAGCGTGAGGGTCAGCATGACCACCGCGCCGGTGACGCCCGCCGTCGCCGCCGAGCCGATGACCGACACGAGCGCGATGAGCAGGTAGTCGGTGACCGATAGGTCCACGCCGAAGAACTGGGCCACGAAGATCGCCGCCAGCGCCGGGTAGATCGCGGCGCAGCCGTCCATCTTCGTCGTCGCACCGAGCGGCACGGCGAACGAGGCGTAGGACCGCGGGACGCCGAGGTTCTGCTCGGTCACCCGCTCGGTCACCGGCAGGGTGCCGATCGAGGAGCGGGAGACGAAGGCCAGCTGGATGGCCGGCCAGGCGCCGGCGAACCAGCGCAGCGGCGAGAGGCCGTGGGCCTTGAGCAGCACCGGGTAGACGACGAACAGCACCAGGGCCAGGCCCGCGTAGACAGCGCCGGCGAAGACGCCGAGCGAGCCGAGGGAGTCCCAGCCGTAGCTGGCGACGGCGTTGCCGATCAGGCCGACGGTGCCGACCGGGGCCAGCAGGATGACCCACCAGAGCACCTTCTGGACGATCGCCAGGGCAGAGCGCACGAAGCCGAGGAACGGCTCGGCGGCCGCGCCGACCTTGAGGACGGCGACCCCTATGGCGATCGAGATGACGATCAGCTGGAGCACGTTGAACGACAGCCCGACCGAGCCGTCGTCACCGGCGGAGGCCTGCAGGCCGAGGATGTTGCTCGGGACCAGCCCGGTGAGGAAGTCCCACCAGCCGCCGGTCTTCCCGGGCGGGGTCGCCGCGGCGGCGTCGACCGAGCTGTTGCGGCCGGGCTCGGTGAGCAGGCCCAGGCCGATGCCGATCGCGACGGCGACCAGCGCGGTGATGCCGAACCACAGCAGCGTCTGGCCGGCCAGGCGGGCGGCGTTGGAGACCTGCTTGAGGTTGGCGATCGAGACGATGACGGCGGTGACGACCAGCGGCGGCACCAGCGCCTTGAGCAGCGCCACGAAGCTGCTGCCGATGGTCTGGAGGGTGCTGGTCAGCCAGTTCGGCGAGCCGTCGGCGACGGGGCCGATCTCGCGGGCGACGAGCCCGAGGGCGACGCCGACCACGAGGGCGAGGAGCACCTGCGCCGCGAAGGGGACGCGGCGGAGACGAGCGAGCACGGGGGTTTCCGTTCTGGGGAGGGGTGGAGGGGCCGGGGGCGTCTCAGCCCCGACAGCGGTCCACCGTGACGCGGCAGTTGTCGACGATGCGACGCCGCGTCAGTCCCCAGATGTTCTGCACGCGTAGGTCAGTGCGTGGGCCCCTCCCGGCATTCCGGGTGTGCCCGGGTTCACCCGGTCGGGTGCGGGGGCGCCGGGCGGCGCCCCCGCACGACCGGGTCAGACGCCCGCGGGCACCTTGTCGTCGAGGCCGTGGGCCTCGCGGATCACGTCCACGACCTGGCCCATGATGTCGTTCAGGCCGAAGTCCTTCGGCGTGAAGACGCGGGCCACGCCCTGCTCGCGCAGCCGGCGCGCGTCGCTGTCGGGGATGATCCCGCCGACGACCACGGGGACGTCGTCCAGACCGGCGTCCTTCAGCCCCTGGAGGACCGCCGGCACCACCTGCAGGTGCGAGCCGGACAGCACCGACAGGCCGACGACGTGCACGTCCTCCTCGACGGCGGCCGAGACGATCTGCGCGGGCGTGAGCCGGATGCCCTGGTAGATGACCTCGAAGCCGGCGTCCCGCGCGCGCACGGCGATCTGCTCGGCACCGTTGGAGTGGCCGTCGAGCCCCGGCTTGCCGACGAGGAAGCGCAGCCGGCCGCCGATCTCGTCACCGGTGGCCCGCACCCGGTCGCGGACCTGGGTGAGCGTCTCGTCGGCCTCTCCGCCGCCGGTGGCGGCGGAGACGCCGGTCGGCGCCCGGTACTCGCCGAAGACCTCGCGCAGCACCCCGGCCCACTCCCCCGTCGTGACGCCCGCGCGGGCGCACTCGAGGGTCGCCTCCATGAGGTTCTCGTCGGTGCCGGCGGCCTGGCGCAGCCGCTCCAGCGCGCGCTCCACCGGCTCCGGGTCCCGCTCGGCGCGCCACTTCTTCACCGCCTCCTGGGCGGCGGCCTCGACGGCCGGGTCGACCGTCATGATCGCCGTGTCGAGGTCCGCGGTGAGCGGGTTGGGCTCGGTGGTGTCGAACTTGTTGACGCCGACGACGACGTCCTCGCCGCTCTCCATCTTCCGGCGGCGCTCGGCCAGCGAGGCGACCAGCTGGCCCTTCATGTAGCCGGACTCGACGGCGGCGACCGCGCCGCCCATCTCCTGCACGCGGGCGATCTCGGCGCGGGCGCCCTCGAGGATCTCCGCGACCTTCTTCTCCACGACGACGGAGCCGGTGAACAGGTCCTCGTACTCGAGCAGGTCGGTCTCGTAGGCCAGCACCTGCTGCAGCCGCAGCGACCACTGCTGGTCCCAGGGCCGGGGCAGGCCCAGCGCCTCGTTCCAGGCCGGCAGCTGCACCGCGCGGGCGCGGGCGTCCTTGGACAGGGTCACCGCGAGCATCTCCAGCACGATGCGCTGGACGTTGTTCTCCGGCTGCGCCTCGGTCAGGCCCAGCGAGTTCACCTGGACGCCGTAGCGGAAGCGGCGGTGCTTGGGGTCCTCGACGCCGTAGCGCTCCTTCGTCAGCTCGTCCCAGAGCTGGGTGAAGGCGCGCATCTTGCACATCTCCTCGACGAAGCGGACGCCCGCGTTGACGAAGAAGGAGATGCGCGCGACGACCTCGCCGAACTTCTCCTGCGGCACCTGGCCCGAGTCGCGGACGGAGTCCAGGACGGCGATGGCGGTGCTGATGGCGTAGGCGATCTCCTGCTCCGGCGTCGCCCCGGCCTCCTGCAGGTGGTAGCTGCAGATGTTCGTCGGGTTCCACTTCGGCATGGCGGTGACCGTGTAGGCGACCATGTCGGTGATCAGCCGCATCGAGGGAGCCGGCGGGAAGACGTAGGTCCCCCGCGACAGGTACTCCTTGATGATGTCGTTCTGCGTCGTCCCGGCCAGCTTGGCGACGTCGTGCCCGTGCTCCTCGGCGACGGCCTGGTAGAGCGCCAGCAGCCACATCGCGGTCGCGTTGATGGTCATCGACGTGTTCATCTCGTCGAGCGGGATGCCGTCGAAGAGCGCACGCATGTCACCGATGTGCGTGACGGGGACGCCGACCTTGCCGACCTCGCCGCGCGCGAGCTCGTCGTCGGGGTCGTATCCGGTCTGCGTCGGCAGGTCGAAGGCGACCGAGAGACCGGTCTGCCCCTTCGCCAGGTTGCGCCGGTACAGGGCGTTGGACTCGGCCGGCGAGGAGTGGCCGGCGTAGGTGCGCATGACCCAGGGACGGTCGCGCTCCTTCGGCGATGAAGGGAACGGCATGTCGCGGAAGTGTAGGGCGGTTACCCGTCGGTAGCAGCCCCGCCGCCGGCAGGTGTGCGGTGGCACACTCGTTCGGGGGGCGAGAGGAGGCGACGGTGGCGTACGACGTCGTGGCACCGCTGGTGGCGGTGGCCGTCCTGGCCGGGCTCGTCCTGTTCACCCGGTGGGCGTTCGCCGGCCGCGCCGCGCCCGCGCGCCCCGGGGACGACGGGCTGCTCACCCGGGTGGCGACGCTGGCCCGCCGCGAGTCGGCCCTCCAGCTGCGCGCCGTGCTCTCCGACGCCGGGATCCGCTCCACGGTCCGCTTCCCCGCCGCCCACCGGGCGGAGGTGCTGGTCTTCCCCGAGGACGCCGACCGCGCCCGAGCGCTGGCGGCCTCCTTCCCCGGCAGGACCTGACTCAGCCGGGGCGCTGGGTCCGCTCGACGTGGGCGCCCAGGCCGCGCAGCTGCTCGACGAAGTCGGGGTAGCCGCGGTCCACGTGGTAGGCGTCCTGCACCTCGGTGACGCCGTCGGAGCACAGCCCCGCCAGCACCAGGCCGGCGCCGGCGCGGATGTCGCTGGCGAGCACCGGCGCGCTGGAGAACCGCTCGCGCCCGCGGACGACGGCGTGGTGCCCGTCGATCCGGATGTCCGCGCCGAGCCGCACCAGCTCGTTGACGAACATGAACCGGCCCTCGAACACGTTCTCCGTGATGAGCGCCGTCCCCGTCGAGACGGCGGCCAGGGCCACCGCCATGGGCTGCAGGTCGGTCGGGAAGCCGGGGTAGGGCAGCGTGACGACGTCGACGCAGCGGGGCCGGTCGTCCATCGACACGCGGATCCCGTCGGGCAGCGCCTCCACGCTCGCCCCGGCGTCGGTCAGCTTGTCCAGCGCCACGGAGAGGTGCTCGGCCACGCCTCGCTCGACGACGACGTCGCCGCGGGTCATGACCGCCCCGATCGCCCAGGTGCCGGCCACGATCCGGTCGGGCACGGTCGTGTACTCCACCGGGGCGAGGGACTCCACGCCCTCCACGGTGATCGTCGAGGTCCCGGCGCCGTCGATCCGGGCGCCCATCGCGCTGAGCATCCGGCAGAGGTCGACGATCTCCGGCTCGCGGGCGGCGTTGTCCACCACCGTCGTCCCCTGCGCGAGGATCGCGGCCATCACCAGGTTCTCGGTGGCGCCCACCGAGGGGAAGTCCAGCCAGATCGAGGCACCCGACAGCCGCGGCGCGGTCGCGATGAGGAAGCCGTGCTCGCTGATGATCGTCGCGCCGAGCCGCTCGAGGCCGGAGATGTGCATGTCCAGGCCGCGGGACCCGATCGCGTCACCGCCCGGCAGCGCCACGCGCGCGCTGCCGCAGCGGGCCACCAGCGGGCCGAGCACGTTGATCGAGGCGCGCATCCGGCGGACCAGGTCGTAGTCGGTCTCGGTCGACGGCTTCTCCGGCACGTCGATCGTCAGCCGGCCGCCCCCGCCGCTCCCGGGCGTCCGCACGTAGGAGACCTCGCAGCCCAGGCGGCGCAGGACCTCGCTCATGATCGTGACGTCGAGGATGTCGGGGACCTCGTCGATGGTCGACCGACCGGTCGCCAGCAGCGTCGCCGCCATCAGCTTGAGCGCGCTGTTCTTGGCGCCGGTCACCCGAACCCGGCCGGCCAGCCGCGTGCCTCCGGTCACCTCGAAGCAGTCCACCGGACCACCCTACGCACCGGATGCCGACCTTCCGTCCCGGACACGGGGCGCCCCGCCTAGGCTCCGCGCATGACCGTCCGGCTGACCCGCATCTACACGAAGACCGGCGACGCCGGTCAGACGCACCTCGGCGACATGAGCCGGGTGGCGAAGACCGACCCTCGGCTGGTCGCCTACGCCGACGTGGACGAGGCCAACAGCGCGATCGGCACGGCGCTGGCCCTGGGACAGGTGCAGCCGGCCATCGCCGAGCTGCTGCGCAGCATCCAGAACGACCTTTTCGACGTCGGCGCGGACCTGTGCACCCCGATCACGGAGAACCCGGCGTACCCGCCGCTGCGGGTCACCGCGGAGTACACCGAGCGCCTCGAGGCGGCCTGCGACGAGTACAACGAGCAGCTGCCCAAGCTCAACAGCTTCATCCTGCCGGGCGGGACGCCGGCGGCCGCGCTGCTGCACCAGGTCCGGGTGGTCGTGCGCCGGGCCGAGCGCAACGTGTGGGCGCTGCTGGAGGCCGACGCCGAGCGCACCAACGCCGAGACGGCGCGCTACCTCAACCGGCTCTCGGACCTGGTCTTCATCCTCGCCCGGATGGCCAACCCGGACGGCGACATCCTGTGGGAGCCGGGCGCGCACAGCGGCGTGCACAAGCAGCGCGCCGCGAGCGCCGGGGAGAGCTGAGCGGGGGCTAGGCGCCCGGCGGAGCCGACTCCACCCACGAGAGGAAGCCGGTCAGGGTCGAGGGCTCCATCGCCAGCTGGCAGGGGCCCTCCGCCGTGCTGCACTCCAGCACCACGACGTCGCCGGGCAGGGCGAGGTCGTCACGGCCCGCCGAGCGCTGGGACTGCACCCGGAACCCGGCCCGGCACAGGCGCCGCTGCGGGCGCACCGACAGCGACAGCGCCCGGTACCAGAGGAGGGCGTCGCCGCCGTACCAGGCCACACCCACCGACCAGCGCGGCGAGTTCTCGGGGCGGAACCACATGGTCACCGCCCCCAGGCCGGACAGCAGGAACCTGCGGCGGAGCAGGAAGACGACGACGACCAGCAGCAGCAGGACGCCGAGCAGGACCAGCAGGCCCGTTGTCATGCCGCTACGTCCTGCGCCCGACCAGGGTCAGACGCTCTCGCCGGCTGCCCTCAGGCGGGACTGCGCACGGCGCAGCGCCGCCTGCGCCTCGGGGTCGTCGCCCTCGCCCTCGGCGCGGCGCAGCGCCTCACGGGCGCGCTCGACGTCGATCTCGGAGGAGATCTCCGCGGTCTCGGCCAGGATGGAGACGCCCTCGCCGGTGATGGAGAGGAAGCCGCCGTGGGCGGCGACGACGAGGTCCTCGCCCTCGACGGTGCGGATCGTGACGACGCCGCCGTCGGCCAGCTGGGCCAGCGTGGGCGCATGGCCGGCCAGCACGCCGAGCTCGCCCTCGGTGGTGCGGGCGATCACGGTCGTGGCCTCGCCGGACCAGATCTTGCGCTCGACGGCCACCAACTCGACCTGCAGGGTCGCCACGACACTCCTCGGGGTCCACCCCTTCGCCGAGGAAGGGTGCGGTGCGTACGGTCCGCCGGCCCGGGAGCCGACGGCGGATGCCCTCACTGTAGCGGCGTGTCGCCCGGTGCCCCCGGCCCGGGTCCGCGCAGGCGGGAGGCCGGTCAGGCCGCGCGACGGTAGAGCAGGGTCCAGCGACCGACCCGCACCCACGGGTGGCGCACGCACGTGGGCGGCGCCCAGCCCTCGGTGTCGAACGACGTGCCGGGCACCGTGACCGGCGCGTACGGCGGCCACGTCCAGTCGCCGGTCCCCCGGTCGGGGAGGCCCGGCACCGCGCGGTCCTGCTCCACGTCGTCCCTCGCTCCGGCGCCCGTCCCTCGGGCGCGCCTGGGTGGATGGTCGGCAGGAACGGGCCCGTTCCGCAGAGGCGCGGGCCGTGAATCACCCGTTCGGGGTACGGATCCGCCGGACCGTCCCCGGGAACGGCGACGGCCGGGCCCCTCGCGGGGACCCGGCCGTCGTCGTCGGCTGAGGTGTCAGGCCTTCTTCAGCTTGTCGGCGTTGCGCTCGAGGTCCTCGAGGCCACCGCACATGAAGAACGCCTGCTCCGGCACGTGGTCGTAGGTGCCCTCGGTGAGCGACTTGAAGGCCTCGAGGGTCTCCGAGAGCGGCACGAAGGAACCGGGCTGACCGGTGAAGGCCTCGGCGACGAACATGTTCTGCGAGAGGAAGCGCTCGATGCGCCGGGCACGGTTGACCGTGACCTTGTCCTCCTCGGAGAGCTCGTCGATGCCGAGGATGGCGATGATGTCCTGCAGCTCCTGGTAGCGCTGCAGGATCCGCTGCACCTCGCGGGCGATGGAGTAGTGCTCCTGCCCGACGTACTGCGGGTCGAGGATCCGGCTGGTGGAGTCCAGCGGGTCGACGGCCGGGTAGATGCCCTTCTCCGAGATCGGACGGGAGAGAACCGTCGTCGCGTCGAGGTGGGCGAAGGTCGTGTGCGGCGCCGGGTCGGTGATGTCGTCGGCGGGCACGTAGATCGCCTGCAGCGAGGTGATCGAGCGACCCCGGGTCGAGGTGATCCGCTCCTGGAGCAGACCCATCTCGTCGGCCAGCGTCGGCTGGTAGCCCACGGCGGACGGCATGCGGCCCAGCAGGGTCGACACCTCCGAGCCGGCCTGGGTGAACCGGAAGATGTTGTCGATGAAGAGCAGCACGTCCTGGTTCTGCTCGTCGCGGAAGTACTCCGCCATCGTCAGCGCCGAGAGGGCCACGCGGAGACGCGTGCCCGGCGGCTCGTCCATCTGGCCGAAGACCAGGGCGGTCGACTCGATGACGCCCGACTCGGTCATCTCCGTGATGAGGTCGTTGCCCTCGCGGGTGCGCTCGCCGACACCGGCGAACACCGACACACCACCGAACTCCTGCGCGACCCGACGGATCATCTCCTGGATGAGCACCGTCTTGCCGACGCCGGCACCACCGAACAGACCGATCTTCCCGCCGGCCACGTAGGGCGTGAGCAGGTCGATGACCTTGATGCCGGTCTCCAGCATCTCGGTGCGGCCCTCGAGCTGGTCGAACCGCGGCGCGTGGCGGTGGATCGACCAGTGCGGGGCGTCCTCGGCGTAGCCGGGCTGGTCGAGGCAGTCGCCGAGGGCGTTGAACACGTGGCCCTTGGTGACGTCACCGACGGGAACCATGATCGGATTGCCGGTGTCGCTCACCTCGGCCCCGCGGACCAGGCCGTCGGTCGGCTGCATCGAGATGGTGCGGACGACGTTCTCGCCCAGGTGCTGCGCGACCTCGAGGGTCAGCTTCTTGCTGAGGTCGGCGAGCGTGACGTCGACCTTCAGCGCGTTGAACAGGTCCGGCATCGCGTCGCGGGGGAACTCGACGTCGACGACCGGCCCGGTGACCCGCACGACGCGGCCGGTGGCCTGCGTCTGCGAGCTGGTCGGACGGTCCTCGGTGACGGTCATCTGTACTGCTCTCCTGCCCTGGGGCGTAGGGATGTCTGAGGTGGGGTCTGGGGGTCAGTCGCCGGCGTTGGACGAGACCAGCGCGTCGGCGCCGCCGACGATCTCGCTGATCTCCTGGGTGATCTCCGCCTGGCGGGCCTGGTTGGCCTGCCGGGAGAGGTTCTTCGCCAGCTCCTCGGCGTTGTCGGACGCCGACTTCATCGCCCGGCGGCGCGACGCGGACTCCGACGCCGCCGACTCGAGCATCGCCGCGTAGATGCGCGTGGTGATGTACTTCGGCAGCAGCGCGTCGAGCAGGCCCTCGGCCGAGGGCTCGAACTCGTAGGACGCCTGGAGACCGTCGCCCCCGGAGACGCCCTTCTCACGGTCCTCCCGCTCGTAGTCGAACTCCTCGACCTCCTCGACCTCCAGCGGAGCCATCCGCTTGGCGACCGGGACCTGCGCGAGCAGGGAGCGGAACTCGGTGTAGACGATGTGCAGCTCGTCCACGCCCAGGATGCCGTCGGCACCCGCACCGCCGTCCTCGTCGTCGGCGCCGGCGGTGAAGGCCTCGATGAGGACGCGGCCCACCTCCTGCGCGTCGGGGTAGTTCGGCTGCTCGGAAAACCCGGTGAAGGTGTCGGCCATCTCGCGGTCGCGGAAGGAGTAGTAGGTCTCCCCCTTCCGGCCGACCACGTACAGGACCGGCTCCTTGCCCTCCTGCCGGAGCAGCGAGAGCAGCTCCTCGGTCCGCCGGAGCACGTTCACGTTGTACGAGCCGGCGAAGCCGCGGTCGGAGGTGATCACCAGGACGGCCGCCCGGCGCGGGTTCTCGCGCTCGGTCAGCAGCGGGTGGTCGAGGCTGGCCGAGGAGGCCAGCGCCGACAGGACCCGCGTGATCTCCCGGGCGTACGGCTTGGACGCCTCCACCCGGGCCTGGGCGCGCACGATGCGGGCACCGGCGATCAGCTCCTGAGCCGAGAAGATCTTCTTCGTCGACTGCGTGGAGCGGATGCGGCGCCGCAGCGCGCGGAGAGAACCGGCCATGGGTCAGCTGCCCCGCTTGACCTGGACGCGCTCCTGGCCACGCTCCGAGGCGTCCATGGCCTCGGCCTCGGGCTCGTTGCCCGCCAGGGTCTCGCCCTCGCCCGTGGTGAACTGGCCGTAGAAGGTCTCCACGGCCCGCTCCAGGCTGCCGATGGTGTCGTCGTCGAGCTTCTTCGACTCGCGGATGGTGTCGAAGATGGCGTTGTCACCGCGACCGATGAAGTCGAGGAACTCGGACTCGAAGCGGCGCACGTCGGAGACCGGCACGCGGTCCAGCTTGCCGGTGGTGCCGAGCCACAGGGAGACGACCTCGCGCTCGACCGAGTACGGCGAGTACTGGCCCTGCTTGAGCAGCTCGACCAGGCGCTGACCGCGGTCCAGGGTGGCCCGGCTGGAGGCGTCGAGGTCGGAGGAGAAGGACGAGAACGCCTCCAGCTCGCGGTACTGGGCCAGGTCCAGGCGCAGACGGCCGGCGACGGACTTCATCGCCTTGATCTGGGCCGAGCCACCGACGCGGGACACCGAGATGCCGACGTTGATGGCGGGGCGGACACCGGAGTTGAACAGACCCGTCTCGAGGAAGATCTGCCCGTCGGTGATCGAGATGACGTTCGTCGGGATGTAGGCCGACACGTCGTTGCCCTTGGTCTCGATGAGCGGGAGACCCGTCATCGAGCCGGCGCCCAGGTCGTCGGAGAGCTTGGCGCAGCGCTCCAGCAGGCGGGAGTGCAAGTAGAAGACGTCGCCCGGGTAGGCCTCGCGGCCCGGCGGACGGCGCAGCAGCAGCGACACCGCGCGGTAGGCCTCGGCCTGCTTGGTGAGGTCGTCGAACACGATGAGGACGTGCTTGCCCTCGTACATCCAGTGCTGGCCGATGGCCGAGCCGGTGTAGGGGGCGATGTACTTGAAGCCGGCCGACTCCGACGCGGGGGCGGCGACGATGGTCGTGTACTCCATCGCGCCGGCCTCCTCGAGGGCGGAGCGGATGGAGGCAATCGTCGAGCCCTTCTGGCCGACGGCGACGTAGATGCAGCGCACCTGCTGCGCCGGGTCACCGGTCGCCCACGCCTGCTTCTGGTTGATGATCGTGTCGATCGCGATCGCGGTCTTGCCGGTCTGGCGGTCGCCGATGATCAGCTGGCGCTGGCCGCGGCCGATCGGCGTCATGGCGTCGATGGCCTTGATGCCGGTCTGCATGGGCTCGTGCACCGACTGGCGCTGGACCACGGTGGGGGCCTGCAGCTCCAGGGCGCGGCGGCCGCTGGTCTCGATGGCGCCGCCGCCGTCGATCGGGTTGCCCAGCGGGTCGACGACGCGGCCGAGGTACCCGTCGCCGACGGCCACGGAGAGGACCTCGCCGGTCCGGCGGACCTGCTGGCCCTCCTCGATGCCGGCGAAGTCACCCAGGATGACCACGCCGACCTCGCGGACGTCGAGGTTCAGCGCCAGGCCACGCACACCGCTCTCGAACTCGAGCAGCTCGTTGGTCATGACCGAGGGCAGGCCCTCGACACGCGCGATGCCGTCGCCGGCCTCGGTGACGATCCCGACCTCTTCACGGGATACGTCGGGCGAGTACTCGGTGACGTAGTTCTGGATGGCACTGCGGATCTCGTCTGCGGAGATCGTCAACTCGGCCATGGCTCTGAGTCCTCTTCCCTGCGGGGTCGTGTCTGTGGTGGGTGGGCGGTCAGCCGGCCAGCTGCCGTCGGGCAGCTTCCAGGCGGTGGGCGATCGTGCCGTCGATGACCTCGTCGCCCACCTGGACGAGAAGGCCGCCGAGCACCGTGGGGTCCACGGTCACGTGCAACCCGATGGTCCGCCCGTAGAGCCGGCCGAGCACCTCGGTCAGCCGCTGTTCCTGAGCGGGGGTGAGGGGCGTCGCGGTCGTCACCCGGGCGATCGACTGACCGCGGCGCCGGCTGGCGACGTCGGACAGCCGCTCGATGGCGACTCCAGCGGTACCGACGTGCGAGCCGGTCAGAACGTTCCGGAGCAGCTGCTCGGTGACCGGGCTGACCCGGCCCGAGAGCAGCCGGTCCAGCAGCGCCGCCCGACCCTCGACGGAGGCGGTGCGGTCGCTGAGGATCCGCGACAGCTCCTGGTCGCCGGCGACGATCCGGCCGAACCGGAAGAGCTCGTCCTCCACGTCGTCCAGCTCGCCGCGGGCGTCGGCCGCGTCGAGAGCGGCCTCGGTCGCCAGCGTCGTGGTGGCCTCGACGAGGTCCAGCGGACGCGACCAGCGCTGCCGGACGGTCACCTCGAGGACGTCGAGGGCCACCGGCTGCAGCCGCGAGGCGAAGAGCCGCTGCGCGAGCGCCGCACGCTCCTCCGGCTTGCCCGACGGGTCGGACAGGGCGCGGCGCAGGGACGGCTGCGCGTCGAGGAGTCGGGCGACGGCGAACAGCTCGTCGGCCAGGGCGACCAGCGTCCGGCCGTCCGCTCCCTGGGTGCGCTCGGACAGGCGCTCGCGCGCCTGCACGAGCGCCGCCCGGCTGGATGCCTCCATCAGCGGTTGCCCCCCGGCACGGTCACGGCACCGCCGCGGCCATCCGTGGCGCTCATGCCGTCGAGCTGGTCGAGGAACCGGTCGACCGTGCCCTGACGACGGGCGTCGTCGGCGAGGGACTCCCCGACCACCCGGCCGGCCAGGTCGACCGCGAGGGTGCCGATCTGCCCGCGGAGCTCGTTGACGACCTGCTGACGGGCAGCAGCGATCTGCTCCTCGCCGCGGGCCACGATGCGGGCCGACTCCTCCTGCGCCTGGGCGCGGAGCTCCTCGATGATCTGCTGGCCCTCGGCGCGGGCGGCGTCACGGATCTGCGCGGCCTCGTTGCGGGCCTCGGCCAGCTGCGCGCGGTACTGCTCCAGAGCGGCCTTCGCCTCGGCCTGCATGGCCTCGGCCCGCTCGATGCCGCCCTCGATGGTGCGCTGGCGCTCGGCCAGCATGGCCTCCAAGCGCGGGACCACGAAGCGCTTGTAGACGAAGTAGAGAACGGCGAAGGAGATGATGCCGACGATCAGCTCACCCGGGTGCGGGATCACCGGGTAGGCGTCCTGCCAGAAGCCGCCCTCGCCGCCCTCGGCGGCCAGGACGCCGGCAGCGTTGTCGATCGTGCCCATCAGATGTGCTCCTTCCGGTCCTCGGTCAGTTCCCCGAGAAGACGAAGGCCAGGGCGATGCCGAAGATGGCCAGCTGCTCGCAGAGCACGAAGCCGAGGATGGCGATGGTCTGGAGCACGTTGCGGGTCTCGGGCTGACGCGCGACGCCGCTCACGTAGGCGGCGAAGATCAGACCGATGCCGACGCCCGGGCCGATGGCCGAGAGACCGTAGCCGAGGATCGCGAGGTCGCCTGTCATGTCGTGTGTCCGTTCCTCTCAGTAAGTCCGTGCGGCCGGGTGGCGCACATCGGTGGTGCAGTTCTGGGGGGTGGTGACCCGCAGACGATCAGTGGTCGTCCGCGTAGACCTCGGCGATGTAGATCGAGGCCAGCAGGATGAAGACGTAGGCCTGCAGGAACGCGATCAGGATCTCGAACGCGGTGAAGAGCATGAACATCGCGAAGGCCGGGATCGAGATGACCCGCAGCAGGCCCTCGCCGTGCAGCAGGAAGTACTCGCCACCCAGCGCGAAGAGCAGCAGCAGGATGTGGCCGGCGAACATGTTGCCGAAGAGCCGCAGCGTCAGGGTCACCGGGCGGGTGATCAGGAAGGTGACGAGCTCCAGCAGGAAGACGACCGGCACCACGAAGAGGGGCAGCCCGCTCGGCACCAGGTTCTTGAGGAAGCCGCCGAGGCCGCGGCGCCGGACGCCGGCGACCAGGTAGACGAGGTAGACCCCGAGCGCGAGCGCGAGCGGGAAGCCGATCCGGCTCATCGTCGGGAACTGGACGGGCGGGATGATGCCCATCAGGTTGTTCACCAGGATCAGGGTGAACAGCGTGAACAGCAGCGGGATGTAGGGCTTGAAGTGCGCCGACCCGATGATGTCCCGGCCGATGGAGTTGCGGACGAGGCCGTAGACGCCCTCGAGCCGGAACTGCCCGCGACCGGGTACCACGGACAGGCGGCGCGTCATCGCCATCATGGCGACGGCCAGGCCGATGGAGACGAGCACCATCACGACCATCGTTCGCGTGAGGGCGAAGGCGCCGTCCCCGACGAGCGGCTGCCAGAAATCGGGCGCGCTCGGCGGGACGAACTCCTCGGCGGCCGAGACCTCGGTCGTCACTACTCAGCCTCCGTCAGGAACTGCGGTCGGGTGCATGCGTACGGCCTGGAGGAGGAGTTCGCGCGCGCGGCGCGGCGGGTGGTCCTCACAGGCCTCGGTCACTGTAACGGACCCATACCGCGTAGATCGCGGCGGCCATCCCCAGGACCAGGGCGACCGGGAGCACCCACACCTGGCCGGTCGCCTCGCTGAGCCACCAGGCCGGGAGGCCGAACACCAGCATCGCGGAGAGCATGGTCCCCAGGGCGTCCCATCCCTGGCGCAGGTGGGCGCCGGCGACCATCTGCCCGTGGACGGACCGCTCCTCGTCGTCCCGGTCGTCGCCGGGCCCGGTCAACGCTGCGCGCCCGTCGGGGTGCTCGGCTGGTCGTAGATGTAGGTGCGGACCCGCGTGAACGCGACGATCTCCCCGATCGTGCCGGCCAGCGACACGACGACGGCGGTGATGGCGAAGGCCATCGGCGAGAGCCAGTCCGCGTTGCGGAACAGCAGCAGGAAGACGCCCAGCAGCATGACCTTGAAGAAGTAGCTGACCATCGCGCCCAGGAAGACCACCCGCGGGTCCAGCCCCGCCAGCTTGCTCAGGATGAACATCGTGGAGGCGGTGCTCACCACGACCAGGGCGGAGGCGAGGCCCGCGCCCGCGGCCCCGAGCGAGCCGTCGACCAGCGAGAACACCACGATCGCGATGATCCCGACGGCGATCGAGGGCACTGCGCCACCGCGCAGCATGGCGCCGTAGGGGTCGGGGCGGTGGGCGGCCGAGGGCTCAGGAGTCACGCCTTACGGTATCCGGCTCCCCGCGACGACCGGCAGGGAGCGGGAGCGCCGGCCACTCCTCGGAGGGTCAGCGGGCGGCTCCGCGCACCGGGGACGGCGGCTCCACCTCGGGCCGCCGCACCCGGGAGGTCGGGTGGTCGGCGCGGCTCCGCTGCCGCTGCGCCTCGAGCTCGGCGGCCCGGGCCTCGCGGGCCGCGCGCCGCGCCCGGGGGCTCAGCACCACGACGACCCCGACGACGAGCAGGACGGCGATGACCACCAGGAGCTCGGCCCGCCCGCCGGTGATCGACAGCCCGACGGCGCCGAAGGAGAGCAGCGCGGCCCAGAAGTACATGACCAGCACCGCCCGTCGGTGCGAGTGGCCGATCGAGAGCAGCCGGTGGTGCAGGTGCATCTTGTCCGGCGCGAACGGCGACCGGCCCCGCAGCGTCCGGCGGAAGACCGCCAGCACGAGGTCGGTGAAGGGGATGAAGAGGACGGCGACCGGCACCAGGAGCGGCAGCGTGAGCGGCAGCAGGCTGGCGGCGGAGCCGAAGGACTGGGCGTCCACTCCCCCGGTGGCGCTGACCGCCGCGGCCGAGAGCATCAGCCCGACGAGCATCGACCCGGAGTCGCCCATGAAGATGCGCGCCGGGCTGAAGTTGTGCGGCAGGAAGCCCAGGCACGCCCCGGCCAAGACGGCGGTGATCAGCGCCGGTGCGCTGGCGGGCTCGACGTACCCGTCGAGGGCCAGGCTGTAGCTGTAGGCGAAGAACGCCAGCGCGGCGATCGCCGAGACCCCGGCGGCCAGCCCGTCGAGGCCGTCGATGAAGTTGAGCGCGTTCACCGCCAGCACGGTGAGCAGGATCGTGGCCGGGACGCCGACGTCCGGGCCGAGCGAGATCGTGCCGATGTCGGCGACCGGCAGGAAGACGTAGGCCAGCTGGACGCCCAGCAGCACCATCACCCCGGCCGCGGCGATCTGGCCGGTGAGTTTCGTCAGGGCGTCCAGGCCCCACTTGTCGTCCAGCACGCCCAGGAGGCAGATCAGCCCACCGGCGACCAGGACGGCGTAGGCCTGGGAGTCGTCGAAGGTGCGCTGCAGGTTGGGCAGCCGGGAGGCCACCAGGATGGCGGCGACCACCCCGAGGTACATGGCCATGCCGCCACCCCGGGGCGTCGGGATCACGTGGACGTCGCGCTCGCGCGGCGCCGCCATCATGCGCAGCCGGATCGCCACCATCCGCACCACGGGCGTGGCCAGGAAGGTGACCAGCGCCGCGGTGAGGAGGACGACGACGTATTCGCGCACGGCTCAGGCGGTCCGTGCGCGCTCGGGGCTCGCCGACGGGTCGGGGTAGGCGGGGTGGGCGCCGACCAGCTCGCGCACGCCTGCGGCGACCTCGGCGGCGCGGCTGCCGTCGGTGTCGCGGATGGCGGCGCCGATGAGCGAGGCGATCGACTTCATCTCCGGCTCGGTCATGCCCTGCGTCGTGACGGCTGGGCTGCCCACCCGGATCCCGGAGGCGACCGACGCCGGCTGCGGGTCGAACGGGATCGCGTTCTTGTTCAACACGATGCCGGCGGCTCCACAGCGGGCCTCGGCGTCGGCACCGGTCACGCCGGTCGCCTGGAGGTCCAGCAGCGCGAGGTGGGTGTCGGTGCCGCCGGCCACCGGCCGGAGCCCCTCGGCCTGGAGGCCCTCGGTGAGCGCCTGGGCGTTGGCGACGACCTGGCGCGCGTAGGCCTGGTAGCCCGGCTGCAGGCACTCCTTGAAGTTCACCGCCTTGGCCGCGACGGCGTGCATGAGCGGCCCGCCCTGCATCATCGGGAAGGCCGACTTGTCGATGGCCTTGGCGTGCTCGGCCTTGCACACGATGGCGCCGCCCCGCGGGCCGCGCAGCACCTTGTGGGTGGTGAAGGTGACGACGTCGGCGTAGGGCACGGGGCTGGGGATCGCCTTTCCGGCGACCAGGCCGATGAAGTGCGCGGCGTCGACCATGAAGATGGCGCCGACCTCGTCGGCGATCTCGCGGAAGACGGCGAAGTCGATCAGCCGCGGGATGGCCGAGCCGCCGGCCACGATGAGCTTCGGCCGGTGCTCGCGCGCCAGGTCGCGCACCTGGTCGTAGTCGATGTGCTCGGTCTGCGGGTCCACGCCGTACTGGACGGCGTTGAACCACTTCCCGCTGAAGCTGACCTTCGTGCCGTGGGTGAGGTGACCGCCGTGCGGCAGGGCCATGCCCAGGAAGGTGTCGCCCGGTGAGAGGAAGGCGCCGTAGGCGGCGAGGTTGGCGTTGGCCCCCGAGTGCGGCTGCAGGTTGGCGTGCTCGGCGCCGAACAGCTCCTTCGCCCGCGCGATGCCGATCTCCTCAGCGCGGTCGACGACCTCGCAGCCGCCGTAGTACCGGCGCCCCGGGTAGCCCTCGGCGTACTTGTTCGACAGCGTGCTGCCCAGCGCGGCCAGGACGGCGGGGCTGGTGAAGTTCTCGCTGGCGATGAGCTGCAGCCCGCCGCGCAGCCGGTCGAGCTCGTCGGTGACCACGCCGGCGATGTCGGGGTCGAAGGCGGCCAGGGCGTCGAAGTCCGGGCCCCAGTACGGCGTGCTCATCTCGGTCGCACTCCAGAGGTCGGTGCAGGCGCCCGCGGTGCCCGGGCTCGGGCGACGCGGCGGTCAGGGAACAACTATGACACTGCGGCGGCGCTAGTCCGTGATCTCGGGGACGACCTCGCGGAGGCGGTCGACGGGGATCGCGCCGACCCGCAGGACCCGGGGCGTGGGACCGGTGCAGTCCACGATCGTGCTGGCCGCCGAGCTGTCCCGCGGCCCCCCGTCGAGGACGACCGCGGCGTGCGTCCCCAGCTGCTGCTCGGCCTCCTGCGCGGTGGTCGCCGCGGGACGGCCGGAGCGGTTGGCGCTGGAGACCGCGAGCGGCCCGGTCCGCCGGAGCAGGTCCCGGGTCAGGTCGTCGGCCGGCAGGCGGACCGCCACCGTGCCCTCCGCGTCGCCGAGGTCCCAGGCCAGGGAGGGCGCGTGCTCGACCACGAGCGTCAGCCCGCCGGGCCAGAACTCCTGCGCCAGCCGGGTGGCGACCTCCGGGGTCTGCAGGACCAGCCCGGCCAGCGTCGAGGCCTCGCCGATCAGGACCGGGACCGGCATGCCGCGGCCGCGGTTCTTCGCGGCGAGCAGCCGGGTCACCGCTGCCGGGGTGAAGGCGTCGGCGGCGACGCCGTAGACGGTGTCGGTGGGCAGCAGGACCAGCTCGGAGGCGGCGATCGCCGCGGCGGCGGCGTCCAGCCCGGCGCTCCGCGCCTCGGGGTCGGTGCAGTCGTAGATGTCGGCCACGGGTGCCGAGTCTGTCACCGGCGCTGCGCCGGTGCGGCGAGGAGTCCCGACGGCGTCAGTCGCCGCCCTCCTCCTCGTTCTCCTCCTGCTCCTCCTCGGCCTTCTTCTGCCGCTCCTCCTCCTTCTTGCGCTGCTCCTCCTCCTTCTTCTTCTGCCGCTCCTCGGCCTTCTCGTCCTGCTGCCCGCCCTCGCCCTGCCCGTCCCCGGGCTGCTCGACCGGCGCGGGCACGACCACCGGCGGCACCGCGTAGGTGAGCCGGACCAGGTCCCCCGGTGCGAGCGTGCCGCTCGGCTCGACGGCGGTGACCTGGCCGGCGGCCACGTCGGCGGCCTCCACCGGGACGGGCTCCACGCGCAGGCCCAGACCGATCAGGTCCGCCTGGACGTCCCGGACCGGGCGGCCGACGTGGTCGGCGGCCACCACCTCGATGCCGGCCGGGGTCGTGGACGACGGGGTGCTCCCCGGGGACGGTGACCGGGCCCCGCTGGGCAGCAGGGTGGTGAGGACGGCGACGGCGAGGACGAGCGCTGCCGCCACGGCCAGCGCGGGCACCAGCCACCGGCGACGGGGACGCGTGGCGGCCGCCGGCTGCACGGCGGTGGGCGGCGCGGCACCGGGGCCGGGGACCGGCAGGACAGATC
>NZ_SPQP01000019.1 GCF_004571075.1 Blastococcus sp. TF02A-35
CAGCACCGCGCTCCCCCACCGCTCGGCGACGCCGGGCAGGTCCGGCATCTCGTCGGTGAGGCCGGTCGCCAGCAGCAGCCGGCGCGCCCGCACCGCCGTACCGCCGTCCAGCTCGACCCGGAAGCCCCGGCCCGGGGCCCGGCCGCAGCGCCCCGGCAAGCGCCGCCGGTGACCGACCAGGCGGTGCAGCCGCTGGACGAGCTGATCGCGGGCCTCACCGTCGACATCCCGGACCACCCGGAGCCCGGCGTCCTGTTCCGCGACCTCACGCCGGTGTTCGCCGACGGCCCGGCGTTCCGCCGGGTCGTGGAGGGCCTGGCCGCGCCGGCGGGCGGTGACCCGCGGGCCGCCGCGGTGGCCGGGCCGGGGGAGCGCGACTTCGACGTCGTCGTCGGGGTGGAGGCCCGCGGCTTCCTGCTGGCCGCCGCGGTCGCCCTGGAGGCCGGCGTGGGTGTCGTGCCGGTCCGCAAGGCCGGCAAGCTCCCGCGCGAGCGGATCGCGGCCGACTACGCACTCGAGTACGGCACGGCGACCCTGGAGCTGCACGCGGACTCCATCCGTCCTGGCCAGCGGGTGCTGGTGGTCGACGACGTGCTGGCCACCGGCGGGACGCTGGACGCCGCGGTGCGGCTGGTCGAGCAGCTCGGGGGCGTCGTCACCGCGGTGGCGGTGGTCGTGGAGCTCGCCGCCCTGGGCGGCCGGGAGCGGCTGGCCCCGCACGCCGTGCACGCCCTCTGGATCACCTGACCGGACGCCGCCGGGCGGAGGACCCCCTGGCCGGGTGAGGCGCAGCGGTCGCACCCGGCGGTCGGGCACGCCGCCCCGCTAGCATGGGGAGGGTCCCCCCTCCTCGAACCCGTGGGAGCAACCGTGGCCTCCGAAGCAGCCGCTGGCACGGCTCCTGCGCGGCCAGGCCAGCCGACCGACGAGCTCGTCCCCGACGGGGAGGCTCCGGTCCGCATCCCGCTGCCCGAGCGCCCGGTGGTGCGCCGTCCGGACGACGTCGGCGCGGAGCCGGTCGACCCGGAGTCCGGTGCGCCCCGCCGGAGGGTGCGCGACCGGCTGGCCCGGCGGATCGTGGCGGGGCAGCGCAGCGGCCTGGTGCGCCCGGTGCTGGAGCCGCTGGCCGCTCTGCACCGGCAGAGCCACCCGAAGGCCGACCTCGTCCTGCTCCAGCGGGCCTACGACGTCGCCGAGGCCGCGCACAGCAGCCAGCGGCGCAAGAGCGGCGACCCCTACATCACCCACCCGCTCGCCGTCGCCACCATCCTGGCCGGGCTCGGGATGGACACCACGACGCTGATCGCGGCCCTGCTGCACGACACCGTCGAGGACACGGGCGTCACGCTGGAGACGATCACCACCGACTTCGGGTCGGAGGTCGCCCACCTCGTCGACGGCGTCACCAAGATCGACCGGGTCAAGCTCGGCGACGCCGCCCAGGCCGAGACGATCCGCAAGATGATCGTGGCGATGGCCCGGGACCCGCGGGTCCTGGTCATCAAGCTGGCCGACCGGCTGCACAACATGCGCACCCTGCGCTTCCTCCCGCCCGAGAAGCAGGAGAAGAAGGCGCGCGAGACGCTGGAGATCCTCGCCCCGCTGGCCCACCGGCTGGGTATGAACACCATCAAGTGGGAGCTCGAGGACCTCGCGTTCGCCACGCTCTACCCCAAGCGCTACGACGAGATCGTCCGCCTGGTCGCCGAGCGCGCGCCGTCCCGGGACACGTTCATCGCCGAGGTCACCTCGCAGGTCACCGAGCAGCTCAAGGCCGCCAAGATCGAGGCGGTCGTCACCGGCCGGCCCAAGCACTACTACTCGATCTACCAGAAGATGATCGTCCGCGGCCGCGACTTCACCGACATCTGGGACCTCGTCGGCATCCGGATCCTGGTCGACTCGGTGCGCGACTGCTACGCGGCGCTGGGCATCATGCACGCGCACTGGCAGCCGGTGCCCGGCCGTTTCAAGGACTTCGTGGCCATGCCGAAGTTCAACATGTACCAGTCGCTGCACACGACGGTCATCGGCCCGCAGGGCAAGCCGGTCGAGCTGCAGATCCGCACCCACGACATGCACCGCACCGCCGAGTTCGGCATCGCGGCGCACTGGAAGTACAAGGAGAAGGCGCGGGCCGGCGGCAAGCCCAGCGCCGGCGAGTTCGGCGCCCCGGTCAAGGCCGGCTCGCCGGACGACATGCTGTGGCTGCGGCAGCTGCTGGACTGGCAGCGCGAGGCGCAGGAGCCCGGCGAGTTCCTGGAGACCCTGCGCTACGACCTCGGTCCGCAGGAGGTCTTCGTCTTCACGCCGAAGGGCGACGTCGTCAGCCTGCCCGGCGGGGCGACCCCGGTGGACTTCGCCTTCGCCGTGCACACCGAGGTCGGCTACCGGACGATCGGCGCCCGCGTGAACGGGTCGCTGGTGTCGCTGGACAGCAAGCTCACCAACGGCGACGTCGTCGAGATCTTCACCTCCAAGTCGCCCACCGCCGGCCCGTCGAAGGACTGGCTGACCTTCGTCGGCTCGTCGCGGGCCCGGACCAAGATCCGGCAGTGGTTCACCAAGGAGCGCCGCGAGGACGCCGTCGAGGCCGGCAAGGAGGCCCTGACCCGCGCCATGCGCAAGGCGGGCCTGCCGCTGCAGCGGCTGCTGGGCGGCGAGGCGCTGTCCACGCTGGCCAAGGACCTGCGCTACGCCGACGTCACCGCCCTCTACGCGGCGGTGGGGGAGAACCAGCTGTCGGCGGCCTCCGTCGTCGAGAAGCTCATGGTGGCGCTCGGGGGCAGCGAGGGCGCCGCCGAGGACATCGCCGAGACCGCGATCCCGACCCGCCGGCCGGCGCCCCGCCGCAGCGCCAGCGGGGACCCCGGCGTCGTCGTCCACGGGATGACCGATGTGTGGGCGAAGCTGGCCAAGTGCTGCACCCCGGTGCCGGGCGACGCGATCCTCGGGTTCGTCACCCGAGGCGGCGGCGTGAGCGTGCACCGCACCGACTGCACGAACGCCGGTGACCTGCAGAGCAAGCCCGAGCGGCTGGTCGAGGTCGAGTGGGGCAACCAGCCCGGTGCGATGTTCCTGGTCGCGATCCAGGTCGAGGCGCTGGACCGGCACCGGCTGCTCTCCGACGTCACCAAGGCGCTGGCCGACGAGCGGGTCAACATCCTCTCCGCGTCGGTGCAGACCAGCCGCGACCGCGTGGCGATCAGCCGGTTCACCTTCGAGCTGGCCGACCCCGCGCACCTGGGCGCGGTGCTCCAGACGGTCCGCAACGTCGACGGCGTCTTCGACGTGGAGCGCGTCACCGCCTGACGACGGCGCGCCCGTGACGGTCTCAGCGGTCGTAGCTCTCCTGCAGGAACAGGGCGGTGAAGCGGTAGCCGCGCAGGTTGTCCTCCTGGTCTGCGGTTGGGCGGTGGCCCGACGCTTCGGCCTCGCGCATGTGCTGTTCCAGCCACGTGGCGCACTGCTCGGCGTAGGAGACCAGGGCGTCGACGGCCGCGCGCTCGACGGCGGGTGGCTGGGGGAAGTGCTGCATGGGGCCACCCTGCCCGATGACTGCAGTCGTCGATCGGGCACCGACCGTGCCGATGGTGAGGACGGCCCATCGGGGGACCCGGGTCGGACGATGGCCACGTCCGTGATCCGGACGGGTGCTGCGTGCGGCGCGACCGCCCAGGGGATGCAGGGCAGCAAGCTGGGCGCGGTGGCACGAGCGTCCGCCCGCAAGGGGAGCTGATCAGCGCCTCCTCCTGCCAGGAGACACCGTCCGCCGACGGCCGGAGAGGAGCAGCGCCGCAGCGCGGCGTTCCCCGGCGCCGGCCGCAACCCCTCCGGCTCCAGGGTGAGTCGGCGCACGGGCCCCACGGAGGAGGGGGACCGGAGCACTCGTCGCACCGCAGCGTTGGGGCCCGCCGGGCAGGCCGCAGCGACGAGAGCGCCGGTGCCCGTGGGGCGCCGGCGCTCTCGTCAGGTGGTGCTGCAGGTCAGACGACGGACATGTCGGTGATGGTCACCGGGGTGTTCGGGGCGCCGTCGCCGGGGCCCTCGACGCCCTGCACGCCGCCCTCGGCGACCTTCTCCAGCACGCCCAGCCCGGCCTCGTCGATGGTGCCGACGACCGTGTACTGCGGCGGGAGGGTGACGTCGGTGAAGCAGAGGAAGAACTGGCTGCCCGTGGAGCTGGGCGCCGCCGTCTTCGCCATCGCGATCGTCCCGCGCGGGTACGTCGTCTCCGGCGTGACCTCCTCGGCGTATTTGTAGCTGGGGCCGCCGGAGCCCGAGCCGGTCGGGTCGCCGCACTGCAGCAGGCCGAACGACTCCTGGGTCACCAGCCGGTGGCAGGGGGAGTTGTCGTAGAAGCCCTGCTCGGTCAGGTGTACGAAGCTGGCCGCGGCGCACGGCGCCGTGGCGCGGTCCAGCGTCAGCGTGAGGTCCCCCTGGTCGGTGGCCATCAGCAGCGTCGCGGTGCCCTGCGTGGGGGTGGACTCCGGGGCGGGCGGGGTGCCGACGTCCTCCAGGTTCGGGTTCCCGCTCTCGTCGGGCAGGTACTCGCAGGTGACCGTGCCGTCGGGGTTGGTGGTGCGGGCGGCCGACGAGGTGGCGGACGGCGTCGTGGGGTCCGCGGCCTGGTTGTCGTTCTCGTCGTCGCCACCGAGGACGCCGGTGATCAGCAGGGCCGCACCGACCACCACGACGACGGCGAGCGCGGTGAGGAGGATGCCCAGGTTGCGGCGGCGCTTCTTGGCCAGCTCGGCGCGGCGCTCCAGCTGCCGCTGCAGGTGGCGCTGCGCGGCCTCACGCCGCTGCTTGTTCGTGGGCACGGGTGCGAACTCCTCCGACGGACGGGTGAGCGGGGCGCGGCCGCGACGGGCCGCCCCCGCTGTTCGGGGAGCGAGTCTAGGTGGCTGCGCTGGACGCTCCCTGGCAGCACCGGAGCACGCCGGGGCGCCCGCGTAACCTGCACGGGTGCTCATCCGCTCGTTCCCCGCCGGCGCGTTCGGCACCAACTGCTACGCCGTCGCCTCCGGGCCGGGGCAGGAGTGCGTCGTCGTCGACCCCGGCATGGACGCCGTCGAGCCCCTCGCCCGCATGCTGGCCGAGGACGGCCTGAAGCCGGTCGCCGTCGTGCTCACCCACGGCCACCTCGACCACACCTTCTCCGTGCTCCCGGTCTGCGACGGCTACGACATCCCCGCCTACCTGCACCCGCTGGACTCCGGGATGCTCAGCGACCCCGCCCGCTGGCACGGGCCGCAGCTCGCGCCGCTGATCACCGGCGTGCGGCTGCCCGACCCCTCCGAGGTGCGGTCGCTGGACGACGGTGAGGTGCTGTCGCTGGCCGGCGTCGACCTCACGGTCCGCCACGCACCCGGGCACACACAGGGCTCGGTGATGTTCTCTCTCGACCTGGGCGAGGCCCCGGGCCTGCTCGCCGGCGACGTGCTGTTCGCCGGCTCGGTGGGCCGGGTCGACCTGCCCGGCGGCTCCTGGGACGACATGCTCCGGTCGCTGCGCGACGTCGTCCTGCCGCTGGAGGACGAGACGGTCGTGCTGCCCGGCCACGGCCCGGCGACGACGGTCGGCCGCGAGCGCGCGACGAACCCCTACCTGGCCGAGGCCGCGAGCGCACCCAAGGGACGTGGACTGTGAGCGGCATGACCGCCCCCAAGGGCACCTTCGACACGCTGCCGCCGGACTCGGCGCGCTTCCTCGCCGTCCGCGACACCCTCACCGCGCCGCTGCGCCGGGCCGGCTACGGCTACATCGAGACGCCGGTGTTCGAGGAGACGGCCGTCTTCTCCCGCGGCGTCGGTGAGTCCACCGACGTCGTCACGAAGGAGATGTACACCTTCGAGGACCGGGGTGGCCGCTCGCTGACGCTGCGCCCCGAGCTCACCGCCGGGCTGATGCGCGCCTTCATCGAGCACCGCCTGCACGACGGCGCCCTGCCGGTGAAGCTGTGGAGCGTCGGGTCGGCGTTCCGCTACGAGCGCCCCCAGGCCGGCCGCTACCGGCACTTCACCCAGGTGGACATGGAGGCCCTCGGTACGGACGACCCGGCGCTGGACGCCGAGGTCGTCGCGCTGGGCGTGCAGGGCTTCCGCGACCTCGGGCTCACCGACTTCGAGCTGCTGCTCACCTCGCTCGGCGACGCCACCTGCCGCCCGCAGTACCGCGAGCTGCTGGTCGCCTACCTCGACAAGCTCGACCTCGACGAGGAGACCCGGCGCCGCGCGGCGATCAACCCGCTGCGGGTGCTCGACGACAAGCGGCCCGAGGTGCAGGCGCAGCTCGACGAGGCCCCGCTCATGGTCGACCACCTCTCGGACTCCACCAAGGCGCACTACGACGCCGTCCGCCAGCACCTCACCGACCTCGGGGTCACCTGGACCGAGGCGCCGCGGCTGGTGCGCGGGCTGGACTACTACACGAAGACGACGTTCGAGTTCGTGCACCACGGTCTGGGCGCGCAGTCGGCGATCGGCGGCGGTGGCCGCTACGACGGGCTGTCCGCGGCCCTCGGCGGCCCGGACCTCTCCGGGATCGGCTATGCCGTCGGCGTGGACCGGACGCTGCTGGCGGTGCAGGCCGAGGGTCTGGACGTCGGCGCCGTCGCCGGCGTGCAGGCGTTCGTCGTCCCGCTCGGGGCCGAGGCCAAGCGGCTCGCCGTGCGGCTGGTCGGGCAGCTGCGGCAGGCCGGCGTCTCCGCCGACACCGTCTACGGCGACCGCGGGCTCAAGGGCTCGATGAAGGCCGCCGACCGCTCGGGTGCCTCGCACGTCGTCGTCATCGGGGAGCGGGACCTGGCCGAGGGCGTGGGCCAGCTCAAGGACATGCGCACCGGCGAGCAGGTCGCGGTGCCGGTCGGGGCGCTGTTCGAGCGTCTTCGTGAAAGCGTGGGGGCATGAGCATGGAGCAGCGGCCGCTGGGCCGGACCGGCGCCGACGTCAGCGTGATCGGCCTGGGCACGTGGCAGCTGGGCGGTGACTGGGGCGACGTCTCCGAGGACGACGCCGCCGACGTGCTGGACGCCGCCCTCGACGCCGGGGTCACGCTGCTGGACACCGCCGACGTCTACGGCGACGGCCGCTCCGAGGAGCGCATCCGGAAGGCGCTCGCCGCGCGGTCGGCCCGCCCGTTCGTCGCCACCAAGGCCGGCCGCCGCGCCGACCCGTTCGAGGCCGCCCAGTACACGCCGGAGAACCTGCGGGCGTGGGTCGACCGGTCCCGCCGCAACCTCGGCGTCGACACCCTCGACCTGGTGCAGCTGCACTGCCCGCCGCCGGCCGTCTACTCCGACCAGCGGGTCTACGACACCCTCGACGGACTCGTCGCCGACGGCTCGATCGCCGCCTACGGCGTCTCGGTGGAGACCGTCGAGGAGGGGCTGACCGCGCTGCAGCACCCGGGCGTGGCCACCATCCAGGTCATCCTCAACATCTTCCGGCGCAAGCCGCTGGAGGAGCTGCTGCCCGCCGCCCAGCGCGCCGGCGTCGGCATCCTGGCCCGCGTGCCGCTGGCCAGCGGCCTGCTGACCGGCAAGTACGACGAGTCGACGACGTTCCCCGCCGACGACCACCGCACCTTCAACCGCAACGGCGAGGCCTTCGACGTCGGCGAGACCTTCGCGGGCGTGCCGTTCGACGTCGGGGTCGAGGCGGCCCGCGAGGTCGCCGCCATCGCCGGCGACGCCGTGCCCACCGCCGCCTTCGCGCTGCGCTGGGTGATCGACCAGCCGGGTGTCACCACCGTCATCCCGGGTGCCCGGAACGTCACCCAGGTGCGCGGCAACGTGGCGGCGGCGTCGATGGCCCCGCTGAGCGACTCCCAGCTCTCCGACCTCGAGCGGCTGTACGACGAGCGCATCCGCGCCCACGTGCACGACCGCTGGTAACCGTTCTCCCCTCCAGGAAGGCTCCACCGTGCTCCGCACCCACGACGCCGGAACGCTGCGCGCGTCCGACGCCGGCTCCACCGTCACCCTCGCCGGCTGGGTCGCCCGCCGCCGCGACCACGGCGGCGTGGTCTTCCTCGACCTGCGTGACGCCTCCGGCTACGTGCAGGTCGTCGTCCGCGAGGAGGAGGCCCACCACCTGCGCAACGAGTACTGCGTGCTCGTCACCGGCGAGGTGCGCCGTCGTCCGGAGGGCAACGAGAACCCGGAGCTGCCGACCGGTGAGATCGAGGTGGCGACGTCGGAGCTGAGGGTCCTGTCGGCGTCGGCCCCGCTGCCGTTCCCGATCGAGACCGACCAGGCGGCGTCCGACGACGTCCGCTACAAGTACCGCTACCTCGACCTGCGCCGGCAGGGCCCGGCCAAGGCCATCCGGCTCCGGTCGGAGATCAGCCGGATCGCCCGCGGCGTCATGGCCGGCCACGGCTTCACCGAGGTCGAGACGCCGTCGCTGACCCGGTCCACCCCCGAGGGCGCGCGCGACTTCCTCGTGCCGGTCCGCCTGCAGCAGGGCAAGTGGTACGCGCTGCCGCAGTCGCCGCAGCTGTTCAAGCAGCTGCTGATGATCGGCGGCCTGGAGCGCTACTACCAGATCGCCCGCTGCTTCCGGGACGAGGACTTCCGCGCCGACCGGCAGCCGGAGTTCACCCAGCTCGACTTCGAGATGAGCTTTGTCGAGCGCGACGACGTGCTCGCCATCGCCGAGGACGTCGTCCGCGCGCTGTGGCGGGAGCTCGCCTCCTACGAGGTGCCCGAGATCCCGCGGATGACCTACCGCGAGGCGATGGACCGCTTCGGCTCCGACAAGCCCGACCTCCGCTTCGGCATCGAGCTGACCGAGCTCACCGAGTACTTCGCGAGCACCCCGTTCCGGGTCTTCCAGTCGCCCTACGTCGGCGCCGTCGTGATGCCCGGTGGCGGGTCGCAGCCGCGGCGGGCGTTCGACGCCTGGCAGGACTGGGCGAAGTCGCGCGGAGCCAAGGGCCTGGCCTACGTGACCATCGCCGAGGACGGCACCCTCGGCGGCCCGGTGGCCAAGAACATCTCCGACGCCGAGCGCGAGGGCCTGGTCGAGGCCGTCGGCGCGAAGCCCGGCGACTGCGTCTTCTTCGCCGCCGGCCAGCGCCGCTCGTCCCAGGAGCTGCTGGGCGCCGCCCGCAACGAGATCGCCAAGCGGCTCGACCTCATCGAGCCGGGCTCCTGGTCGTTCCTGTTCGTCGTCGACTTCCCGATGTTCGAGGAGACCGAGGACGGCGACTGGACGTTCATGCACCACCCCTTCACCTCGCCCACCCCCGAGTGGCGGGAGCGGTTCGCCGAGGACAAGGGCGCGGCGCTGTCCGACGCCTACGACATGGTGATCAACGGCAACGAGGTCATGAGCGGCTCGGTCCGCATCCACGACGCCGACCTGCAGGAGCGGGTGTTCGAGACCCTCGGCATGTCGCGCGAGGAGGCCCGCGAGCGCTTCGGCTTCTTCCTCGAGGCGTTCGCCTACGGCCCGCCGCCGCACGCCGGCGCGGCGCTGGGCTGGGACCGGCTCTCGGCGCTGCTGAGCGGGGTGGAGTCGATCCGCGAGGTCATCGCCTTCCCGAAGACCGGCGCCGGGTTCGACCCGCTGACCGGTGCGCCGACGCCGATCACCGACGCCCAGCGCAAGGAGGCCGGCATCGACGCCAAGCCCGAGGAGCCGGCCCTGCCCGGCCAGCCGGGTGCGCCGGGCCCCTCGAACCCGGCGAACGGCTAACCCGGCTCGTAGGGTGCGGGCATGCCGTTGCGTGCCCGCACCCTGCTCGGTCCCGGCCCCTCGAACCCGTACCCGGAGGCCACCGCGGCCCTCGGCCTCCCGCTGCTCGGCCACCTCGACCCGCTGTTCCTGCAGGTCCTGGACGAGACGTCGGACCGGCTCCGCCAGGTGTTCGGGACGGCGAACCGGCGCACCCTGCCGCTGTCGGCCACCGGCTCGGCGGGCATGGAGGCGGCGTTCGTCAACACCGTCGGCCCGGGTGACGTCGTCGTCGTCGCGGTGAACGGGCTCTTCGGGCAGCGCATGGTCGAGGTGGCCTCGCGCTGCGGCGCGGAGGTCGTCCCCGTCGAGCACGACTGGGGCCAGCCGGTCGACGCCGAGCGGGTGCTCGCCGCGCACCCCTCGCCGAAGCTGGTCGCCGCCGTCCACGCCGAGACCTCCACCGGTGTGCGCTCCGACCTCGAGCCGCTGGCCGCTGGCAAGGGCGACGCGCTGCTCCTGGCCGACTGCGTGACCTCGCTGGGCGGGATCCCGGTCCGGCTGGACGACTGGGGGGTCGACCTCGCCTACGCCGGCTCGCAGAAGTGCCTGGGCGTCCCGCCGGGGCTGGCGCCCTTCACCATCTCCGACCGCGCCTGGGAGCGGCGGGTCGAGCGGCCGCAGAGCTGGTACCTCGACCTCGGGCTGCTGGGCGGGTACGCCGGGGAGGCCGCCGGGTCCGGGCGGACCTACCACCACACGGCGCCGACCGGGATGGTCGTGTCGCTGCACGCCGGGCTGGGCCGCATCCTCGAGGAAGGGCTGGACGCGGTCCACGCCCGGCACGCCGAGGCCGGCCGGCTGCTGCACGAGGGCCTGGCCGAGCTGGGGCTGGAGCTGTTCGCCGCCGAGGGGCACCGGCTGCCCGAGCTGACCACGGTCAAGGTGCCCGACGGCGTCGACTCGGCGGCGGTCCGCAAGGAGCTGCTCGAGCGCTACGACCTGGAGATCGGGGCGGGCGCCGGCCCCTTCGCGTCGAGCGTGTGGCGGATCGGCCTCATGGGGGCCAACGCGACACCCGACAAGGTGACGCTGGTGCTGGGGGCCCTGCGGGAGGTGCTCGACCGCTAGAACTGCGGGGTGACCCGGACCACGGTCGAGCGCCCCGCCACTCCTGCCGCCCGTGCGGCCCTGCTGGTGGGCCTGGTCCCGCTGGCCGCGGTCACGTGGTGGCTGGTCGCCTCGGCCCCGCCCGTGCTGCGCCTGTTCGTCGACGCCCTGCAGGGCCTGTTGGGCTCCGGGACAGGGTCCGGGGGCGTGACCACGCCCGTGCTGGCGCTGCCCCTGACCTCGCTGGGGGCCGCGACGCACAACGCCGTCGTCGCGGGGATCGCCGCGGGGCTCCTCGCCCGGGCGGCGCCCCGAGGGCGACGTCGGACCGCGGCAGGAGCCGTCCTGGTCGGCGTCGTCCTGGCGGTCGCGGCCGTCGTCGTGACGGCCTGGGTGGCGCAGGGGGACGCGGGCACGTTCGCGGCCGCGGCGGAGGACCGGACGGCGTTCCACGCAGCCGTCGCCCTCGCCGCGCTGGCGGGCTGGCTCCTGGGCTCGTGCGCGCTCCTCGGCCCGGTGGGCACCGGGACCGCGCTGGCCGCCGCGGCCGGGGTGCTGCCGGTCAGGCTGCTCGACGTCTCCCTGTCGCTCGTCGACGCGCGCCGGCTCCAGACGGGCCCGGAGCTCCCGTGGATCGGCTGGCTCAGCGGTGCCGTGCTCGTCGGCGCGCTGCTGGTCGTCGGGCTGCGCCCGGTGTCCCGGCTCGGCTGGTGGCCGCTGCTGCTCGCGGTGTCGTGGGTCGTCGTGCCGCTGGTGCACGTGACGTGGCTGCTCGTGATGGGGCTGCCGCCGCTCCCGTGGTCCCAGTTCTGGGCCTCGCTGGGGGCCGAGGTCGGGGGCGTGCGGTCCTGGCTGGTCCCCGTGGCGGTGGCCGCCGTGATCTGCGTGGTCCGCGACCGGCGGCCGGGCGCGGGGTCGGGCGGTCGCCGGACCCCCTGACCGCCGCGGTCAGGCGGCGTCTGCGGCGTTGATCATGGTCACCTGGCGCACGGTCCGGCGTGGCGGGAGACCAGCTGACGATGATCAACCGCGGGGGTCCCGCCAGCCGCGGCTCAGCAGCGCCCGGCGCGTGCGGTCGAGCACGATCGACGGGCCCGTCAGGTGGCGCCCGGCGAACCGGAGGACGAGCCATCCGTCGGCCGCCATGAGCGAGTAGCGGTCGATGTCCCTCCGGAACTGGTCGGCGTCGGCGTGCTGCCGGCCCTCGTACTCCAGCGCGACCTTCCACTCCGCGTAGCCCAGGTCGGCGTGGGCCACCTCCCGGCCCCAGCGGTCCAGGACGGGGAGCTGCGGCACCGGGGTGGGCAGGTTGCTGACGGTGAGCCAGTAGCGCACCAGGCTCTCCGGCCGGGACATGGACAACGGTGAGAGCAGGGAGGCGCACTTCCGCGCCCGGACGACGCCGCGTACCCGAGCTGCCCGTGCCAGGCGCCGGGCCAGGGAGACGCCGTCGAGGTGGCCCGCGCGCAGGAGGGCGTCACCCACCGCGACGAGCTCCGCCGGCGGCAGGGTCTCGGCGAGGTCCAGGTACGTCTGCGCGCCCGAGGTGACCCGCAGGTCGTGGTGCAGGACGACGTCCTCGGCGTGGAGCCGGCGGGCATGGGTCACGAACTCGGCGCGCTGGGGGAGGACCCGGCGCGGTGTGAGCGCGATGTGCGCCTGCCGGGGAGGGGCCATCGGGGCGCCGAGGAGCGCCGCCGCGGTCGCGTGGCTGAACGCCGCGTCCTCCGGGAGCAGCCGGGAGAGCAACCGCAGCCGGTCGGTCGCGTCGATGGCGTCGTCGAGGCGCGCGGTGAGGCCGTGGGCGAGCCGCACGAAGGAAGGGCCGCGCAGCCGGCCGCGCGAGAGCCCGGCCGCGCGGGCCTCGGCGGGCGTCCAGGTGGGTGGCAGGGACATGCCGCTGACGCTGGCCGCCGGACCGCCGTCGAACCGCCCCGCTCGGCGTGCTGTGGACGGACGCGTCCGCTGTGGACCCCGCCCGCACCCGCGTGATCATCGTCATCTGGCTGGCCGCCACGCCGATGGGACCTGCCAGATGACGATGATCAACCGAGGTTCAGGCGGGCGAGCTGCTCGGGGGTGAGGGACAGGTCGGCCGCGGCTGCGGAGTCCTGGATCGAGGCCGCGCGGGAGGCGCCGGGGATCGGGACGACCGTGTCGCTCTGGGCCAGGTGCCAGGCGAGGGTCACCTGGTACACCGACACGCCGAGCTCGTCGGCGACCTCGGCGAAGGCGGGCGCCGTCGAGCCCAGCGAGCCGGCCGCGCCCACCCCGCCGAAGGGGCTCCACGGCAGGAACGCCAGGCCGTGGGCGGCGCAGTGGGCCAGCTCGTCGGCCGAGGACCGCCACCCCGGCGAGAACTGGTTCTGCACGCTCACCAGCGCGTCACCGACGATGGACCGGGCGGCGTCGATCTGCGCGATGTCGGCGTTGGAGATGCCGACCGCCCGCACGAGGCCGTCGTCGGCCAGCTGCCGCAGGGCGCCCATCGACTCCTCCCAGGGCGTCGCCGGGTCCGGGCGGTGGAACTGGTACAGCCCGATGGCCTCCACGCCCAACCGTCGCAGCGACCCCTCGCAGGCGCGGCGCAGGTAGGCCGGCGAGCCGTCCAGGTCCCACTCGGCCCCGCGGCGCGTGTGGCCGCCCTTGGTGGCCACGAGCACGTCGGGCGAGCCGTAGGAGCGCAGCGCCGTCGCCACCAGGGACTCGTTGTGCCCGAACTCGGCCTCGTCCCGGGCGTAGGCGTCCGCGGTGTCGACCAGCGTCACGCCGGCGTCCAGGGCCGCGTGCACCACCGCGACGGCGTCCTCCTCCGACGGCCGGTCGTCCTTGGTGGACAGGGGCATGGCCCCCAGCCCGATGGCGCTGACGGTCATGTCCCCGATGCGTCGCTGCTGCATGAGGGTGTCGTGCCCCGCGGGTAGCGTTCTGACCCGTGACATCGCTGTTCGACGCTCCCGAGGACGACGGCCCGGCGGGCGTCGACCCCGGGGCGCCGCTCGCGGTGCGGATGCGGCCGCGCTCGCTGGAGGAGGTCGTCGGGCAGCAGCACCTGCTGGGCGACCGCGCCCCGCTGCGCCGGCTGGTGGAGTCCGACGAGCCGATGTCGCTGGTCCTCTACGGGCCGCCCGGCACCGGCAAGACCACCCTGGCCCACGTCATCTCCCTGGCCACCAAGCGGCAGTTCGTGCAGCTCTCGGCGCTGGACTCCGGGGTCAAGGAGGTCCGCGCGGTCATCGCCGGCGCCAAGCGGGAGCTGACCTACGCCGGCCGGCGCACCGTGCTGTTCATCGACGAGGTGCACCGCTTCTCCAAGACCCAGCAGGACAGCCTGCTGTCCGCGGTCGAGGACCGGATCGTCAGCCTGATCGCGGCCACCACCGAGAACCCGTTCTTCTCCGTGGTCAGCCCGCTGCTCTCCCGCAGCCTGGTCCTGGCCCTGCAGCCGCTCACCGACGACGACGTCCGCACCCTGCTGCGCCGGGCCCTGGCCAGCGAGCGCGGGCTGGCGGGGGAGTTCACGCTCACCGACGAGGCCGAGGAGCACCTCGTCCGCATCGCCGGCGGCGACGGGCGCAAGTCGCTGACCGCGCTGGAGTCCGGGGCCGGGGCGGCGAAGGCGGTCGGCGCGACCGAGATCGACCTCGCCACCCTGGAGACGGCGGTGGCGCAGGCGGCGGTCCGCTACGACCGGCAGGGCGACATGCACTACGACGTCGCCAGCGCGCTGATCAAGTCCATCCGCGGCAGCGACGTGGACGCGGCGCTGCACTACCTGGCGCGCATGGTCGAGGCAGGGGAGGACCCGCGGTTCATCGCCCGGCGGCTGGTCATCTCCGCCAGCGAGGACATCGGCATGGCCGACCCGACGGCGCTGCTGACCGCGGTCGCCGCCGCCGACGCGGTCGCCTTCATCGGCATGCCCGAGGGGCACTTCCCGCTCGCGCAGGCCGTCGTCCACCTCGCCACCGCACCGAAGTCCAACGCCGTCACCGCGGCGATGGGGGAGTCGGTCGCCGACGTCCGCGCCGGCCTCGCCGGCCCCGTGCCGCCCGGGCTGCGCGACGCGCACTACGGCGGGGCCAAGAAGCTCGGGCACGGCAAGACCTACGTCTACCCGCACTCCCACCCCGACGGCGTCGTGCCGCAGCAGTACCCGCCGGACGCGCTCGTGGGCAAGGACTACTACCGGCCGACCAACCGCGGCGCCGAGGCGCGGCTGGGGGAGCGGCTGGCCAAGCTCCGGGCGATCATCCGCCGCACGCGCTGACCGCGGCAGGGGACGGACGGCGGCGGGGGGCCGCGACTAGTGTGACGAGGCCGGAACGTCGCTCCCGGCGCTGAACCCCCTGAGAACAGGAGCACGCGTGTCCGTAGGAGAGATCGCCGGGCTGGTCGCAGCCTGCGCCCTGGTGGTGCTGGTGCTGGTAGCCGCAGTCGTGCTGCTCAAGCTCGGCCGCACGCTCGACGAGACCACGCTGACCATCCGCCAGGTCCGTGAGCAGAGCGCGCCGATCCTGGCCCAGGCCGGCACGACCGTCGCCCACGTGAACAGCAACCTCGAGCGGGTCGACGACATCACCGGCAACGCCGCGAACGTCTCCAGCAACGTCGCCGCGCTCACCAGCGTGGCCGCCGCCACCCTGGGCAGCCCGCTGATCAAGGTCGCGGCCTTCAGCTACGGCGTGCGCAGCGCGACGAGGAAGAAGCGCGAGGGCCAGGCGATCGCCGACGCCGCCGCCCGCGAGAAGGCCGAGCGCCGCGCGCGCCGCGCCGCCCGGCGGTCGGCCTGATGCGCCGGCTGTTCTGGCTGGCGATGGGCATCACCATCGGCGCCCTCGTCGTCCGCAAGCTCTCCGCCGCCGCCGAGAAGATGACCCCGGCCGGCATCGGTGCCTCGATCGCCGCCGGCCTGCGCGACGTCGCCGACGCGATCGGCGACTTCGGGGCCGACGTGCGCGAGGCCATGTCCGAGCGCGAGCTGGAGCTGCGGGCCGGCACCGGCCTGGACGCCCCGCTGCCCGCGGTGGGCGACGCCTCGCTGCGGCGCGGCGCCCACGCCGCAGACTCCTGACCCACCGGTCGGGGCGGCTCCCCGCCGTCCCGGTCCCGTCGAACCGAGTAGATCGCTGATGCAGACCGCCGAGATCCGCCGCCGCTTCCTGCAGCACTTCGAGCAGCGCGGCCACACCGTCGTCCCCAGCGCGTCGCTGGTCTCCCCGGACCCGTCGCTGCTGTTCACCGTCGCCGGGATGGTGCCGTTCATCCCGTACCTGACCGGCCGGGAGCCCGCGCCGTTCCCGCGGGCCACCAGCGTGCAGAAGTGCGTGCGCACCCTCGACATCGAGGAGGTGGGCAAGACCACCCGCCACGGCACGTTCTTCCAGATGAACGGCAACTTCTCCTTCGGCGACTACTTCAAGGAGGGGGCCATCCAGAACGCCTGGGAGCTGATCACCGGGCGGCTGGAGGACGGCGGGCTGGGCTTCGACCCCGACCGCATCTGGGTCACCGTCTACCTCGACGACGACGAGGCCGCCGAGGCCTGGCACCGGATCGCGGGGCTCCCGGTGGAGCGCATCCAGCGGCTGGGCAAGAAGGACAACTACTGGCACACCGGGGCGCCCGGCCCCGGCGGCCCCTGCTCGGAGATCTACTTCGACCGCGGCCCGCAGTTCGGTCCCGAGGGCGGCCCGCTCGTCGACACCGCGGGCGACCGGTTCCTGGAGATCTGGAACCTCGTCTTTATGCAGTACGAGCTCACCGACGTCCGGAGCAAGGAGGAGTTCACGGTCGTCGGCGAGCTGCCGAAGAAGAACATCGACACCGGCATGGGCCTGGAGCGGGTGGCCTACCTGCTGCAGGGCGTCGACAACATGTACGAGATCGACGAGGTCGCGCCGGTCCTCCGCCGCGCCGCGGAGCTCGCCGGGGTCACCTACGGCTCGGGTGGGCGGGAAGGACACACGAACGACGTGCGCCTCCGCGTCGTCGCCGACCACGTCCGCAGCGGGCTGATGCTCATCGGCGACGGCGTCACCCCCGGCAACGAGGGGCGCGGCTACATCCTCCGCCGGCTGCTGCGCCGCGCCGTCCGCTCGATGAAGCTCCTCGGCGTCGACGACGCCACGCTCCCGGAGCTGCTGCCGGTCTCCAAGGAGGCCATGAAGGCCAGCTACCCCGAGCTGGAGACCGACTTCGCGCGTATCTCGGGCGTCGCCTACGCCGAGGAGGAGGCGTTCCGCCGGACGCTGACCTCGGGCACGGCGCTGTTCGACACCGCCGTGAAGCAGGCGAAGACCGCCGGCACCCCGAAGCTGTCCGGCGAGCAGGCGTTCAGCCTGCACGACACCTACGGCTTCCCGATCGACGTCACCCTCGAGATGGCCGCCGAGCAGGGCGTGACCGTCGACGAGGAGGGCTTCCGCGCGCTCATGAAGGAGCAGCGCGACCGGGCCCGCGCCGACGCCCGCGCCAAGCGCACCGGCTCGGTCGACGTCCTGGCCTACCGCCGGCTCCTGGCCGAGCACGGCCCGACCGACTGGCGGGCCTACGACACGCTGCGCACCGACTCCCGGGTGCTGGCCGTGGTCGCGGACGAGGAGGGCCCGGAGGTGGCCGCGCAGGGCGACATCGTCCGCGTGGTCCTGGACCGGACGCCGTTCTACGCCGAGTCCGGTGGCCAGGTCGCCGACGCCGGCATCCTGACCTGGGACGGCGGCCGCGCCGAGGTCATCGACGTCCAGCGCCCGGTCAAGGGCCTGGTCGCCCACCAGGTCCGGGTGCTCGAGGGCGAGCTGCGCTCCGGCGCCGAGCTCACCGCCGAGGTCGACTACGAGTGGCGGCTGTCGGCCTGCCAGGCCCACTCGGGCACGCACGTGGTGCACGCCGCGCTGCGCCAGGTGCTCGGCCCCCAGGCCCTGCAGTCCGGGTCCTACAACCGGCCGGGCTACCTCCGGCTGGACTTCGCCTGGCAGGGCGCGCTGACCCAGCAGCAGCGCACCGACATCGAGGACGTCGCCAACGCGGCGGTCCGCGCCGACCACAAGGTCACCGCCCAGTACATGACGCTGCCCGAGGCGCAGGCCTTCGGCGCGATCGCCCTGTTCGGCGAGACCTACGGCGAGCAGGTGCGGGTGGTGGAGATCGGCGGCCCGTGGTCGCGCGAGCTCTGCGGTGGCACCCACGTGCGCGGCAGCGCCCAGATCGGCACGCTCGCGCTGACCGGCGAGTCGTCGGTCGGCTCGGGTGCCCGGCGCGTCGAGGCCGTGGTCGGCCTCGAGGGCTTCCGGTACCTGGCCCGCGAGCGCGACCTGGTCCGCCAGCTGGCCGACCTGCTCAAGGCGCCGCAGGACGGGCTGGTCGAGCGGGTGGGCGGCATGGTGGCCCGGCTGCGCGAGCTGGACCGCGAGCTGGCCGACCTGCGCTCGCAGCAGACGCTGGCCGCCGCGGGGCAGCTCGCCGGCGCGGCGAAGGACGTCGGCGGCGTCGCCGTCGTGACCGGCTCCCCGGCGGGCCTGGGCGGCGGCGACCTGCGCACGCTGGCCCTCGACGTCCGGGGCCGGCTGGCCGCCGACCGCCCGTCGGTCGTGCTGCTGGCGTCGGAGTCCGGTGGCAAGGTGGCCCTCGTGGCTGCCCTCAACCCGGCCGCGGTCGCTCAGGGGCTGTCGGCCAACGACGTCCTCAAGGCGGCCTCGGCCCCCGTCGGCGGCCGCGGAGGCGGCAAGTCCGACGTCGCCCAGGGGGGCGGAACCGATGCCGCGGGTATCCCCGCGGCACTGCAGGCCGGCGAGCAGGCGGTTGCGGCCGCCACAGGGAGGTGAGCACCGTGGGGAGCTCCGACAACAGCGGTACCGAGCACTCCGGTTTCGGGCAGAACCCGGAGGACACCGGCCCCGTCGCGCGGCGGCGCCGGGAGCTGCCGGCGGTGCCGCCGGCGCGGCCGCGGGCCCCGGGGTCCACCGGCGAGCAGCCGGTGCACCACCCGACGACCGAGATCGACCTCAGCCAGGGCTTCCCGCCGGTCAAGCACGAGACCACGGAGATCGACCTGTCCGGCGGGTGGCCGCAGCACCTCAAGGTGCCGCCGCGTCGCGCCGGGGCGGCCCCGGCCCGTGGCCGGGTGCTCGGGGTCGACGTCGGCACCGTGCGCGTGGGCCTCGCCCTGTCGGACCCGACCGGCACCCTGGCCAGCCCGCTGGAGACGCTGCGCCGGGCCAAGGACGGGTCCGATCTGGACCGTCTCGTCACGCTCGTCGCGGAACACGAGGTGACAGAGGTGGTGGTGGGAGAGCCGAGGCATCTGTCAGGTGCGTCGGGCGCCTCGGCCGTCGATGCGGGCAACTACGCTCAGGAACTGGCCGACCGCATAGCGGATGTGCCGGTCCACATGGTCGACGAAAGGCTCTCCACCGTGACCGCAGCCAGTCACCTCCGCGAGGGTGGCATCGACAGCCGCCGTCAGCGCCCGGTGATCGACCAGGCGGCCGCCGTGGTCATCCTGCAGCAGTACCTCGACAGCCGGCGGGCGCCCTCGTGACCGCGCCCGGCGGGCCGCCGCGGCGGGGGAGGCACTCCTCCGACGACGGAACCGGTGGGTTGCCCGTGTCCTCCTGGACCGGCCCCGGCATCCCCACCGGTGGCGACTACCCGCCGGGCTCCCCTGCCCGCCCCCCGCGGCACACCGACCGGGGCGGCGTCCGCCCCGGCTCGGGCCTGATCGACCGCGGTGACGAGACCGGGCCGCTGGTCGAGCCGGACTGGTGGGCCTACGGCTCCACCGACCACCCGGACCACCCGAGCGGCGGCCGGGACGGGAACGGCGGCTTCGGCCGCTCCCACCCGTCCGGCCCGCTGCCCCCGATGCCGACCGGCGTCTGGGACCGGCTCAGCGGCCGGCCCGACGCCGGGGAGGACGACCCGACCGTGGCGACGCCGCGGTTCGGCGCCGTGCCCGGCGAGCCGGGTGAGCACGACGACGAGCCCACCGCCGCCACGCCGCGGGCGTGGGACGAGCACACCGGCGCCCTCGACGTGATCGGCGCCAACGTCGAGGAGGAGGCCCCGCGCCGGCGCGGACGCCGCCGGGCCGCCCGGCCCGCTCCCGCCGACGTCCCGGCCACCGAGGCGATGCCCGCGCAGCCGGCCGCCCGGCACGACGAGGAGCACCTCGCCGACGAGCACGAGCCGGTCGACGGTCCCGAGGGCCCGCTGACCGACGACGAGATCCCCGTCGCCCCGTACGACCCGCGCAGCGACCGGTCGCGCCGCCGACGTCGCCGCCGCCCCTTCGCCGTGCTCTTCGCCCTGCTGGTGCTCGGCGGCATCGTCGCCGGCATCGTGTTCGGCGGGCAGAAGCTCCTCGCGCTGCTCGACCCGACCTCCCGCGACTACGAGGGTGCGGGCACCGGCGAGGTCGACATCCGCGTCAACCAGGGCGACACGCTCAGCGACATCGCCCAGACGCTCGACGACGCCGACGTCATCGCCTCCACCGGCCCCTTCGTCAGCGCCGCCAAGGACCACCCCGACGCCACGGGCATCCAGCCCGGCGTCTACACGCTGCGGCTGCAGATGAGCGGCGAGTCCGCCCTGGAGCTCCTGCTGGACCCGGCCGCCCGCCAGGTCTCGCGGATCACCCTGCGCGAGGGGCTCAGCGTCACGCAGGTGCTGAACCGCCTCGCGGAGGACACCGGCACCCCGCTGGAGGAGCTCCAGCGCGCGGCGGCCGACCCGGTCGCCCTGGGGCTGCCGGCCTACGCCGACGGCAAGCTCGAGGGCTTCCTGTTCCCGGCGACCTACGACTTCGAGCCGGGCGACACCGCCGTCGACATGCTCGCCGCGATGGTGGCCCGGGCCGAGCAGGCCTTCGACGGCCTGAACGTGCCCGAGGCCGACCGGCTCGTCTGGATCACCAAGGCCAGCATCGTGCAGGCCGAGGCGGCCGGCGCCGAGGACATGGCCAAGGTCGCCCGGGTGCTGGAGAACCGGCTCTCCGACGGCATGCCGCTGCAGCTGGACACCACGGTGAACTACGCCAACGGCAAGGGCGGCATCACGACGACCGCGGCCGACCGGGCCAACCCCTCGCCGTACAACACCTACGTCCACACCGGCCTGCCGCCGGGCGCGATCAGCAACCCGGGCGAGGACGCCCTGCGCGCGGTGCTGTCGCCCGCCGAGGGCGACTGGCGGTTCTTCGTGGTGGTCAACCCCGACACCGGCGAGACCCGCTTCGCCCGGACCGGGGCCGAGCACCAGCAGAACGTGCTGCTCTTCCAGCAGTGGCTGCGGGAGAACCCCGAGGGATGAGGGCCGCCGTCCTCGGCCGGCCGGTGTCCCACTCGCTCTCCCCGCTGCTGCACCGGGCCGCCTACGCCGCCCTCGGCCTGACCGACTGGACGTACGACGCCCTCGACATCGGGGCCGAGGAGCTGGCCGACCTGCTGGCCGGCCTCGGCCCCGAGTGGCGCGGGTTCTCGGTGACCATGCCGAACAAGCAGGCGGCCGTGGAGGTCGCCGACGAGGTGGAGGCGCTGCCGGCGCTGCTGCGGGCGGCCAACACCCTCGTCCGCACCGGGACGGGCTGGCGCGCGGAGAACACCGACGTCGCCGGCATCGGGATGGCCCTGCAGCTGGCCGGGGTGGGGTCCGCTCCGCGGGCCGCGCTGGTCGGTGCCGGTGGCACGGCCGCGGCCGCGGCGGTGGCGCTGGCATCGCTCGGCGCGCGCGAGGTCGACGTCGTGGTGCGCAACCCGGGCCGCGCCGGGGACGTCGTCCGGGTGCTCGAGGCGCTCGGGGTGACGCCGACCGTGGTCCCCCTGGACGGCGCGCGGGTGACCGCTCCGGTGGTGGTCAGCACCGTGCCCGTGGACGGGCAGCCCGCCGCCGCAGCGCTGGACTGGCAGGCCGGGCAGACCGTGCTCGACGTCCTCTACTCCCCGTGGCCCACCCCGCTCGCCGACCGCGTCACCGCCGCCGGTGGCACCGTGGTCAGCGGGCTCGAGGTGCTGTTCTGGCAGGCCACCGAGCAGGTGGAGCTGATGACGGGGGAGCAGGCGCCCATCGGCGCCATGCGTGCCGCGCTGGACGCGGCCCTCGCCGGGCGCTGACCCGGGCGTGGACGTCTCCCGCCCGGTGCTCGCCGCGGTGGCGGTGCTCCTCGGTGTGGCCACCGGCCCGTGGCTGTCCCGCACGGCCGCACGGCTGGCCACCCGCGGTGCACCGACGCGCACCTCGCCGGTCCGGGACGCGGTGGTCACCGCGCTCACCGCGGGGCTGCTGTGCGCCGCCGCGCTGCTCGGCGGGCCCCGTCCGGTCACGGCCGGCCTGCTCTGGGTGGCGGCGGCCGCCGTGGTCCTCGGGGCGGTGGACCTCGCCGCCCACCGGCTGCCGGACCGCGTCCTGCTGCCCGCGGCCGGGGTCTTCGCCGCGGCCCTGCTCGTCGACGCCGCCGTGCTCGGCACGTGGTGGGCGCTCGCCCGCGCCGTGCTCGCCGGCGCCGCCGCCTTCGTGGTCGGGGCCGGCGTCGCGGCGGTCTCGCCCGCCGCGCTCGGGTTCGGCGACGTCAAGCTCCTGGGCCTGCTCGGCCTGGTGCTCGGGTGGTTCGGCTGGGGCGTGCTCATGGCCGGCGTCCTGCTCGGCCTGATCGCCGGAGCGGGGGCCTCGGTGCTCCTCGTGGCGGCCGGCCGCGCGACCTGGCGCAGCACCGTGCCCTTCGGTCCGCCGCTGCTGGCCGGAGCCGCCCTGGCCCTCGCGATCGGCGGCGTCCCGCCCGTGCCGTGATGCCCCGGGTCCCTCGACTGGCAGAATGCCCGGCATGTTGCGCTGGCTGACCGCCGGTGAGTCGCACGGCCAGCAGCTCACCGCAATCCTCGAAGGACTCCCGGCCGGGGTCGAGGTGCAGACCTCCGACCTCGACCTGCAGCTGGCCCGCCGCCGGCTGGGGCACGGGCGTGGTGCCCGCATGTCCTTCGAGCAGGACGTCGTCAGCCTGACCGGTGGTGTCCGGCACGGGCGCACCCAGGGCGGGCCGATCGCGGTGCAGGTCGGCAACACCGAGTGGCCGAAGTGGCAGACCGTCATGTCCGCCGACCCGGTGGACCCGGAGGTGCTCGCCGGCCAGGCCCGCAACGCCCCGCTCACCCGGCCGCGCCCCGGGCACGCCGACCTGGCCGGCATGCAGAAGTACGGCTTCGACGACGCCCGGCCGATCCTGGAGCGGGCCAGCGCGCGCGAGACCGCGGCCCGGGTCGCCCTCGGCGCCATCGCACAGCAGTTCCTCAGCCAGGCGCTGGGCGTCTCCGTCGTCAGCCACGTCGTCGGCATCGGCGCGGTGGTCGCCCCGGAGGGGACCCTGCCCGGCCCCGACGACAACCCCCGCCTGGACGAGGACCCGGTCCGCTGCGCCGACCCGGCCACCAGCGCGCTCATGACCGCCGAGATCGACGACGCCCGCAAGACCGGCGACACCCTCGGCGGGGTCATCGAGGTCGTCGTCCACGGCCTGCCGCCGGGCCTGGGCAGCCACGTCCACTGGGACCGGCGCCTCGACGCCCGCCTGGCCGCGGCGCTCATGGGGGTGCAGTCGGTCAAGGCGGTGGAGGTCGGCGACGGCCTGGAGACCGCCCGCCGGCGCGGCTCGGTCGCGCACGACGAGATCGTCGCCGTCGACTCCGCCGACGGGCAGCACCGCATCCAGCGGCTCACCGACCGGGCCGGCGGCATCGAGGGCGGCATGACCAACGGCGAGGTCCTGCGCGTCCGCGCGGCGATGAAGCCGATCAGCACCGTGCCGCGGGCGCTGCAGACCGTCGACGTCGCCACCGGCGAGGCCGCGGTGGCCATCAACCAGCGCAGCGACGCCTGCGCGGTGCCCCGCGGCAGCGTCGTCATGGAGGCGATGGTCGCGCTGGTGCTGGCCGACGCCGCCCTGGAGAAGTTCGGCGGCGACTCGCTGGCCGAGACGCGGCGCAACGCCCAGGGCTACCTCGACGCGCTCCGCTACCGGTGACCGGGCCGGCCCTGGTCCTCGTCGGTCCGCCCGCGTCGGGGAAGACGACGGTGGGCACGGAGGTCGCGGCAGCCCGGGGGCTGGCGTTTCGGGACACCGACCGCGACGTCGAGGCCGAGACCGGGACGACGGTCGCCGACCTGTTCGTCGAGCACGGGGAGCCGCACTTCCGGTCGCTGGAGGAGAGGGCCGTCGCCCGCGCCGTCGGTGAGCACACCGGCGTGCTGGCCCTCGGCGGGGGAGCGGTGACCAGCGCGGCCACCCGCGAGCTGCTCGTCGCCCACGGCCGGGCCGGGGGTGTCGTGGTGTGGCTGGACGTCGACGTCGCCTCCGCCGCCCGCCGGGTGGGCCTCTCCCGGGACCGGCCGCTCCTGGCGGTCAACCCCCGCGCCATGCTGCGCACCATGCTCGAACAGCGCGCCCCGCTCTACGCGGAGGTGGCGACCCACCGGGTGGCCACCGCGGGGCGCCCGCCGGAGGAGGTCGTCGCCGAGGTGCTCGCCGTCCTGACACCGGAGGTGGAGCGGTGACCCGCCGCGTCACCGTCGCCGGGGAGAAGCCGTACGAGGTGGTCATCGGCCCCGGCGCGCAGACCGAGCTGTCCCTCGTGCTGGCCGGCACGCCGAAGGTGGCCGTCGTGCACGCGCCGCCGCTCGCCGCGGCGGCCGGTGCCGCGGTGGAGACGCTGCAGACCGCGGGCGTGGCCGCCGAGGCGGTCGTCGTCCCCGACGGGGAGGCCGCGAAGACCGCGCAGGTCGCCGCGGAGGTGTGGGAGGAGTTCGGGCGGCTCGGGCTGACCCGCTCCGACGCGGTCGTCGGCGTCGGCGGGGGAGCGGTCACCGACCTCGCCGGGTTCCTCGCCGCCACCTGGACCCGGGGCGTCCGGTTCGTCACCGTGCCCACGAGCGTCCTCGGCATGGTCGACGCGGCGGTGGGCGGCAAGACCGGCATCAACACCGCCGCGGGCAAGAACCTCGTGGGTGCCTTCCACCCGCCGGCCGCCGTCCTCGCCGACACCGACCTCCTGGCGGGCCTGCCGGAGGCGGAGTTCCGCTCCGGGCTGGCCGAGGTCGTCAAGTGCGGGTTCATCGCCGACGCCCGCATCCTCGAGCTGCTCGACGCCGACCCGACCGGCCGCGCCGACACCGAGGAGCTGATCGAGCGGGCGGTGCGGGTCAAGGCCGACGCCGTCGGCGAGGACCTCTTCGACACCGGCGTGCGCGAGTTCCTCAACTACGGGCACACCCTGGGCCACGCCATCGAGCGGATCGAGGACTTCGGCTGGCGGCACGGCGAGGCGGTCGCGGTCGGGCTGGTCTTCGCCGCCGAGCTCGCCGGCCAGGCCGGGCTGCTGGCCCGAGCCGAGGTGGACCGCCACCGGGAGCTCGTGGCGGCCATGGGGCTGCCGACCCGCTACGACGGCGACTGGGACCGCCTGCAGGCCGTCATGCGGGTGGACAAGAAGGCCCGCGGCGCGTCGCTGCGCTTCGTCGTCCTCGACGGGCTGGGCAACCCCAGGATCCTGACCGACCCCGACCAGGCCTGGCTCGACGCGGCCTGGGCCGCCGTATCAGGAGTGAACTCATGACCGTCCTCGTGCTCAACGGACCCAACCTCGGCCGCCTCGGCACGCGCGAGCCGGAGATCTACGGCTCCACGACCTACGCCCAGCTCGTCGAGCTCCTCGAGCGGGCCGGCGCGGAGCTGGAGATGGAGGTGCAGGTCCGGCAGACCGACGACGAGGCCGAGATGCTGCGCTGGGTGCACGCGGCCACCGACGCGGGGAGCCCGATCGTCCTCAACCCCGCGAGCTGGTCGCACACGTCGATCGCGCTGCACGACGCCCTGGCGGCGACGACCGCGCCGGTCGTCGAGGTGCACATCAGCAACATCCACAAGCGCGAGCAGTTCCGGCACCACTCCTACGTCTCCGCGGTCGCCGACGGCGTGATCGCGGGGCTCGGCATCGAGGGGTACGTCCTGGCGCTGCAGTGGCTGTCCCTGCGGGGAGCGCGATGAGGACGGCGGCCCGCCGCGACGCGCTCCGCGCCACCGCCGCGGAGCGCGGCCTGGACGCCGTGCTGGTGACCAACCTGCTCAACGTGCGCTACCTGACCGGCTTCACCGGCTCGAACGGCGCCCTCCTGGTGCGCACCGACGGTGCCGACCTCTTCGGGACCGACGGCCGCTACACCACGCAGGCCGGCACGCAGGTGCCCGACGTCGAGCTGCTCGTGGGCCGGGCCACGGTGCCGGCGCTGGCCCGCGAGGCCGTGCGGCGCGGCGCCCGCCGGCTCGGCTACGAGTCCCACGACCTGACCGTCGACGGCCTGCACGGGCTCGAGCGGGTGCTGGACGACGCCGCAGCCGGGGGCACGGTCCCGGAGCTGGCCTCGGTCCGTCGCGCCGTCGAGGCGCAGCGGGCGGTCAAGGACGACGACGAGGTCGAGTCGCTGCGCCGGGCGTGCGCGGTGGCCGACCAGGCGCTGGCCCAGCTCGCGGCGGAGGGCGCGCTGCGTCCCGGCCGGACCGAGCTGCAGGTGGGCCGGGAGCTCGACGCCCGCATGCTGGCCCTCGGTGCGGAGGCGCCGTCGTTCGAGACGATCGTCGCCACCGGCGCGAACTCCGCGATCCCGCACCACCGGCCGGACACGACGGTGCTGCGCGACGGCGACCTCCTCAAGCTGGACTTCGGCGCCACCGTCGACGGCTACCACTCCGACATGACCCGCACCTTCGTGCTGGGCCATGCGGCGGACTGGCAGCGCGAGGTCTACGAGCTGGTCGCGGCGTCGCAGGCCGCCGGCCGGGCGGCCCTGGCGGTCGGCGCGGACGTCGTCGCGGTGGACGCCGCGGCCCGTGACGTCATCGTCGCGGCGGGCCACGGCGAGCACTTCACGCACGGCCTCGGGCACGGCGTGGGGCTGGAGATCCACGAGGCGCCGGGCATCGGCCAGCTGGGCGCGGGTAGTCTGGCCGCCGGCATGGCCGTCACCGTGGAGCCGGGGGTGTACCTCCCGGGGCACGGTGGTGTCCGGATCGAGGACACCCTGATCGTCACGGACGACGCGCCCGAGTTGTTGACCCTCACGAGCAAGGAACTGCTGGTTCTCTAGATGGCTACCACCAACGACCTCAAGAACGGCATGGTCCTCAACCTCGACGGCCAGCTCTGGTCCGTCACCGAGTTCCAGCACGTCAAGCCGGGCAAGGGCGGCGCCTTCGTGCGCACCACGCTGAAGAACGTGCTCACCGGCAAGGTGGTCGACAAGACCTTCAACGCCGGCACCAAGGTCGAGACGGCCACCGTGGACAAGCGGTCGATGACCTACCTCTACAAGGAGGGCACCGACTTCGTCTTCATGGACGGCGACACCTTCGAGCAGATCTACGTGCCGGCCGAGACCGTCGGCGACGGCGCGAACTACCTGCTCGACAACACCGAGGTCGTCGTCGCCGTCCACGAGGGCACCGCGCTCTACGTCGAGCTGCCCGTGACCATGGAGCTCGTCGTCGAGCACACCGACCCGGGCCTGCAGGGCGACCGCTCCACCGGTGGCACCAAGCCCGCCACCCTGGAGACCGGCGCGCAGATCCAGGTGCCGCTGTTCATCTCGACGGGCGAGAAGCTCAAGGTCGACACCCGGGACGGCCGTTACCTCGGCCGCGCCAACTGAGCGCCGGGCGGGCGGGGTAGGGCCGGCATGGCTGCACGCACCAAGGCCCGCAAGCGCGCCGTCGACGTCCTCTACGAGGCCGACGTCCGTGGCCGGGACCGGCTCGAGCTGCTGCGCGAGCGCGTCGCCGACGGCAACCCCCCGGTACCCGACCACGCCGTCCGGCTGGTCGAGGGCGTCGAGGCGCAGAGCGACCGCATCGACGAGCTGATCGAGACCCACACGTCGGGCTGGTCGCTGGACCGGCTGCCGGACGTCGACCGCGCGATCCTGCGGATGGCGACCTACGAGCTGCTCTGGGTCGAGGACGTGCCCGACGCCGTCGTCATCGACGAGGCGGTGGAGCTGGCGAAGGCGCTGTCCACCGACGAGTCGCCGAAGTACGTCAACGGCGTGCTGGGCGCGATCCTCGCGGCCGAGGTGCCCACCGCCTGACCGCCCCTCCGCTCCGGAGGGGCGGCCAGGCGCTCAGTGCAGGTCGCGGCGGGCGAACAGCCAGACGCCGACGCCGACGATGACCGCGACGTATGCGCTCACGACCAGCCCGCCGTGCAGGTTGGTGACCAGGTACGACGGCGGCTCGACTGTGTAGTCGGCCGAGTAGTCGTAGATGCGCGTGCCGCCGGGGACCACGAGGGCGACGGTGTTCACCGTCAGGCTCCAGCGCTGGGCCGCCAGGCCCAGGAAGGCCCCGAGCGCCCCCTCCAGGATCGCGAAGTAGACGAACGCGATGCCGAGCGCCGCGCCGGTGTTCCGGGTGAGGTTCGCCAGCCCGAAGCCGATGAGCGCGACGAGCACGGTCAGCAGGACGGCGCGTCCCTGCGCCGCCAGCAGCTCGCCCCAGAACCCGTCGGGCAGCTCGCGCCCCGAGCCGGCCGCCGAGTCCAGGACCCATGCCATGACCAGCCAGGCAGCCTGGGCGACCGCACCGATTCCCGCGGCCGCGAGGGCCAGCACGCCGATCTTGGCCGCCATCACCGCGAGCCGGTCGGGCACCCAGAAGAGCAGCGCGACGATCGACCGGGTGGACCACTCCGCGCCGATCCAGGTGGCGCCGACCAGGAAGGCCAGCACCGCGGCCGCGGCGGCGAAGCCCATCGCCCCGGCCTCGGCGGCCGAGGCCAGGTCGAACGGCTGCACCTGCAGGAAGTCCTCGACGGCCAGGGGCGGCCCGCAGACGTCCACGACGGGCTGCCCCGACTGCTCGGCGTCCGCGGTGCACTGCTCGCGCCACTCCTCCTCGCCGACGATCGCGAGGTCGTACTCGCGCTGGGCGGCGGCGTAGTCGGCGTCGGTCGGGTGGTCGAAGAGGACCAGCCCGATGCCGATGGCGCCGAGCCAGCCGAGGACGGACAGCCCCAGGAGCACCTGGATGAAGCGCCGGGAGCGGAACCGGAGCAGCTCGGCGCGGAACAGGCTGCCCTTCAGGCGCGTGCCGGTCGGGCCAGCCGGGGCCGCGTGCTGCGTCGCCGCGCTCATGCGCGCTCCCCGGTGATGGCGAGGAACGCGCTCTCCAGGTCGGGGGTCACGCGGACCAGCTCCTCGACGTAGTGGCCGTGCTCGGCGAGCACGCGGGTGATCGCCCCCGTGGCCGGGGCGCCGTGCACCAGCACCTGCCCGTCCGGGGCGGGGGAGACGGAGTAGCCGGCGGCGGCGAGCACAGCGGCAGCGGCGGCCGGGTCGGGCAGCGCCACGCGCACGTCCCCGGTCCCCGCGGCGGAGAGGACCTGGTCCACCGGGCCGGAGGCGACCTGCCGGCCGCGGGCGAGGATCGTGACCGAGTCGCACATCTGCTGGACCTCGGCCAGCAGGTGCGAGCTGACGAGGACCGTCGTCCGGCCGTCGTGCCCGAGCCGCCGGACCAGCTCGCGCACGTCGCGGATGCCCGCGGGGTCCAGCCCGTTGCTCGGCTCGTCGAGGACCAGCAGGCGGGGCGCCTTCAGCAGGGCGGCGGCGATGCCGAGCCGCTGCTTCATGCCGAGCGAGTACCCCTTGAACCGGTCGTCGGCGCGCTCGCGGAGGTCGACGAGCTCGAGGCACTCCTCGATCCGGGCGCGGGGGACGCCGGCCGCCGTGGCCAGCAGCCGCAGGTTCATCCGGCCGGAGAGGCCGGGGGAGAACAGCGGGGTCTCCACCAGCGCGCCGACGCCCTCGATCACGCCGCGCAGCTCGGCGGGCACCGGGCGGTCGAGCAGCCGCATCTGCCCCGGACCGGGGTCGGGGCGCACCAGGCCCAGCAGGACGCGGATCGACGTCGTCTTGCCCGAGCCGTTCGGCCCGAGGAGGCCGTGGACGCCCCCGGACCCCACGGTCATGTGCAGGTCGTCCAGCGCCCGGAAGGGCCGGCCGCCCTTCGCGCGGTAGGTCTTCGAGACGCCCACCATCTCCACTGCCGGCATCCGGGTCCTCCCAGCCGAGCGGGCACGGCGCCCGAGGTGCCAGCACCCTGGCACAGCCGGCCGCCGGGGGACAGGCTCCGCCGCGCGTGTCGGAACGGCCCCGGCCCGGAACCACACGACGGAGGGGCCCCGCGCACGACGAGGGGCCCTGCCGGGTCGGCAGGGGCCCTCGGCCCCCTGTCCCGGCGCGTGCCGGGAGCAGGGGGTGTGCGGTCAGCGGGGGGAGCGGCGGCGGTCGCCCCAGGAGTCGTCGAGGTCCTCCTCGAGGTCGTCGTCGCCACCGGAGCTGACGATGCCCTCCATGCCGGGGGAGAGCACGCCCCACTCGATCAGCTGGGTGGTCAGCTCGTCGGGGCTCATGTCGTAGATGATCGCCAGTGACTTGAGGTCCTCCGCGCGGATGGAGAGGACCTTGCCGTTGTAGTCGTGGCGCTGGGCCTGGATGGTCGACGCGTAGCGGGCCAGCGGGCCGGCCTCGTCGGCGGGCAGCGAGCCGAGCGACTCCAGGTTCAGCACGATCTTGTTGGTCGAGGTGACCGCGGAGCTCGGCCGCGGGTCGGGCAGCAGCTCGGACACCGGGACGCCGTAGAAGACGGCGAGCTCCGAGAGCCGCTGCACGGTGACCGCGCGGTCGCCGCGCTCGTAGGAGCCGACGACGACCGCCTTCCAGCGGCCGTGCGACTTGTCCTCCACGCCCTGCAGGGAGAGGCCCTGCTGGTTGCGGATCGCGCGGAGCCGGGCGCCGAGGGCCCGTGAGTAGTCGGTGCTCATCGCTGTCTGCTCACTGTCCGTCGTCTCGGATGGGTGCTGGTCGTCACGCAGCGTACTGGTGAAGCGAGGATCACAACAGACGGCCTGCTCACGGCGGGGGAGGTGACGGCGCAGCCACGGAGGGTGGCCGGGGTTGCCACGGGCCTGGCCCGGCGGCGGCCCGCCGCGCTCCGTGCCGTACCGTCGCAGGCGGTCCGACCACTCCTTTAACGACCCGTCCAGTGAGGCGGGGAAGGAGGCCTCATTGGCCCGCTCGTCCGAGCCTGCCCGGAGCACGGCTCCCGGCAGCACCCCCGGCACCCTGCTGTCGGCCGCCGACGTCGCCCGCGTCATCGACCGGATCGCGCACCAGCTCATCGAGCGCGCGGCCGCGGCGCACCCCGGCCGGGACGGTCTCGCCGACCTGGTCCTGGTGGGCATCCCCACGCGCGGTGCCCCGCTGGCCCGCCGCCTGGCCGCCCGCGTCGAGGCCTTCTCCGGTGCGACGGTGGACGTCGGCACCGTCGACATCACGCTCTACCGGGACGACCTGCGCCGGCGCGGGGTCCGCGCGCTGGAGCCCACGCTGATGCCCGACGGCGGCATCGACGACCGGCTCGTCGTCCTCGTCGACGACGTGCTCTTCTCCGGCCGCTCGGTGCGCGCCGCGCTGGACGCGCTGCGCGACCTCGGCCGGCCGCAGGCGGTGCAGCTGGCCGTGCTGGTCGACCGCGGGCACCGCGAGCTGCCGATCCGCGCCGACTACGTGGGCAAGAACGTGCCGACGTCGCGGGCGCAGCAGGTGCGGGTCCACCTGGCCGAGACCGACGGCGTGGACGAGGTCCTCGTGACGGGGGAGGCAGGGTGAAGCGGCACCTGCTGGAGGCGGCCGACCTCGACCGGGACGACGCGACGCTGGTGCTGGACACCGCGGCGCAGATCGACCAGGCGCTGGCCGGCCGCGAGGTCAAGAAGCTGCCCACCCTGCGCGGGCGCACGGTGGTGAACCTGTTCTACGAGGACTCCACCCGCACGCGGATCTCCTTCGAGCTGGCCGCCAAGCGCCTCTCCGCCGACGTCATCAACTTCTCGGCCAAGGGCAGCAGCGTCTCCAAGGGCGAGAGCCTCAAGGACACCGCGCTCACGCTCGAGGCGATGGGCGCCGACGGCGTCGTCGTCCGGCACTCGGCCTCCGGTGCCCCGCACCGCCTGGCCTCCTGGGTCAAGGGCAGCGTCGTGAACGCCGGCGACGGCACCCACGAGCACCCGACGCAGGCGCTGCTGGACGCCTACACGATCCGGCAGCGGCTGGGCCGGCTCGACGGCGTCCGCGTGACGATCGTCGGCGACGTCCTGCACAGCCGGGTCGCGCGCTCCAACGTCGGCCTGCTGCACACCCTCGGCGCCGAGGTCACCCTGGTCGCGCCGCCGACGCTGCTGCCGGTGGGCGTGGGCAGCTGGCCCGCCGACGTCGGCTACGACCTGGACGCCGTCCTGCCCAAGAGCGACGTCGTGATGATGCTGCGGGTCCAGGCCGAGCGGATGAACGCCTCGTTCTTCCCCAGCGCCCGCGAGTACAGCCGCCGCTACGGCCTCGACGCCCGGCGGATGGCCGCGCTGCCCGACGACGCCATCGTCATGCACCCCGGGCCGATGAACCGCGGCATGGAGATCGCCGCCGAGGTGGCCGACTCCGTCCGCTCCACGATCGTCGAGCAGGTCGCCAACGGGGTCTCGACCCGGATGGCCGTGCTCTACCTGCTGCTCGGAGGAAACGCGTGACGAACTACCTGATCAAGGGCGCCCGCCCGCTCGGTGGGGACCCCGTCGACATCCTGCTGCAGGACGGCCGGGTCGCCGCGGTCGGCGACTCCCTGGAGGCCACCGGCGCCGAGGTGGTCCAGGCCGCCGGCCTGGTCGCCCTGCCGGGCCTGGTCGACCTGCACACGCACCTGCGCGAGCCCGGCCGCGAGGACGCCGAGACCGTGGAGACCGGCTCCCGGGCCGCGGCGCTCGGCGGGTTCACCGCGGTGCACGCCATGGCCAACACCGACCCGGTCGCCGACACCGCGGGCGTCGTCGAGCAGGTCTGGCGCCTGGGCCAGGAGGCCGGCCTGGTCGACGTCGTCCCCGTGGGGGCGGTGACCGTGGGCCTGGCGGGGGAGCGGCTGGCCGAGCTCGGCGCGATGGCCGACTCCGCTGCCCGGGTCCGGGTCTTCTCCGACGACGGGCACTGCGTCTCCGACCCCGCGCTCATGCGCCGCGCGCTGGAGTACGTCAAGGCCTTCGACGGCGTCGTCGCCCAGCACGCCGAGGAGCCGCGGCTGACCGTCGGCGCCCAGATGCACGAGGGCGACCGCTCCGCGCGGCTCGGGCTCACCGGCTGGCCGGCCGCCGCCGAGGAGGCGATCATCGCCCGCGACGTGCTGCTGGCCGAGCACGTCGGTGCGCGGCTGCACGTCTGCCACGTGTCGACGGCGGGCTCGGTGGAGATCCTGCGCTGGGCGAAGTCCCGCGGCGTCCAGGTCACGGCCGAGGTGACCCCGCACCACCTGCTGCTCACCGACGCCTGCGCGGAGTCCTACGACCCGGTGTTCAAGGTGAACCCGCCGCTGCGCACCGACGCCGACGTCGAGGCCCTCCGCGCCGGGCTGGCCGACGGCACGATCGACGCCGTCGGCACCGACCACGCCCCGCACGCGGTCGAGGACAAGGAGAGCGAGTGGGCGCAGGCCCGGCCCGGCATGCTCGGGCTGGAGCAGGCGCTCTCGGTCGTGATCGAGACGATGGTCGAGCCGGGCCGGCTCGACTGGGCCGGGGTCGCCGACCGCATGTCGGTCCGCCCCGCGCAGATCGGCCGCCTCGCCGACCACGGCCGCCTGATCGCCCCCGGCGAGCCGGCGAACCTGGTGCTCGTCGACCCGGCCGCCCGCGCGGCGGTCGACCCCGCGGCGCTGGCCAGCCGCAGCCGCAACAGCCCCTATGCCGGCCGGGAGCTCCCCGGCCGGGTGGTCGCCACGTTCCTGCGGGGCGAGGCGACCGTTCTGGACGGAAAGGCAACACGGTGAGTGACGCGATCCTCGTGCTCGAGGACGGCAGGACGTTCCGGGGCGACTCCTACGGGGCGACCGGGACGACGGTGGGCGAGGCGGTGTTCGCCACCGGCATGACCGGCTACCAGGAGACGCTGACCGACCCCAGCTACGCGGGCCAGATCGTGGCCATGACCGCACCCCACATCGGCAACACCGGGGTCAACGGCGAGGACGACGAGAGCAGCCGCATGTGGGTCGCGGGCTTCGTCGTGCGCGACCCGGCCCGGCGCCCGGCGAACTGGCGGGCCACCGGCAGCCTGGACGACGAGCTGGTCGCCCAGGGGATCGTCGGCATCAGCGGGATCGACACCCGCGCGCTCACCCGCCACCTGCGCGACCGGGGCGCCATGCGCGCGGGCATCAGCACCGAGCTGGGCGCCGACGAGCTGCTGGCCCGGGTCACCGCGGCCGAGGGCATGACGGGCGCCGACCTCGCGCCGACGGTGAGCACGGCCGAGGCCTACGTCGTCCCGGCGGTGGGGGAGAAGCGGTTCACCATCGCCGCGCTCGACCTCGGCATCAAGACCGCCACCCCGCGGCACCTGGCCGCGCTCGGCGTCGAGACCCACGTGCTGCCCTCGACGGCCACCGCCGAGGAGCTGCTGGCCGCCGGTCCGGACGGGGTGTTCCTCTCCAACGGCCCCGGCGACCCGGCGGCAGCCGACTACGCGGTCGAGGCGGTCAGGGGCGTGCTCGACGCCCGCCGGCCGCTGTTCGGCATCTGCTTCGGCAACCAGATCCTCGGCCGCGCGCTCGGCCTGGGCACCTACAAGCTGCAGTTCGGCCACCGCGGCCTCAACCAGCCGGTGCTCGACCGGGTCAGCGGCACCGTCCGCGTGACCAGCCACAACCACGGCTTCGCCGTGGACGCCCCGCTCGACCGTCCCACCGACACCCCCTACGGGCCGGTGGAGGTCAGCCACGTCGGCCTGAACGACCAGGTGGTCGAGGGGCTGCGGCTGCTGGAGACCCCGGCCTTCAGCGTGCAGTTCCACCCCGAGTCCGCCGCCGGGCCGCACGACGCGTCGCCGCTGTTCCAGCGCTTCGTCGACCTCATGGAAGCCGCACGCGACGGCGAGGCCGCCTCCGGCGGGCCCGCCCCGGTCGTCGAGCACAGCACCGGGGAGAAGAACTGATGCCCAAGCGCACCGACATCGGCCACGTCATGGTCATCGGCTCCGGGCCGATCCTCATCGGCCAGGCCGCGGAGTTCGACTACTCCGGCACCCAGGCCTGCCGCGTGCTCAAGGCCGAGGGGCTGCGGGTCAGCCTGGTCAACAGCAACCCGGCGACGATCATGACCGACCCGGAGATCGCCGACGCCACCTACGTCGAGCCGCTGACCCCGGAGTTCGTCGAGAAAGTCATCGCCAAGGAGCGCCCCGACGCGCTGCTGGCCACCCTGGGTGGGCAGACCGCGCTGAACATCGCCATCGGCCTGTTCGAGAACGGGGTGCTGGAGAAGTACGGCGTCCAGCTGATCGGCGCCGACGTCGACGCGATCAACCGCGGCGAGGACCGGCAGAAGTTCAAGGACATCGTCCGGTCCATCGGCGCCGACGCCCCCCGCTCGCGGGTGTGCTCCACCGTCGAGGAGGCGCTGGAGACCGCCGAGGAGGTCGGCTACCCCGTCGTCATCCGGCCCAGCTTCACCATGGGCGGCCTCGGCTCGGGCTTCGCGACCGACGAGGCGATGCTGCGCCGCATGGCGGCCCACGGCCTCGCCGACTCCCCGGTGCACACCGTCCTCATCGAGGAGTCGGTGCTGGGCTGGAAGGAGTACGAGCTGGAGCTGATGCGCGACCGCAGCGACAACGTGGTCGTCATCTGCTCGATCGAGAACATCGACGCCATGGGCGTGCACACCGGTGACTCGGTGACCGTCGCCCCGGCGATGACGCTGACCGACGTGGAGTACCAGCGGATGCGCGACGTCGGCATCGCCGTGCTGCGCGAGGTGGGCGTCGACACCGGCGGCTGCAACATCCAGTTCGCGGTCAACCCGGCCGACGGCCGCCTGGTCGTCATCGAGATGAACCCGCGGGTCTCCCGGTCCAGCGCGCTGGCGTCCAAGGCCACCGGCTTCCCGATCGCCAAGATCGCCGCGAAGCTGGCCATCGGCTACACGCTCGACGAGATCACCAACGACATCACCGGCGTCACCCCGGCGGCCTTCGAGCCGACGCTGGACTACGTCGTGGTCAAGATCCCGCGGTTCGCCTTCGAGAAGTTCCCGGGCGCCGACCCCCGGCTGACGACGACGATGAAGAGCGTCGGCGAGGTCATGTCGATGGGCCGCAACTTCGCCGAGGCCCTGGGCAAGGCGATGCGGTCGACCGAGACCAAGGTGGCCGGCTTCTGGACCGGCCCGCGCGACGAGCGCTCCGCCGAGGAGCTGCTGGAGGTGCTGCGCACCCCGGTCGAGGGGCGGCTCTACACCGCGGAGGCGGCGCTCGCGGCCGGCGCCACGGTGGAGCAGGTCGCCGAGGCCAGCGGGTTCGACCCGTGGTTCGTCGACCAGATCGCCCTCGTCCGCGAGGTGGCCGACGCCGTCCACGAGGCGCCGTCGCTGACCCCGGAGCTGCTCCGCCGGGCCAAGCGGCACGGCCTGTCCGACCGGCAGATCGCGGCCCTGCGGCCCGAGCTCGCCGGTGAGGACGGCGTCCGGGCGCTGCGCTGGCGGCTCGGCGTGCGGCCGGTCTACAAGACCGTCGACACCTGCGCCGCGGAGTTCGCCGCGCGCACCCCGTACCACTACTCGTCCTACGACGAGGAGACCGAGGTGCAGCCCCGCGAGAAGCCGGCGGTGCTGATCCTCGGGTCCGGGCCGAACCGGATCGGGCAGGGCATCGAGTTCGACTACTCCTGCGTGCACGCCGTCATGGCCCTGCAGGACGCCGGCTACGAGGCGGTGATGGTCAACTGCAACCCCGAGACCGTCTCCACCGACTACGACACCGCCGACCGGCTCTACTTCGAGCCGCTGACGTTCGAGGACGTCCTCGAGGTGGTCGAGGCCGAGCGCGCCGCTGGGCCGGTCGAGGGGGTCATCTGCACGCTGGGCGGGCAGACGCCGCTGGGCCTGGCGCAGCGCCTCAAGGACGCCGGCGTGCCGGTGCTGGGCACCTCGCCGGAGGCCATCGACGCGGCCGAGCACCGCGGCGAGTTCTCCCGGGTGCTCACCGACACCGGCCTGCTCGCGCCCAAGCACGGCACGGCGACGACCTTCGGCGAGGCCCACGAGATCGCCACGTCCATCGGCTACCCGGTGCTCGTGCGGCCCTCCTACGTCCTGGGCGGCCGCGGCATGGAGATCGTCTACGACGACGCCACGCTCGAGGCCTACATCGCCAAGGCGACCGACGTCAGCGCCGCGCACCCGGTGCTGGTCGACCGCTTCCTCGAGGACGCCGTCGAGATCGACGTCGACGCCCTCTACGACGGCACCGACCTGTACCTGGGCGGGGTCATGGAGCACATCGAGGAGGCCGGTATCCACTCCGGCGACTCGGCGTGCGCCCTGCCGCCGATCACCCTGGGCTCGGCCGACCTGCTCAAGATCCGGGCGGCGACCGAGAAGCTCGCCGAGCGCATCGGCGTCCGGGGGCTGATGAACGTCCAGTACGCGATCAAGGACGACATCCTCTACGTGATCGAGGCCAACCCGCGGGCCAGCCGCACGGTGCCCTTCGTCAGCAAGGCGACGGCGGTGCAGCTGGCCAAGGCCGCGGCCCGCATCGCCGTGGGCGAGTCGATCGCCGACCTGCGCAGCGCCGGCGTGCTCCCCGCGACCGGTGACGGCACCGACCTCTCCGAGCACGCGCCCATCGCGGTCAAGGAGGCGGTCCTGCCCTTCCACCGCTTCCGCACCGTCGAGGGCTACGGCGTCGACACCGTGCTCTCCCCGGAGATGAAGTCCACCGGCGAGGTCATGGGGCTCGACACCGAGTTCGGCACCGCCTTCGCCAAGTCGCAGGCCGCCGCCTACGGCTCGCTGCCCACCGAGGGCACTGTCTTCGTGTCGCTGGCCAACCGGGACAAGCGCTCCGCGGTCTTCCCGATCAAGCGGCTGGCCGACCTCGGCTTCACGCTGCTGGCGACGACCGGCACCGCCCAGGTGCTCCGCCGGCACGGGGTGGCGGCCCAGGTGGTCGGCAAGTTCAGCGAGGGCCCGGGCAACGTCGTGGAGCGGATCCAGGCCGGCGACGTCGACCTGGTCTTCAACACGCCGTTCGGGGCGCCGGGCAACAGCGGCCCCCGGCTGGACGGCTACGAGATCCGCACCGCCGCCGTCTCGGCCGGCATCCCGTGCATCACCACGGTGCAGGGGATGGCCGCCGCGGTGCAGGGCATCGAGTCGCTCCGCCAGGGCGGGATCGGCGTCCGCAGCCTGCAGGAGGTGCACGCGGCGCTGGCCGGCGGCACGCACGGCGGCCCGAGCCAGTTCGCCGGGGTCCAGGAGTGACGGCGTCGTCGCCGGGCGCCGTCCGGCGGCTGCGCGACGACGTCGTGGGGCGGGGGCTGGTCGAGGGGCTGCCCGGCGCGTTCGTCGCCGGGCTCACCCGGTTCGGCCGGCCGCCGGAGGCGGAGCTGGAGGCGCTGGGCGCCGCCGTCACCGACCTCGCCCGGCGGCTCGCCTCCGGCGACGTCGGGGACGGCGACCAGCCGCTGCTCACCCGGGCGCTCTACGTCGCCGGGCAGGCCGACCTGCTCGCCCCGCACGACGTGCCCAGCCCCATGTACGACGTGCTGGGGACGTTCCGCGAGAACCTCGCCCGGCCGCTCGGCCCCCGGCTGGCCGAGCGGCCGACCACCGGGCGGCGCTGGCGGCTGCTGGGGCGCACGATCGGCTTCCCGATCGGGGTGCCGGCCTGCGTGCTCAACGGCAGCGAGGCGTGGGTGCGGCACAACGTGGCCAACGGCTGGAACGTGCTGACCTACAAGACGGTCCGCGGGCGGGCGCACGCACCCAACGAGCAGCCCAACTGGGCCTTCGCCGCCCGGGAGACGGCCAGCCTCGCGCCGGGGGCGGACGCCGACGTCGTCGCCGACCCGTGGGACTGGGTGCCCCCCGGCTCGACGACGGTCAGCAGCGTCAACTCCTTCGGCGTCCCGTCGCCCGCGCCCGAGGAGTGGATGGCCGACCTCGCCCGCGCCGTGGCGGCCGTGGGCGAGGAGCAGCTGCTGCTCGTCAGCGTCATGGGCGAGGGGGACGACCTCGCGGCGGACTTCGCCCGCACCGCCCTTCTGGCGCAGGAGGCCGGCGCGGCCGTGGTGGAGCTGAACCTCTCCTGCCCGAACACCCTGGACCGGTCGGCCGGCGGGGTGAAGCCGCCGCTGTGCCTAGATGCCGACGCCACCGTCGCGGTGGTCGAGCACGTCCGGCGCGCGCTGGACGACCGCACCGGGCTGGTCGCCAAGCTCTCCTGGCTCGACGAGCAGCGGCTGTCCGCCCTCGTGCCGCGGCTGGCCCCGCTGGTCGACGGCATCGCCGGGATCAACACCGTGCAGAGCCGGGTGCGGCGCAGCGACGGCACCCCCACGTTCCCCGGCCGGGAGCTGGCCGGGCTGTCGGGCATCGCCGTCCGCGAGCCCGCGCTGGACCTCACCCGGCGGCTGGTCGCGCTCCGCGAGGCGGGCGGGGCGCACTTCGACGTCCTGGCCATGGGCGGGGTCACCGACCCGGCCTCCTTCGAGGCGCTCTTCGCCGCCGGCGCCGACGCGGTCCAGTCCGCCGCCGGCGCGTTCGCCGACCCCCTCCTGGCCGCGGCGTGCGTGGCCGCGCTGGGGGACACCCTGCCCCGGAGCGTGGAGGCCCCGTGACCGAGCCGTTCGGCAAGCGCCTAACCGAGGCGGTGGCCGCCCGCGGGCCGCTGTGCGTCGGCATCGACCCGCACGCGGAGCTGCTGGTGGCCTGGGGGGTGGGGGACTCCCTCGACGGGCTGCGCCGGTTCACCGACGGGGTGGTCGAGGCGCTGGCCGGCTCGGTGTCGGTGCTGAAGCCGCAGATGGCCTTCTACGAGCGGTTCGGCGCGCGCGGGCTCGCGGTGCTCGAGGACGCCGTGGCAGCGGCCCGGGCGGCCGGCGCGCTGGTGCTCCTGGACGCCAAGCGCGGGGACATCGGGTCGACGATGGCCGGCTACGCCGACTACCTGGCCGACGGGCACCCCATGCAGGTCGACGCGCTGACCGTGAGCCCGTACCTCGGGCCGGAGTCGCTGGCGCCCGCCGTGAGCACGGCCAGGCGGTCCGGCGGTGGCCTGTTCGTGCTCGCCCGCACCTCCAACCCCGACGCGGGCACCTTCCAGCTGGCGACGGCGGGGGACCGGTCGGTGGCCCAGGCGGTGGTGGACGCCGTGCGCGGCTACAACACGCCCGACCAGCTGTGGAGCGAGCTGCCGGCGGACGGGGGCGTCGGGCACGCCGGCGGCTTCGGCCCGTCCCTCGGCTCCTTCGGCGTCGTCGTGGGGGCGACGCTCCCCGAGCTGGACGTCGACCTCGAGGGGCTGCGCGGCCCGGTCCTCGCCCCCGGGCTGGGGGCGCAGGGCGGGACGGTGCAGGACCTGCGGCGGCTCTTCGGGGCGGGGCAGGCGGTCGTCCCCACCGTCTCCCGCGACGTCCTGGGAGCCGGTCCCGACCCGGGCGCCCTCCGCGCCGCGGCCGAGCGCTGGGCCGAGGCGCTGTCGGCCTGAGCGGGGTGGGTGCCTCCCTGCCCCTATCCTCGGCGATCGTGATCACGACCCCGACGAGCGTGGCGGACGCGGCGGCCCGTGCCGACGACGTGGCCCGCTCCGTCGCCCAGCCGCTCGTCGAGCGGACCGACTCCGGGGTCTGGCCCGCCGAGGCGGTGCGAGCGCTGCAGGCCGCCGGGCTGGGCGGTCTCGCCGCGCCCCGCGCCGTGGGCGGTGCGGGGCTCGGCCTGCGCGGCGTGGCGGCCGTCTGCGAGGTGCTGGGCCGGGTCTGCGCCTCCACGGCGCTCTGCTTCGGCATGCACTGCGTCGCCACGGCCGTGCTCGCGGCGAAGGCCACCGACCGCCAGCGCGCGCAGTTCATCGACGCCATCGTCGCGGGGGAGCACCTCACCACCCTCGCGCTGTCCGAGCCCGGGACCGGTGCGCAGTTCTGGCTGCCCCAGACGCGCATGACCCGCGACGGCGCCGGGCTGGCCGTCGCGGGGGAGAAGTCCTTCGTGACCAACGGGGGCCAGGCCGACTCCTACGTGGTGAGCACGGTGGCCGCCGACCCCGGGGCGCCGATGGGGCAGTTCTCCTGCGTGCTGGTCCCCGGCGACGCCGACGGGCTGACCTGGGGGCACGACTGGACCGGCATCGGCATGCGCGGCAACTCCTCGCGGGGCCTGCGCCTGGACGACGTCCGCCTGGGCGCCGACCACCTGCTCGGGGCCGAGGGCGACCAGATCTGGTACGTCTTCGAGGTCGTCGCCCCCTACTTCCTCATGGCCATGGCCGGCACCTACCTCGGGGTCGCCCAGGCGTCCCTGGACGAGGCCACCGCGCACCTGGGACGCCGGGCGCACGCGCACACCGGCCGCCGGCTGGCCGGTGAGCCGCTGCTCCAGCACCGCCTCGGGGTGCTGTGGGCGCAGGTCGAGCGCACCCGGCGGCTGGTGCACTGGGCCGCGGAGGAGGGCGACAGCGGCGGCCCGTCGGCGCTGCCCGGCCTGACGTCGGCCAAGGCCGAGGTCGCGCAGTGCGCGGTCGAGGTCACCAACGAGGCCATGACCCTCGTCGGCGGCATCGGCTACCGCGACCGCTCACCGCTGGAGCGGCACCTGCGCGACGCCCGTGCGGCCGACGTCATGAGCCCGACCACCGACATCCTGCGCACCTGGACGGGGCGGGCCGCCCTCGGTCTGCCGCTGCTGGGCGAGTGACCGGGCCCGACGCCCCGGGGCGCTGCGTGGTCGTCGAGCCGTCCACCGCCGACGTCGCCCTGCTGCGCGGGCTCTCCGGTGTGGACCTGGTCTCGCCGGGCGAGATCGACGCCCGGCTCGGCACGTCCCCGGAGCCGGTGGACCTCGTGGTCGTCGGGTCGCTGGCCGCCAGCCCGGTCGCGCTCGCGCAGCGGGCCCACCGACTGGTGCCGGGGGCGTCGGTCGCCGTGCTGAGCACCGACCCCGCGGCCGTGCGCCGCCAGGTCTCCTACGCGCCCGGGGTGCCCCTGGACGTGCTGGTCGGTACGGCCGGCGACACCGGCCTGCTCGCCGACCTCCGGCAGCTCCGGGAGGCCGCGGCAGGGCGGCGCCGGCACGCCGCCGTGCTGGCCGCCGTCGCGCGCCGGGCAGCCGCCGCGCCGGGCGGCCCGGCCCCGGGCCCCGCGGCGGTCGGGTCGCTGCTCGAGCACGCCCCGATCGCCGTCCTGGTCGTCGCGCCCTCCGGGGAGCTGCTCGGCTGGAACCGCCGGGCGGAGCTGGTGCTCGAGCTGGGGCAGGCGCCCACGGGGCACCCCGTCGACGAGGTCGTCCCCGGGGCCCTGGCCTACGTCGCGCAGCTGGCGGCCGACGGTCCGCCGCCGGCGCCGGTGCACCTGGGCATCGGCGACCGCCTCGACGTCGAGCTGACCGCGGTCCGCAGCCAGACCGACCAGGGCCGACCGGTGGTCCTCCTGCTGGTCGCCGACGTCACCGCGCAGCGCCGGGCGGAGCGGGAGCGGGACCGGCTCGCCGAGCAGGTGCAGCTGCTCGCGCGGGTGTCCGAGACGCTGGCGGGCTCCCTCGACGTCGAGGAGTCGATGGCCCGGCTGGCGGACGCGCTGGTCCCGGTGCTCGGCGACTGGGTCAGCATCCAGCTCCGCGAGGAGCGCGACCAGCTCGCCGGGGTGACGGTCCGCCACCGCGACCCGGCACTGGCCGGCGTCACCCGGGAGATCGAGCGGGTCATCCTCCGCCGTGCCGCGGGCAGCGAGGCCAGCCGCCGGGCCGCCGGGGGAGACGCCGTGCTGTTCCCGAGCGTCGACGAGGCGGTCCTCGCCGACCAGGTGCCCGACGAGGAGCTGCGCGCGCTCGTGCGGCGCCTGGGGACCGCCAGCGCCCTGGCCGTCCCGGTCCCGGGCCGCTCGGGGCTGCTGGGCTCGCTGCTCCTCGCCCGTGGCCCGGGGCGGGCGCCCCTGGAGCAGGGCGACCTGGCGCTGGCCGTCGAGATCGGTCACCGGGCCGGCATCGCCCTGGACAACGCGCGGCTCTACGCCGGGCAGCGGCACCTGGCCACCGAGCTGCAGCGCAGCCTGCTCACCGACCCGCCGCACCTGCCGGGCGCCGCGATCGCCGTGCGGTACGTCGCCGCGGCGCGCGAGGCGCAGGTGGGCGGCGACTGGTACGACGCCTTCCGCCTGCCCGACGGCGACCTGGTGCTCGTCATCGGGGACGTGGTCGGCCACGACACCCGGGCGGCTGCGGCCATGGGCCAGCTGCGCTCCCTCGTGCGCGGCATCGGCTTCACGACCGCCGCGACGCCGGCGGAGGTGCTGGCGGCGGTCGACCGGGCCGTCGACGGGCTGCAGCTCGCGACCATGGCCACCGCCGTCCTCGCCCAGCTCCGGCTGCCCGGGGACGGCGAGGGCCCCGGCCTGCTGCGCTGGTCCAACGCCGGCCACCCGGCGCCGGTCCTGCTCGGTGCCGACGGCCGGGCCCGGCTGCTGGGCGCCGTGGACGGTGCGGCCGACCTGCTCCTCGGCGTGGACCCCGCGGCCCGGCGGCGGGTCGAGGAGGCTGCGATGGCGCCCGGCGACACGCTCCTGCTCTACACCGACGGCCTGGTGGAGAGCCGGTCGCACGCCCTCGACGAGGGGCTGGACCTGCTGCTGGCGACGGTGGAGCGGCACGCCGACGAGGGGCTGGACGCGCTGTGCGACGCGGTGCTCGACCGCATGGTGCCCCGCGGTGGCCAGGACGACGTCGCCCTGGTCGCCGTCCGGCCACGCGCTCCGGGGGTGGCCGGGCCCTAGCCGTCGCCCGGCGTGTCGCGACGTCGGCGTGTCGGGCCGTCGGGCGGCTCCGTCCCGGCCCCGTGGTTTGCGGAACAGGGACGGCTCGTCGTCGGCCCTGAGCAGCCCGGATCACGGAGCGTGAGGGGCCTGGCCGGGTTCGGTTCGCACCCCGGGACGCAGCTCTCGACATCGTGTCGGCTCGCGTGCGGGTGACCTGCGAATTTGCCGGGAACCGACGTGGCGGACACGCTTCCACGAGAGAGCTGCAGAGCCTCCGAACCAGCGGAAACACCGTCGACCCACCTGGGCCGACGTCGACACGATTGGGTTGCACCATGCCCCTCCCTGACCTGTCCCCGGAACAACGTGCAGCAGCCCTCGAGAAGGCCGCCGCGGCCCGCAAGGCCCGCGCCGAGCTGCGTGAGCGGCTCAAGAGCAAGGGGGCGACGGTCGGTGACGTCCTCAAGCAGGGCGAGACCGACGAAGTGATCGGCAAGATGCGCGTCTCGGCCGTCCTGGAGTCCCTGCCGGGAGTCGGCAAGGCCCGGGCTGCGAAGATCATGGAACGCCTGGAGATCTCCCCGACGCGGCGCGTGCGGGGCCTGGGCGCCAACCAGCGCCGTGCGCTGGAGTCCGAGTTCGGCGGCGAGCAGGTCGTCTGACCCGGCTCCCGGCCGCACGCACGACCCGGGGCGAGGACGACGAGTGGCAGCAGCGACACCGGCACGGCTGACCGTGCTCTCCGGGCCCTCCGGAGTCGGCAAGGGCACCGTCGTCGCCGAGGTCCGACGCCGGCACCCCGACGTGTGGGTGTCGGTGTCGGTCACCACCCGTCGTCCCCGCTCCGGGGAGGTGGACGGTGCCCACTACCACTTCGTCAGCGACGCGGAGTTCGACCGGCTGATCGCCACCGACGGGCTGCTGGAGTGGGCCGAGTACGCCGGCAACCGCTACGGCACCCCGGTCGAGCCGGTGCGCGCGCAGCTCGCCAGCGGCCGCCCGGCCCTGCTGGAGATCGAGCTGCAGGGCGCCCGCCAGGTGCGGGCGCGGGCCCCCGAGGCGCAGCTGGTCTTCCTGGCCCCGCCGTCGTGGGCCGACCTCGTGAGCCGGCTGGCCGGCCGGGGCTCGGAGTCCGCCGACGTCCAGTCCGAGCGGCTGCGCATCGCGCAGGCCGAGCTGGACTCCTCGGGGGAGTTCGACGTGGTGGTCGTCAACGACGACGTGGCCAGGGCCGCGGACGAGTTGGTAGGCTTGCTGACTGCGCCGTCGCCCGGTCTGCACCAGGAGGCCGGCGCTCACGAGTGAGTCGGCGGTTGACCGCCCGCCGCCCCGCTCACTCCCACCGATCGATTGAGGAGCACGCCCGCCCGTGTCCGGAGTCGCACCTGCCCCCGAGGGCATCACCAACCCGCCGATCGACGAGCTGCTCGAGCGCACCAGCAGCAAGTACGGCCTGGTCATCTTCGCCGCCAAGCGCGCGCGGCAGATCAACGCCTACTACAGCCAGCTCTCCGAGGGCCTGCTCGAGTACGTCGGCCCCCTGGTCGACACCGCTCCGCAGGAGAAGCCCCTGTCGATCGCGCTGCGCGAGATCAACGAGGGCCTGCTGGCCCACACCGCCGGCGAGAACTGAGGACGGACCCCGCTGCCCCGCAGCGGGCCGTTCCAGCACCTCACCTGGATGGATGACGACGCCCCTGGCTCCGGCCGGGGGCGTCGTCGCGTCTGCGGCAGGATGAGCACATGAGCCGGATCGTGCTGGGCGTCAGCGGTGGCGTCGCCGCCTACAAGGCCGCGCTGCTGCTGCGCGCGTTCACCGAGGCCGGGCACGACGTGCGCGTCGTCCCGACCCCGGGTGCGCTGCACTTCGTCGGGGCCGCCACCTTCGAGGCGCTGTCGGGCAACCCGGTCACCACCGACGTCTGGTCCGACGTCCCCGAGGTCGCGCACGTGCGCATCGGGCAGGAGGCCGACCTCGTCGTCGTCGCCCCCGCCACCGCCGACCTGCTGGCCCGAGCCGCCATGGGCCGGGCCGACGACCTGCTCACCGCGACACTGCTGACGGCGCACTGCCCGGTCGTCTTCGTGCCGGCCATGCACACCGAGATGTGGCTGCACCCGGCGACGCAGGACAACGTCGCCACCCTGCGCCGTCGCGGCGCCGTGGTGCTCCCGCCGGCGGTGGGGCGGCTGACCGGGCCGGACTCCGGCCCCGGTCGCCTGCCCGAGCCGGCCGACATCGCGGCGCTGGCGACCGTGGTCCTCGACGCGGGCGCCGGTGCGCTGGCCCAGGACCTGGTCGGCCGCCGGGTCGTCATCAGCGCCGGTGGCACCCGCGAGCCCCTGGACCCGGTGCGCTACCTGGGCAACCGGTCGTCGGGGAGGCAGGGCTGGGCGCTGGCCCGGGTGGCCGCCGCCCGGGGTGCCGACGTCGTGCTGGTCGCGGCGAACGTCGAGCTGCCGGCACCCTTCGGCGTCCGGGTGGTGCCGGTCGGCACCGCCGAGGAGCTGCGCGCCGCCGTGCTGGCCGAGGCCGCCGACGCCGACGTCGTCGTCATGAGCGCCGCGGTGGCGGACTTCCGGCCGGCGAGCGTGGCCGCCACCAAGATGAAGAAGGGGTCGGCGAGCGAGCCGGACTCCGTCCCGCTCGTGCGCAACCCCGACGTCCTGGCCGAGCTGGTCGCCGAGCGCACCGCCGGGCAGCTCGTCGTCGGCTTCGCTGCCGAGACCGGTGACGCCGACGGCGACGTGCTGGCCCACGCCCGCGCCAAGCTGGCCCGGAAGGGCTGCGACGTGCTCGTGGTGAACGACGTCTCGGCCGGCCGGGTCTTCGGCCGGGCGGAGAACTCGGTCGTCGTGCTCGGCGCCGACGGCTCCGCGACCGAGGTGCCGGAGGGCACCAAGGACGCCGTCGCCGCCGGGATCTGGACCGCCGTGACCCCGAGGCTTCCCACTCCCGCGGGGTAGTGCGAGCACGCCCACGCGCCCGCGCCCCGGCCCCGCCGGTAACGTGCGCACCCGGTGCCGGCCGCCCGGCCGCCCACCGCAGGATCGTCCGCGCCCCGACACCCCAGGGAGTACCGAGTGCCACGCCGCCTCTTCACGTCCGAGTCGGTGACCGAGGGACACCCGGACAAGATCGCCGACCAGATCAGCGACGCGATCCTGGACGCGATGCTCACCCAGGACCCGCGCAGCCGGGTCGCGGTCGAGACCCTCATCACCACCGGCCAGGTCCACATCGCCGGCGAGGTCACCACCGCCGGCTACGTCGACATCCCGGCGATCGTCCGCGAGACGGTGCTGAGCATCGGCTACGACTCCTCCCGCAAGGGCTTCGACGGCGCGTCCTGCGGCGTCAGCGTCTCCATCGGCGCCCAGTCCCCGGACATCGCGCAGGGCGTCGACACCGCCTACGAGGCGCGCACCTCCGGCGGGGCCGACGACGAGATCGAGCGCCAGGGCGCCGGCGACCAGGGCCTGATGTTCGGGTACGCCACCGACGAGACGCCCGAGCTCATGCCGCTGCCGATCGCGCTGGCCCACCGGCTGTCCCGCCGCCTGTCGGCCGTGCGCAAGGACGGCTCGGTGCCCTACCTCCGGCCCGACGGCAAGACCCAGGTCACCGTGGTCTACGAGGACGACCGCCCGGTCGCCGTGGACACCGTCGTCGTCTCCTCGCAGCACGCCGAGGACATCTCGATCGAGACGCTGCTGACCCCGGACATCGAGGAGCTCGTGGTCGAGCCCGAGCTGGCCGCGCTCGGCCTGCCGACGAAGGGCCACCGGCTGCTGGTGAACCCGACCGGCAAGTTCGTGATCGGTGGCCCGATGGGTGACGCCGGCCTGACCGGCCGCAAGATCATCGTCGACACCTACGGCGGCATGGCCCGGCACGGTGGCGGCGCCTTCTCGGGCAAGGACCCGTCGAAGGTCGACCGCTCAGCCGCCTACGCGATGCGCTGGGTCGCCAAGAACGTCGTCGCCGCCGGCCTGGCCAGGCGCTGCGAGGTGCAGGTCGCCTACGCGATCGGCGCCGCCCACCCGGTCGGCCTGTTCGTGGAGACCTTCGGCACCGGCACGGTCGCCGACGAGGCCCTGGAGAAGGCGATCACCTCGGTGTTCGACCTGCGCCCGGGCGCCATCGTGCGCGACCTGGACCTGCTGCGGCCGATCTACCGGCCGACCGCCGCCTACGGGCACTTCGGCCGCTCGGACCTCGACCTCCCGTGGGAGCGGCTCGACCGCGTCGAGGCCCTCCGCGCCGCCGTCTGAGCCGGACCGCGCTGAGCACCTCCGTCCCACCCGACGACCCGGGCCGCCCCACGGTGGCCCGGGTCGTCGTCGACGTGCCTCTTGCGCACCTGGACCGGCCGTTCGACTACGCGGTCCCGGAGAAGTTCGCCGCGCTGGTGCAGCCCGGGTGCCGGGTGCGGGTGCGCTTCCACGGCCGGCTGGTCGACGGCGTCGTGTGGGAGCTGGGCGACACCACCGACTTCACCGGCACGCTGCAGCCGCTGTCGCACGTGCCGTCGGGGGAGCCGGTGCTCACCCCCCAGGTCGCCAGACTCGTGCGGGCCGTCGCCGACCGGTACGCCGGCACCGCCAGCGACGTGCTCCGGCTGGCCCTCCCGCCCCGCCGGGCCGCGGCGGAGAAGCGCGAGTCCCCGACGCCGGAGGCGCTGCCCGAGGCGCCGGACCCCGCCGGCTTCGCCCGGTACACCGCCGGCCCCGCGCTGCTCGCCGCCCTCGCCGAGGGCAGGCCGGCCCGGGCGGTGTGGACCGCGCTGCCGGGGGAGGACTGGCCCACCCGGCTCGTCGAGCTGTGCCGTGCGGCCCTGTCCGGACGGCGCGGGGCGCTGGTCGTCGTGCCCGACGGCAAGGACCTCGACCGGCTCGAGGCCGCCGCCCGGCGGCTGCTCCCGGAGCACTCGTTCACCGTGCTGCGCGCCGACGACTCCCCGGAGAAGCGCTACCGCCGGTTCCTCGCCGCCTCGCGCGGCGCCGCCCAGGTGGTCCTCGGTACCCGCGCGGCCATGTTCGCGCCGGTCCGCGACCTGGGCCTGGTGGCCATCTGGGACGACGGCGACGACCTGCACGCCGACGAGCACGCCCCCTACCCCCACGCCCGGGACGTCCTGGTCCAGCGCGCGTGGCTGGACTCCTGCGCCGCGGTGGTCGCCGGCACCTCCCGGACCGCCGAGGCGGCGGTGCTGGTCGAGTCCGGGTGGGCGCACGAGCTGGTTGCCGACCGCGCCGTGCTCCGCGCGAGCGCACCGCGGGTCCAGGCCCTGGGTGACGACTTCGAGCTCGCCCGCGACCCCGCGGCGCGGTCGGCGCGGCTGCCCTCGCTGGCGCACACCGCCGCGCGCAAGGCGCTGGCCGACGGCGCCCCCGTCCTCGTGCAGGTGCCGCGCCGGGGCTACGTGCCGTCGCTGTCCTGCGCCCGGTGCCGGGCGCCGGCCCGGTGCGCCCACTGCGCCGGCCCACTCGGCATCTCGCCGCGGCCGGGCCCCGGCGGCACCCGCATCCCGGCCTGCCGCTGGTGCGCCCGCCCCGCGGCCACCTTCGACTGCCCGCACTGCCACGGCACCAAGCTGCGGGCCGCGGTGATCGGGGAGAGCCGGACCGCCGAGGAGCTGGCGCGCGCCTTCCCCGGCGCGGTCGTGCGGACCTCGGGCAGCACCACCGGCGTGCTGGCCACCGTGCCGTCCGGGCCGGCGCTCGTCGTCGCCACCCCCGGGGCCGAGCCGGTGGCCGAGGGCGGCTACGGCGCGGCGCTGCTGCTGGACTCCTGGGCGCTGCTGGGCCGGGCCGACCTCCGGGCCGGCGAGGAGACGATGCGGCGCTGGCTGAACGCGGCCACCCTGGTGCGCCCGGCCTCGGCCGGCGGGCAGGTGGTCGTCGCCGCGGACGCCGCGCACCCGGTGGTCCAGGCGCTGGTCCGCTGGGACCCGGCGTGGCTGGCCGAGCGCGAGCTGGCCGACCGGCGCGAGCTGGGCTTCCCGCCGGTCACCCGCATGGCCTCGCTCTCGGCGTCGCCGGCGGCGCTGGCCGAGTTCCTCGCCGCCCTGCGGCTGCCGGGCGGCGCGGACCTGCTCGGGCCCGTACCCGAGCGGCCCCGGCCGGGCCAGGAGGGGGAGCGCGAGCGCTACCTGGTGCGGGTGCCCCGGGCGCAGGGCGCCGCGCTCGCGCACGCGCTCGCGGAGGTGCAGGGCGTGCGCAGCGCCCGCAAGGTGCCCGAGCACGTCCGGGTGCAGCTGGACCCGCTCGACCTGGTCTGATGGGGCCCGTGCGGACGATCGGACTGCTGGGCGGGATGAGCTGGGAGAGCAGCGCGCTGTACTACCGGCTGCTCAACGAGGCGGTGCGCGAGCGGCTGGGCGGGCTGCACTCCGCCCGCTGCGTGCTGCTGTCGGTGGACTTCGCGGAGATCGAGCGGCTGCAGGTCGCCGGCGACTGGGACCGCGCGGGCGAGCTGCTGGCCGCCGACGCCCGCTCGCTGCAGGCCGCCGGCGCCGACCTCGTGCTGCTGTGCACGAACACCATGCACGTCGTCGCCGGTGCGGTGACCGCAGGCCTCGACGTCCCGCTGCTGCACATCGGCGACAGCACGGCCGAGGCGGTCACCGCGGCCGGGCTCGGCCGCATCGGCCTGCTCGGCACCCGCTACACGATGGAGCAGCCGTTCCTGCTCGACCGGCTCTCCGCCGCCGGGCTGGAGGTCGTCGTCCCCGACCAGGCGGACCGCGACCTGGTCCACCGCGTGATCTTCGAGGAGCTCGTCCTCGGCGTGGTCCGGGAGGAGTCGCGCACCGCCTACCGCGAGGTGGTCGCCCGCGGGGCGCAGGGCGTGGTCCTCGGCTGCACCGAGATCGAGCTGCTCCTCGGGCCCGACGACGTCGACGTGCCGACCTTCCCCACGACGGCGCTGCACGTGGCGGCCGCTGTCCGCGCCGCGCTGGGGGAAGGCGGCCCACCGGCCCCGACTACCATCGACGGGTGAGCGTCACCCCCATCCGGCTGTTCGGCGACCCGGTCCTGCACCGTCCCGCCGCCCCGGTCGTCGACTTCGACCGCGAGCTGCGGCAGCTCGTCGCGGACCTGACCGACACCATGCACGCCGCGGGCGGGGCCGGCCTGGCCGCCCCGCAGATCGGTGTCGGCCTGCGGGTCTTCACCTGGTACGTCGACGGCGAGGTCGGCCACCTGGTGAACCCCGACGTCACGCCGATCGGGGAGGAGACCGAGGAGGGCCCCGAGGGCTGCCTGTCCATCCCGGACCTGCGCTTCGACTGCCGACGGCACCTGTACGTCGCGGCCACCGGCTGGGACATGCACGGCGAGCCGGTCCGCGTGGAGGGCTCGCACCTGCTGGCCCGCGCCGTGCAGCACGAGACCGACCACCTCGACGGCGTGCTGTTCGTCGACCGGCTCGACGCAGCGGCCCGCGAGGCGGCGCTGGCCGAGATCAGGGCGGCGGAGTGGGCCGGCATGGGTGCCTGGGTCCCGCGCGTGGAGGTGAGCCCCCACTGAGGCTGCTCTTCGCCGGCACGCCGGCGCCCGCCGTCCCCTCGCTCGACGCCCTCCTGGCCTCCGGCCACGAGGTGGTCGCCGTGCTCACCCGGCCCGACGCCCGCTCGGGCCGCGGCCGCAAGGTCAGCCGCTCTCCGGTCGCGGAGCGGGCCGACGAGGCGGGGGTCCCCGTGCTCCAGCCACGCTCGCCTCGCGAGCCGGAGTTCCTCCAGCAGCTGGCCGACCTCGCCGTCGACTGCGCGCCGGTCGTCGCCTACGGGGCACTGGTGCCGCAGGCGGCCCTGGACCTGCCCCGCCACGGCTGGGTCAACCTGCACTTCTCGCTGCTGCCCGCCTGGCGGGGCGCCGCCCCCGTCCAGCACGCGGTGATGGCGGGCGACGAGGTGACCGGTGCGTCGACCTTCCTGCTCGAGGCCGGCCTGGACACCGGCCCGGTCCTCGGCACCCTGACCGAGGCGATCCGGCCGCGCGACACCGCTGGGGACCTGCTCGAGCGGCTCGCCGTCAGCGGCGCCGGGCTGCTCGTGGCGACGCTGGACGGGATCGAGGCCGGCGCCCTGGAGGCGCAGCCGCAGCCGGCCGAGGGCGTGAGCCTCGCGCCCAAGGTCGAGACCGCGGACGCGCGCGTCGACTGGGCGCTGCCGACCCACGTGGTGGACCGGCGGGTCCGCGGCGTCACCCCGGCCCCGGGGGCCTGGACGACGTGGCGGGGCGAGCGGATGCGGCTGGCCCCGGTGGAGCCGGTCGCCGACGGTCCCGAGCTGGCGCCCGGTGAGGTGCGGCTCGACTCCGGCGCCGTCCTCGTCGGCACCGGCACCGGCCGCGTCCGGCTCTCGCAGGTGCAGCCGGCCGGCAAGCGGATGCTGCCCGCGGCCGACTGGGCGCGGGGCGCCCGCCCGGCGCCCGGTGAGCGGGTGGGGGAGTGAGCCGGCCGCCGTCGCGCCGGGGTCCCCGCCGCCACCCGGCCACCCGCCGTCCGGTGCTCGACGGGCCCCGGCTCACCGCCTACGACGTCATGGACGCCGTCTCCTCGCGCGAGGCGTTCGCCAACCTGCTGCTGCCGCAGATGCTGCGCGAGCGGCAGCTGGACGAGCGCGACGCCGCCTTCGCCACCCAGCTGGCCTACGGGGCGCTGCGCGCCCAGGGCACGCTGGACGCCATCCTCGCCGGGCTGGTGTCCCGGCCGCTGGGCGAGCTCGACCCGCGGGTGCTCGACCTCCTCCGGCTGGGCGCCTACCAGCTCATCGACCTGCGGGTACCGGCGCACGCCGCCGTCGACACGACCGTGGACCTCACCCGGGCGATCGTCGGCACCGGTGCCTCCGGCCTGGTCAACGCGGTGCTGCGCAAGGTGGCCGCCGGCGGCGACCGCGCCGCCTGGCTGGCCGCCCTGGCCGCCGAGGGCGACGAGCGCCTCGCCCTCGCGACGGACCACCCGCGCTGGATCGTCGAGGCCTGGCGGGACGCGCTCGGCGGGGACGACGAGCTCGAGCCCGCGCTGCTGGCCGACGACGCCGCGCCCGAGGTGCACCTAGTGGCCCGCCGGGTGGACCGCCAGGAGCTGCTGGCGGAGTCCGGTGGCGAGCCCGGCCCGTGGTCGCCCTACGCCGTCCGTCTCGGCGGGGGAGACCCCGGCCGGCTGCCGTCGGTGCGGAGCGGGAAGGCCGCCGTCCAGGACGAGGGCAGCCAGCTCGCCGCCCTGCTGCTGACCCGGGCCCCGCTCGACGGGCCGGACACCGCCTGGCTGGACATGTGCGCCGGCCCCGGGGGCAAGTCCGGGCTGCTCGCCGCCACCCGGCCCGACGGCGTCCGCCTGGTGGCCGCCGACCGGGCCCCGCACCGGGCCGAGCTGGTCCGCCAGGCGCTGCGCGACGAGCCGGCCACCGAGGTGCTCGCCGCCGACGGCACGCAGCCACCGTGGGAGCCGGGATCGTTCGACCGGGTGCTGCTCGACGCCCCCTGCACCGGGCTGGGCGCGCTGCGTCGGCGGCCCGAGGTCCGCTGGCGGCGCACGGCCGAGGACGTGCAGCCGCTGGCCGAGCTGCAGACGCGGCTGCTGGACAGCGCGCTGCGCTCGGTGCGGGTGGGCGGTGTCGTCGCCTACGTGACCTGCTCGCCGCACACCGCCGAGACCGCGGACGTGGTGGACGCCGCGGCCCGGCGCGACGACGTCGAGGTGCTGCCCGTGGCGCCGCTGTTCCCCGAGGTGCCCGGCATCGCCCGCGGTGACCACGCCCAGCTCTGGCCGCACCGGCACGGCACGGACGCCATGTTCATGGCACTGCTGCGCCGCACCCGCTGACGGGCGCTACCGTCCCGCGCCGTGGCCTGGCTCCCTGACGACTTCGTCCACCCGCTGCGCGTCGACCTCCCGACCGGGCAGCACCTCCGTCCCATGGGCCCGGAGGACACCGAGGTCGACCACCCGGCGGTGATGGGCTCCCGCGAGCGGCTCTGGGCCATCTACGGCGAGGCGTGGGGGTGGCCGCCGGCGCACATGACCGTGGAGCAGGACCGCGAGGACCTCGCCCGCCACGCCCGCGAGACCGAGGCGCACCAGAGCTTCCTGTACGGCCTCTTCGACGACGACGAGGCCGAGCTGCTCGGGTGCGTCTACGTCGACCCGCCGGAGAAGGCCGGGGACGCCGACGCCGAGGTCTCGTGGTGGGTGGTCGACCGGCTCGTCGGGACCGCGGTCGAGGCCGCGCTGGACGACCTGGTGCCGCGCTGGCTGGCCGAGCGGTGGCCGCTGCGCCGCCCCCGGCTCCCCGGGCGGGACCTCACCTGGGCGGAGTGGGTGGCGCTGCCCGACCGCTGAGCGGGCCGCCTCCCCTCGGCCGGGCCCCGGCCGAGGGGAGGCGGCGAGCCGCTCAGAAGGGGAACCGGCGCTTCGTGTGCTGGACGCTCACCCAGTGGTCGGTGGTGAACTCCTCGATCGCCCACTCGCCGCCGAACCGGCCCAGGCCCGACTCCTTCTCGCCGCCGAACGCGGTGTTGTTCTCGTCGTTCAGGGGCGAGTCGTTGACGTGGGTCATGCCGGCCTCGACCCGCAGCGCGAACTGCACGCCGCGCAGCGTGTCCTCGGTGAAGACGGCGCTGGACAGGCCGTACTCGGTGTCGTTGGCGATGGCCAGGGCGTCGTCCTCGTCACGGGCCCGGATGATCGTCACCACCGGGCCGAACATCTCCTGCCGGGCGCTGGCGACGTCGTTGCTGCCGAGCAGCACGTGCGGCGGCAGGACCGAGCCGATCGGGCCCGTCGGGTCGCCCCCGAGCAGCTGCTGGGCCCCGTCGGAGACGGCGGCGGAGATCTTCTCCTGGATCCCCTCCAGCTGCTTGGAGTTGATGATCGGGCCGATCACCGTGTCGGAGTCCTGCGGGTTGCCGGCCTTGAGGGAGCGGGCCCGCTCGACGTAGCGCTCGACGAACTCGTCGTGCACCGAGTCGTCCACCACGATCCGGTTGGTGATCATGCAGACCTGGCCCTGGTGGAAGAACTTCCCGAAGATCGCCGCGTCCACCGCGTAGCCGAGGTCGGCGTCGTCGAGCACGACCAGCGGGCCGTTGCCACCGAGCTCGAGGGAGAGCTTCTTCAGGCCCGCCTTCTCCGCGATGCCCTTGCCGACCGGCGTCGACCCGGTGAAGGAGACGACGCGCGGCGTCGGGTGGCTGACGATCGCGTCGCCGATCTCGCTGCCGGAGCCGATGACGACCGACAGCAGCCCCTCGGGCAGCCCGGCCTCCTCGTAGATCTTGGCGAGCAGCAGCCCGCCGGTCACCGGGGTGTCGCCGGCGGGCTTCAGGACGACGGCGTTGCCGAGGGCCAGCGCCGGGGCGACCGACCGGTTGGACAGGTGCATCGGCACGTTCCACGGGCTGATGACGGCGACCACGCCCACCGGACGGCGGTAGACGCGGCTCTCCTTGCCCTCGATGTCGGCGGGCAGGATCCGGCCCTCGACGCGGTACGGGTAGGACGAGGCCTCGTAGAAGTCGCGCAGCGTGATGGCGTACTCGAACTCGGCGGCAGGCGCCGCCGCGCCGCTCTCCCGGATGTGCCAGTCCACGACCTCGGCCTTGCGGTCCTCCATGATCCGGGCCGCCCGGCGCATGACGTCGGCGCGCTCGCTCGGCAGCCGGGCCGCCCAGTCGCGCTGGGCCTCCTTCGCCTTCGCGTAGGCCTGGTCGAGGTCGTCGGCGTTCGCCAGCCTGATCTCGGTCAGGGTCTCGCCGGTGTAGGGGTCGGTGTCGGTGGCCGTCTTCTCGGAGCTGCCGGGCCGCCAGGTGCCGGCGATCGGCATCCGGTCGAATCCGTCGTAGCGGGCAGGGGTGTCGGAAGCCATGGACCCGGCCCTACCCGGTCGTGCGCAACGGACACGTCCTCCGGAGGCACGGGATGGGCAGCCGGTCGGTCGGTCCAGGAGGCGATCATGGCGCGCCTAGACTCGGCGGACGTGTCCCGGGAACCGATGATCGCGCCGAGCCTGCTGTCCGCGGACTTCGCGCGGCTCGCCGACGAGGTCCAGCGGGTGGCCGGTGCGGACTGGCTGCACGTCGACGTCATGGACGCGCACTTCGTGCCGAACCTCACCCTCGGCCTGCCGGTCGTCCAGGCGATCCAGAAGGTCAGCCCCGTCCCGCTGGACTGCCACCTGATGATCGAGGACCCCGAGCGCTGGGCGCCGGGCTACGCCGAGGCCGGTGCCCGCAACGTGACGGTGCACGTCGAGGCCTGCCGTGACGCCCGCGCCGTGGCCCGCGATATCCGGGCCGCTGGTGCGCTGGCCGGCCTGGCGATCAAGCCCGGCACCCCGCTGGAGGACCACCTCGACCTCCTCCGCGACTTCGACACCCTGCTGGTCATGAGCGTCGAGCCCGGCTTCGGCGGCCAGTCCTTCATCGCCGACGTGCTGCCCAAGGTCCGGGAGGCCCGCCGGCTGGTCGACAGCGGCGAGCTCACCCTGCTGGTCGAGATCGACGGCGGCATCAACGCCGACACCATCGAGCAGGCCGCCGAGGCCGGCGTCGACATGTTCGTCGCCGGCTCGGCCGTCTACGGCGCCCAGGACCCCGCCGCCGCCATCGCCGCCCTCCGTGCCCAGGCGGCCGCGGCGCGGCCGGCGTGAACGCCACCGACGCCGAGCTGCGGGGGATGGCCCGCGCCCGCGGGCTCGGGGAGTCGGTGCTGGGCACCACCAGCCCGAACCCGGCCGTGGGTGCGGTGGTCCTCGCCGCGGACGGCACGGTGGTCGGTGAGGGCGCGACGAGCCCGCCGGGCGGCCCGCACGCCGAGGTGGTCGCCCTGGCGCAGGCCGGCGAGCGCGCCCGCGGGGGCACCGCCGTCGTCACCCTCGAGCCGTGCGCGCACACCGGTCGCACCGGGCCGTGCGCCGACGCGCTGCTCGCCGCCGGGGTCGCCCGGGTCGTCGTCGCCGTGCCCGAGCCGACCGCGCTCGCCGGCGGAGGGGCCGAGCGGCTCCGCGCCGCCGGGGTCGAGGTCGTCACGGGTGTCGAGCAGGAGGCCGCCGAGCGCGGCGCCCTGGCCGGCTGGCTCACCGGTGTCCGCGAGCAGCGCCCGTACGTCGTCTGGAAGGTGGCGGCCACCCTCGACGGGCGGGTCGCCGCCGCCGACGGCAGCAGCCGATGGGTCACCGGGCCGCAGGCGCGGGCCGAGGTGCACCGGCTGAGGGCGGGCTGCGACGCCGTCGTCGTCGGCTCGGGGACCGCGCTCACCGACGACCCCCGGCTGACCGTCCGCGACGCCGACGGCCGGGACGCGGCCCGGCAGCCGCTGCGCGTCGTCGTCGACCGGTCCGGCCGGCTGCCGGCCACCGCGCGCGTCCTCGACGACGCCGCCCCCACGCTGGTCAGCCGGGCCGCGACCCCGGCCGGGCTGCTCGCCGAGCTGTTCGACCGCGACGTCCGCCGGGTGCTGCTCGAGGGCGGCCCGACGCTCGCGGCCGCGTTCCTGCGCGAGGGCCTGGTCGACGAGGCCGTCGTGCACCTCGCGCCCAAGCTGCTGGGTGCCGGCCCCTCGCTCGTGGCCGACCTGGGAATCACCGGCATCGGCTCGGCGCTGTCCTTCTCGGTCGCCGACGTCCTCCCCTTGGGTGGGGACGTGCAGATCAGGCTGCACCCCACCCGGCACACTGGTGGGGGCACCCGCACCCGCGGGGACGACGTGGACGGAGGGAGCTGAGGTGTTCACCGGCATCGTCGAAGAGGTGGGCACCCTGGCGGCTCGCGAGGACCAGGGCGACTCCGCCGTCCTCAGCATCCGCGCCCGCACCGTCCTGACCGACGTCTCGCTCGGTGACTCGATCGCGGTCAACGGCGTCTGCCTCACCGTCACCGGTGTGCAGCCCGAGGCCGACGGGACCGGCGTCTGGACCACCGACGTGATGGCCGAGACCCTCCGCCGCAGCTCGCTGGGCGCCGTGGCCGAGGGCGCGCCGGTCAACCTCGAGCGCGCGGTCAGCCCGCAGACCCGCCTCGGCGGCCACATGATGCAGGGCCACGTCGACGGCGTCGGCCGGGTCGTCTCCCGCACCCCCGGCGAGCACTGGGAGGTCGTCCGCATCGGGCTGCCCGCGGGGCTCGGCCGCTACGTCGTCGAGAAGGGCTCCATCGCCGTCGACGGCGTCTCGCTGACCGTCAGCGCGGTCAGCGCACTGGACGACCCCGAACCCTGGTTCGAGGTCAGCCTCATCCCCACCACCCTCCGCGAGACCACGCTCGGCGCGCGCGCCACGGGGGACCCCGTCAACCTGGAGGTCGACGTGATCGCCAAGTACGTGGAGCGTCTGCTGGGGGCCCGCTCGTGAGCGCGCCCGTCACCCGGCTGGACTCCATCGAGGCCGCCCTCGCCGACATCAAGAGCGGCAAGCCGGTCGTCGTGATCGACGACGAGGACCGCGAGAACGAGGGCGACCTGATCTTCGCCGCCGAGCTCGCCACCCCCGAGCTCGTCGCGTTCATGGTGCGGTACACCTCCGGCTACATCTGCGTCGCCGTGACCGAGGCCGACGCCGACCGGCTGGACCTGCCCCCGATGCACCGGGTGAACCAGGACCGGCTCGGCACCGCCTACACCGTCACGGTGGACGCCCGCGAGGGCGTGACCACCGGCATCTCGGCGTCGGACCGCGCGCACACCATCCGCACGCTGGCCGCCGCCGAGACCACCTCCGCCGACCTGGCCCGCCCCGGCCACGTGGTGCCGCTGCGCGCCCGCGACGGCGGCGTGCTCCGCCGGCCCGGCCACACCGAGGCGTCGGTCGACCTGGCGATGCTCGCCGGCCTGCGCCCCTCGGGCGTGCTGTGCGAGATCGTCAGCGAGAAGGACCCGGTCGGCATGGCACGCGCCGACGAGCTGCGGGTCTTCGCCGACGAGCACGACCTCTGCCTGATCTCCATCGCCGACCTGATCGCCTACCGCAAGCGGTTCGACAAGCTGGTCGAGCGGGTCGCCGAGGCGGTCGTGCCGCTGCCGCCGGGCACCTTCACCGCCGTGGGCTACCGCAGCTCCTACGACGAGCGCGAGCACGTGGCCTTCGTCTACGGCGACATCGGCGACGGCGAGGACGTCCTGGTCCGCGTGCACTCCGAGTGCCTCACCGGCGACGTCTTCGGCTCGCTGCGCTGCGACTGCGGCCCCCAGCTGCAGGCGGCGCTGGCCGCGGTCGCCCAGGAGGGCCGCGGCGTCGTCCTCTACATCCGCGGGCACGAGGGCCGGGGGATCGGCCTGCTGCACAAGCTGCAGGCCTACCAGCTGCAGGACATGGGCGCCGACACCGTCGACGCCAACCTCGACCTGGGGCTGCCGGCGGACGCACGGGACTACGGCACCGGTGCCCAGATCCTGGTCGACCTCGGGATCCACACCATGCGGCTGCTGACCAACAACCCGGCCAAGCGCGCCGGGCTGGAGGGCTACGGGCTGCGGGTGCTCGGCCGCGTGCCGCTGCCCAGCCACGTGACCGAGGAGAACCTCGGCTACCTGCGGACCAAGCGCGACCGGATGGGCCACCTGCTCGACATCATCGAGCCGGAGACCGAGTCCGGCCCCGCGGACACCGTCCCCGCACCGGCCGACGCCCCCGGCGCGACCACCGTCCCGGGTACCGACGTGCCCCTGGGGCAGAACGAGCAGCCGGCATGAGCGGCGCCGGAGCGCCCGAGGCGCGCCCGGTCGACGCGGCCGGGCTGACCCTGGGCATCGTCGCCACCACCTGGCACGCGGAGATCACCGGCGCGCTGCTGGACCGCGCGCTGGCCGCGGCCGAGGCGTCCGGAGTCGCCGCGCCCACCGTCGTCCGGGTGCCGGGCGCGGTCGAGCTGCCCGTCGTCGCCCAGGCGCTGACCGAGCGGCACGACGCCGTCGTCGCCCTCGGGGTCGTCATCCGGGGCGGCACGCCGCACTTCGAGTACGTCTGCGACTCGGTCACCGCCGGGCTCACCCGGGTGGCCCTCGACGCGGGCAAGCCGGTGGGCAACGGCGTCCTCACCACCAACGACGAGCAGCAGGCGCGCGACCGCTCGGGGCTGCCCGGCTCGGCGGAGGACAAGGGGTGGGAGGCGACCATCGCCGCCCTGCAGACCGCCCTGGTGCTCCGCGAGCTGCGGGTGCCGCCGCGCCAGACCGGCTTCTCGATCCCACCCGCCGGCCAGGAGGCCCGTTCGTGAAGACCTTCGACTCCCTCTTCGCCGAGCTCTCCGCCAAGGTCGCCGAGGGCGACCCGGCCTCCGGCACGGTCGCGGCCGTCCGCGACGGCGTGCACGCCGCCGGCAAGAAGGTCGTCGAGGAGGCCGCCGAGTCCTGGATGGCCGCCGAGCACGAGGGGGAGGAGCGGACGGCCGAGGAGATCAGCCAGCTCCTCTACCGGGTGCAGGTGCTGATGCTCGCCCGCGGGCTCTCCCTCGACGACGTCTACACCCACCTCTGAAGGAGAGACCAGTGCTGCGCGTCGCCGTGCCGAACAAGGGCGTCCTGAGCGAGCCCGCCGCGGAGATGCTCGCCGAGAGCGGGTACCGCCAACGGCGGAGCACCAAGGACCTCGCGGTCTACGACCCGGACAACGACACCGAGTTCTTCTACCTCCGGCCGCGCGACATCGCCGTCTACGTCGCCGCGGGCACCCTCGACGTCGGCATCACCGGCCGGGACATGCTGCTGGAGACCGCACCGGCCGACGGCGAGGGCCCGTCCGCGGTCGAGGTCATGCCGCTGGGCTTCGGCCGCTCGTCGTTCCGCTTCGCCACCCCGCTGGAGTCGGGCATCGAGAGCGTCGAGCAGCTGGCCGGCAAGCGCGTCGCCACCGCCTACCCGGTGCTCGCCCAGCGGTACCTGGAGGAGTCGGGCATCAAGGCCGATGTCGTCAAGCTCGACGGCGCGGTGGAGACCGCCTGCCGCCTCGGTGTGGCCGACGCCGTCTGCGACGTCGTGGAGACCGGCACGACCCTGCGTGCCGCGGGGCTGCACATCATCGGCGAGCCGGTGCTGGCCAGCGAGGCGATCCTCGTCCGCCGCGAGGGCGCCGAGGAGATCCCGGCCGTGGCCCAGCTGCGGCGCCGGCTGCGCGGGGTCCTCGTGGCCCGGCAGTACGTGATGCTCGACTACGACTGCCCGAACGACCTGCTCGAGAAGGCGACGGCGATGACGCCGGGCATCGAGGGCCCGACCGTCAGCCCGCTGCAGACGCCGGGCTGGTCCGCGGTGCGCGCGATGGTGGCCAAGGCCGACACCAACCGGGTGATGGACGAGCTGTGGGAGCTCGGCGCCCGGGCCATCCTGGTGACCAGCATCCACGCGTCCCGCATCTGAGAGGACCCCCGTGCCCCCCACCGTCCGCAGGCCCGCGGCGGGACCCCGCGCGGGGGCCGTCCTGGTCGGCGTGGCCCTGGCCCTCAGCGGCTGCGCCGGTCCGGCCGGCGGCACGGCGTCGGGGAGCGGCTCGCCGTCGGGGGCCTCGGGCGGCGTCGACGGCGTGGCCCGTTCCGCCGACGACCTGGTCGTCGTGGCGTCGCAGGGTGACGGCAGCCCGCCGCAGTCCTGGACCCTGACCTGCTCCGGCGGTGGCGGGGGGACGCACCCGCAGCCGCAGGAGGCCTGCGAGCACCTCGCCGGGATGACCGACCCCTTCGCGCCGCTCCCGGCCGACGTCATGTGCACCGAGCAGTACGGCGGGCCGCAGACGGCGCGGGTGACGGGCAGCTGGCACGGCGACGAGGTGGAGCTGGACCTCTCCCGCACCGACGGCTGCCGGATCTCCCAGTGGGACTCGCTGGGCCCGGTGCTGCCGGTTCCGGTGGGGGTCGACGACTCGCTGGGCTGACCGCTCAGCGGCGGGTGGTGCGCTCCACCAGGTCGATCGCGGTGCACAGGCCCAGGGCGATCGCCCGCCCGCTGGTGGTGCCACCGGCCAGCAGGCGGTCCACGGCGGGGGCCAGTGGCCGCTCGCCGACGAGCCCGCGCAGGACGGCCGCGTACTCGGCGCTCACCCGGCCCGCGGCCGCGTGCCGCAGGAGCGCGGCCGACAGCTCGGTGGTCCGGCCGGCCGCCAGCGAGCAGACGCCCGCAGCGAACCGGTCGGCCGCGGGGTGGCCCAGCAGCACGAGCCCGGCGACGGTGCCGGCCATCACGTCGTCCCCGGCGGGGGTGAGGCCGGGGCCCAGCCCGATCAGCCGCGTCGCGGTGCGCAGCGCGGCCTCGAGGTCGGCGCGCCGGACCGCGCCGCGCAGCGCGGCGAGCGGGCCGCCCGGGCCGGTGGGCAGGCCGGGGAGCGTGAAGGAGCTGTGCGGGACGCCCTCGCCGTAGAGCGTGTTGCGCAGCTGGCGCACGCCCTCCGGCAGCAGCGCCGGACGGCCCCCGGGGAGGCGGGGCCGCGGGTCCCACCAGGCGGCGGCGCTGACGGCGAGGTCGCCGACGACGATGCGCCCGCCGCCCACCTCCGCCACGGCACCGGTCGGCACCCCGACCAGGGGCCGGCCGTTGCTGGGCCGGAAGAGCACGCAGCCCAGCGGCAGCCGGGTCGCGTCGCCGGTGAGGATGCCGACGACGTCGCCCGCCGTCCGCTCGCCGGGGACGTGCAGGTAGACGGCGGTCGGCGCGCTGAGCAGCACGCGCGCCTGTCGCACCGGGCCGCGGAGCAGCGCGGCGACGCCGGTGCTGGCGGCCGCCGGGACGGCCGTCGCGACGCGGGCCGGGCCGGCGGTTCGGGCGGCGGCCCGTGCCGAGTCGCGGGGGAGCGGGATGGTGGGCACGCCGGCGCGTGCTGCCCGGCCGCGGAGCGCAGCCCCGTCGGTCGGTCCGGTTCGGACTGCGGTGTCGTCGATCGCGCGCATCTCGGCCTCCACCCGACGGGACGGAGGAGGCCGGTGGGTCGGCCCCCTACCGTTCGGACCAGCCGCTCGCACGGGTGGGCGCGCCTCCGGGAGAAGCGCTTACCATCCAGCCAGCGGGTGGAACGGCTCGAACCTAAGCGGCGCGTCGCACGCCCTCTTATGGCGGATGTCGCCAAGAATGGGTCCCGGCGTCCAGGGACACCTGACATGATCCCGAGGTGTGGCACCCTGGACGACGACTGGAAGGAAAGACCTCGTGACCCAGAGTGACGCGTCGCTGGTTGCCTCTACGCACAGTAACGGAACGTCGCCGTTCCGTCGCAACTGGGCCATCGACGAGTCGCCGCGCCACGACGCCCGCGACGAGCGCGGCAGCTGGCAGCAGCGGATGGGGCTCACCGTCGAGGAGGCGCTCGGCCTCCCGGCCCTCGCCGGCGCCACGGTCGCAGCCGGCGCGGCAGGTCTCGCGCGGACCGTCCGCCACATGGTCGTCGACGACCCCGCGGAGCCGCTGGCCGCGGCAGGTCCCGACGTCCTCGTCGTCCTCGGTGCCCGGCTCCCGCCGGCCGACCCCGCCAGCTGCCGGGCCCTGGTGGAGCGGCTCGACCTCGTCGGCACCGCCGCGCTGGCCTTCCGCCGGACCGACGGCCCCGCCCCGCTGCCCGCCGAGGTGCTCGCCGAGGCCGACCGCCGCGGCCTGCCGGTGCTCGCCCTGCCCTCCGGGGCGCGCCTGGACGAGATCGTCTCGGCCGTGCTCGGCACCGTCGTCGCCAAGCAGGGCGAGGCCCTGGCGCTCTCCTCGCGGATGGACGACGAGTTCACCGAGGTGGCGCTCACCGGCGGCGGCCTCGCCGAGGTGACCCAGCGGCTGGCCGTGATGCTGGAGGGCGCGGCCGTCCTCGGCCTCGGCCCCGACCGCGAGGTCGTCACCAGCGCCGGCCCCGGCGAGGACGTCGAGGAGATCAGCGACTGGCTGTGGCTGCTCGACGCCGCGGCCGACGACGCGCTGGCCGAGCTGACCCCCTCGCGCCGGCTCTCCGGCGTCCGCGCCGACCAGACGGTGGTGACACCGGCCGCCGTGCTGGCCGACGCCGACCTCTCACCGGCCGACGGCATCCTGCTGGTGCCCGGCCACCACGAGCTCCCGGGCGGCGTCGGCGAGTACGCCGTCGCCCCGATCATGGCCGGCGACCAGCGCCACGGCTGGCTGGTCGCGGTCCACCGCACCGGCGCGATGATGCTCGGCGCCGGTGGTGTGCTCGAGCGCGCCGCCGTGATCGCCGCGCTCTCGGTCATCCGCCTGCAGGCCGTCCACTCCGTGGAGCTGCGGTTCCAGGGCGACCTGGTGCGCCGGCTCGTCGGCGGCGCCGTCGGCCACACCGAGCGCACCCTCGCCCACACCCGGTCCTTCGGGTGGCGGCTGGACGGGCCGGTCGCGGTGCTCGTCACCGCCACCGAGATCGCCCCCGACGCCGCGGCGGACCCCACCCGCGCCCTCGACGTCCTCGACCGGCTGGCCGACGGCTGGCGGGCCGCCCTGGAGTCGGAGGTGACCGGCGCAGCCGTCGCCGGCCTGGCGACCGAGATCGTCACGCTCCTTCCGCTGGACGGCCGGACGCCGGAGGAGCTCTCCTCGCTGGTCTCCGCCGTCACCTCCCGGGTCAACGGCCGGCTCCGCCGCATGGGCCGGCTGCTGGGCACCGGGATCGGCCGGCCCGCGCAGTCGCTGGGCGAGCTGGCCGAGGCCCACCGGCAGGCCCAGCGCGCCCTCGGTGTCGGGCAGGAGATCCACGCCGGGACGGTCACCCACTTCGACCAGCTGGGCGTCTTCCGCCTGCTCTCGCTCATCCCCGACAGCAGCGAGCTGCGCAGCTACGTCGACGAGGTGCTCGGCCCGCTGGCCGACGCCGTCGACGCCGACTCCGCCGACCTGCGCGAGACGCTGCGGGTGCTGCTGGAGACCAACCTCAACGTCGCCGAGTCCGCGCGCCGGCTGCACTTCCACTACAACACGATGCGCTACCGGATCGGCAAGCTCGAGCGGATGCTGGGCCCGTTCACCACGGACCCGACGCTGCGCCTGAACCTGCTGCTGGCACTGCACGCCGCCCGCATGCGGGGCCTGGACCAGCCGCACCGGCCGCCGCTGGACGTCGGGATGGGGCTCACCGACGACGGCTTCGACTCCCTGGTCTAGCGGCGAGCTGCGGCATGGGCCCGTCGGTGGACGCGCTCGTGCTGCGCATGGGCGCACTGGCCGAGGAGCTGGAGCGGGCCGGTGACCCGGCGTGCTTCTTCCTGGGCACCTACCTGCGCACCACCCGCGCCGTCGCGGCCGCGCTCGCCGCGGGCCGCTTCGAGGACCCGGCCTGGGTGGCCCGCTGGGACGTCGACTTCGCCGACCGCTACCTCGACGCGCTCGCCGCCCACCGCGCCGACCCGCCGTCGGCCCCCGCGCCGTGGCGGCGCGCGTTCGCCGCGGACCCGCACCTGCGGCCCGAGGGGCACGTCCTGCTCGGGATGAACGCGCACATCAACTACGACCTGCCGCAGTCGCTGGTCGCGGTGATCCCGCCCGGCGACTTCGCCGACCCCGAGCTGCTCGCCCGCCGGCACCGCGACCACGGGCGGATCGACGGGATCCTCGCCCGCCGGGTGGGGGAGGAGGACCTGGCCCTGCGCCGGGCCGGGGGCGCCCGGACCCCGCTGGACCGCGTGCTCACCCCGGCCAACCGGCTGGCCGCCGTCGTCCTCCTCCGCGAGTCACGGCGCCGGGTCTGGTCCAACACCGGCGTGCTGCACGCCGCCCGCCTGGCCGGCGCGCCCGAGCTCGCCGCCCGGGTGGCCGAGCTCGAGGAGGCCGCCGGCGTGCGGGTCGCGGACCTGCTGCGCCCCGGCCCGGTGCTCCTGCGCCTGGCCGTGCACGGGTTCGGCGTGACCCTCGCCCCGCCGGCCAGCGGGCGGGCCTGATCCGGGGCAGGGTGGACGGAGGGCGCCGCGCGGGGCGGCGCGGGAGGAGATCCGCATGACCGAGGCCGTCCGACCGCTGGCAGGCAAGGTGGCGCTGGTGACCGGCGCGTCGTCGGGGATCGGGGAGGCCACCGCCGTGGCGCTCGCCGAGGCCGGTGCCGCCGTCGCCGTCGGTGCCCGTCGCAAGGACCGGCTCGAGGCGCTGGCCGACCGCCTGCGCGGGAGCGGCGCCTCCGTGCTGGCCCTCGACCTCGACGTCACCGACGAGCAGGCCTGCGCCGACGCCGTGCGCCGCACGCGCGAGGAGCTGGGCGGTCTCGACGTCCTGGTCAACAACGCCGGGGTCATGCTGCTGGGCACCATCGTCGGGGCCGACCCGGAGGACTGGCGGCGGATGCTGTCCACGAACGTCCTGGGCGTCATGTACATGACCCACGCGGCGGTCGACGGCATGGTCGAGCAGGGCAGCGGGGACATCGTGAACATGTCCAGCGTCGCCGGCCGGACCGCGCGCAAGGGGGCCGGCGTCTACAACGCGAGCAAGTGGGCGGTGAACGCCTTCAGCGAGTCCCTGCGCCAGGAGGTGACCGGCCGCGGCGTGCGGGTGAGCCTGGTCGAGCCCGGCGCGGTGAGCACCGAGCTGACCGACCACATCACGCAGCCGGACGCCAAGGCCGCCTCGCAGAAGATGTACACCAGCATGCGGTCGCTGGAGGCCGAGGACATCGCCCGCGCGGTCCTCTACGTCGTCTCCCAGCCGGCGCACGTCGCGGTCAACGAGGTGCTGGTGCGTCCCACCGACCAGGAGCGCTGACCGCCGGGGAGCTGGCCGCGGCGGGGTCGGCACCGGCAGACTGGCGGCGTGGACGCACTCGTCACCGGCGCGACCGGCCGGCTCGGCCGCCGTCTCGTGCCCCGGCTCCAGCAGGCCGGCCACTCCGTGCGGCAGATGTCACGGCGCGGCGCGGGCCCCGGCGGGGTCCGCGGCGACCTGGCGACCGGCTTCGACCTCGCGCACGCGCTCGCCGGGGCCGAGGTCGTGGTGCACGCGGCCAGCGACCCGCGCGGCAACCCGTGGGAGGTCGACGTCGCCGGTACCCGCCGGCTGGTCGAGGCGGTGGACCGCGACCGGCTCCGGCACCTGGTGCACGTCTCCATCGTCGGCGTCGACCGGATCCCGCTCGCCTACTACCGCGCCAAGTACGCCGCCGAGCAGGTGCTGCTGGCCTCGCGGCTGCCGGTGACCCTCGTGCGCATCACCCAGTTCCACGAGTTCGCCGACGAGCTGCTCGGCACCGCCCGGCGCGGGCCGCTGCTGCCGGTCCCGATGGGGTGGCGGGTCCAGCCGGTCGACGTCGACGACGCCGCCGCGCACCTGGTCTCCGTCGCCGCCCAGGCCCCCAGCGGCGGGGTCGTGGAGTTCGCCGGCCCGGAGGAGCACTCGGTCGCCGACCTCGCCCGGGCGTGGGCCGCGGTGCGGGCGCCCACGGCCCGCGTGCTGTCCACGCCCGTCCCGGGCCGGATCGGGGCGGCCCTGCGGGAGGGGGCGGCGGTCCCCGCCCGCGCCTCCCGGGGGCAGCACACCTGGGCGCAGTACCTGGCGAGCGCGCCGCCACCGGCCTGAGCCGCAACGTTCCTGCCATCCTGCGGAGCGCGACGGCCAGCCCGAGCGCGATGTCCGGGAACCGCCGGAGGTCGTCGTACCGGCCTTCTAGGGTTCTCCGGTGAGCTCGCCCCGAACCGCTGCCCTGGAGCCGCGCACGCTGCTCGCCGTCGTCGTCACCGTGCTGGCCTGGGCGTCGGCGTTCATCGGGATCCGTGCCGTCGGTGACGACCTCTCGCCCGGTGCGCTGGCCCTGGGCCGGCTGCTGGTCGGGACGCTCGTCCTGGGCGTGCTCGTCGCGCGGCGCGGCTGGGTGCGCCCGGCGCCTGCGGACTGGCGCCTGCTGGCGGTGTGCGGTGTCGGCTGGTTCGCCGTCTACAACGTCGCGCTCAACGCCGCCGAGCAGCACCTCGACGCCGGGACGACGGCGATGCTGGTCAACATCGGCCCGATCCTGATCGCCCTCTTCGCCGGCCTCTGGCTGGGGGAGGGCTTCCCCCGGCGGCTGGTCATGGGCATCGCCGTCGCCTTCGGCGGCGTGCTGCTCATCGGCGTCGCCACCCGCGGGGCGGAGGCCGACCTCCTCGGCGTGCTGCTGTGCCTGGTGGCCGCGCTCACCTACGCCATCGGGGTCGTGGCGCAGAAGCCGCTGCTGGGGCGGCTGCCGGGGCTGCAGGTCACCTTCACCGCCTGCGCCATCGGGGCGGTCTGCTGCCTGCCCTGGGCGGGGACGCTGGCCGCCGAGCTGGGGCGGGCACCCGGCTCGTCGGTGGCCGGGATGGTCTACCTCGGTGTCGTCCCCACCGCGCTGGCCTTCAGCACCTGGGCCTACGCCCTCTCCCGGATGGACGCCGGCCGCCTCGGGGTGACGACGTACCTGGTGCCACCGCTGGTGATCCTCCTCGGCTGGCTGCTGCTGGACGAGGTGCCCCCGGCCCTCGCGGTGGTCGGCGGCGCGGTCTGCCTGCTCGGGGTCGCGGTCTCCCGGACGCGGAGCCGCCGGCCGACGGCGCCCCCGGCGGAGACGCCGGTCGGCTGACCCGCCCGGTGTGCGGCGCCGGGGCCGGATGGGGTAGGCACGGTGCAGGGCCGCCGGACCGGCGGGCCCGGACGCGGGAGGGGACGTCGTGGAGGAGCAGGACTGGGCGCGGGTGGTGGCGGCCGCCACGCGGGCGCCGTCGATCCACAACACGCAGCCGTGGCGCTTCGTCGCACAGCCGGAGCGGCTGGAGCTGCACCTCGACGAGGCGCGGGCGCTGCCCGTCCTGGACCCGAGCGGACGGCAGCAGGTGATCAGCTGCGGCATCGCGCTGGAGTTCGCCGTCGTCGCGCTGGCGGCCGAGGGGTGGGACACCGAGGTCGACCTGCTGCCCCCGGGCGCGGACGGCGCGCTCGGCGTCGTCCGGCTCGCCGGCCGGTCGAAGGCGGCGGAGGGCGCGCGGTCGCTGGTCGAGGCGATCGACCGCCGGCACACGGTGCGCACACCGTTCGCCGCGCGGGCGGTCCCCGACGAGCTGCTGGAGCAGCTGCAGGCCGAGGCCGGTGCGTTCGGCACCTGGCTCAAGCCGATCACGCGCTCTGAGGAGGAGGTCGCCACCGTCTTCCTCATCTCCCGCGCCGAGGAGATGGAGCAGGGCGACCCCGCCTACCTCGCCGAGCTGGAGAGCTGGCTGCGCACCGACCCGGCCGCCGAGGACGGGGTCCCCCTGGGGGCCGTCCCCGAGGGCGACCCGCACGAGCGGGCGTCGAACTGGCTGATCCGCGACTTCGTCGCCGGCCAGCGGGAGCCGCACGCCTTCCGGGCCGCCGCGGACCCGGACGCGCCGCCGCCGGAGGTGGAGCGGCCGACCGTGGTCCTCATGGGCACCGACGGGGACGACCGCGCGGCCTGGCTGCTGTCGGGCCGCGCGCTGGGCCGGGTGCTGCTCCGGGTGACCGAGGCCGGGCTCGTCGCCTCACCGCTGACGCAGGCGCTGGACTGGCCGGCCACCCGCACGCGCATGCAGTCGCGGCTGTCCCTGGTCGGCCACCCGCAGATGCTGCTGCGCCTGGGCTACCCGCAGGACGGGCAGGGGGCCGAGCCGGTCGTCAGCGGCCGGCGCGCCGTGCGGGACGTCCTGCGCTTCGAGCCGGCCGGCTGACCCGGCCCGGCGGCGTCAGGAGCGCCTGGTCGGCGTCACGCCGCGAGCCGCTCGGCGACCTCCGCCTGCACGAGGATCAGCGCGCTGCCCAGCGTCGGCAGCAGCTCCAGCAGGTGCAGGAGCACCGGGACGGCGACGTTGTACGGGAGGTTGGCCACCAGCGCG
>NZ_SPQP01000001.1 GCF_004571075.1 Blastococcus sp. TF02A-35
GTAGATGCCGACCGCGGTCTGGCCGTCGGCGAGCAGCCGCCGGGTCACCGGGAGGACGGGCGCGTCGAGGGCCGCGAACTCCTCGCGGCTCGGGGTGGTGACGCCGAACCTCACGACCGCACCCCCGTGACCGCCGTGTGCTGCGGACGGCGGCCGAGCGCGGCGTCGGCGCGGTCGCGCCAGCCCGGGCCGTGCAGCCGTCGCATCAGGACGTCGTCGGCGTTGCCGGCCTGCACCCGCACGCTGACCCAGCGGTCGGCCGGACGCACCGGGTGGGTGATCCAGCGCTCGCCGCGGACCAGGCGGGAGCCGGTGTCCATGACGCGCAGCGCGAGGTCGGAGTCCTCGCGGAAGGCGCGCGGGAAGCGCTCGTCGAAGCCGCCGACCGCGGCGAGGGCCGCCCGCCGGTAGGCCAGGTCGGCGGTGATCCAGCTGGACGTGGCCAGGCCGGCGGTGCCGCGCTCCCAGTCCGTGGGGCGGCGGTCGGCGGGCAGCGGCACGCGGACGCGCCCCTGGCTGCCCGCGACGTCCGCCGGCAGCGCGGCGAGGTCGGCCGCGAGCCGCTCGTACCAGTCGGGGTCGGTCACCACGTCGTCGTCGAGGAAGGCGATCCAGCCGGTCCGCGCCGTGCGCCAGCCGAGGTTGCGCGCGCGGGCCGGCCCGCCACCGCCGGTGCGGACGACCCGGACCGGTGGGAGGCCGGGCCGCTCGGGCCGCAGCGGCTCCCCCACCGGGCGGTCGTCGACCAGGACCAGCTCGGCCGGGCGCGGCCCCGGAGCCGCGGCGAGCGCGTCGAGCAGCACGTCGAGCGAGGGACGCCCGATCGTCGGCACGACGACGGTCACCTGCTCGAGCATGATCACGTCCTGCCCGATCCCCGGGCGGCGAAACACTACGGGCTTGAAGTGTTCCCCGGGCGGCGTCGACCGCCGGGGCCGGTCCCGGGGGCGTCAGCGGTGGTCGCGGGTGGCGACCGAGACCCGGGCCAGGGCGTCGGTCACGACGCCCGCGTCGTCACCGAGCAGCCCGAGCAGGTGGGTCACCATCGCGTCGTGCGTGGCGGTCGCCGCCTCGACCCGCTGCCGGCCGGCGGGCGTCAGCCGTGCGTGCAGCAGCCGCCGGTCGCCCTCCCCGCGCTCGCGGACGACCAGCCCCTGGGCGACCAGCCGGTCGATCGTGCTGGTCATCCCCGGTCTGGAGAGCCCGACGGCCTCGGCGACGTCCCCCATGGACGCTCGCTCGCCCGGCGACTCGGCGATGCGCCGCAACGCCTCGAAACCGGTGAGCGAGAGGTCGTGGTGGCGGTGGAGCGCGGAGTCGACCCGCCGGGTGATCCGGTCGTGCACCTGGACGATGCGCAACCACGTCTCGGCGGGGCGGGGAGCGACTCCGGGAAGAGTGGCGGTGTCCCGGGGGACACCACGCGCGAGCGCGTCCTCGGACCGTGGCACGAGGCGGGGGTCCCCTGATCGGGGGACCCCGAAACCGCACTCAGCCGGTGGGCACCGCGTGTCGGCCGCGCCGCTCGGCGCGTTGCCGTCCGGCGACCGAGACCAGACCGGCTGCGGCACCGACGAGCGCGACCGCGGCGGCGACGAGCGAGGCCAGCGAGAGCGCACCCCCGGAGGTGCTCACCGCCCCCTCGGCGGCGGCGACCTGCAGGTCCACCCCGGTCGTGACGGCGGAGTCGGCCCCCACCAGGTCGAGGGTGGCGGGGCCTGCCTCGGCGGCGTCCGGGATGCGCACGTCGACGCGCACCTCGCCGTCGGGGCCCGCCGTGGCCGTGGCGATCACGGCCTCGGTGCCCCGCAGCAGGATGTCCACCCGCTCACCGGGCTGGAAGCCGGCTCCGCGCAGCGTGACGGTCCCGCCCGGGGTGACCTGGCCGCCCCCGGTGCCGCTCCCGCCGTCGGGGCGTCCCGGCGTCGTCGCGCCCGTCGGGTCGGGGGTGCGGGAGGGGGCGTCCGTGGTCGGGCTGGGCGCCGGGCGCGAGGAGCTGGTGGGGGTGTTCGACCGCGAGCCGGTGCCGGTGGACCCCGTGCCGGGCGCGGAGGGGGCCGGGCTCGACGGCTCGACCGTGGCGGTGGGCGTCGACGGCGGGGTCACCGGCGGGTTCAGCGCCGCCTCGCAGTCCTCCGTCGTCGGGCGGGTGAGCGTGTAGTCCTCGAGCTCGTCGACGTAGGTGACGCCGGAGCCGTCGGCGGCGGCGAACTCCAGCCGGGGGTCGATGGTCTCGCCGGGGGCGACGTCGCGGGTCTGCAGGACCGCGGTGCCCTGGGCGACGAGGGTGACCTCGTCCTCACCGGCGGGCGTGCGGGTCGTGGCGAGACGGACGGTGTAGGGGACCGTGCCGCCGGCCAGCTCCACCACGATGCCGCCGGGCTGGCAGCTCGGTCCGCGGGTGACCTGCACGCCGGGACGGGAGGGGTCGTCGACCGCCGCGGCGGGGGTCGTGACGGACAGCAGGACCGCGAGCACACCGGTCACGACACCGGCGGAGAGGGCGGGGCGCACCGTCCGGGCCGACGTCGTCCGCGTCGGTCCGGCAGCTCGCTGGAACGTCGTGCTCAGCCCGTCCTCCGTTTCAGTGCGCTGGAGTTTCAGATGATGCCGGAAGTGACGCTTCGTTGCTACGCCGTTACGCGCGTGTCGCGCGTGTCGCGCGGTGTGTCGCGATTTCGTTCCCCGGCACGTCGCCGCCGAACCACCCGCCGGCCACCCGCCGGTCGCGATGAGATCGCGGTCACTACGGTGGCCGCGTGGACGAAGCGGGCGCAGGGCGGCGGCGGCAGAACGAGGTGTACCGGGCCGGGGTGTTCGGCCACTCCCCCGCGGTGCCGGTCGGCATCCGCCGGCTGCAGGAGCGGGCCAAGCGCGTGCTGGACGCCCGCGCGTACGCCTACGTGGCCGGTGGCGCCGGCGACGAGACGACCCAGCGCGCCAACCGCTCGGCCTTCGACCGGTGGGCCGTCGTCCCCCGGGTGCTGCGCGACGCGAGCGTCCGCGACACCTCCGTCGAGCTCTTCGGGCGCCGGCTGCCGGCACCCCTCCTGCTCGGCCCGGTCGGCGCCCTCGAGCTGGTGCACGCCGAGGCCGACCTCGCCGTCGCCCGGGCGGCTGCGGCCACCGGCGTCCCGATGGTCTTCTCCAACCAGGGCTCGCGCTCGATGGAGGAGTGCGCCGCGGCCATGGGCGACTCCCCCCGCTGGTTCCAGCTGTACTGGTCGACCTCCGACGAGCTGGTCGAGAGCCTGATCGGCCGCGCCGAGGCCGCCGGGTGCGAGGCCCTCGTGGTCACCCTCGACACCACGATGCTCGGCTGGCGCCCGCGCGACCTGGACCTCGGCCACCTGCCCTTCGCCCTGGGCAAGGGGATCGCGCAGTACACCTCCGACCCGGTCTTCCGCCGCCTGGTCGAGGAGCGCGCGGCCGCCCCCGGCCCGCGCGCGCCGCAGCCGCGCCCCACGCCCGCGGCCGTCAAGGCGCTGGTCACCATGGCGAAGGCCTGGCCCGGCTCGTTCCGCGACAACCTGCGCTCCCCCCTGCCGCGGGCCGCCGTCGAGACCTTCCTGGCCATCTACTCGCGCCCGTCGATCAGCTGGGACGACCTGGCCTGGCTGCGCTCGCGGACGAAGCTGCCGATCCTGCTCAAGGGCGTGCTGCACCCCGACGACGCCCGCCGCGCCCTGGACGAGGGCATGGACGGCCTGGTGGTGAGCACGCACGGCGGCCGGCAGGTCGACCGCTCGATCTCCGCGCTCGACGCGCTGCCCGAGGTCCTGGGCGCGGTCGCCGGCCGGGCGCCGGTCCTGCTCGACAGCGGCATCCGCAGCGGCGCCGACGTCTTCACCGCCGTGGCCCTCGGCGCGACCGCCGTCCTGCTCGGCCGGCCCTTCGCGTGGGGGCTGGCCCTGGCGGGCGAGCAGGGCGTCCGGCAGGTCGTCGAGGACGCCGTCGGCGAGTTCGACCTGACCCTCGGCCTCACCGGCCACACCGCCGTCGACCAGCTCTCCCCGGACGTCCTCCGCCGCGTCGGCTGACCCCGTCCCGCACCGCGGTCCGGCTCACACGGGGCCGGAGCGGATGATGACCCGGTGACCGAGCCGTCCCTGCGCACCCAGCTGTTCCGCCGCAAGCCCGTGGCGGCGCTCGTCGCGGAGAGCGAGCAGGACAGCGGCCTGGCCCGCCGCATGGGCCTGGTCCCGCTCATGTGCCTGGGCATCGGGTCGACCATCGGCACCGGCATCTTCTTCGTGCTGAGCACCGCGGTGCCCGAGGCCGGGCCCGCCGTCGTCGTCTCCTTCGTGCTCGCCGCGGTCACCGCGGCCCTGACCGCGCTCTGCTACGCGGAGCTGGCGTCGTCCATCCCGGCGTCGGGCTCCTCGTACTCCTACGCGTACGCGACGCTCGGCGAGGTCGTCGCCTACGGCGTGGGGTGGTGCCTGGTGCTGGAGTACGGCGTCAGCTCCTCGGCGGCGCGGTCGGCTGGAGCGAGTACGTCAACCAGCTGCTGTCGGACACCGTCGGCCTGCAGGTTCCGGAGGCCCTGTCCGCGGCGCCGGGCGCCGGCGGCTGGGTGAACCTGCCGGCGGTGGTGCTCGTGCTGCTGTGCGCCCTGCTCCTGGTGCGCGGGGTGCGGGAGTCCGCGACGGCGAACGTGGTGATGGTGGTCGTGAAGATCGCCGTGCTGCTGTTCTTCGCCGTCGTCGCCTTCACCGCCTTCGACTCGGGCAACTTCACCCCCTTCGCCCCGATGGGCGTGGCCGGCGTGAGCATGGCGGCGTCGTCGATCTTCTTCTCCTTCATCGGCCTGGACGCCGTCTCCACCGCGGGCGAGGAGGTGCGGGACGCGCGCCGGAACCTGCCGCTGGCGATCATCGGGGCGCTCGTCGTCGTCACCGTCGTCTACCTGCTGGTGGCGTTCTCCGCGGTCGGCGCCCAGCCCGCGGAGGGCTTCGAGGGCCAGGAGGCCGGGCTCGCCGTGATCCTGGAGGACGTGACCGGGTCGAGCTGGCCGGCCATCGTGCTCGCCGCCGGAGCCGTGGTGTCGATCTTCTCCGTCACGCTCGTGACAATGTACGGCCAGACGCGGATCCTGTACTCGATGAGCCGGGACGGCATGGTGCCGCAGTTCTTCAGCCGGGTCGACGCCCGCCGCCGGACGCCGGTGCGGGGCACGGTGGCCGTCGCCGTCTTCGTGGGCGCCCTGGCCGGGCTCGTGCCGCTGGACTTCCTCATCGACCTGACCAGCATGGGCACGCTCGTGGCCTTCACCGTGGTGTCCGTCGGCGTGATCGTGCTGCGGCGCATCGCCCCCGACCTGCCGCGGGGGGTTCCGGGTGCCGGGCTACCCCGTCGTGCCGGTGCTGTCGATCGCCTTCTGCGCGTACCTGGTTTCCGGGCTGTCCGGCGTGACCTTCGCCCTGTTCGCCGGCTGGCTGGCGCTCGCGGCGGTGCTCTACGTGACCTACGCGCGCAAGTACTCGAGGCTGCGGCAGGACACCTCGGCCGGCTCTTGACGAACCTCTGTGGCGTAGGTCACAGTAGGACCCGGGCGGGGGTAGCCGGGAACGAGTGGCTACCCACTGCTGGGTAGACCGACCAACGCGGCCAGACCGTCAGAGCCGGCCCCCCGCCCCACATCCCTCGCCGCCGGCGTTCTCGCGCGCTCGGAGCCGGCCGCACCGGGGTCCCGCCGTGTGATCATCCGGCACGACCGGACGGACGACGGCGAGGAGCACCATGACCAGCGGCATCGGGCAGACGGCGTCGCACGGTGCTCCGGCCCTCCGGCGAGGGTCGCCCTCGCTCGTGCTCGGCGCGACCATGGCCGTGGCCGCCCTGGCAGCCACCCTGGCGCCGGTCCGGGCCCGCGGGGCCGCGGCCGCGGCCTGCGACGTGCTGGAGCGCGGGGGCGCCGTCGGGCTGATGCTGGCGGCGGCCGTCCTCCTGGCCGTCAACGTCGCCGTGGCCATCGGGCTGTGGGCGGGGTTCCGGCGGCAGGGCTGGGCCGGCGTCGCCGCAGCGGTCGTGCTGGCGGTGGTGGCGCTCGCGCTGACGGCGGCAGCCTTCCTCCTGGTCACCGAGGTGCCGCCGGGCTACCCCACCCCGGGCAGCGCCTGCCCCGGGGGCCGGCCCACGTGGTGGCCGGGCTACCTGCCGGGCTGACGGGACGGCCCGGACGACGAAGCGGCCCCGCACTTCCGTCGAAGTGCGGGGCCGCTCGGTGTCTCAACCAGACGTGCACCCGAAGGGATTCGAACCCCTAACCTTCTGATCCGTAGTCAGATGCTCTATCCGTTGAGCTACGGGTGCGTGTGTTCAGTTGTCGTGCGCGGAGGCTCCGGGATTTGAACCCGGGATGGGGATTAACCCAAACCGCATTAGCAGTGCGGCGCCATAGACCGGACTAGGCGAAGCCTCCCGGGGTCCGAGTCACCTCGTAACCGCCGAGAAGAGAGACTACCAGCGCCTCCGGACGCCTCCCAGCGGGGGTCCCGCCGGCCCGCGTCGGGCCGGCGGGGCCAGGGAGCTCAGGCCGGCACCGACTCCCGCCGCTGCGCCGGGGCGGCCGTGCGCCGCCCCGGGACGAGCGTGACGACGACGGCCGCGGCAGCGCCGACGCAGGCGAGGACCAGCGAGCCGGGCACGCCTGCCGAGCCCTCGATGAGCGCGCCGCCCAGCGCGGCCCCGATGGCCGAGGCCCCGACGGTGATGGTCGACAGCCAGGTGAAGGCCTCGGTGGTGGCGTGCACCGGGGCGATCGAGCCGACCAGCGAGTTCTGCACGGTGAGGGTCGGCGCGATCGCCGTCCCGCCGAGGAAGAGCAGCACTCCCAGCGCCCACGGGCTGGAGATCCAGGCCAGGGGCGCCAGACCGATGGTCACGCCGAAGAGCAGCCAGCGGTACTGGCGCGGCAGCGAGGCGCTCAGCACCCGGGCGCCGAACCACAGGCCGCCGGCGACCGAGCCCAGCGCCCACACCGCGAGGAGCAGCCCGGAGATGCCGGGCCGGCCCGCGGAGTCGGCGAAGGCCGGGATGGCCACCTCGAGCGCACCGAAGCCGAGCATGAGGGCGGCGCCGCTGACCAGGACCCGCGGCATCCCGGGCGAGCGGACGGTCGAGAACAGCCCCGCCGAGGGAGCCACCTGCGGCACCCATGAGCGGGCGGCGCCGGCGACACCGAAGGCCCCGATCGCGCCCAGGGTGCCGGCCACACCGACGGCCCAGGCGGGCGCGGCGAGGACGGCGAGGGCGGCCACGAGGGCGGGGCCGACGACGAAGACGAGCTCGGTGGCCGTGGCGTCGAGGGCGTAGGCGGTCCCGCGGACGCGCGGGTCCGTGCGCGACCACAGGGCGCGGACGGTCCCGGAGACCAGCGGCGTCGCGGCGCCGGCCATGCCGGAGGCGGCGATGACGGCGGCGTCGGGCGCCCCACCGAGGACGACGACGAGCAGCGCGGCGAGCAGCAGCGGGTAGAGCGCGGCCTGGGTGAGCAGCAGGCGGCGCGGCCCGCGGCGGTCGGCGAGACGGCCGAGGACCGGCGCCATCACGGCCGACGCGACGCCCAGCGTCGCCGCCGCGAGACCCGCGACGGCGTAGGAACCGGTCTGCTGCTGCACCATGAGCAGCAACGCGAGCGGCACCATGGACGACGGGAGACGGCCGGCGAAGCCGGCGAGCAGGAGCACCGGGGCGGAGGGAAGCCGCCAGACGGTGAGGTAGGCACGCACGCTGGAACTCGTTTCGCACTGCAGGGAAGGGAACGGTAGGGGGTCAAATGACGTTGACCGCCTACGGAGTCCCACAGTAGGGACAGGACGGTAGGGAGTCAATTGGACTACGACACCTACGGGTCAAGTGCCGTCGAACTGGCCATCGACCTGGCCAACGCCGACCTTGAGCCGGACGACGGCGTGTCGCGCTTCCTGGCGTCGCACGACGAGTGGTTCACGCCCGGGACGTCGCTGGACCTGACGCCGGCCGAGGCGGAGCGGACCCTGGCCACGGCCCTGCTGGTGCGCGCCGTCGCCCTGGCGGAGTCGCAGCCCGAGGTGCTCACCCGGCTGAACCAGCTGCTGGCGCTGGCCCGGCCGCGCCCGTACGCCACCGACCACGACGGCGAGCTGCACCTGCACTACGCGCGCCCGGACGCGCCGGCGCTGGAGCAGCTGACGACCACGGTGGCGATGGGCCTGTCGCAGGTCGTGGTCCAGCACGGCTGGCAGCGGCTCGGGGTGTGCTCGGCCGAGGGCTGCGACGACGTCTACGTCGACACCTCGCGCAACGCCAGCCGCCGCTACTGCTCCAACACCTGCGCCAGCCGCTCGACCGTCGCCGCCTACCGGGCCCGCCAGAAGTCCTGACGGCACCGGGGCGACACGCGATCGAGGAGCGACCGCGCCCCGGCAGGGAGCGGCATGATCCGCGCCATGTCGGACGCACGCGCACGCCTGGGACTGGTCGGGGAGATCGCCTGGCTGGTCCTCTCGACCGCGCTGCTCGTCGCCGCCATCGCCGGGCCGCTGCGCGAGGAGTCGACGTGGGCCGTGGCGTTCGGCCTGCTCCTGGTCGTCAACACGGTCGTCGTCGGCCGGCGGGTGCGCGACAGGGCGAGAGCCATGTCGGCCGGGTCCTGACGACGCCACCCCTTGGCCATGGCCGGCGCGCATGCCCCGAACGGGTTCCAGGGGATCGGCGCCCCGACCCGGCTCCACTAGCGTCGGCCCGTGCGCTCACCCCGGGACCTCGATGCGCGGCTCCACTCCTACGTCGGGTCCCTGCCCACGACGCCGGCCGACCGCTGGCTACGCCGCCTCTCCGCCTTCGCCGACCGCGGCAAGCTCTGGTTCCTGGTCGCGCTCGTGGTGGGCAGCCGCCGCGGGCCGCTGCGCCGCGGCGCCATCCGGGGCGTCGGCTCCATGCTCTTCTCCAGCGCGGTGGTCAACGTCGTCCTGAAGCGGGTGTTCGGCCGGGTGCGCCCGGACCTGGAGAACCTGCAGACCCACCGCCGGCTGCGGCGCGAGCCGGGCAGCCTGTCCTTCCCGAGCGGCCACTCGAGCTCGGCGGCGGCGTTCGTCACCGGGCTGGCGATGGAGAGCCCGGCCGCCGGCGCCGCGCTGGCCCCGCTGGCGCTGGGCGTCGGCTACTCCCGGGTGCACGTGGGGGTCCACTACCCCGGCGACGTGCTCGCGGGCCTCGCGGTCGGCGGCGCGGTGGCCGCGGCCAGCCAGCACTGGTGGGCGCGCCGGCCGATGCAGCCGGCCCGCGTCCGCCCCACCTCCGCCGCCCCCGCGCTGCCCGGCGGCGAAGGGCTCGTGGTGGCGGTCAACCCGCGCTCGGGCCCCGACGAGTACGACCCGGCCGAGGACATCCGCCGGCTCCTCCCCCGCGCCGAGGTGCTGGAGATGAGCGAGGAGCGGGGCGTCGCGGAGCTGCTCGGCGAGGCCGCCGCCTCCGGCCGGGCGTCGGCGCTGGGCGTGGCCGGCGGGGACGGCAGCGTCGCCGCGGCCGCCGCCGTGGCGCTGGAGCACGGCCTGCCGCTGGCCGTCATCCCCGCCGGCACGCTCAACCACTTCGCCCGCGACGTCGGCCTGCACACCCCGCAGGACGCCGTCGACGCGGTGCTCGCCGGCCAGGCGGTGAAGGTGGACGTCGCCGAGGTGAACGGGACGCCGTTCCTCAACACCTCGAGCATCGGCGCGTACCCGGAGATGGTGCGGCGGCGGGACCGCATGGCCGCCAGGCTCGGCAAGTGGCTGGCGCTGAGCGTCGCCGCCGCGCAGGTGCTGCGCACCGGGACGCCGGTCGAGCTGGAGGTCAACGGGGACCGGCTGCGCACCTGGATCCTGTTCATCGGCAACTGCACCTACACCCCGCGCGGGCTCGCCCCGGCGTACCGGCCGCGGCTGGAGGACGGGCTGCTCGACGTCCAGTACCTGCGGGCCGACCTGCGCTTCGGCCGCACCCGTGCGGTCCTCGCGACCCTGCTCGGGGTGAGCGAGCACGCCCGCAGCTACGGGCACTTCGCCGCCGCGGAGGTGCGGGTGGTCGCGCGCACCGGCCCGGAGCGGGTCGCCTACGACGGCGAGATGGGCGAGCCGGCGACGGAGTTCCTGTTCCGCAAGCGCGAGCCGCTCACCGTCTACTGCTGCCGCACCCGCTGACGGCGGCGGGCCCACCAGCGGGCGGCCCATGTCAGGACGACGGCAGCGACCACCCCGACCGCCGCGCCGGTGGAGTTGGTGACGACGTCGACGGGCGTGGGCTGACGCCCGGGCAGGAACACCTGGGCCGCCTCCACAGCGGCCGACACCGCGACGCACAGCAGCCAGACCAGCAGCCGGGGTACCCGCGGCAGCGCGAAGCACAGCAGCAGGCCGACCGGCACGAAGACCAGCACGTTGGCCGCCCGCTCGACGTCGCCGCTGTCCACCCACTGCAGGCCGTCGATGCGCCCCACCTCCCGGGCGCCGACCGCGAAGACGGCTCCCGGCGAGGCACCGAGGGTGAGCGAGGCGAGGAGCGCCAGGTAGGCGACCAGGGCGACGGCGGCCCCCCGACGGCCCATGACCAGCGGCGACCCGGGCTGCGCCGTCACCCCGAGCCGTAGACGACGGCGCCGGCGGCGAACAGGGGCAGCGACACGAAGAGGAAGACGCCGATGGACGTGAGCGCCTCGTCCTCCCCCGGCTCGTCCATGCCGGGGCCGTCGCCCAGGAATGCCCGCGTCTCCATCATCGCCCCGCGCGAGAGCAGGGTCCCGCCGCCGAGGGCGAGCAGCCCCGCGACGACGAGCATGCTCAGCCCGAACCGCGACCGGAAGGCGTCACCGCTCGCCGCGGCCCACACCCCCGCGGCGGCCGCCGCCAGCAGCGCGCCGACGGCGATCATCACGGCTGCCTGCCGGAGCCCCTGGACGATGTGCACGGCGCCACGCTAGAGAACGGGCCGGCGTTCCGGAACGACCTCGCACCCAGGCCCGGGGATTGCGAGATGGATCTTCCGGGCAGTGCACCCCGGACTCCCCCAGTGACATCGAGGAAAGAGGTCACCATGCTGGTTCGCCGGATCGCCCGGCCCCTGCTCGCCGCTCCGTTCGTGTACGGAGGCATCAGCACCCTGCGCAAGCCGCAGGACCGCGTGCCGGGCGCCCGCCCCGTGGTGGAGAAGATCGCCGAGACCGCCGACAAGCAGCTGCCGGTCCAGGTGCCCCAGGACGTCGAGCAGTGGGTGAAGATCGACGCCGCCGTGAGGGTGGCCGCCGGCTCGCTGTTCGCGCTGAACAAGTTCCCGCGGCTGACCGCGCTGGTGCTCTCGGCGTCGATCGTGCCGACGACGCTGGCCGGTCACCGCTTCTGGGAGCACGACGACCCGACCGAGCGCTTCGGCCAGATCTCGAACTTCCTGAAGAACAGCGGCCTGCTGGGCGGTCTGCTGCTGGCCGCCGTCGACACCGAGGGCAAGCCGTCGGTGGGCTACCGCACGCGCCGCGCGGCGAAGAGGGCCGCCGACGCCACGGAGAAGAACTTCGAGAAGGCGCAGAAGCGCGCCGCCAAGGCCCAGAAGCAGGCGGAGAAGCGCCTGAAGAAGGCCTCCCGCTGAGCGCTCCGCTCCCGCCCGCGGCCGCGCTCCGGAGGATCGCCTTCCTCCTGGAGCGCGCCCGCGAGGCCAGCTACCGCGTCAGTGCCTACCGCACCGCCGCGGCGGTGGTCGACGGCCTCGGTGCCGAGCAGCTCGACCTGAAGATCCGCACGAACACGCTCAAGGACCTCAAGGGCGTCGGCCCGAAGACCGCGGCCGTGATCGTGCAGGCGCACAAGGGCCAGGTGCCCGAGTACCTCGCGTCGCTGGAGGAGGCCTACGCCGAGCAGCTGCCGGCGGCCGACGACGTCGCCGCGTTCCGGGCGGCGCTCAAGGGCGACCTGCACGCGCACTCGGACTGGTCCGACGGCGGCAGCCCGATCCGGGAGATGGCCGAGGCAGCGATCGCGCTGGGCCACGAGTACCTCGCGCTCACCGACCACTCCCCACGCCTCACCGTGGCCAACGGGCTGAGCCCGGAACGGCTGGAGAAGCAGCTGGACGTGGTGGCGGCGCTGAACGAGGAGCTGGCGCCCTTCCGGATCCTCACCGGTATCGAGTGCGACATCAACCCCGACGGCAGCCTCGACCAGACCGACGAGCTGCTGGGCCGGCTCGACGTCGTCGTCGCAAGCGTGCACTCCGAGCTGCGCGCCCCGCGGGCCCAGATGACCGAGCGCATGCTGGCCGCCGTCGCCAACCCGCACACCGACGTGCTGGGCCACTGCACCGGGCGGCTGGTGATCGGCCGCAAGCAGCGCAACGGCGAGCAGAAGCCGCGCCCGGAGAGCGAGTTCGACGCCGAGGCCGTGTTCACCGCCTGCGTGGAGAACGGCACCGCCGTCGAGATCAACTCCCGGCCCGAGCGGCTGGACCCGCCGCGGAGACTGCTGAGCCTGGCCGTCGAGCTCGGCTGCGAGTTCTCCATCGACACCGACGCGCACGCCCCCGGGCAGCTGGACTGGCAGTACAACGGCTGCGAGCGGGCGATCGAGTGCGGCGTCCCGGTGGAGCGCGTCATCAACACCCGCTCGGCCGACGACCTCCTGGCCTGGACCGAGGGCTGACCGCAGCCGGCCGGGTCACACCCGCCACATGAGTCACAGCAGGCTCACGAGCGCTCACGAACGGTGATACACACCGAGGTGGTCCGGCTCGTCGTGCGCAATTCACGGCGCGTCCATCCGCTCGCGGCGAGCAGGGGGTACACCCGGACCTGAACCAATCGACACGCCCGCTCGGCCGGGCGGCGGACCGGGACGGGAGTGGTCGACATGGCCCAGCCACTGTTCACCGAGCGTCCCGGCGACCCGCGTGCCCCGCGCCCGGCGCTGCGGTCCGTGCCGGCCCGGGCCGAGGAGCCGGGGCGGCCCTCGCCGCTGCACGTGCACTGGTTCCGCTGGAGCGGTGAGGACGCGTTCAGCGGCTCGTCGCTGTACACCTGCCGCTGCGGGCAGGTCCGACCCGGCCTCTGAGCCGGCTCAGGCGCCGGCGCGCCTCGCCCGCCACTCGGCCGCGCGCCGCGCGAGCGCCGTCGCGGTACGTCCGCCCGGCCCGTAGGGGACGACGACGGTCGAGAGCGTGCGCCGGGCCGGCCACAGCTGGTTGAACAGCTCGTTGTCCGGCACGGTGAGCGAGTCGAACCAGGCCGCGTGGCTCTCGCCCATCGTCTCCGCCCAGTGCCGGACCAGCTGCGCGCCGGGACGGTAGTCGCCCAGGTCCTCGTCGTAGGCCGACCGCAGGTGGATGCGGCCGTCACCGGCGACGAGGTTGCAGGCGATGGCGGCGACCCGGTCGCCGACCGACAGCACGGGCAGCTCCAGGCGCCCGGCGGCGCGCAGCCCGTCGCAGACCTCCCGGAACCAGGCGGCGTGCGCCGCGCGGCTGGCCAGTGCCGTGCCGCGCGCACCCTTCCACCCGGCGGCCTCCAGCCGCAGGAAGTCCTCGACGGCGGCGGGGTCGTCCGACCGGTCGACGAGCTGCACCGGCCCGAGGTCGGCAGCCATCGCGTCCATCGACTCGCGGAGCTTGGTGTAGCGGCGCCGGCGGTTGGACTTGACCGCCGGCCCGCCCTCGCGCAGGAGGAGGGCGCGCTCGTAGGTCTTGAGCCGGACGGCCCGCTGGCCGCGCTGCGCGAGCGCCGCGTCCAGGGCAGCGGCCACCGGCCCGTTCTCCGGGAAGTAGCGCATGAGCAGCGCCGGGATCCCGGGCACGGTGCCGGGCCGGAGCAGCGCGGCCATGGCAGGGACGGCGGCGTCGCGGTCGAGGAGCGGCGCGCCGAGCTGCTGGAACGGCTCGACCCAGGTCTGCAGCACCGGCACCGGCACGCTGCGGCCCTCGCCCAGCGGGACCCGGACCGGCCAGGTCACCGGCAGCACCGCCTCGAGCCGCGCCCCGCGGGCCACGGTGAGCAGGCCCGCGTGCCCGCGGTCGGCGAGGTGCCGCATCGCGGGCAGCACCGTCTCCGGCTCGGCGAACGGGTTCGCCTCGGCCGCCCGGCCGGCGAGGTCACGCCACGCCCCGACCACCTCGGGGGTCAGGTCGGGCAGTCGGAGGAGAGCGGTCCGCCGGTCGGTCGCGGCCCGGCCCTGCTCCGACGGCGAGGGGTTCAGGTCGGTGGCCACGAGGGCGACGCTAGAGATCCAGGCGCCCGAACGGGGCGTGGGAGGACCTCGTACTGCTCGAAGGGGTCGGGTTCGACGGTGGACCGGGTACACCGGAACCGGCGGGTGTCAGGATCTGCGGCATGTCCTCCGTCGCGGCGTCCGGCACCACGCCGCCGGACGAGCGCCAGGACACCCGGCGGAGCCGGCTCGCCGGCCTGAGCCGCCTCCGGTTCGTGGGCGTCGGGCTGGTCGGCCAGGTCCTGACCCTGGCGGCCATGGTGATCCCGATCCTGGCGCGCGAGGGCCGGATGGTGTTCGTCCTCGTCTTCGCCACCGCCGTGGCCGGGCTGGTCGTGGACGCCGCGATGCTGGCCTACCCCTACCTCTACCCCGTGGTCCGCGGCCCGCGGATGGCGCGGGTGGCCACGGCCGTCTCGCTCGTGTCCCTCGCCGTCGTCTCCAGCGCCGTCGCGCTGGGCACGCCGCTGGAGGACCGGCTGGGCATGCCGGCGGGCACGTTCGCCGCGGCCGGGCTGCTCACCGCCACGTGGGGCAGCTACTCGATCGTGGTCACCCGGCTGGTGCGTGCCGGGGACACCGCAGGACTCGGGCTCAGCCGGGTCTTCTACGGCGTGGCCGTGCTCCTCACGGTGCTCGTCGTGGTGCTCGTCGACGTCGGGCCGCTCGGGCTCACCCTCGCCACGGCGCTGGCGTACGTGCTGGCCGGGGCGGCCCTCGCGCTGCGCCGGTCGCACTGGACGCCCCGCCCCGCACCCCTCAGCGCCGCCAGCCGGCGCCGCCTGCGTCGCGCCTACCTCCGCCGCACCGTGCGCCCGGCAGCGGCGCGGCTGGCCAACGGCTGGACGACGCTGCTGCCCGGCCTCGCACTGCCGGGCCTGGGGGCCGCCGCCGAGCCGTGGTCGGTCGTCACCCGGATCTGCGGCGGGTTCGCCACGGTGATGATGGCCGTCCTGTCCCCGCCGCTGGACGCGCGGCTGAGCCGGGCGGTCCGGGAGCGTGACCGGGCCGGCTTCACCGCCGCCCGTCGCGCCGCCGTCCTGCTCGGGCTGGTGATGGCTGCGCTGGGCGTCTTCCTCTCCCTGGAGCTGGCCGCCCACGCCACCTCCGGTGAGGTGGACGAGTGGCTGCTGCCGGTCGCGGTCGCCACCGTGCTGTTCTGGGGCTCGCTGCTGGCGACGACGTCGCTCAACCGGCTGCCGAACTTCCTCCGGCGGGACTCCGCCCGCCTGGTGTGGGACGTCGTCCGCGCCGCGCTGCTCAGCGTGGCGTTCCTGGCCACCGAGGGCACGGACCGGCTGATCGCCATGGGCGTCGTCCTCGCGGTGTCGGCCGTGGCCCTGGTGCCGCTGACCCGCTGGCCGACCCGCGCCTGACGCTCAGCGCCGGGTGAGCCGCCGGGCCCGGTCGCGCACCTCGCGGACCCAGGGGGCGCGCTGCTTGGCCCACCGCACCGCACCGGCGCGGGCCAGCACCGCCCCGGCCACCGCGGCGCCGCCGGCGCTGCGCGGTCGCACGAGCAGCCGGCGGGTGTTGGCCACCGGCTCCGGGTGCCAGCGCAGCTTGTAGCTCTCCTCGCCGCGGAACATGGTGAGCACCGGGCGCTCCAGCGCGGTGGTGAGCTCCAGGTCGTGGCGCATCATCACGACGGCGACGTCGAACTGCGCCCGCGCCTCCGGGGAGATGCCGGCGAGGTAGGAGCCGACGAACTCGGTGCCGACCAGGTGGAGCTGGCTGGCCACGTGCTCGCCGTCCAGCGCGTACTCGAGCAGCGCGGCGTGGCCGGACGCGACCATGGCCGGCACGGCGTCCGCCAGGTGCTGTCCGAAGCGGTCGCGCCCGTGCTCGGCGGTCATGCCGCGCCCGGCCCACTGGCGGGCGTGCAGGTCGAGCAGCCGGCGCACGGCGTCGTCGGCCTCGCCGGCGGTCAGCTGCCGGCAGGTCAGCCCCAGCTCGTCGGCCTTGCGCAGCTTCTTGCGCACCGCCTTGGCCGAGGACGACTTCAGCGCGCCCAGCAGCTCGTCGACCGGCCGGCCGGGCACCTGCAGCATCACCGAGGCGGCCGTGGTGCGGACCGGTCCGGGCCACGCGGCGGCGAGCAGCGGCGCGCCGGTGCCGGGCCGGACCTCCGGGAGGTCGAGGGCCTGCCAGCCGCGGAGGCCGAGCAGGCCCTGCACCAGCTGCGCTGCGGCTTCGGGGTCGCCGTCGGCGACGAGGACGTCGGAGACGTCGCTGATGCCGGCGCCGACCGGGGCGAGCACACCGATGCCGGCCCGCCGCACGAGGTGCAGCGGGGCCGCGGCGCGCAGCCGGCCGCCGGAGCGCACCAGCACCACCCGCAGCGCCCCCGGGCGGCCGTACCCGCGCCACCAGGAGCGCAGCCAGGCGTGCGACTGGAAGGGGGTCGCGTGGGGCGACGCGGCGTGCAGCAGCGCCCACTCCTCGGCGAGGGCGTCGAAGGCGTCGGCGTCGCTGACGACCTCGGTCTGCCAGTCCTGGACGGCGGTCACGCGGCTCCCCGCCGGCGGCCGAGGCGGAGGCGCGGGCGCGGACGGTCCCGGGTCCCGCCGTCGTGCGGCAGCGTCGCGGCCAGGACCAGGCCCAGCCCCGCGGCACCGGCGGCCCCGCCGAAGGGGACCACCCACCACGGCATCGTCGGGTCGTCCGGCACCGCCGGCTCGCCGACGACGACGGCGTCGAAGGGCTCCACCGCGTCCAGCCCGACCAGGGTGAAGCTGACGCTCTCGGCGATCCGCTGCGCGGCCTCGGCGTCGGAGGACCGCCCGGTCACGCTGATGACGGGGGCGTCCGGTGCGGCCTGGACGGTGATGAAACCGCGCGGGTCGGCGGCCGCGTCGGGCAGGCCGGCGACGCGCAGCGGCGCGCTGACGATGCCGGGGGAGGTCGCCAGACGGGCGAGGGCCTGGGCGCTGCGCGCCATGGCGCCGGTGTCCTGGCTCCGCTCGGTGGTGACGGCGAGGTAGGCGGTGGACTCGTACACCGGCGTGCGCACGAGGTCGAGCGTCGCGCCGGCGGCCAGGCCCAGGACGGCGGCGAGCACCACCCAGCGCGCCCGGCGCAGCAGCAGTCGGACGCCCGGCAGGCCGGGCGCCTCGGTGCGGTCAGCGGACACGACCACTCCCCACGAGTTCAGCGGACCCCGGCTCCGCGGGGAGCGGCCGGTCCGGGACGACGGCGTCGTCGTCGACGAGTTCCTGGTCGGCGGCCGCCCAGCCGGCGAGGCCCAGGCAGACGCCGAGCAGCACCGACCACGGGCCGCCCAGGTCGCCGGTCAGCAGCGTGACCACGGCGAAGGCGAGGGTGCCGGTGCCGGCCAGCGCGACGGCCGTGGAGGCGTCCGAGCGCGGTCGCGCGGCGCGGACCAGCCCCCGGGACAGCAGCACCAGGAAGGCGACGACGAACAGCGCGGCGGCGACCAGCCCGAGCTCGCTGGCGACCAGCAGGTAGAAGTTGTGCGGCGACTCCAGGGCGACCTGCTGGAAGTCCGAGCCCTGGCTGATGTCGCTGGACCCCAGCAGCCGCAGGCCGGCGTAGGCGTCGCGGTGGTCGAGGAAGGCGTGGGGCCCGACGCCGGTCCACGGGTGGTCGAGGGCCATCTGGCCCGCGGCGCGCCACAGCGCCAGCCGGTCGACGAAGGACTGGTCGGGGTCGCTGCCCACGTCGAGCAGGCTGGTCAGCCGCTCGCCGAGCTCGCCGCCGGACGCGGTCAGGACCGGCAGCGCCACGGCCCCGAGCGCCCCGGCGCCCCCGACGAGGGCCAGCAGCCGCACGGGGCGGCCGCGGCTGACCACCACCAGCGCGGCGGCGGCGGTGGCCACCCAGGCGCCGCGGCTGAGCGCGAAGGCCAGCGGCAGCGCGAGCGCGCCGGCCGCGGCGAGGGCCCACCAGCGACCGGTGCCGGGCAGCCCCACCGCCAGGGCCAGGGCGACGAGCAGCCCCACGCCGCAGAGCGCGGCGAGCGCGCCGATGTTGTAGGCGCCGAAGGTGCCGACGGCGCGCACGCTCTCCCCGCCGATCTCCGCGCCCGTGCCGGTCAGCGCCTGGAAGCAGCCGATCGCGCCCTGCACCAGGGCGAGGCCGACGACGCTGCCCAGCACCACCTGGGCGTCGCGCCGGGACCGCAGCGCGATCATGACGGCGATGGGGAGCAGGCAGAACAGCTGCACGAAGCGGACGCCGCCGATGACGTTCTCGGGGAAGTTCCGGGCGGCGAGCGCCAGCACGAGGCTGGCCGTGCCCAGGACCCAGAAGAGCAGGGCCGGAACCGACCGGGCGGCGGCAGCGTTCCTCCCCTGCACGAAGTCGCGGGCGGCCACGGCCACCAGGACGACGACGACCGCATCGCTGAGGGTGACCGCCGTCCCCTCATCGGCCGAGCTCGACGAGAGGGGGAGCATGAGGACGGTCAGGGCCACCCACGTGCTGGGCCGCAGAGCGGTCTCGCGCAGCCTCAGCACCCCGCTCCCCTCGTCCGTCCGTCCTCGCGCGGGCGTCGGCCTGCCGGCCACCCGTCCGTCCGGTGCCCTCGCATGATGGCAGCCGGTGACCCGGGTCGTCTGTCTCCCGAGGGGCCCCGCTCCCTGCAAAGGGTGAGGTGGCGGCGCCTGTCGTGGGTCGTGGTCCCGCTGGCGCTCGTCGTGGCCGCCGGGGCCTACGCGGTCGGCCGGACGACCGGCCCTGACCTCGCGACGGCGCCGCCCGGCGGCGTGCTGGTGCTCCCGGTGCTGCCGGTGGGCGCGGACCAGGGAGAGCGGAGGCAGACCCTGGAGACGGCGATGGACGACCTGTCCGACGCCGTCCGCTACGGCGCCGGCGGCATCCAGGTCACCGCCGACGTCCGCTGGCTGTGCCCCACCGAGACCTGCGACACCGCGCCGCTGGACCCGGTGGTCGCGCGCGCCGGCGAGCTGGGGCTGCGCGTCTACCTGCACGTGAACAGCACGCCGGAGTGGATGGACGGCCGGGGCCGCTGGTACGCCCCGGAGGGGGCCGACGCGCAGCGCTGGGCCGCGCTGTTCGGCCAGCTGGTCGACCGGTTCGGCACCGACGTCGCCGGCTACGAGGTGTGGAACGAGCCGAACAACCCCGCCTTCTGGCGGCAGGGGCCCGACGCCGGCCGGTACGCCGACCTGCTCAAGGCCGTCTGGGAGGAGACCCAGCGCCGCGACCCCGACGTGCGGCTGGTCGGCGGCGTGCTGAGCAACAACGACCTCGGCTACATGGCCGAGCTGAGCGCCGCCCTGGCCGCGCGCGGCGGCGACGCGGGGAACGGGTTCTTCTACGACGACCTCGGCGTGCACCCCTACAGCGGCGACGAGGACGAGGGGTTCGCCCCCGACGCGCCCGCCGGGTCGGCCGACCAGCAGGTGCCGACCGGGGTCAAGGACATGACGTTCCTCGGCCTGGAGCGGCTGCGGGACCAGGTGGCGCGCGACGAGGGCATCGAGCGCGACGTCGTCATCGGCGAGTTCGGCTACGACACGACCCCGGGCAGCTGGTACCACGTGCCGGAGCCCCGGCGGGCGGAGTACATGGCCGCGGCGCTGCGCCGCGCGGCGGGCTGGGACTGGGTGCGCGCGTTCACCCCGTACACCTCCACCCCGGCCGACGGCGACGGCTTCGGCATCCCGGGCACGGAGTCCGAGGCGGCCCTGCGGCGGGTGGCCGCCGACCTGCGCGACTGAGGGCCTCACCCCTTCGGGGCGCAGCCGGCAGCCGCCAGGGCCGGTGGACCCTACTGTCGTCGGCGTGACGAAGCGGGTGGCGACAGGACAGCGGCCGCAGAACCGGGCGCGCAACGTGGCGGGCAGCACCGCCCGAGCCGGTGGCGAGCGCCCGCAGGACGCCCCGTCGGACGGCGCGGCCGCGACGGCCTCGTCCGCGGCGAAGGGCGCTGCCGCCATCGCCGTCGCCTCCTCGACCCCTGCCGAGGGCGCCGCCACGACGTCCGCCCCCGCGGCGCCGGCCCGGCGCCGGTCCCGGTGGCCGGCGGTGCTCCTGCCGCTGCTGGGTGCCGCGCTGCTGGTCAACGCCGCGCTGCTCTACGGCACGACCCGCGCCCCGACGTACACCTCGGAGGCGCTGGTCGCGGTGCTGCCCGACGACCCCGCGGTCTCGGTGTCCTCGCCGCTCACCTCGATCTGGGTGCAGATCGCCAACTCCGACGCCGTCCTCGACGGCGTGACCCGCGAGCTCGACGTCGAGCGGTCCGACCTCGACGACGCGCTGACCGTGTCGGAGTCGGCCGACGCGCCCCTCATCTCGATCCGCACCCGCACCGGCGACGCGCAGCGCTCGGCGGAGTGGGCGAACACGGCCGCGGACCAGCTGCTGGACCAGGCCGCCGACGAGCGCGTGCCCGGCTGGTCGCTGGAGCAGGTCACCGAGGCCCGGCCGGCGCAGACCTCCGACCCCAAGGCCACGGTCCCGCTGGTGGGTGGCGCGGCCGTGCTGGGCGCGCTGGTCGGGGCGGCCGCCGCGCAGCTGCTCGCCGCCCGCGCCCGCCGCCGTCAGCGGGCGCAGGAGCTGTAGACCTCGTCCACGGCCGTCGCGACGGCGCGGATGTCCATGCTCCGCAGCTCGTCCGGGCACCTCCGGTCACCGGCCGGGCGGGCGAGGGCCTCGTCGACGGCCGCCGGCAGCCCGGTCTCGTCGTCGGGGAGGCGGACCGCGCCGGGCACGGGCACCCCGAGCTCCTCCAGCGCCGGGCACCGGCGGTAGAGGACGGGCAGGCCGCTGGCCAGCGCCTCGGGGACGACCAGGCCGAAGGTCTCGTAGCGCGAGAGGGACACGAGCACGTCCATCGCCGACAGGTACGGGGCGACCGCCTGCTCGCCGGCGAGGTGCACCCAGGCGCCGACGCCCAGCCGCCCGGCGAGGGCGGTGAGGTGCTCGCGCTCGGTCCCCTCCCCCACGACCAGCAGCCGCCGGCCGGGCCCGAGGGTGGGCGCCAGCGTCTCCACCAGCACGTCGAAGCGCTTGCCGGGGTGCAGCCGGCCGATCGCGCCGACCACCTGCGCGTCGTCGGGGATGCCGTGGGCGCGGCGCACCTCGGCGCGGGCGAAGGGGTCGAAGGCCAGGGCGTCGAGGTCCAGGCCGTTGGGCACGACGCGGACCCGCTCGGGCGCGATGCCCCAGGCCAGGAGGTTGTCCCGCACGGCGTCGGAGACGGCCAGGGTGACCCGGCCGAGCCGCTCGGCGCCCAGGTAGAGCGCACGGACACCGCGGGTGGCCGGCCGGCCCTCGAGCTGGTCGTCGAGCAGGGAGTGCTCGGTGGCGACGACGCACCGCACGCCGCCGAGCCGGGCGGCCAGCCGCCCGTAGAGGAAGGCGCGGAAGAGGTGCACGTGGACGACGTCGTAGCGGCCGACGCGCACCAGGCGGGCCAGCCGGAGCACCGCACCGAGCTGGGTGTTGCTGCGCATGCCGAGGTCGGTCACCGGGACGCCGTCGGCGCGGAGCTGGTCGGCGACCGAGGCGGCGTTGTAGAGCGCCACCACCTCCGCGTCGTGGCCGCTGTGCTGCAGGAGCAGCCGCAGCTGGGTCTCCGCGCCACCGGCCGCGAGCCCGGTGATGACGTGCAGGACCCTCATGCCGCGCTGCCGCCGGTCCGCCGCTGGACGAGGTGGTGCCGGACGAGCTTGGCCACCAGGCGCAGCCCGCTGTCCTCCTGGCCGACGTAGAAGCGGGGCAGGGTGAACCGGTCGCTGACCGAGTAGTCGCGGGTGACGCAGGCGTGGTCGTAGCCGGCCGCGCGGGCGGCGTCGGCCGCTGCACGGTCGAAGCTGCCGTACGGGTAGCAGAAGCCGCGCACCGGGGCGCCCAGGAGCTGCTCGAGGACCTCGCGGCTCCCGCGCAGCTCCACCTCGAGCGAGGCGGGGTCCAGCCCGGCCAGCGCGGCGTGGGTCATGGTGTGGCTGCCCACCTCGTGCCCGGCCGCGGCGACGGCGCGCAGCTCGTCGGCGTCCATGAGCGGGAGCTGGGGCGCCTCGTCCCAGTCGTTGGTGCCGGCGAGGCGGTCGGCGACCATGTAGACGGTTGCGGTCATCCGGTGCCGGGCCAGCACGGGCACGGCGTGGTGGAGGAAGTCGGCGTAGCCGTCGTCGAAGGTGAGCCCGACCAGGCCGCGCGCGTCCCCGCGGTCCACGGCGTCGACGAGCTCGGCGAGGGAGACACCGCGCAGGCCCAGCCGGCGCAGGGTGCGCAGCTGCTGGTCGAGCCGGTCGGGGTGGACGCGCAGCAGGTGCGGGTCCGGCGCCGTCGACGGGCTGACCGAGTGGTACATCAGGACCGGCGGGGTGCGCACGACCGCCAGTGAGCCGGCCGATGCCGTGGTCATGGTCCCCCCGTCCGCTCGCGTGCTGGTCCTTACCTGACCGTAGGAGATGGCGGCGGTCGGCGTCGCGCTCCCCGGGCCGGGCTGACCCCTCGGGGTCATGCCCTCAGCGCCGCGCGTAGGCCTCGGCCAGCCGGCGAGCCTGCACCTCGACCGTGTTCTCCGCCAGCACCCCTGCCCACAGCGCCAGGTTCTCGTCTGCGCGGACCGGGTCGCGCAGGCAGGCGAGGGCCTCGGCCACCGCGTCGGCGGGGCGCACCCGGGCCGGGACGGTGGCGAAGGAGGAGACCGGCCGCACGAGCGTGGGCACCCCCAGCGCGGTCGCCTCGGCGACCATGAGCGGGAAGCCCTCCCAGCGGGCCGAGTGCAGGTACAGGTCGGCGTCGGCGAGCCGCTCGAGCACCAGCGAGCGCGGCAGCCAGCCGGTCACCTCGACCCCGGCGTCCTCCAGGGCCGCTCGGCCGTCGCCGGTCCCGTCCCCCAGCCACACGGCCCGCAGGTCCGGCTCCTCCCGGCGCACCGCGGTGACGACGTCGGCGAAGAAGCCCGGGTCCTTCTGCGGGGAGATGCGGCCACCACCGGCGAGCAGCGGCGGCGTGCCTCGCACGCGGCCGGCGGGGCCCGCGGCGACCGGCGCCACGTTGGGCACCACGACCCGGCGGGCCCGGCTCCAGCGCCAGCGCGACAGCTCCTCCTCGCGGTCGGAGCAGGCGGCGAGGACGGAGGTGTTGGGCGCGAGCAGGGCCTCGGCGAGCCAGAACGCGGCCCGCGCCGGCCGGCCGACGTCGCGACGCTCGAAGCCGTAGCAGTGCGGGGTGTAGACGAGGTGGTGCCGGCCCGAGCGCACGGCGAGGCGGGCGAAGGCACCGCCGTGGCTGGAGTGGGCGTGCACGACGTCCGGGTGCACCTCGGCGACCACCTGCCGGACGCGGCGCACCTTCGCCGGCACGGACCCACCCATCCGGAAGACGCCGGCGAACGAAGCCTGGTCGGCGAGGTCGCCCTCGGCGTCGACGGCCGTGGTGGAGAGGAGGTAGTGGTCGGCGTGCGGCAGCGACCGGGTGTACTGCGCGATCGCCGACCCCACCCCGCTGCTGAACTTCTCCACCACGTGGAGCACGCGCAGCACCGTGGGCTCGGGCCCACCGGCGCCGGCCGAGGTCGGTGCCGGAGTCGTCACGACCGCATGATGCATCGCTCAGCTCGCACCGACGAACACGGTCTGTCACTTAAGGGTGGAATCTGCCCAGTCGGAGCAGACCGGGCTTGCACTCCGTGACCATCCGCATCGATGATCTTGGCTCCGGCAGTGCAGATCCGACGGCCTCGCCGGAACAGGCAGCGCAGCCTGGAAGGGGGAAAGCGTGAGCACTTGTGCTGCGGTCACGACGCCGCGTGCCGTCCCCTCGCGCCCCCTGCCGACCGCCGGCGCTCTGCCCTGGCCCGTGCGCCTGCTGCTGGGCGCCGTCCTCCTGCTCGCCTCCTGCGCCCTGCTGACCGTGCTGGCCGGCACCGCCCGGGCCGACGCCGCTGACGCGCCCCGCGCCGCTGCCGCCGAGCCCGCCGCGGGCCACGGCCCCCCGCCGTCGGTCCCCGCTGCACCGCCTTCGGGTGGTCCGGGCGAGCCCGGGCCGCCCGCCGCTCCTCCGGCCGCCCCGCCTGCCGCCGCGCCGGCCGCGCCGCCCTCCTCCCTGCCCTCGCTGCCCTCGCTGCCGGAGCTGCCCGACCGGGCCGCGGCTCCCGACCGCGGCGCTCCCGCCCCGGTCGACCTGCCCGTCACGCCACCCCAGGCCTCCGCGCCCCCGGTGACCACGCCGAGCGCACCCGACGTCCCGGCCGTCCCGGACGCGACCCCGGCGCCGGTCGCCGCCGCGCCCGCTGCGCCCGCCGCGCCCGCCGCGCCGCTGGCTCCCGCACCGGAGCCGGAGCCGGAGCCGGTGAGCACCCCGGCGCCGTCGGCGCCGCCGGTGGCGGAACCGGCGGCCGCCTCCCCCGTCCCGGCACCGGCCACGGCCGAAATCACCGTCCAGCCGCTGGCCCACCCGATCGGCGGTCCGCCGCCGGCGCCGCGCCCCGAGCCGGTCCCCCCGTCGGCGCCCCCGTCCTGCCCGTCCGCACCGGTCGCCGCGAGCTCCTCGTGCACCGGCGGTGGCCACGGCGACGGCCACCAGCTCCAGCCCGCCGTTCTCGGTGAAGCCGACAGCGCCTCGGTCGCCGCGGCCAGCGCACTGGCCGCGACAGCCGACAGCCCGCACGTCTCCGGAAGCGCCGGGGAACCGGGAGACCGCCCCGACTGACGCCAGGCCTCAGGCGCCGTGGCCGCTCGCCCGCCACCGCGCCGTCGCCTCTGCGTCCGACCGCACGGCACCGCCGTGCTCTTCTCCCGGGACTCTGCGTCCCGCCCTCGTCACTCCGTGCACGGCGCGCTCTCGAAGGGCCTCTTCCGATGACGCAAGACCTCCGACTCGACCCCGGTGACCGGGGGGTGCTGCCGCGGACCGACACCGGCCCCTCGATACCGAGGCAGCCGCACGGTCCGATCCGTTTCGACGACGTCGAGCCCGACCACGGGACGCCGCCCCGCCGGCGCCGGCTGGTCGCGCTCCCCACGCCGAGCCTCGTGGGCGCCGGCTGGCGGCGGCTGACCCGCTTCGGCGTCCGGCCGCTGCTGCTCGGCCTCGACGTGCTCTCCCTGCTGGTCGTCCTCGCCGGCATGTCCTGGGCCAGCGACCGGCTGGGGATCGCCGCGCCCACGCGGGAGATCCTCACCTTCGGCGCCCTCCTGGTCGGCCTGCTGCTGCTGGCCGGGATGTACCGCTCCCGGCTGTCCCTGTCGGTGCTCGACGACTTCCCGGTGCTGTCCGGGCGGTGCCTGACCGCGGCGGGCTTCACCGTCGTGGCGGAGACGCTGCGCGACACGACCAGCTCGCAGGGCGTCGTCATCGAGTGGCGGTTCCTGTGGGGCGCTGCCGCGACGGGCGTGGTGCTGGTCGTGCTGCGCGCCGTCGGCTACGCGGTGGTGCGGCGCCTGCGGGCGCGCGGCCGGGTGGCCTACCGGACGCTGATCCTGGGCGCCGGGCGGGTCGGCGTGCAGGTGGCCGACGTGCTGCAGGAGCACCCGGAGTACGGGCTGCGGCCGGTCGGCTTCCTCGACCCGGACCCGTCCGAGCTGGACGTGCCCCGCACGCTGCCCGTGCTCGGCGGCCCGGAGCGGCTGCGCCGGATGCTGGAGACCGGTGGTGTGCGCACGGTGGTGGTGGCCTTCTCCTCCATGAAGGAGTCGGAGATGGTCAGCCTGATCCGCACCTGCGACCGGTACAGCTGCGAGCTGTTCGTCGTCCCCCGGCTGTTCGAGCTGCACCAGGTCGAGTCGTCGATGGACACCGTCTGGGGCTTCCCGCTGGTCCGGCTGCGCCGCGCGACGTACCGCAGCCGCGCCTGGCGGGCCAAGCGGCTCGCCGACGTGCTCGTCGCCGGTCTGGCGCTGCTCCTGCTGGCGCCGGTGCTGGCGCTCATCGCGGTCGCCGTCCGCCTGGACAGCGGCCCGGGGATCCTCTTCGGCCAGAAGCGGGTGGGCGTGGACGGCCACCACTTCGAGGTGCTCAAGTTCCGCTCGCTGCGCCCCGCGACGGAGGCCGAGTCGGCCACCACCTGGAACATCGGCGACGACCCGCGGCTGACCCGGGTGGGCCGGTTCCTGCGGGCGACGTCGCTGGACGAGCTGCCGCAGCTCTACAACATCCTGCGCGGCGACATGAGCCTGGTCGGGCCGCGGCCGGAGCGGCCGCACTTCGTCGACCAGTTCCGCAGCCTGTACCCCAGCTACGAGGCGCGGCACCGCGTGCCGTCCGGCCTCACCGGCTGGGCCCAGGTGCACGGGCTGCGCGGCGACACCTCGATCGCCGACCGGGCGCGGTTCGACAACTACTACATCGAGAACTGGTCGCTGTGGCTCGACGTGAAGATCGTGCTGCGGACGTTCAGCTCGGTGCTGCGGGCCGCGGGCCGCTGACCCGTACGGCGCTCAGGAGCGGGTGAGTTCGGCAGCAAGGGCTGATTGTGGTCGGGAGAGTCGCAGCCCGTCCATGACACCGGGGTCACCTGCGTGAGGCGGGCGACCTAGCGGTAGTCGCTCAACAGCGTGCGCACCACACGGGTGACGTCGGCCAGGACGCTGTCGAGGTCGGTGAGGTCACGCCACTCGTGCCAGTTGGAACGGCGGCGCCGGCGCCACCACGGGCCGCCGCTGTCCTGCCACACCGCGATGTCCTCATCGAGCCCGTCGAACCACACCTCGATGGGGTCGCCTGCTGCCTGGGGCACGATCGTTGTGCCCCAGCCGTAGACGGCCTCCCGGCGGTTGTCGGACTCCCCGAACCGGTCGTTGTGGCTGTACGACGCGGTGCCTTCGTAGTCGCGGAGGACTGCCTCCACGGTCGCCCGTAGGGCGACCTGTTCGGCGGGCGGCTCCGGGGCGGGGAGGTCAGGCACGGCGTGACGCTAGCTCGGCGACCGCCCGGGCTGGACCCGATGGCTCAGAGGGCGAAGCGGCCGGCGCGCGACGCAGGCGGGACTTCTCCCACCCATTTCACCCCTTGCTGCCGAACTCAGGAGCGGGTGAGGCCCTCGGCCGGACGGCCGGGCAGCACCTCGGCGATGTCGAGGGTCTCGGCGTCGGCGGAGCGGCGCATCGCCCAGTCGGCAGGCAGCACCAGGCGCGGCGCGACACCGATGAGCACGGCCATGAGGAACGAGACGCCGGCGAGCGCCTCGCCGGACTCCTCGATGAACGTGGTGGTCGTGGCGAGGTTGGCCGGGACGACGTAGGTCAGCGCGGAGAGGCCGACGGCGGCGACGGCGTAGCCACCGAGGCTGCCGAGCACGCGGCGGCGGTCGCGGCGCTCGTGCCGGCTCAGGACCCAGAGCGCGGCGACGACGGCGAGGGCGAGGGCGCCGCTGACCGCGACGGCCGCGGCCGAGCCGACGGCGTCGGCGAGGCTGGTCATGCCGTCGACGTGGATGCTGCCGCCGGCCTTCACGGTGGCGATGCCCGCGGCGACGACGGCGACCGCCGTCCACCAGGTCCGGCGACCGGACATGCGCGACGCGCCGGCGAGGGCGGCCAGGGCGGCGACGGCGAAGAGCAGGGCGACGAACATGCGGGGCAGGGAGAGCTCGGCATCCATCGACAGCAGCTGTGCGACGGGGCCGGTCGTGCCGTTCAGCCGCAGGACGAAGCCGGTGCCCATGAGGGCGACGGCGGCGGCGGCGAGCGCGACGCCGACGGGCGGGAGCGGCACGGCGCGGCGGCGGGTGCGTGCGGGGGCCGGGGCCGGGGTCAGCTCGGCGGTGCTCAGCAGCCCGGCCGAGGCCGGGGAGCGCTCGTCGGCCAGGCGGATGCCACGGCCGATGACCACAGCAGCCAGCGTTGCCACGACCAGCCAGACGGCCAGCACACCCGCGATCCAGAGCCACCACACAAACTGGGTCATCGGCAGAAGCGAGGAAGAACCTGACCGCTCCGTCACAGGTTGTCAGCCGCTGTTTCCCACGTGTCACACAACGATGACTGAACACCACCTGACACGGGTATGACGCGCACCTACCGAAGCGGTCGTCCGGTTTGGCAAGCCACGCCTGACCGAACGGCTCTTCCCGGGCCTGGTCCTCCCGTAGGAAGAACTCATGAGCGCAGTGTGGATGGTCGCAGCGGGGTGGATGATGCTCGCGCTGCTGCTGGCGACGGTCATCGGCCGCGGGATCCGGCTGGCCGACGCCACCGAAGGTCACACCGAGCTGAACTTCGTCGTCGACGGCAACCCGCTCGAGGCCCCGCTCCCCGAGGCCGTATTCGCCGCCGCGGGCCGGCCGGGCACGTTCCGCTGACCCCTCGGCTCACTCCCTGAAGTTCCCGCACACCGGTCCCACACGTCTGACCCCTAGGGGTCACAGGCCTCCCTCGCGCCGTCCTCCTGCGCCTACCCTTCTGCGCAGCGACAGCAGACGGGGGACCCATGAGCACCGACGATCCGGGCAGGCCGCCGCGCACCGATGCTGCCGGGGGCTCCCCTGCGGCCGTGGACGCGGACGAGCGCGCGCCCCTGGGTCTCGACGACCTCGCCGACGACGAGGAGGCGGCTCCCGCACCGCGGCACCGGGTGCGCCGGACGCTGATCGTCGTCGGCTCGCTGGTGCTGGTGCTTGTGCTGGTCGTGGGCGGCATCGGGCTGTTCCTGGTCGACCGTTACGCCGGCAACGTAGACCGGGTAGGCGACGTGTTCGCCGGCCTCGAGGAGGAGACCCGGCCCGCGCCGGCCACCCCCGCCGAGGCGGCCGGTGCCGAGCCGCTCACCTTCCTGCTGGTCGGCTCCGACGACCGCATCTCACCGGAGGACGGCGAGCTGCCCGGCGGGCGCTCGGACGCGATCATGCTGGTGCGGTTCACCGCGGACCGGCAGAACGCCCAGCTCATCTCCATCCCCCGCGACAGCTGGGTCAACATCCCCGGACGCGGCATGAACAAGATCAATGCCTCGTACGCGTTCGGCGGGCCGAGCCTGCTCATCCAGACGGTCGAGGAGCTCACCCAGCTGCGCATCGACCACTACGTGGCGATCGACTTCGAGGGCCTGATCCAGGTGACCGACGACCTGGGGGGCGTGGACGTGGTCGTGGCGGAGACGACCAGCAACGGCCCGTACACGTTCCAGGCCGGCACGAACCACCTGAACGGCGAGCAGGCTCGCTGGTACCTCGCCGAGCGCAAGACCCTGCCGGGCGGGGACTTCGACCGGGTGCGGCGGCAGCAGCAGTACCTGCAGTCGATGTTCGGAAAGCTGTTCAGCTCCGACACCTTCAGCAGCCCCAGCCGCCTGGACGGCGCGCTGCGCGCGGTCACCAGCGCGGTCGCGGTCGATGACGGCCTGGGCAACGCCGACATGGTGTCGCTGGCTCTGTCACTGCGCGGCGTGACGCCGGAGAGCATCGACTTCTTCACCGCGCCGGTGCTCGGCACGGGCATGGAGGGGCCGGCCAGCGTCGTCTACCTCGACTCCACGGCCGGCGAGCGGATGTGGGGCTACCTGCGCAACGACACGTTGGGCAAGAACGCCGCGGAGTTCGCGAACGAAGCCCTGCCCGAGGTGCCCCGCTAGCCGCTCGTTCCGCCCCCTAGAGCCCAGTCACCACTCCGCACGCGGTCACTGCGTCAACACCTGGCGAGCGCCGCAACCGTCGCACAGTTCGTAGGTGCGCCGGTCAGCGCGCCACGCAGGGTTGAGCCAAGCTGTGCCGCGGCGAACGGCCCGCGACTCGACCACCGTGGTGGGACCGCCGCAGATCCCGCAGGGCTGACCCGGCCCAATCGAGCGTCTGCGCCGCTTCTCCATGGCCCCGCACCCTGGCACAGCCACCTGCCGCTGTGGGTGAATTCCGCCTTCCGGCGACATGGCCCGAGTGCGCCGCTCAGCGCCTCCCGCACCCGTAGCGGCCTGCCTCGTCGAACCTGCGGCGTTCGAACAGTCAGGCGTCGGTTGCCAGGTAGTCGCACAGCCCCGCCCGCCACTCACGGGGACGGAAGCCCGCATTCTGGATCTTGGTCAGCCTCAGCAGGCTGTTCAACGGCCTGGGCGCCATCCCGGTCTTTCCGGCGAAGTAGTCGGCGGTGCTGACGCGCGTCACGTCGTCGGCCGAGCGGCCGCGGGCGGTGAAGACGGCGGCGGCGACGTCGGCCCAGCTCGCCGGCTCGCCGTCGCCGGTGAGGTTGTAGGTGCCGTAGGGCGCCCGGCTCTCGACGAGGTGGCGGATGCCGGCGGCGAGGTCTGCGGCGGAGGTGAGCCGGCCGATCTGGTCGTCGACCACCGTGGGCGAGATGCCGCGGTCGGCGAGGCCCGCCATGGTGCGGACGAAGTTGCCGCCCTCCCCCACAACCCAGGTGGTGCGCACCAGCCAGTGGCGCTCGACCGCAGTGGCGCGGGCGTCGCCGTCGGCCTTGCTTCGGCCGTAGACGCTCAGCGGCGAGGGCGGCAGGTCCTCGGGGATGGGACCCGCATGCGTGCCGTCGAAGACGTACTCGCTGGAGAGGTGGACCAGGGCCGCGCCGTGCTCGTCAGCGGCCTCGGCCAGGTGGCCGACGGCGTCGACGTTGGCGGCGCGGACGGCGGCGTGGTTGGCCGGGTCCTCGGCGGCGTCGACGGCCGTCCAGGCGGCGGCGTTGAGGACGACATCGACGCCGGCCCAGACGTAGGCGCGCACGGCGGCCGCGTCGGTGACGTCGAGGGCGGCGCGGTCGAGGGCGACGGCCTGCGGGAACTCGCGCCGCAGCGCCCGGCCGAGCTGGCCGCCCGCGCCGACGATGACTGCGTTCACTGCCCCTGGGCCGCGTACTGGGCCTCGACGCCGTCCTTGAGCGGGCGCCACCAGGCGGTGTTCTCCCGGTACCAGTCGATCGTGGCGGCCAGGCCGTCGCGGAACTCGGTATACTTCGGCGTCCAGTTGAGCTCGGTGCGCAGCTTGGTGGCGTCGATGGCGTAGCGGAGGTCGTGGCCGACCCGGTCGGCGACGGAGTCGAAGGCGTCGGCGGGCTGGCCGGTGAGCTCGAGGATCAGGCCGAGCACCTCGCGGTTGTTCTTCTCGCCGTCGGCGCCGATCAGGTAGGTCTCGCCCGAGCGGCCGCGGTCGAGGATCGCGTGCACCGCGGAGTTGTGGTCCTCGACGTGGATCCAGTCGCGCACGTTCTCCCCTGCGCCGTAGAGCTTGGGGCGCAGCCCGGAGAGCACGTTGGTGATCTGCCGCGGGATGAACTTCTCCACGTGCTGGTAGGGCCCGTAGTTGTTCGAGCAGTTCGAGATGGTGGCGTGGATGCCGAAGGAGCGCACCCACGCGCGGACCAGCAGGTCGGAGCCGGCCTTGGTCGAGGAGTAGGGGCTGCTCGGGTTGTACGGCGTCTCCGGCGTGAACTTGGCCGGGTCGTCGAGCTCGAGGTCGCCGTAGACCTCGTCGGTGGAGATGTGGTGGTAGCGGACTCCGTGCTTGCGCACCGCCTCGAGCAGCGTGAACGTGCCGACGATGTTGGTCTGCAGGAACGGCGAGGGGTCGCGCAGCGAGTTGTCGTTGTGGCTCTCGGCGGCGAAGTGCACGACGACGTCGCTGCGGCCCACCAGCCGGTCGACGACGTCGGCGTCGGCAACCGAGCCGTGCACGAACTCGATGTCGTCGCGGACCGAGGCCAGCGAGGCCTCGTTGCCGGCGTAGGTGAGCGCGTCGAGGACGGTGACCTCGAACTCGGGGTGGTCGCGCAGGGTCTGGTGCACGAAGTTGGCACCGATGAAACCGGCGCCCCCGGTGACGAGCATGCGCATCGTCTGCTGACTCCTAAGCCGTGTCCCCGCCGGAGCGGAGCCCCGCCCGGCAACCGCCGCTCGGCGGATCGTCGTGCAAGGGACGACGGTAGTCGGCGAGGGACCCCATGACGCGACACCGCCCCTCGGCGGGGTGAGCCGCGTCCGTCAGCCACCGCGGGCCGGTGGGTCTGCCGTGAGCGCTCCGTAGCGGCCGGCGAAGTCCCAGGCCCCTGCCACCCACTTCTCCAGCCGGTACTCCCCTGGCACGGCGCCCTCGGCACGGACCTGCTTCCGGTGCTCGCCCTGCATCGGGATGCCCGCCTCGAAAGCGGCCAGGTCGTCATCGGGAGCCTGGAACTGCCTCACCACCTGGCCGTTCTCAGCCACCACCCGGTACCTCGCCACAGCGCCAGCCTCCTTCGCCGTGCCGGCCTCGTAACCGAGGCGTCAGCCTGCCCGTCGCCCCAGGGCGCGGTAAGACCAACCGGCCTCGGTCCAGGCGGTCCGGCTCAGGGCGTTACGACCGTCGAGCACTCGCTTCTGGCGGACGACCTCACCGAAGGCGACCGGGTCCAGCTCCCGGTACTGCTTCCATTCCGTCAGCACGAGCACCGCGTCGGCCCGCTCGGCCGCCTCCTCCGGGGTGGCGGCGTAGTCGAGGTGCGGCCACTCGCGACGGCTGTTCTCGATCGCGGCCGGGTCGGTCACGCGGACGACGGCACCCTGGAGCTGCAGCTGCTGGGCGACGTTGAGGGCAGGCGAGTCGCGGATGTCGTCGCTGTCGGGCTTGAACGCCGCGCCCAGCACCGCCACGCGCTTGCCGAGCAGCGATCCGTCCAGCACCTCGCGGGCCAGCTCGACCATGCGGATGCGGCGGCGCATGTTGATGTTGTCGACCTCGCGCAGGAAGGTCAGCGCCTGGTCGGCCCCCAGCTCCCCGGCGCGGGCCATGAAGGCGCGGATGTCCTTGGGCAGGCATCCGCCGCCGAAGCCGAGCCCGGCGTTGAGGAACTTGCGCCCGATCCGGTCGTCGTACCCGATGGCGTCGGCCAGCAGCTTCACGTCCGCGCCTGTCGCTTCGCAGAGCTCCGCCATCGCATTGATGAAGCTGATCTTGGTGGCGAGGAAGGAGTTCGCCGCGGTCTTCACCATCTCCGCGGTGGCGTAGTCGCTCTCCACCTTGGGCGTGCCTCGCTCGACGATCGTCGCGTAGACCTCGTCGAGCAAAGCCCGGGCGGTGACGGCGTCCGGTCCGGCCGGCAGCCCGTAGACCAGCCGGTCGGGGTGCAGGGTGTCCTGGACGGCGAACCCCTCGCGCAGGAACTCGGGGTTCCAGGCCAGCAGGGCGCCGGGCACCTTCGAGGCGACGAGGTCGGCCAGCGCGGCTGCGGTGCCGACGGGCACGGTGGACTTCCCCACGACCAGCTCGCCCGGGGCCAGCACGTCGATCAGCGACTCGACGGCGCCCTGCACGTAGCGCATGTCGGCGGCGTACTCACCGCGCTTCTGCGGGGTCCCCACGCAGACGAAGTGCACGGATGAGCCTGCGGCCTGGGCGAAGTCGGTGGTGAAGCGGAGGCGCCCGGTGGCGAGCGTGCGGGCCAGCAACTCCTCGAAGCCCGGCTCGTAGAACGGGGCCTTCGCCATCGCGAGGGCCTCGATCTTGGGCACGTCGACGTCGATGCCCACGACGTCGTGGCCGAGCTCGGCCATCGAGGCAGCGTGGACCGCCCCGAGGTAACCACAGCCGATGACCGAGATTCGCATGCCTTGCTCCTGTTCGAAGAAGACAGCAGGACGGCGCGCTCGACCGCCCCGCTGATCACTCCGGACGGTAAGGCGTCAGCATCCTCCGTTGCCACCCCGGCGAGGTCGGACCAACCCCATCGGGAGAGTTCAAACTCTTGAGCCCACGGGCCATGCCGGCCGGTCGACCGGCTACTCCGGTGAGGTGTGGTGCTCGTGCAGGTCCGCCAGCCGGCCGAGCAGCGGGAGGAGGGCTCCGGCGATCAGCTCCCCGACCTCCTCGTGCACCTCTGCCGACTTGCCGATCGGGTCCCGGACGTCGTCCTCCGCGCCGGCCCCACGCCGTGACCGGGCCGTCGCGAGTGCGGCGACCAGGTGTCGAGCGCGCTCGCGGAACGTGTCTCCCGCAAGGTCCGCGTCCGGCGGCACCAGGTCGAGAAGGCCTGCCGCCTCCCGTAGCGTGAAGGTCCGGCTCAGCCCGCGGGGAGCCATCGCCAGCACGTCCCGACGATGCGTCCGCGTCATCGTCAAGATTAGGTCCGCCTCCGCCGGATGCCTCTCAATCAGCTGCTGCGCTCGGAAGGCGCCGGGCTCCGCGCCGAAGCCGTTGAGGACGAGGGCGCTCAGCGGATGCATCTCGGATCCGACGACGGCCTGCGTCCCGGCACTCGTCAGCCGGACGTCGGCGACCAGGTCGCCGAGGCGCTCGTGGAGATAGGCGCTGCCCAGCCGCTCGGCCAGCGCGGAGCGGCAGATGTTCCCGGTGCACACCAGCAGGACGGTGAAGGCCGGAGGCGGACCACCGGAGTTGCTCATTGGCACATTGTGCGGTCAGTACGCCCCTGAGCCGCGGAGAACTGCCCCGACCGTCTTCCACAGGATCATGAAGTCGAACATCAGTGACCAGTTCTCGACATACCGCACGTCGATGCGCACCGAGTCGTCCCAGGAGAGGTCCGAGCGGCCGCTGACCTGCCACAGGCCGGTGAGGCCCGGCTTGACCAGGAACCGGCGGTGCATGTCGAAGCCGTACCGCTCGACCTCGGTGGGCAGCGGCGGACGGGGCCCGACGAGGGACATGTCGCCGCGGATGACGTTGAGCAGCTGCGGCAGCTCGTCCAGCGAGTAGCGACGGAGGAACTTCCCGACCCTGGTTACGCGCGGGTCATCCTTCTTCTTGAACAGAACACCGTTGCCATCGCTGGCGGTGGCCAGCTCCTCGACCATGCGGTCGGCGCCGGTCACCATGCTGCGGAACTTCAGCATCGAGAAGGTCTGACCATCGCGGCCCACCCGCTGCTGCCGGAAGAACACCGGCCCAGCGCTGGTGACCTTGACCGAGCAGGCGATTCCAAGGAGCACCGGCAACAGGAACAGCACGCCCAGCGTGGCCGCAGTCTTGTCGAAGAGATCCTTGGTGATGCGGCGGATACCGGTCAGCTCGGGGCGCTCCATGTGCATGAGCGGCAGCCCGCAGACAGGGCGGATACGCACTCGCGTCCCGACGATCTCGGTGATCGCCGGCGCCAGGAGGAGCTCGGAGCGGGTCTTCTCCAAGTCCCAGCCGAGCCGGCGCAGCGCCGGCCCGTCGAGCTCGGGGCACGGCAGAACGGCGACGGTGTCAACCTCGTAACGCTTCACCACACTGGCGACCTCATCCAGACCACCCAGTACGGGCAGGCCGTTGAAGGCGTCGGCGTTCGGACTCACCTGGTCGGCAGGGAGGCAGCAGCCGATGACCCGGTAGCCGTGGAAGGCCTCGCGGTTCAACTGTTCGTCGAGAGCTGCCACGGCGCCGCGGTGACCGACGAGGATCGTGGTCTGCAGGTGCTCGCCGCGGCCACGCGCCCGGTGCAACAGCTGCCGCTGCGTGTAGCGATGCGCCAAGGTCAGCGCCGCCGCGAGGGGAACCGCGACGACGACGAAGCCGCGGGCGACGTCGAGCTTGAAGGCCCACGAGACGGTCCCCAGCGTGGCGAGCAGCATCATCGCCGCGAAGAAGACGCGGCGGAACTCCTCGGCACCCACCCAGAGGAAGCGCTCCTCGTAGCTGCGGGCCACCAGCATGGAACCGACCCAGATGACGGGGAGCAGGAAAGCCGCCCACAGGGAAGCGGCGGCGGCTTCCTGATGGCCGAACCGCACGAGGTACCCCGCCGCACCGGCCACCGCCGCGCAGGCCACGTCGCCGACGACGATGCGGCGGACGTAGGCGCCGCGCCATGCCCGGCGCGCCTCCGTGCCCTCGCCGCGGAACCGCGACGCGTAGGAGGACCAGCCGCGACCGATAGTGCGTGCGTCGGCCCGGTCTCGACCGTCATGGACGTCGAGCATGGAAATAGCGGCACCCCCGTGCGCCTCGAAACCGCGAACGATCCCTGCCGCGTTGGCGGCGACGGGAACTTCATCGTTCAACTGCCGAGACGGTAGCGACGATTCCCGGTGATCGGTAGACCGTGGCCCCGCAGTGATGCGTCGCAACGCTCGATAGTCGCCCAAATCATGGCGAAATGCAGTCGACCGAGCGTCGGCTGGCCGCGAACCGGTGGGCTCACGAGCCCCGGGGCTTGTCGCCGCCTTCTTCGTAGCCGTAGCCGTAGCCGTACGCGCTGGCCAGTTCGGCCCGCGACGGCACGATGTTGAGAATGACGCCCAGAGTTTTAGCGCCCACCTGGGCCAGTGAGGCTGCAGCCTGCTGGAGCTGCTCCTTGCGGGTGCTGCCGTAGCGGACGGAGAGCAGCACCCCGTCCATGAAGACCGCCAGGCCGGTGGAGTCAGCAACGGGCAGGAGAGGTGGCGCGTCGACGAGCACGAAGTCGTTCCCGTCTCGGAGCTTTTCCAGCAAGGCGTACATGTTGCTGGAGGCCAGGAGCTCGCCGGGATTGGGCGGCGTTGGCCCGGAGGCGATGATCGACAAGCCGGCGGGGCCGTACTGCTGGACGACTTCCTCCACCTCCGCCGTGCCGGCGAGGACGTTCGTGAGGCCAACGCCGGCCACGATACCCAGGTACCGGGTGACCTTGGGCTTGCGGAGGTCTGCTTCCACGATGGTCACAGTCCGGCCGGCGTCGGCGAGAGCCAGACCGAGATTCACCACGGCGGTGGTCTTACCCTCAGACGGAAGCGCGCTGGTCACCATGATGACCTTGGGCGGCTCGTCCACGTTGAGGAACTGGAGGTTCGTGCGCAGCTGTCGGTAATCCTCGGCCGTTCGGGTGTTGCTGTTCCGGTCGACGACGTGCCGCTTCTCCAAGGCATCGTCGCGCAGCACGGTGCCGATGACCGGCACACCCGTCAGCTGCACGACCTCATCCGGATCCTTGACCGTGCGGTCGAGCCTCGCGCGCAGGACGGCCAGGCCCGCTCCCACCAACAGTCCGACGAGCAGTCCCAGCGCGACGTTGCGCGTCGTCTGCGGGGAACCGGGCGCACTCGCGGCTTCGGCCCCGTCGGTGACGGTGACCTTGATGGGGGAGATCTCCGCACCGTCCGGCGTCTCGAGTTCCGCCGCGAACTCGGTAAACTCCGCACCGACCGCATCGGCGATGCGCTGCGCCCGCTCGGGCGACTCATCCGTGACTGTCACGTCGATGAGCACGGTGCCGGTGACCGCGGTAGCGCTAATGCGGTCGCGCAGATGCTCGGCTGAATCCTCAAGACCGAGCCGGTCGATGACCCGCTGGGCCAGCTCCTCCCCGGTGATCAGCCGCGCGTAGGAGGTGACGCGCTGCTGGGAGAACTGACTACCTTGGAACGCCTCGGACGTCGAGGCGGTGTCCCGGGTCGAGACGAAGAGTTGCGTGGACGACGTATAGAGCGGCGTCTGCAGAAGGCTGACGCCGAGCGCCGCCGCACCGCCGACGACTAACCCGACCAGGGGCAGCCACCACCCGGCGCGCAGTGCGGCCAGGACCTCTCTCAGTTCCACGCCGTCCCCGTTTCCGTCGAGGGTTGCGCAGAGGCCCGACCCCGATGCCCTCGACTCCGCGAGACCTTAGAGGAGAAGTTCACCGTCGTGACGCGGCGGATAGCCACCGTGCCTCGATCGGGTCACGGGAACCGGGGGCGCAGTACGGCCCCCTCTGGCGTGCCGAAGACCATTGCAGCGGGCACGTCCCCGCTGACGACGGTTCCTGGCGTCACCAGTGCGGACACCCCGATGCGGCTACCGCCGAGCACGATGCAGCGCGCAGTCACCCAGGCGCCGTCCTCGATGACCACCGGCTTGGTGATGAGGGCCATGTCGCGTCGATGCGCGTGGGAGCCGGTCGTGACGAAGGTGCCCTGCGAGACGACGGCGTCCGATCCGATGCGCACCTGGTCCTGGTTGTGCAGCCAGACGTCCTCCCCGATCCAGCTGCGATCCCCGATGGTGAGTTTCCACGGGAAGCGCACGCGCAGGCGGGGCCGCAGAATGACACCTTGGCCGATGCGCGCACCGAACGCGACCAGGACAGCGCGGCGGAGCCGGGAACTTACCTGCCACGAGCTGCTGACGAACAGCAGCTCCGCCAAGCCCCAGACATAAACCTTCCAGGCCGGGGCGTCCCAGCTCTCCCCCGCACCGGGCGCGACTGAGAGGTCGATCACGGTGGGTTGTGACACCGGCTGAGGATACGGTCTACGCGCCCTCCACCCGGAGCCGTACAGCCTGAGGAGTATGTATGGCCACGTCGGCCGAATCGACCGGTGTCCCTTTGCGGGTCTCGATTATCGGGCTGAACTACGCACCAGAGACGACCGGTATCGCGCCGTACACGACCGGCCTCGCCCGACACCTGGCCATCTCCGGGCACGACGTGACGGTGATCACCGGTCACCCGCACTATCCGGAGTGGCGCCTGCACCCCGGCTACGAGCGGCCCCAGCCGCCGACCGATGACCACGGCGTGCGGCTAATCCGTGTGCCTCACCCAGTGCCGCGCAACCCGGGCGGCCTGTCCCGGGTGTGGATGGAGATCGTGTTCGCCATGCGCGCGGCAGCGAGGCTCGTCCGCCGGCGATCGGACGTCGTGGTCGTCGTCAGCCCGGCGCTCCTCAGCTTGCTGCCGGCGCTCCTCCTGCGTCCTTTCCGTGGTTTCCGGACGGGCGCAGTGGTGCAGGACCTCTACGGGGCTGCGCTGGCGGAGATAGGCCTGAGCGGGGGAAGACTCGCCCTGGTTACCGGCTGGCTGGAGCGCCTTCTGCTGCGCCGGATGAACGGCGTCGCGGTCATCCACCAGGTGTTTCGCCAGCGGTTGATCGCCAGCGGCGTGGCCGAGGACCGGATCCGCGTCATCCCGAACTGGGCTCACGTGACGGTCGCTGGCGGCGCGGATCGTGATCAGCGGCGCCGCAAGCTGGGCTGGGAGCCCAATGACTTTGTCGCGCTGCACGCCGGGAACATGGGCGCCAAGCAAGGTCTCGAAGGGCTCGTGGACGTCGGGCGCCTAGCGGAGAAGCGCGGTAGCAACGTTCGAGTCGTCTTGATGGGCAACGGATCGCAGCGGGACGCACTACAGACCCGGTCCGCCGGTGCCTCCCGAATCTCGATGATGGATTCCCTACCCGAGGGCGACTTCGAAGCCGCGCTCGCCGCCGCCGACTGCCTGCTGCTGCACGAGAAGCCGGGCGTCGTGGAGATGTCGGTTCCGAGCAAGCTGACGACCTACTTCACCGCCGGCCGCCCCGTGGTGGCCGCCACCCATGAGCGCAGCGGCGCCGCGGCGCTCATCGCCGCGTCGCAGGCCGGCGTGCGCGTCACGGCGGGCGACGCCGCGGGAATCCTCGACGCGATCGAGAAGCTCGCCGCCGACCCGGCGACCGCCGAGGCGATGTCGGCGAACGGCCAGGCATACGCAGCCGAGCACCTCACCGGGACGGCGTCATTGACGAGCTACGAGGCCTGGGTCCGCGTTACCGCTCGCTGAGCCTCAGGTGCGCTGCAGGGATCCTGCATCCATCTGCGAGCGGTACCACTGGTAGGTGTCGGCGAGCCCCTCCCGCAGACCGATCTGCGGTTGCCACCCCAAGCCCTTGATCTTGCTGACGTCGAGCAGCTTCCGCGGCGTGCCATCGGGCTTGGTGGTGTCGAACTCGAGGTCACCTTGGAAGCCGACGGTCTCAGCGACCAGTTCGGCGATCTCCCGGATCGAAAGGTCCTCCCCGACGCCGATGTTGATCGGCTCCGGCTGGTCGTAGTGCTCCAGCAGGTGCACGCACGCCCGGGCCAGGTCATCGACATGCAGGAACTCCCGACGCGGGGTGCCTGTCCCCCACACCGTCACCGACGGAGCCCCCGACCGCGCTGCTTCGTCAAACCTGCGGATGAGTGCGGGGAGGACGTGCGATCCGGTCGCGTGAAAGTTGTCACCCGGGCCGTAGAGGTTGGTCGGCATTGCGGAGATGTAGTGGACGCCGTGCTGGCGCCGGAGGGCCTGCACGTGGAGGACGCCGGCGATCTTGGCGATCGCATAGGCGTCGTTCGTCGGCTCCAGCAGCCCGGTCAGCAGCGAGTCCTCACGGATCGGCTGCGGGGCGAACTTCGGGTAGATGCAGCTTGAGCCGAGGAAGAGCAGTTTGGTGGCGCCGTGGTGGGCCGCGGCGTCGAGCACGTTGACCTGAATGCGCAGGTTGTGCGAGAGGAAGTCTGCCGGGTAGGTGCTGTTGGCGAGGATCCCGCCCACCTTCGCGGCCGCAACGACAACGGTGGCCGGCTTCTGCTCGGCGAAGAACGTCTCCACTGCGACCGCGTCACGGAGGTCTAGCTCCCGCGACGTCCGCGTGACCAAGTCGGTGAACCCGAGGTCCTGAAGATGCCGGAGGATCGCTCCACCGACGAGACCGCCGTGGCCGGCCACGTAGGTACGTGCACCCCTGTCGAGGGTCGTCACAGTCACAGTCGATCCTCCCCGTGTTGATTGGGCCCTAGGCTACGCGGAGCTTCTGCAGCGTACGGACCACATCGAACGGGGAACCGGTTATGGCGAAGTCAGCACTCATCACGGGTATCACCGGCCAGGACGGCTCATACCTTGCCGAGCTCCTGCTGAGCAAGGGCTACGAGGTCCACGGGATCGTGCGCCGCTCCTCGTCCTTCAATACCGAGCGCCTCGACGCGATCTATCAGGATCCGCACGTAGTCGACCGACGCCTGTTCCTGCACTTCGGCGATCTGAACGACGGTGTCACCCTGATCAACCTGCTCCGCGACGTCAACCCGGACGAGGTCTACAACCTCGGCGCGCAGTCGCACGTGCGCGTGTCGTTCGACCAGCCCGTCTTCACCGGCGACGTTACGGGCCTCGCCGCGATGCGCCTGCTGGAGGCGGTACGAGCCGCCCGCGTGCGCACGAAGATTTACCAGGCTTCCTCCTCAGAAATGTTCGGTGCTACTCCCCCGCCACAGAACGAGGACACCCCCTTCTATCCGCGCAGCCCTTACGGCGCCGCGAAGGTCTACGCGTACTGGGTGACGCGCAACTACCGGGAGGCGTACGACCTCTTCGCCGTCAATGGAATCCTCTTCAACCACGAGTCGCCCCGCCGCGGCAACACCTTCGTCACTCGCAAGGTGACCCGCGCCGTGGCTCGAATCCAGGCCGGCCTTCAGGACAAGCTGTACATGGGCAACCTCGACGCCGTGCGCGACTGGGGCTACGCCCCGGAGTACGTGGACGGCATGTGGCGCATGCTGCAGGCGCCAGAGCCCGCCGACTACGTACTCGCCACGAACACGGCGTATTCCGTCAAGGATTTCGTCCGCATGGCCTTCGAGCATGCCGGTCTCGAGTGGGAGAAGTACGTCGACTACGACGCGCGCTACGAACGCCCCACCGAGGTCGACGCTCTCATTGGTGACTACACCAAGGCCAAGCAAGAACTGGGCTGGGAGCCCAAGGTGCGGACGCCCGACCTCGTTCGCATTATGGTCGACGCCGACATTCAGCTTCTGGAAGACGAACGATCGGGCCGTCACGTGCGCATCGACAAATAGTCGATCGCCTCGGGTGCCCGAGCCACCTTCCTACCTACTGCGGAGATTCACGCACGTCTAGCTGCTCACCCGTTCCGCTCCCGCAGTGGCCAGTCCAACAGTCTAACAACGAGCTACTCGTCTACAACTGTCCGATAAGTGCCCGCCAAGGTGCTCACCACCGTATCGATGCCATACTTTTCGCGAACCAGTTGAGCCGCGGCTCGATGCATGCGCATCCAAGTATTCTCGTCACCGCAGATGGCAGCGACTGCAGCAGCGACGTCACCCGCGGACGCCTCATCCGCAAGAATAAGACCCGCACCGTACGCGGCAACGTCATCCGCTATACCACAAGATTCGCACAGCACAACCGGCGTACCGACGCTCAGCGCCTCCAGGGCGATCATCGGAAAGGGCTCATTGAGGGACGGGAGGACCAGCACTTTGCTCAGCGCGAGCAAATTCAAGACTCGCGGCCGCTCCTGACCACCGACCAGCAGAGGACGACGCTCCCGCGGCACGTTCTCGAGTTCACGCCGCAACGCCGCCAGTTCGCCACCATCGGGCCCGCAGATAAGAAATCGAACGCCCCGCGGTCGCTCCGCTACCTGGGAAGCCTTGAGGAACAGGAGCGGTCGCTTACGGGCATTGAGACGAGAAGCGAACGTCGCATACGGGCGACGACTGGAAAGGGGTGGCGAATGCTGCACCACACCATTACTAAGCGGCACCAGATTACGGTCCGACAGCTCCCACTTTATCGGCGCTAGCTCCGTTCGCTCTCTTTCCGTTAGGTAGAACACTCGCCGAGCACCGCGCAGAACCGGACCTGTAAGGAGCGCGTCGTAGATGCGGGCCAGCAATCCACTCTTCGGAACAAGCATCCCGTGGGGCTGGACCACATACGGAACCCGACGTGCGCGACACGCAAGCGCCACGAGCATGCTGAATAGGTCCCGCGCCAGATGAACGTGGACAACGTCTTGCGCCGGCAACGAACGGATAGTTCTCATAAGGGTACGAGGCGCCAGCATCCCACTGAACCAGCCAGCCGATCCAGGGACTGGGCGCCCCATGATGACTGCTTCCGCCCCCCGCGCCACTGCAGGCGCCGACACAAGCCCATCCGACATGGCTGCCACCGTTAGGGTGAAGCCGCGATCGGAGAGTTTCGCGACTTGCTCCTCCATGACCGCAACGGGTCCGCCGAAAGGATTGCCTCGGCCAACGAAGGTGACCACATGTAGTACTCGCACTCGCTCAGGCTAACCTCCTCTTGCCTAGTCCCGGAACCTATAGCGAAACCGGGCCGGGGCAACGCACGGTCTGGCATCGAGACTGGTGACGATAGGAATGGGGTCGAAAGATGCACTGGGTGATCGCCAATCCCGGTTCCATACCGGAACTCCTGCGCCTCGCAGAGCACTTGGACTCATCTGGCGACCGAGTCACGTACATCACGCCGCTCGGGTGGACGGCACGCGCCGGTGAACAAGGCCCAGGGGCCCGCATGCTGGGCAAAGGAATACGCGAAGGATTGAGGCGACGGACGCCAGCCCTCACTCGGCCGGGGCAACGAGTCCGCAGACGCGCCACCGCGCTGGAGCTTGGTTACCTGCTGGCACGCAGGCTAGGACTCACCTCTCTGCGGGAGGTCCTGCTGTCGAGGCGGAACGTGGCATTCGACAGAGCTGTCTCGCGATGCCTCAATCAAGACGTTGATGCGCTTGTCGTGCGAAGCACCGCTTGCATCCGCTCCTTGCGCAGGGCCAGAGCCCTAGGAGTGTTGACAGTCCTTGATGCCCCGATCATGCACCAGCGGTCCCTCAGTGACCTCTTAGCCCGCGAGGCCGCGGCTTTCCCTAGCCTCAGCGACTCCTTGGTGGACCTCAAGGCTGAGGCCGTCGCCGAATCCTTGGATCGCGAACTCGACCAGGCCGATATCATTATCGCGCTGTCCAATGCCCATGCTCACAGCTTCGTGGAAAACGGAGTCGATAGCACTCGACTACTACTCGCTCCGCTCGGCGTTGATACGGAGCTCTTCGCCTTCCGCCCTAGACCTAGTCGGGTAGCCGAGCACCCACCGCAGGTCCTGTTCGTTGGACAGATTACGCAACGCAAAGGCCTCGCCTACCTCATCAACGCGATGGACCTCGTTCGGCAAGCTCAACCGGATGTGATCTTGAAGCTAGTAGGGAGCGCTCACGGCGACATCCTCAGCCAGTTGCCCCCCTACGTTGTCTGGCATGACGCGGTCGCGCGCGAACATCTCGCCGCGCACTATCATCAGGCGGACGTTTTCGCCTTTTTGTCACTCGCTGAAGGGTTCGCTCAGACGCCCCTAGAGGCCATGGCGTGCGGACTGCCCGTAGTCATGTCGCGACAGGCATACGGGCCAGACGGCCCGGTCAGAGACGGCGTGGAGGGCTTTGTACTTGACGCTCGCGATGTTGGCGGAGTCGCAGCAAAGATTGTTCAGTTGTTGGCCGACGAGGCGACGCGACAGGGCATGGGTGCGGCTGCCGCCTCCCGGGCGCGCGAGTTCACCTGGGAACGCTTTGCGGGGAAGGTTCGGCGAGATGTGTTAACGGTTCTCGCCAAACGACGCAGCACGAGCCATGGCACGCGCTAGTGGCTCGACGTTTGTTGTCCCTACGTAGTCGCGCCCCTGGCCAGAGTGGCGTTAGCGTGTGGAGGAGGGGGCGCGCACAGTTTATTGCTCTGCTAGGCAGCCGTGCACTCGCGGGACTTTGTCAGCTGCTAGTTCTCGGCATGCTGGCCCGTAGCCTGGAACCGGCCCTCTACGGTTCGTACGCAGCGTATTCAAGCGTCTTGTTGCTGTCCCTGAACCTCACCGACTTCGGTTTCGGTGTTCGGGCTATGAGATTACAAGCCGAAGCTGAGGCCGCACGGGCTGCGGGATGGATTGTCGCGATACGCCTCGCAACGAGCATGACCACCTGCCTGCTGGGGTGGATCATCTGGTCACTTATCATCGACCTACCGTCTTGGTACGGAATTGCCATCGGACTGTACTTGGCCGGGGAGAATTTTGGCGACCTAACGGCAGGGCTGATCCTCGGACGAGGAGGCGTGTACGGCGCTGCGGTATCAATATTGGCACGCCGCGCGGGTACCGTGCTCGCCTTTGTCACGCTTGGCTTTGGGCCGGATGAAGCTATGTCCGTTCTCGCCCTAGCAGGCTTTCTTGGCTACGGCCTGGGATTCATGTTCTCGGTTCGCTACGTTGACATGCGTTTGCATTCGTGGCGCACCTTCTGGAGGGGCGGCATGCGATTGTGGGGCCTAGCTGGCGTTGCCAACCTTCAAGCTGCTGATGCGCTGCTTGTGAGCCTGGCTGGCGGCGTCCAAGTGGCTGGCTTATATAGCGCTCCGACTCGGTACGCGTCTCCCCTACAGCTCGTGACTAATGTCGCCTTGCAACTCATAACACCGCGGCTCGCAGCACGCGCTCTTGAGGATCAATTGCAGCTTTGGAACCGCGCACGGTTGGGGATGTACGCATACTTGGCCTTGCTAGCCGTCGGAGCCTTCGCCTCCCCTTGGTTGGTAGTTCTTCTCCTCGGCGAGGCTTACCAAGCCTCATGGCCAGCCCTCGCCGCGGTAATGCTCGTAGCTGGGGTGTCCGGCTTGACGCAGTTGAATAACTCCCTCGTTATCGTGAGCGTCGTGCCGCAGCGATTGATCTATGCGTCGCTAGCCGCCATCCTGCTTGGACTCGCGATCACGGCAGGAGGGGCAGCGACAGTCGGCGTGTGGGGTGCCGCCTGTGGCTACCTGACAACAGCCATGCTGCTCTTCCTTGCTTCAGAGGCGACTAGGCGTCACGTGCTCCGAGATCCCGTCAGTGTCCGGTCAGGCGACGAAGGACAGCGTCCGCGTAAGCGGGCCAGTCCCTGACCTGGGACTCCTGGCGTATGGCCCTCCCTCGGGCTTGGCGGAGGGCAATGTCCTCACGCCTGACTTCGCCGATAGCTGCTCGTAATGCGAGGACGTTGCCCGCTTCCACGCTCGTGAACGACCCGATCGGCATAATTTCGACGGCACCGTTGTTTTGAGTGGTGATGACTGGCACACCGGCCGCAGCTGCCTCAAAGGTCACCAGTGCACAAGCGTCCTCGATTGTCGGAAGGACGAACACGTCCGCGCTTGACATGAGGCTGCGCACTTGACCTTGCGGGACAGTGCCAAGGTAACGAACGTTGTCAGGCAACTTCTTGATGAGATCTGGCGCCACAAGAGGGCCGGCTAGTTTCAGTTCGAGCTTCAATCCCCTCACAGCCTCCAGAAGGAAGGGCAACCCCTTTCGACGGCTGATCTGGCCAACATACAGTGCAGTTAGAGGCCCGTCTGGCTTGCTAAGAGCATCGGGCCTCATAGTATGAAGCGCGACACCGTAGTGCTCGATCGCTATCGCAGCCTTGTGGTGGAGACTGAATTGGGCAGCTACTAGGCGGGATGGTGCGAGTACGACTGAGCTGTACTCAACCTCCTCCAGGATGCGATCGACCACTCGGGTCGGGACAAGCTCTTGCTCAACCTCGCGCCTCTCATAGAACCGCAACAGCAGGTCATTCTGCGCGAGGGGATGAGCGTTCACAGCATGAAGGATTGTTCTTATTCCGCGCGATCGCGCCTCGCGGAACGTCTCTACGGAAGCAGCGGGCATTCCCAGGTGCCACTTGGCCCGCTCCGGGATATGCACTCGGGCTTTGCGATCGAATCGTGCTGCCGATACGTACATGTACCGCGCACGAAGATGGGCGCTCGGAACCCGTCCCACGATCAGTCGGCCAATCTCAAGCTCTGGTGCGATGAGGTGAGCGGCTTCCAGTATTGGCCATCCGCGGGCAAGCCGATCAATAGCGCTCAGCCGACGCAACGGCCCCGCCGCCGATGCCAAGCGCTGTTGCGGGCGCGCCTGCAAGATCATGCGACTTAGATGTCCTTTAGCATGCCATTGGTTCGCGAGCGCCAGGAATGCGCCCTCTGGGTAGGGGCTCGACATAGAAATCTCCGCCGACCCGGTCATTGGACGTTACCCCTAGCAAGAGCTCGATGAATCGCGGCGGCGGCGTCGTTTGGACCCCAAGCAAAGATTTCCGGGAAGGCGATCGGTCCCGCCCAGGAATCCCGACTCTTCTGCATCGCAGTTTGAAGGGTGAGCATGTGCTTCCCGACGCCATACACACCAGCCATGTTCGCGTACTCCGAATAGCAGCCCACGCGTTCATCAATCACTGCGTGCAGTCCGGCCGCGAGGGCCTCCGTCGCCACAAAGCCCCATACTTCCTCCCTAGAGGGCAAGACCAGCGTCTGACCCAATGCGTATAGGGAGGCAAGACGATGCTGAGGGACGTGTCCCAGCATCTCCACGCGCCCTTTCAGACTGAGCGCTTCGATAGCTGCTTGTAAACTGCCAGACAATGGCCCGTCGCCCGCAATTACAAGTTTGTCGTCGGTGGAGGCGACTTCGCGAAAAGCGCGCAGTACTGACTGCGGCCTTTTCCGGTCGACGAGTTGTCCACAGAACAGGAACACATGACCCGCTGCACTGGCCGGGTGCGCGAGCTTCATTCGCTCCTGTTCCACGGACTCCCGCCAAGCCGCGTTATCAATGCAGTTCTTCACCTCGTGGATCCGGTCGTCCTCGATACCCTGAAAGCGCATCGCCTCAGTCGAACGCTGGCCTACGGTGAAGACTCCATCAAGCGCCCTGAAGAAGCGGGCGCGAGCGGCCGACACCGGCCTGGCGTTATACTTTTGCGTCATCAATGTAGACTCATTGAAGCCATAGACGCGCGCACCGTTTCGCTTGGCTGCGCGCATCAGTGCCCAGGAGATCGGATGCTCCCAGCTGGGCAGAATGACAGCATCGGCCCCTCGAAGGTGTGGCGCCATACTCGAAACCGGGAAGTAGTGCGTAGCCTCACCACGGCGCAAGCCGAGGGTGTGCAGGAAGTCCAATCGTACGCCCTGGAGCTCCTTCGAACTCTCCGCCCAATGTCGGTTGTGTTCGTTCTGGGCCAGAAGCGCAATGGTAAGATCTAGCCGCTCGCCGAGCGCTTGCCATAGCGGGAAGCGGTATGGAGCGGCGAGGTTCGTGAACCAGACCAGCCGCAATGCAACCCCCTCGATATGATCCTGCTAAACTGTCCTGCCCAGCCTAGCGGAGAGCGTTGGAGGAGCGTATGGAACTCGGCGGCCGAAACGACTCTCCTGGCGCCCGGCCGCCGCGGCGCGTGCGTTTGTCAGGTTGCACTCTCCTCGCGACAAGCGCGGCTTGCTTAGCATTGGCCGCCGTTGGTTGGTCCGCAAATGCGACGATGGTGCTCTTGATCTTCGCAACTATCTCTGGTTTCTCCGGCATGCATACTCTCACCGCCGAAGCTGACTTGACGGAACCGATCTGGTGGATCAATGGCGCTGCATTCATCCTTTTCGTGGCACACCCATGGGCTCTCATATACACGGACAGCGTTGGCTACGCATTCTACGATCGATTTGATATCGCTGGAACGTACACCGAGGCACTGACATTAGGCTGGCTGTTTACACTGGCCGCAAATTTCGGCGCGGTGATTGGTCGACGCAGGAAGCTCGGTCGAGCCGCTAACCGCGCAGCGCGCACGAGCAAGCAGACCTCTTCGTTCATATGGGCCGCTGGCATTGCTAGCGTTGTTGCGTTCATCGTCCTACCAGGCACTCTGACTGGCGAGGGCGCAAGCAGCGGCTCAGCCGGAGCCGGTCGAACGGCGTATGTGTACTTGCTTCCGCTGATGCTCATCGGGTCCGCTTGTACGCTAATCGCTTTAGGTCAGTCTGCGAGCAGGGTGTGGCTCAGTCGTACGGGGTGGGCAATCGGGGCGGTCTACTCCGTCATTCTACTTGTCAGCGGACAGAGGAGTTCGCTGCTCTTGGCGCTACTGGCACCCGTCGTGACGTCGGCCCTGATGTCCCGGCGGCGGGCGCCCCGAATCACACTCCTCGTCGGCGGTTGCGCACTTGCCGCCGCTTTCGGGCTGATCCGAGATGCGAACGCGCCGGGAGAGACGTTCTGGTCGTCGGTTAGCTACGGCGTGCGGGAGCCCGGCAGCATCTTCGTGCGGACGGTCACCGGTAACGATACCGAGATGGTCGACGCCCTTGCCGTAGAGCTGTCGATTGTTCCCGAGGTCATACCTCACCGGCCGCTATCAACGGTAACTAGCACGTTGGGCGCCCCAGTACCGCGCTTAGTTTGGCCCGACAAGCCTGAGACCGTCGATGTTGTTCTTAACGGGTACCTGCTCGGGCTTGGGTCAAACTCCGCTGGTCCTGCGTACTCTTTGGTCGGAGAGGCATACTTTGACTCGGGGTGGCCGGGAGTCGGCGCAGCAGGCTTAGGGTTAGGGTATGTCTTCACGCGCCTCTGGCGTCACCAGAAGGCCTCGTCGGAGTGGCGCACCAAAGTAGTTTATGCCGTCCTTTTGGCTGGGCTACCCATCATCATTCGTGGCGTCGTGGCATACAGTCTCGCCATCTTTCTTGCGGTGCTTCTACCGGTAGTCCTCGGTTGGGTTCTACTGCTGCTGCGGGGCAGTCCGGGGTTGGTGGATGAAGGCCAGAACGCGCGAGCGGTCGTCTCGCTTCGGTGAACGCCTTCGAGAACCCCGAGGTCCTGGCGCACCAGCCGAGCGGGGAGCACCACCTAGACATCGGCCTCAACGTCAGCCCGAGCCGGAGCCGGTTCGGCAGGCGTGACCAACGGCGATCCGCCGCCGCGCCATTACGACCCAGGGCGCCTAGCCTCTCCTTCGGGAGAGGCGCCCTGCGTCGTCTGACGTGCGCTAGCGGGTGGCGTCCGCGTGAATCTCCCGGCGGGCGCCGCAGGTCGAGCACACCTCGTGCACCTGCACGTCGGGGCTCCACAGCGGATTCACCCAGGCCGACCAGGTCCTGACCTTTCGGCTCGTCGTCAGCATCAGCTTGCTGCCGCAGAGAGTGCACCGGCCCTCACCTAGGACGGCGCTGGTCCGCTTGCGTCGAGCCGGCTTCACCGGCTCATCGTCCCAGCCGCCCCGGGCCGGTTCCGCCCGCCCGTCACGCAGCCGTCCTTCGGCTGGCTCGCAACTCGGCTGGCACTCCCGGGACGGCTGTGACGGACGAGCCGGATCGTGAGCGACACGTGCCGGACGCGGGGTTGGCGCGCCCCCGGCCACTCCTACCCTTCGGCCATGCCTTGTCCCACCTGTGGGGCGACGGGCGAGCGCACGCAGATCCTTCCCGGTTACTGGCGCTGCGACGCCGTCGTCCGTGTCGGCGAACTCGTCGGCGGCCCGGCCGTTCCGGCGGCGGAGCCGGCGGAGACCAAGCGCTGCAGCACCATCTACATCCAGACGCGCGCGGACGACGAGGCGGCGCTCTGCCGCTGCGGCGACCCCGCCATCGGCGAGTGCACCGAGTGCACCCGCGCCGTCTGCGCTGACCACTCGGCCCTCTGGCAGGGCTGGCGCGTCTGCGACCGCGACCTGGCCAACGCCCGCATGCGCTCCCGCGCGGCAGCCCTCGCCGAGGAGCGCCGCCGGGAAGAGGAGAAGGCCGCAGCCGAGGCCGAGCGCCAGCGGCAGCGCACCGAGCTGCTCGAGCTCGCCGACGAGGACGCCGTCTGGGTCCTCTACGCCCGCGACGAGAAGCGCACGGAGCAGGAGATCCGCTCCGCCGTCCATGTCCTCCGCGGCCTGAACGCCGCCGAGTTCACCGATGTCTGCCTCTACCTCCTGCCCTACGCGCGCGACCCCGAGAAGCGCCGCACCGGCGTCACTCGCCTCTCCGGCTGGGCCTTCGAGGGCGCGGACTACCACGGCCGGTCCTGGTTCCTGACCCGCAAGGGCGAGTGGCACCGCAGCGGCGCCTACGGTGCATCAGCCTCGGAGGGCCGCTGGAAGAAGGTGCGCTTCGACGACGTCGAGAAGCGCGCTGTCATCGACGAGCTCGCCTGGCAGCAGAGAGTCGACAGCGCACTCATCTGACCGACCCGCCGGTCCGGCGCCCGCAGGCGCCGGACCGGTCAGCGGGTGACCGTGGAGGCGTGCTCGTTCGTGCCGGCCTCGAGCCGCTCGCGCTGCGGGACGACGACGTACTTCGGGTCCTTCGTGCTGGCGATGCCGGCCTCGAAGACGCCGAACCGGGTGAGCAGCGACCCGGCCGCGAGAAGCGTCCCTGACGCAATGGCGCCCAGCCGGGTGCGCCCAGCGACCACGGTCAGCCCGGCGCCCACGGCGGTCGCCGTCTTGGCCGCCTGGATGAGCTTGCCCGGTCGCCCCTCGTGGAACGGCTCGCTGACGATGCCGTGGTCGGTCTCGACCTTGTGCATCGCGGCCAGCTCGATCGCGGCCCCGGCGACCGCCATCTTGCGGGCCGGCCCTCCCTCGTCGACCGGCACGAAGACCATCGAGATCCCGCCGCCGGCAGCCATCGCCGAGCCACCGAAGACGTAGGGCAGCTGGGTGTGCGCCGCGTGCCACGACGGCACGGCGGTGTTGGCCAGCAGCACGCCGGTGTAGGTCGCCAGCGGGCCACCGAAGATCGCCGAGACCACGCCGCCGAACCGCTTGAGCCGCGGGAACCAGCCGAGGAGCTCGACGGCCGCGGTCGCCCCGGCCGCCGCGCTGAACGGCGAGAGGATGTAGGTGCCGACCGACAGCGGCGACGTCGGCTTGAGCACCCGCAGCATGTGCAGGAACCGCTCGGGGCGGCCCAGGTCGTGCACCAGCGCGACGACCGAGAGGATCGAGCCGGCGCCGGCGGTGTACCGGCCGACCCTGGTCAGGTTCGGCCGGTCGGTCAGGTCGGCGATGGCGGCGAGGATCGACGAGGACCCCGCCGCCCCGCCGAGGAACAGGTAGAGCGGCACGTCCGGCGACTTCCACACCGGCGTCTTGACGATCTGTCGGCCGTAGTACGAGGTGAACTCGACGTCGTCGACCATGGCGATCTCGCCGCGGCTGCGGCCACCGCCGCGCTTCCGCCGCTTCTTGGTGGTGTGCTGCGTCGCCGGGCCGCGGTCGGCCTGGCGCCAGCCGGCGCCCGGGCTGGTGATGCCGCCGGTCATGTCAGCGCCTCCGCGAGCCGAGCACGGCGGTGACCGCGACCCCGACCATCATCACCGCGGCCTTGCCGGCCGCCTTCCACATGGCCGGCAGGTCGCGGGTGGTGACGATCGGGTCCGGCGGCAGGCCGTAGACCTCCGGCTCGTCGAGCAGCAGGAAGAAGGCGCCGTCGCCGCCGACGCCGTCGTTCTCGTCGCGCCCGTAGAGCCGCGCGGTCTCCACGCCCTGCGCCTTGAGCGTCGCCAGCCGTGCGTCGGCGCGCTCCTGCAGCTCGTCGAGGTCACCGAACTGGATCGACTGCGTCGGGCACGCCGTGGCGCACGCCGGCATCAGCCCGTCGGTCAGCCGGTCGTAGCACATCGTGCACTTGAAGACCCGGCCGTCGTCCTTGCGCTGGTCGATGACGCCGTAGGGGCAGGCCGCCACGCAGTAGCCGCAGCCGTTGCAGATGTCGCCCTGCACGACGACGGTGCCGAACTCGGTGCGGAACAGCGCACCGGTCGGGCAGACGTCGAGGCAGCCGGCGTGCGTGCAGTGCTTGCACACGTCGGAGCTCATCAGCCAGCGGATCTGCTTGTCCGCGCCGGTCTGGCCGGTCTGCGGGTCGAACTCGCTCAGCGCCTCGGCGTTGAGCACGCTCTGCTGCGCGTTGGCCAGGCTGACGTCGTCGCCCGCCGTCGCGGGGGACGGCCCGTGGTCGTGCCGGTCGTCGCCGGGCCGGCCGAAGGTCGGCATCGGCAGGTCGACCGCACGGGACTGCTCGATGAAGGCCACGTGCCGCCACGAGTTCGCGCCGAGCTGCCCGGTGTTGTCGTAGGACATGCCGGACAGGCCGAGGGCGTCCCGCTTGCCGTGCGAGTCGTCCATCGGGAGCGTGTTCCACTCCTTGCACGCCACCTCGCAGGCCTTGCAGCCGATGCAGACCGAGGTGTCGGTGAAGAAGCCGACCCGCTTCGGGTGGTCGGGCTCATACCCGGCCTCCTCGGCGACGTCGGGCAGCGGCCCGAACAGCCGGTTCTTGACGTCTCGGATGCCGCTGAGGCCCGGACTGGCCGAGCTGACCGAGGTCACGCGGCGGCCCTCCTCTTCTGGTGCGTCATGAGATGGTCGAGCCCTCTCCGGCCTCGGCGGCGACGGGGTCGCGGCCGTTGGTGCCGACCTTCCCGGACTGGACACCGGCCCGGCGGCGGAAGCCCTCGACGAACTCGAGCAGCTCCGACCCGCGCGGACGGCGTCCCGGCAGGATGTCGCAGGAGCTGACCTTCGACTCCTGGATGTGGGTGTTGGGGTCCATGACGATGCCCAGCAGGTCGTTGGCGGCGTCGCCGGTCGAGATGCCGCTGTAGGACCAGTGGTAGGGCATGCCGATCTGGTGCACGACGGTGCCGTCGCGCAGCTTGATCGGCCGGACCCGCTCGGTGACCAGCACCTTCGCCTCGACGGCGGTGCGCGCGCTGACCAGCGTCGCGTACTCGCCGTTGGACAGGCCCCGCAGCTGGGCGAGCTCCGGGCTGACCTCCACGAAGAACTCCGGCTGGAGCTCGGCGAGGTAGGGCAGCGTGCGGCTCATGCCGCCCGCGGTGTGGTGCTCGGTGAGCCGGTAGGTGGTCACCTGGAACGGGTAGACCTCGCTGCGCGCGGGGTTCGCCCGGTTCCACGGGCCCTCGATCATCTCCAGCGTCGGGTTGGCCTGCTGCTTGTACAGACCGTTCTCGACGACGGACTCCGCCGGCTCGTAGTGCGTCGGCAGCGGACCGTCGACGACGCCGGCCGGCGCGAACAGCCACGCCTTGCCGTCGCCCTGCATGACGAACGGGTCGTTGCCGGCCAGCGCGTCCTGCGCCTTCGCCCCCTCCGGCGGCACGTAGTCCGGGCGCTTCTTCTTCTCGAAGTCGGGCACGTCGAGACCGGTCCACTCGCCGGCTTCCTCGTCCCAGTACACGTACTTCTTGCGCTCGCTCCACGGCTTGCCGTCGGGGTCGGCCGAGGCGCGGTTGTAGAGCATCCGGCGGTTGAGCGGCCACGCCCAGCCCCACTCGGAGGCCACCGGGCCCTGCTCCTTGCCGGGCTTGCGCCGGTCGGCCTGGTTCACACCGTCGGCGTAGACGCCGCAGTAGATCCAGCAGCCACCGCTGGTCGAGCCGTCCTCCTTCATCTGCATGTAGGAGTTCAGCAGCGCGCCGTCGGGGCCGAAGCCGTTGATCTCGCGCAGCACGGCGTCGGCGCTCGGGTCGGCCGTCTCGCCCTCCACCGGGTAGTCCCAGGTGAGGTCGAGCAGCGGGCGGTCCCGCGGGTCGGTGGAGCCGGCCAGGCGCTCGCGCAGGATGCGGCCCAGGTGGAAGTAGAACCACAGGTCGCTGCGGGCGTCGTTCGGCGGCTCGACCGCCTTGTGCCGCCACTGCAGCACCCGCTGGGTCTGCGTGAAGGTGCCTTCCTTCTCCACGTGCGTGGCGGCCGGCATGAAGAAGACCTCGGTGCCGATCGTGTCGGGGGACATCTCCCCCGTCTCGATCTCCGGGCCCTCCTTCCAGAAGGTCGCCGACTCGATCATCTGCAGGTCGCGCACGACCAGCCAGTCGAGGTTGGCCAGGCCGAACCGGTTCATCCGGCTGTTCGGGTGGCCGACCGTGGGGTTCTCGCCGACCAGGAAGTAGCCGGAGACCTTCCCCTTGATCATGTCGGCGATCGTCCGGTACGAGCTGTGGTCGCCGTTGATCTTGGGCAGGTAGTCGAAGCAGAAGTCGTTCTCCGCCGTCGCCTTCTCGCCCCACCAGGCCTTGAGCAGGCTGACCATGTACGACTTCTTGTTGCCCCAGAAGCCGGCCTTGCCCTCGGCGTCGGCGACGTACTCCTCCAGCGTCGTGTGCTGCATCGCGTGCGGCATCGGCAGGTAGCCGGGCAGCAGGTTGAACAGCGTGGGGACGTCGGTGGAGCCCTGGATGCTGGCGTGCCCGCGCAGCGCCATGATCCCGCCGCCGGGGCGGCCGATGTTGCCCAGCAGCGTCTGCAGGATCGAGCAGGTGCGGATGTACTGCGCGCCGACGCTGTGCTGCGTCCAGCCCACCGAGTAGACCCACGCCGTCGTCCGGTCGCGCTTGCTGTTCTCGGTCACCCACTTCGCGACCTGCTCGAACACCTCCGGCTCGACACCGCAGACCTCGGACACCATCTCCGGGGTGTAGCGGGCGAAGTGCCGCTTGAGGATCTGGAACACCGACCGCGGGTGCTGCAGCGTCTCGTCCCGCTTGGGCTTGGCCGCTATCGGCGGCCCGCCGCTGCCGGCGGCCTGCGCACGGTCGGACTTCTTGACGTCGGGGTGCTGGTCGGTCCGCTTCTGCTCCGCGGCCTCGCCGGGCTGGTCGGAACCGGAGTTCGGCGGCTCCTCCGGCTCGTACTGCCAGCTGGCCTCGTCGTACTGCCGGTTCTCGGCGTCGAAGCCGGAGAACAGGCCGTCGAGGTCCTCGGAGTCGACGTACTCCTCGCTGACGAGCGCGGCGGCGTTCGTGTAGGCCGCGACGTACTCCTTGAAGTACAGCTCGTTGCTCAGCACGTAGTTGATCAGCCCACCGAGGAACGCGATGTCCGTGCCGATGCGCAGGGGCACGTGCAGGTCGGCGATCGCGCTGGTCCGCGTGAAACGCGGGTCGATGTGGATGATCTTGGCGCCGCGCGCCTTGGCCTCACCGACCCACTGGAAGCCCACGGGGTGGCACTCGGCCATGTTCGAACCCTCGATGACGATGCAGTCGGAGTTCGCGAGGTCTTCCAGGAAGTTCGTGGCACCGCCACGACCGAACGAGGCACCCAGACCGGGCACCGTCGCAGAGTGCTATATGCGGGCCTGGTTCTCGATCTGCACAGCGCCCAGGGCGCTGTACAGCTTCTTCATCAGGTAGTTCTCCTCGTTGTCCAGCGTCGCGCCGCCGAGGCTGGCGAGGCCCATCGTGCGGTTGACCCGCTTGCCGCCGTCCTCCTCCTGCCAGCCCTTGCGCCGGGCCTCCAGGACGCGGTCGGCGATCATCTCCATCGCCGTGTCGAGGTCCAGGTCCTCCCAGTCCGTCCCGAAGGGACGGCGGTACTTGACCGTGGTGACGCGCGTGGGGCTGGTGACCAGCTGCTTGCTGGCGCTGCCCTTGGGGCACAGGCGCCCGCGGCTGATCGGCGAGTCGGGGTCGCCCTCGATCTGCGTGATCTTCTCGTCCTGGACGTACACCTTCTGGCCGCATCCCACGGCGCAGTAGGGGCAGACGCTCTTGACGACGCGGTCAGCGGTGGCGGTGCGCGAGACGACGGACTCGGTGCCCTTGCTGCGGGCGGCCTTGCCACGCCCCAGCGGGTCCGAGCCGGTCAGCTGGCGGTACACCGGCCAGCTATCGAGCCAGGTCTTCACCCCTGGCACTCTGCCACTCGTTCGCCGCGGTGGCGCGCTGGCGGTCCCCTTGCGTGTCAGGACCGTCCGGAATTACCTGCCCTCAGAGGGGCAGGACCGGGAGGTGCGCCGGCGCCCCGGCCACACCGGGCAGCCGGTACACGTCGCGCCGGCCCTCGTCGGCGGCCCGGTAGGCGTAGCTCACCTGCTGCCCGCCGGGGAGCGTCACCCGTGCCGCGGTGCCCGCCGGGTCCATGCCCGGGGGCACCTCGGCACCGGCCAGCGCCAGCAGCTGGGGCAGCCTTCCGCGGGTGACGACCAGCGCGCCCGGCGGCAGCTCCTCGATGGCCGCCACCATGGCCGCGGTCTCCACCAGCGTCGCCCGCCGGTCGGCGCCCACCTCGACCACCGACGGCACCAGCAGCCCGGGCAGGAGGCTGCCCGCCACCGCCGCTCCCACGAGCACCGCCAGCTCGGCGCGCACCAGCAGCAGCCCGCCCAGCAGCCAGGTCATCGCGACCGCGGGCATCAGGTAGCCGGCGTCCACGGGCAGCAGCAGGAAGGCGGCCAGCTGCGCGACGACCGACGTCACCAGGGCCAGGACCCACACCCGCGCGTCCCCGGCCGGCACGGGCCGCCCGCGCCGGGCCCAGCGGACGGCGGCGGCCCCGGCGACGACGGCCAGCCCGACCGCGCCGGGCACCCCGGCAGGGCCGGCGACGAGCAGCCGCACCGTGCGCTCGAGCTGGAAGGGCTCGGTCGCCGCCGTGATAAGCCCCGGCCCGAACGTGGCGAGCGGGACGGCGAAGAGGGCCAGCGACACCGCCGCGGCGGCGGCGCCCAGGGCCAGGACCCGGCGCAGCGTCCACCACGGGACGAGGAGGACGACCACCAGCACAGCGGTGGCGGCCGCGGCGCTGCTGGGCCGGAACGCCACGGCCAGGCCGACGAGCACGCCCGCCGGCACCGGGCGCTGCCGCCGCACCGCCAGCAGCGCGCCCCCGAGCGCGGCCAGCGCCCAGGTGTAGTCCATGAAGGCGGTGCTGTTGACCCACACCACGTTGGTCAGGGCCAGGCCCGCGCCCACCAGCGGCCAGGCCCGCACGCCGAGGTCGCGGGCGAGGGCGGCGAAGGCCACGACGCCCGCGGCGGTCACCAGCGTGGTTAGGGTGGCGAACACCCACCACGGAAGGGCGTGCAGGGCGAGGGCGACCGCCTCCATGCCCGGGTAGCCCGGCGGGCGCGACGGCGTGTACGTGCCGCTGTCGGCGGTGATCCGCCCGGCCAGGTAGATCCGCCAGGCGTCGGGGTCGCGGCCGAGCCCCGCCCCCGGGACGAACGGCAGCCGGGTCAGCACGACGCCGACGGCCAACGCCAGGTAGCCGAGGCGGTGGCGTCGTGCGTCCGGCGTGCCGCGGGTCAGCTGCCCGGCGTCGCGCTCACGAAGGCGCAAGGCGCCCGGGCCACGCCCCGCCCAGCATCCGGCGCGGCTCCGGCGCACGGCCGGAGGCGGCCAGCCGGACCGCCTGCGCCCGGCGCTCGGCCGACCTGCGCATCAGCACCTGCGCCTGGGCGGAGTCCTCCGTGCGGCGGGCCCGCTCGGCCAGGACCTCCGCGGTCTCCAGCAGCAGGGCGACCCTCCGCCTGCGGTCGGGCACTCCCCCGCCGGCCTCGCTGCGGGGTACCGGGAGACGGTCGGACCTCTTGGCTGAGGGCATGACGCGATGGTCCTGCGCTCAAGCACTGCGCGCGACTCGGCAGCCGGGGGCGGCTCAGAGCTGCGTGGACACCCCCGCCGCGACCAGCGCGCTGCCGATCCGCTGCGCCAGCGCGGCATGCCCCGCGTCGGTCGGGTACGTGCCGTCCGGCCCGACCAGCGCGGGGTCCGCGCCCTCGAGCCAGCCCTCGTTGAGCGCGTCGACGAAGGTGGCCCCGACCTCGGCCGAGGTCGTCTGCAGCGCCCGGTTGACGGCGAACACCCCTGCCGGCTTCCGGCCGGGCCAGAAGACCCCCACGACCAGCACGCGGGCGTCGGGCAGGGCTGCCCGGAGCTCGCCGAGGGTGCGCCGGACGCCGTCCTGCACCTGCGCGACCGGCGCGTTCACGTCGTCGTGCCCCCCGGCCACGACCACCACCTCGGGACGGGCCGCGACGATCTCGGGCACCCGGTCGGCGAAGGACTGCGCCTGCTCCCGGCCGGCGGCGAAGCCCGTACCGCCGACGGCGTAGGAGGTCACGTCCCAGGGGAACTGCTCGGACAGCAGCGCCGGCCAGCGGCTCTCCTCACCCGAGTCCATGGCCGAGCCCGCGGTGTAGGCGTCCCCGAGCACGGCGATGCGGACGCGCTCCTCGTTCGTCTCCCCCGACTCCGCGGCGGTCCCGGGAGCCGAGGTGGTCGCCCGTGGCGAGGCCTCCGACGGCGACCCGGCCGCTGTCCGCTCGGCCGGGTCCACGCGTCCCCGGTCGATGGCGACCGGCAGGCCGATGGCGAGGAAGAGGGTGCACACGGCCATGAGAGCGACCGCCCACCACGGTGGCCGCTCGAAGCCCTGCAGCATGTGGACGAGATTACGCGACCGAACCGTTCCGACTGCCCGGTGGCCGGGGACGACCAGGGTCCCCCGTCCGGGTGACGGATCCGTAACGAGGGCTGCAGCAACGGGCCTTGCCTCCCGACAACGATGACGTGACGACCGCCCCCGATCCGGGGCAGCCCGCGGCTGCAGGCCTGGTCGCGCCCCGCAGTGGGCGCACCGGGCTCCTCGTCGTGCTCTCCTTCGCCGTCGCGCTGGTCGCCGTCGTCCCCGCGTTCCTGCCCGGGCACCCGCTGCTCCAGGGCCTCAGCGCCCTGCTCGGCCTCGTGCCGATCACCGCGGCGCTCACCGCCGTGTGGCGCCGGTACCAGCGGCTCACCGGCGACCTGCGCGCCAGCCACGCCGCCTTCCGCACGATCGTGAAGAGCAGCGTCGACCCCGTCGTCATCGTCGGGGGCGACCTGCGCATCACCTTCGCCTCCCCCGCGATCGCCTCGCTGCTCGACGTCGACCCCGGCTCCCTCAGCGGCCTCCCGCTGGTCGACGCCATCCACCCCGACGACCGCGCCGGCCTGTTCGGCTCGCTGTCCGCGCCCCCCGGCGAGGGCGGCGAGTTCGCCGTCCGCACGGCTCGGGTGCGCACCCGCGACGGCCAGTGGCGGCTGGTCCAGGCCACCGTGCGCGACCTGCGCGCGGACCCGGAGATCGCCGCGCTGGTCCTGTACTGCCGCGACGTCACCGCCCGCGGCCGCGGCGTCGACCCCGAGCTGCTCGAGCTCTCGCTCGCCGACCCGGTCACCGGGCTGCCCAACCGCACCGCGCTCAGCCGCCGGCTGGCCGCCGTCCAGCGGCAGGTCGCCACCCACCCGGTGGCCCTGGCCCTGCTCTCGATCGACGGCCTGGCCTCCGCCACCTCCCGCCCGGGGAGCGAGGAGACCGTGCTGCGCGTGCTCACCTCGCGGCTCACCCGCGAGCTGCGCGGCGAGGACTGGCTGGCCCGCGGCAAGGACGGCGACTTCGTCGTCCTCGTCGACGGCACCGTCTCCGACGCCGAGGTCGTCGCCACGCGGCTGATCACCACCCTCGGCTACGTGGCCACCCCCGCCGGCCCGCTCACCGCCACCGCCGGCGTCACCGGCCTGGCCCCCGACATCGACCCCGGCGAGGCCCTGCGCCGCGCCGACCTCGCCCTCTCCAGCGCCCGCGCCGCCGGCGTCGGCTCCGTGCACCGCTACGACGACGCCCTGCGGATCGCGCAGGACCGGCGCAGCACCCTCGCCGTCGACCTGGCCGGGGCGCTGGCCCGCGGCGAGCTGCGGCTGGCCTTCCAGCCCGTGGTCGACGTCGTCATGCACCGCACCGTCTCGGTCGAGGCCCTGCTGCGCTGGCGGCACCCCGAGCTCGGCGACGTCTCCCCCCAGGAGTTCGTGCCGCTGGCCGAGGAGTCGCCCCTGATCACCGAGCTCGGCCGCTGGGTGCTGTTCGAGGCCTGCGAGACCGTCGCCCGGCGCACCGACGACGAGCTGTCGGTCGCGGTCAACGTCTCCGCGCGGCAGATCCGCAGCGGCGAGCTCGTCACCGACGTCGTCGCCGCGCTGGAGGCCAGCGGCCTGCCCGCCACGCGGCTGATCGTCGAGATCACCGAGTCAATGCTGCTCGACGCGCACGTCGCCGGTGACCTGGAGACCCTGCGCGAGCTCGGCGTCCGCGTCGCGCTCGACGACTTCGGCACCGGCTGGTCCTCGCTGGCCTACCTGGTCGGCATGCCGGTCGACGTCCTCAAGATGGACCAGCACTTCCTGGCCGACGTCGAGACCGTCCCGCAGCGCCGCGCCCTGTGCCGCGCGGTCCTCCAGCTGGGCGCCAGCCTCGGCCTGCCCGTCATCGTCGAGGGCGTCACCACCCCCGGCGAGCTGCGGCTCATCCGCGACATGGGCCACCGCTACGTGCAGGGCTACGCGTTCTCCCGCCCGCTGGAGGTCGACCAGCTCGCCGCCGGTGCGTGGCGCACGGTCCCCGAGCTCGCGGTCGCCACCTCGCCCGAGGTGACGGCATGACCTGGCTGCGCGAGGTCCCCGTGCAGCTCCGCTGGACCGTCGTCCTGGGTGCGGTCGGGCTGGCCCTCGCCGTCCCGTTCAGCGCCCCGGACGGCACCGGCATGCAGTGGGACGAGCTCGTCCTGGGCTCGGTCGCCGCCAGCTGCGCCGTCATGGTCTTCCGCCGCCTGCGGGTCATGGAGCGGGCCGCGGCCCGCCCGTGGTGGCCGCCCGCGGTCGGCGCCGTCGGCTTCGCCGTCGCCCAGTTCCTGGCCGGCTCGTTCCCCGGGCCGGAGTTCGACGGCTTCGGCGTCGACGACGTCATCCTGCTGCTCGGCGCCACCTCACCGCTGGTCACCTGCGCGGTCCAGGCCTGGCGGGTCATCCGCACCCGCTGGAGCGCCCTCGCCGTCGACGGCGCGGTCGTCGTCGTCGCGATCCTGGTCATCACCGAGGTGCTGCGCACCCCGCTGGTCAACCCGGCGAACGCCCCCGAGGACCTGCGCTCCCTCGTGCTCACCTACGGCGCCTACGCCGCGGTAATGCTCGGCGGCGCCGGCGTCATGTGCACCGTGTCGACGGCGGCGATGCGCCGCTCGGCGACCACGCTGCTCGTCGGCGTCGCGCTGCAGGCCTCCGCGGCCGGCGCCGAGGCGATGGCCATCGTCAGCCCCTCGTGGGTCTGGACGGCGGCCTCCGACAGCGCCGTCGCCGCGGCCCTGCTCTGCGCCACCCTGGCCGCCCACCGGGCACCGCTGCACTCCGTCGAGCGCACCGCGCGCGCCTCCGCCCCGCAGATCAGCCCCGCCGGCCTGGTCCTCGTCGTGGCCGCCGTGCTGGGCATGCCCCTGGCCCTCGGCGTCGGCGTGCTGCAGGGCGAGCCCCTCAGCACCGCCGCCGAGCTCGGCATCGCCGTCGTCCTCCTGCTCGTTGGGCTGCGGCTCGTGCTGCGCATCCGCGAGGACAGCCGCGTCACCGAGGACCTCGTGCGCAGCGAGGAGGACTTCCGCGAGCTCATCGAGTCCAGCTCCGACGGCATCGCGATCATCGACGCGCAGTTCCGCCTGCTGTTCACCTCGCCCGCCGCCCGCGACCTGCTCGGCATCGACGGCGCCACCGCGCGCGACGTCTCGCTGCTCGACCTCGTCGTCCCCGAGGACCGCGACGCCGTGCGCGCCGGCACGCGCGCCCAGGCCGCCGGCGACGGCTCCGCCCTGCACTTCCGCGTGCCGGTCGACGGCGCCGAGCCCCGCGAGCTGGAGGTCACCTCCTCCGAGCGCCCCGGCGGCAGCCGCCGCGTGCTCTACCTGCGCGACGTCACCAGCCGCCGGCTCCGCGAGCGCGAGCTCGAGCGCATGGCCTACACCGACCACCTCACCGGGCTGCCCAACCGCGTCCTGCTCTTCCGCGAGCTCGGCGTCGTCTCCGACGACCCGCGCGCCCTGCTGGTGCTCGACCTCGACGGCTTCAAGGCCGTCAACGACGTCGCCGGCCACGAGGCCGGCGACCAGCTGCTGGTCGAGGTCGCCCGGCGGCTGCACACCGTCGTCCGGGACGACGACCTGGTCGCCCGGCTCGGCGGCGACGAGTTCGCCGTCCTGCTCAGCGGCTCCGTCGCCGACGGCGAGGAGGTGGCCCACCGCGTCGTCGACGTCATGGCGCGGCCGTTCCGCGCCGGCGGCCAGACCTTCGCCGTCGGCGCCAGCGTCGGCGTCTCCACCCTCGCCACCGTCGGCGGCCAGGCAGCGTTCCGCGCCGCCGACGCCGCCCTGCGCGAGGCCAAGCGCGCCGGCAAGGGCTGCGTCCGGCTCGCCGAGACCGACGCGCTGGTCGTCTCCGGCATGGAGGACCTGAGCTTCGCCGCGGCCCTCGCCCAGGGCACGCTGAGCCTGCGGATGGACACCGCGTGCAACGCCGAGGGCGGCATCGACCTGGTGCACGCCACCCCCGTGTACGAGCACCCCGTGCGGGGCGTCGTCCGGGGCCTGGAGCTGTGGTCGGTCGCCGACCGGTTCGGCCGCATCCCCGACCTGCAGCGCTGGCTGCTGCGCCAGGCCTGCGCCGGCATCGCGCTCCTCGACGAGCCGTCGCTCGGCGTCGCCGTCAGCCTGCCCCCGGGTGCCGCCAACGCCGAGGGCCTGGCCAACGAGGTCGCGGCCGCCGTCGCCGACGCCGGCATCGAGCCCTCCCGGCTGGTGCTCTCCTTCACCGAGGAGACCCTGATGACCTCCTCGGCGGCCCTCGTGCCCGAGCTCGAGGCGGTCCGGCGCACCGGCGTCCGGCTCTGCCTCGACGGCTACGGCATGGGCCACAGCATCTGGGCGCTGCTCGCCCGCGTGCCGCTGGACCTGGTGCGGGTCGAGCTGTCGTCGCTGGCCACCCGGGACGACACCGACCGCGCCCTCACCGTCCTGGCCTCGATCGCCCGCACCACCGAGGCCCTCGGCCTGCGCTCCATCGCCGGCGGCATCGCCACCGCCGAGCAGCGCGACGGCGCCATCGCCGCCGGCATCCACCTGCTGCACGGCCGCGCGCTGCCGTACGACCTGACCGTCGAGGACCTCGCCTCCCAGCTCGCCGCCGGGCACGCCGTCCCCCGCTGACGCCGGGCCGCGCGGGAACCCGCCGTGACGTTCGCGTGAACACCGGGGGGTCGCCCTGGTGGCGTCCCGACCCGGTGGACGACAGTGGACGCGTGAGACCCGACGCCCGAGCATGGTTCGAGGAGCGCACCAGCACCGCGACCTCGCTGGCCGACCTCGACCCGGCCGCCCTGCTGCGCGCCAAGCGCCGCGGCGGCCACCGCGTCAGCGTCGTCCTCCCCGCGCGCAACGAGGAGGCCACGGTCGGCCGCCTCGTCGCCGACCTGCGGGAGCACTGGGTCCGCCGCGTCCCGCTGGTCGACGAGCTGGTCGTCATGGACTCCGACTCCACCGACGCGACCGCCGCCGTGGCCCGGGCCGCCGGCGCCGACGTCGTCGCCACCGCCGACGTGCTGCCCGCCCACGGCAGCCGCCCCGGCAAGGGCGAGGCGCTGTGGAAGTCACTGGCCGCCACCAGCGGCGACCTCGTCGTCTTCCTCGACGCCGACCTGCTGGGCGACGTCACCCACTACGTCCCCGGGCTGCTCGGCCCGCTGCTCACCGACCCGCAGGTCCGGTACGTGAAGGGCTGCTACACCCGGCCGCTGGAGGTCGACGGCGCGGTCGTCCCGGCCGGCGGCGGGCGGGTCACCGAGCTGACCGCGCGGCCGCTGCTCAACGCGCTGTGGCCCGAGCTCGCCGGCTTCGTCCAGCCGCTCGGCGGCGAGTACGCCGGCCGCCGCGACGCCCTGGAGCGGGTGCCGTTCGTCGCCTCCTACGGCGTGGAGGTCGGGCTCCTCGTGGACCTGCTGCGCGCCGGCGGGCTCTCCTCCCTCGCCCAGGTCGACCTCGGCACCCGCCGGCACACCTCCCAGGGCGTCGAGGCCCTCGGCGAGATGGCCGGGCAGGTGGTGGCCACCGTGCTCTCCCGCGCCGCCTGCTCGCGCGAGCCCAGCGGCCGGCTCACCCAGTTCCGGCACGACGGCGTGGGCTTCGTGCCCCGCAGCAGCGACGTCGCCGTCGACGAGCGGCCCCCGATGGCGACGGTCCCCGAGTACCGCGCCCGCCTCGCCGGCTAGCCGCGCGCCTCCGCTGCGGGTCGCGCGCCCGGCAGGGAGGATCCTCCCCGTGCCGCTCCCCCGTCCCCGCCGCGCCCGCAGGTGAGCGGCCCCGAGGTCGTCGCCCACCGCGGGGCGACCGCCGAGGCGCCCGAGCACACCCTGGCCGCCTACCGGCACGCGGTGGACATCGGCGCCGACGCGGTCGAGTGCGACGTCCGCATGACCCGCGACGGAGTGCTCGTCTGCGTCCACGACCGCCGGGTGCACCGCACGTCCAACGGCCGCGGTGTCGTCTCCACGCTCCGCCTCGCCGAGCTCGAGCAGTTCCAGTTCGGCCCGCGCCGCGGGCGGGCCGGCAGCTGGAAGGACGACGAGATCCTCGCCGTCACCGACGAGCCCGACGTCGAGGACGGTCGCGTGCTCACCCTCGAGGGGCTGCTCGAGTACGTCACCGCCACCCCCGGGACCGTGCGGCTGGCCATCGAGACCAAGCACCCCACCCGGCACGCCCGCCGCGTCGAGCAGGAGCTGGTCCGCTGCCTGCGCCGCTACGGCCTGCTCGACGGCGACCAGCCGGCCGAGTGGGGCGGCAAGCCCGCGTTCCGGGTCATGAGCTTCTCGCAGCTGGCCGTGCGCCGGGCCCGCGTCCTGGCGCCCGGCGTGCAGACCGTTCAGCTCATCGGCAAGCGGCTGCGGCCGGTGCGCGCCGAGCTGCTCACCGGATCGATGAGCGCCGTCGGGCCGGGGCTGGCCCTGGTCCGCGCCGACCCCGACTACGTGGCGCAGGCCCACGCGGCCGGCAAGGAGGTGCACGTCTGGACGGCGAACGAGGCCGACGACATCGACTTCCTGCGCGACCTGGGCGTCGACGCGATGATCACCGACCGGCCCGACGAGGTGCTCCGCCGCCTGGGCCGCTGACCGCTCAGCTGTCCAGGCGTCAGCTGCTCGGGCGTCAGCTGCTCGGGCGTCAGCTGCTCAGGTCCAGGCGGTCCAGGGCCTCGGCGATGTCCCCCGGGGTGTCGAAGATCTCCAGGGCCCCGGCGTCGCGCAGCTCGTCGTCGCCGAACCCGCCGGACCGGACCACGATCGACGGCATGCCGGCGTTCTTGCCCGCCTCGACGTCGTAGACCGAGTCGCCGAACAGGATGCTCGGCGCGTCCACCGGCTCGCCCAGCTTCTTCAGCGCCACCTGGAGCAGGTCCGGGGCGGGCTTGGTCGACTCGACGTCCTCGCTGGTGGTCCAGGCCTCGGCGATGTCGCGGGCGTCGAGCAGGTCCAGCGCGTGGTCGACGTGGTGCGGCTTGCCGGAGCTGGCCAGCACCACGCGGTGCCCGCGCTCCTTGAGCGCCAGCAGCAGCTCGCGCGCGCCGGGCAGGACGGCGACCTCCTCCATCAGCGGGTCGGCCTCGGTCACCCAGCGCTCGCGCGCCTCCTCGCCGATCCGCTCCTCGACCTCGTCCCCGCCCAGCGCCGCCACCAGCTGGTCGCCGCCCATGCCGATCAGCCGGTGGATCCGCCAGACCGGGAAGGTCTCCCCCAGCGACCGGAAGGCCCGGTACCAGGCGAGGGCGTGCTGGTAGTTGGTGTCGACGAGGGTGCCGTCGACGTCCAGGACGGCGATGCGCGGGGAGCTCATGGGGTGCGGGCTGCCCACGACCGGCGCCTCTGAACCCCCCGGCCCCCTCGCAGGGACCCGGCGCGAGCGGAGCGAGTGCCGGGGGGCGAGGGGGTCCTTCTGCTAGTCGGCGTGGACGAGGAGGCCGCGGACCGTCTCGCCGGCGGCCTGGTCGCGGTAGCCCTGGTTGACCTCGTCGAGCGAGTACCGCCTCGTGATCAGCCGGTCCAGCTCGAGGCGGCCCTCCTCGTGCATGCGCAGCAGCCGCGGGATGTCGGTGAACGGGTTGCACGAGCCGAACATCGAGCCCTGCACCCGGTGCTCGAACACCGTGGTGATCTGCCCGTTGAGCGTGACGGACCCGTCCGACGGCCGGTCGCCCAGCGCCGTCAGCACCAGGGTGCCGCCCTTGCCCAGGCAGGCGGCCGCGCCCTTGTAGACCTCGGCGGACATCTTGCCGACGGTGACGACGACGACGTCGGCGCCCGTGCCGCGGGAGAGCTCCCGGGCCAGCCCGACCGCCTCGTCGGTGCTCGCCACGGTGCGGGTCGCGCCCAACGACTCGGCGAACTCGCGCTTCATCGCCACCGGGTCCACGCCGATGACGTGCATGGCCCCGGCGTGCACCGCGCCCTGCACCGCGTTCACGCCCACCCCGCCCAGGCCCACCACGACGACGACGTCGCCGGGCCGGGTGCCGCCGGCGTAGACCGCCGAGCCCCAGCCGGTGGGCACGCTGCAGGCGGTGAGCGCGGCGGTGTCCAGCGGGAGCCAGGGGTCGATCTTCACGCAGGAGAACTCGCTGAGCAGCGTGTGCCGGGCGAAGGCACCGACCATGCAGAAGCCGCCGAGCTCCTCGCCGTCGAGCCGGTACGGGTACTGCCCGCCGGGCAGCAGGCCGGTCGCGATCGTGGCGCCCTTGTCGCAGATGTTGGACCGCCCCGACGCGCAGAACCGGCAGTGGCCGCAGGCGGGCAGGAAGCTGGTGACGATGTGGTCGCCCGGGGCCACGCCCGTGACGCCCGGCCCGACGCGGAGCACCACGCCCGAGCCCTCGTGCCCACCGACGATCGGGTAGCGGCCGCCGGGGTTGGAGTGCCGCAGGTGCTCGTCGGAGTGGCACAGCCCGGAGTAGGCCATCTCCACCAGCACCTCGCCCGGCCCCGGCTCCCGCACCTCGAGCTCGACGATCTCGTACTCGGTGTCCGGCTTGCGCAGGACGGCGGCTCTGGTGAGCACCGGGGGCTCCTCCTCGAGGGTGGGGGTCGGGCGACCGGCATCACACCGGCGGCAGCGGAGGCCATCGTGCCTGGTCGGGCGGGCGCGCCCGCGCGGGGTCCCGGATCCCAGCCGTCACATACATACCGATCGGCCGGTCAACACTGCGGCCGAGCACGCTGCGTGCCTATGCTGGGACCGTGGGTGACCTCAACGACCGCCGCGCGCAGAAGAAGGCCCGGACCCGTGCTCACGTCCGAGCCGTGGCCCACCAGATGTTCGCCGACCGCGGCTTCGACACCGTGACGATCGTCGACATCGCGCGGGGCGCCGACGTCGCCGTCCAGACGGTGTTCAACCACTTCTCCACCAAGGAGGAGCTGTTCTTCGACGGTCGCGCCCCGTGGGTGACCGGCCCCGCGGACGCCGTCCGCGACCGCCCGGCCGGCACCGCCCCGCTGACCGCGCTGCAGAACTACCTCGTCGCCCTGGTCCGGGGGAAGTTCGGCGCGATGGCGGTGGAGTCCTCGCTCACCTACCTGCGCACCATCGAGACCTCCGAGGCCCTGTTGGCGCGCGAGCGCGAGCTGGTGCACGAGAGCGAGCGGCTGCTCACCGCCGCGCTGCACGAGGCGTGGACCACCGACGTCCGCGCCGACGACGGCCCGCCCCCGCACGACCCCGCGACCGCCGCGACGCTCACCGCCGCGACCTGGCTGGCCGCGGTGCGCTCGCTGATCGTCGGGCAGCGGACCCGCGTCCACCAGGGCGCCTGCCCCCACGAGATCGCCGAGAACCTCGGCCGCCTCGCCGAGCAGCTGTTCGACGCGGTCATGAGCGTCGTCCCCGACGTCGAGGCCCGCGCCAGCGCACTGCCCCCGGTCGACTGGCCGGTCCGCCACGCCGGCTGACCGGCAGCCGCTCAGGCGGCGACCGGCTCCCCGACCCCGCGCAGCATCGGGATGAGCACCTCGTCGACGACGAACGCGACGTTGTCCGGCGTCAGCGGCTCCGCCAACCGGTAGCGCTGCCACCAGAACGCCTCCAGGACGCTGGACAGCAGCCGCTCCCGCTCCGGGCGGATCGCCTCCTCGCGGGCCACCGAGCGCGCGCAGAGCACCCGCACGGCCTCGCCGAGCGGGCGCACCAGCGCCTCGTCCAGCCCGGCCCGCAGCTCCTCGTCGTGGCACGCCGCGCCCACCAGGCTGGCGGCTGCGCGCTCCTCGCGGTCCAGCGGCCGGGTCCAGCGCTCCAGCAGGCCGAGCAGGTCCTCCCGCAGCGAGCCGCGGTCCTCGGGGACGACCACGAGGTGGAAGCGCCCCAGGGCGGCCCGGGCGAGGGCGGCCATCGTGGGCCAGCGGCGGTAGATCCCCGCCTTGCCCGCACGCGCGCGGGCGGCGATCCGGTCGCTGTTGAGCCGGCCCCACCCCTCGTCGGCCAGGATGTCGACGGCGACGGTGAGCAACTGCTCCGACAGCTCGGCGCTCAGGGGCCGGCCGGGAGACCCCGTCATGACGCCGTTCCGCGACGGCTGGTCATCTGCACCCGGACATAGTGGCTGCTCGGTGGAGCGACCACAACGATCTTCGTCGTATCTCTCTGCGATGACGTGGCTGGTCAGCCGGGCAGCGGCGGTCAGGCCCCGGCGGCGCTCTCCACGTGCACCTGGATGGTGGCGCCGTCCTCGGACAGCCAGCCCTGGCTGCGCGCGGTGGCGACCATCGCGTCCCACTGCGCCGACCAGTCCGGGGCGGTCGCCCGCGGCTCGGCGGCCGCCCGCAGCGCGGCGGCGTCCAGCTGGGCGGTGTCGGCGTCCTGCAGTCGCCCCAGGCCCGAGCTCTCCAGCGCCTGGCCGGCCTCCTCGTCGGTCACCTGGCCCAGGGCCAGGTGCAGCCGGCCGAGGTCGTCGACGTCCACGACACGGGCTTCGGGGCGCTCGTCCGCACCGGTGATGACCTCGACGATCACGACGACCTCCTCGTTGGGCTGCTCAAGGGCCTTTATGGCCACTATGGCCCTCAGACATGCCAGGGGAAGCGCGTGAAATCGGGGTCGCGCTTCTCGAGGAAGGCGTCCCGGCCCTCGACGGCCTCCTCGGCCATGTAGGCCAGCCGGGTGGTCTCGCCGGCGAAGAGCTGCTGGCCGACCAGGCCGTCGTCGATCAGGTTGAACGAGTACTTGAGCATCCGCTGGGCGGTCGGGCTCTTGGCCACGATCTTCCTGCCCCACTCCAGCGCGGTGGCCTCCAGCTCCGCGTGCGGGACGACGCGGTTGACCATCCCCATGCGGTGCGCCTCCTCGGCGGTGTACTCGTCACCGAGGAAGAAGATCTCGCGGGCGAACTTCTGGCCCACCTGGCGGGCGAGGTACGCCGAGCCGAAGCCGCCGTCGAAGCTGCCCACGTCGGCGTCGGTCTGCTTGAACCGGGCGTGCTCGGCGCTGGCGAGCGTCAGGTCGGCGACGACGTGCAGGCTGTGCCCGCCGCCGGCGGCCCACCCGGGGACGACGCAGATGACGACCTTCGGCATGAAGCGGATCAGCCGCTGGGCCTCCAGGATGTGCAGCCGCCCGCTCGAGCCGGCCGAGTGCTCGTAGCCGTACTTCCCGCGCACCCGCTGGTCACCGCCGGAGCAGAACGCCCAGCCGCCGTCCTTGGGGCTGGGGCCGTTGCCGGTGAGGATCACGCAGCCGACGTCGGTGGACAGCCGCGCGTGCTCCAGCGCGGTGATCAGCTCGTCGACGCTCTGCGGTCGGAACGCGTTGCGCACCTCGGGGCGGTCGAAGGCGATCCGGACGACGCCGGCGTCGACGGCCCGGTGGTAGGTGATGTCCTCGAAGTCGAAGCCCTCGACCGGCTCCCACGCGGAGCTGTCGAAGATCTCGGAGACGTCGTCGCGCGCGGTCATGCGGCGAACCTAACCCGGGCCCCGGCGGGCGCGGGCAGGCGCGTCACTTGCCGAGCAGGCCGCCGACGGCGTCGCCCAGCGGGTCGGTGATGCTGGCCAGGCTGGTGAGGACGCCGTTGACCAGCTGGCAGGGGCACGGCCGGCCCTCGGCGTCGGTCTTGGGCGGCTGCTGGGCCGGCGGCTGCTGCGGGGCGGGCTGCTGCGGTGCCGGCTGCTGCGCGGGGGGCTGCTGCTGCGCGGGGGGCTGCTGCTGCGCGGGCGCGGGAGCCGGGGCCGGCTGACCGCCGGCGGTCCAGCCGGACCCACCTGACCCGGCAGGCGCGCCGCCACCACCGGCCGGACCGCTGCCACCGCCCGCCGGGGCGCCACCGCCCGAGCCGGAGCCGGCACCGGCCGCGCCGCCCTGGGCACCGCCGCCGCCGTTCTGGGCACCACCGGCAGCACCCGCGGGGGCACCGTCGGCCTGCGTCTCCCCGGCGGGGGCCAGCGGCGTGTCCCCGGGCGCGGGGGTGCGGCTGGCCTCGGTGGTGATGCCGGCCGGCCCGCCGGTCCGGGTGTCCCCGTTGCCGGCGAAGACCCCGTCGGAGTCGCGGGAGGAGCTGCTGCCGCCGCCGTCGCCGCTGCCGGAGCCGCCGATGAGCATCAGCGTCAGCGGGACCGCGGCGAGCATGCCGGCGCAGACGAGGGCGAGCGCGAGCAGGAAACCCTTGCTCCGGGTGCGGCGCTCGTGGCGGCCGGCACCGGAGACGGTGGAACCGTGGCGTCCGGTGCGGGCTGCGGCGTGGCGGGACAGGGCCGGCTCCTTCGTGGCGGTGCGGTGGTGCTGCCCCACCCCGGGCCGGGGGCGGGGACATCAGGGAAGGAGTGCCCACTCACCCGGTATGTATTCCTCCGTCCGGGTGACGCATCAGCAGCCACAGCCGTCCCAGCGACGCCGCCAGGCCGGGGTGCAGCTCGACCTCCCCCAGCCGGTCCCGCGGCACCCAGGCGACGCCGTCGCTCTCGCCGTCCAGCCGCAGGTCACCGGCCTCGAACGGCCGCGCCGGCCGGGCGAGCACCGTCGTGTAGGCCCATCCGCCGTGGTCGTCGACCGAGTGCGCGCCCAGCACGAGGTCCCCGGCGGTCAGCCCCAGCTCCTCGCCGGCCTCGCGCAGCGCCCCGGCCTCCGGGCTCTCCCCCTCGTGCAGCGCACCACCGGGCGTCCCCCAGGTACCGCCGTGGTGCGACCACCGCGCCCGGTGCTGCAGGAGCAGCTCCGGGCCGTCGTCGCCGTCCCGGTGGACCAGCAGGCCGGCGGCGCCGGCGCGGCCCCAGTGCCGGTGCCCCTGGGCGCAGAGGGTCCAGCCGTCGGTGGAGGCGAGCACCCGGCCAGTGAACCCCGAGGGACCGGTCGTCGGCCAGGCACCGCCGCGGGCCCGGAGCGGCACCCGGCTAAGTTGCCGGGAGGCACCCGCGAGGCGCGGGGCCCACGGCGACGGAGGAACGGCGATGACCACCACCACGACCATGGCGGAGCTGGACGGGCTGATCGGCACCGAGCTCGGCACCAGCGACTGGTACGACGTCACCCAGGAGCACGTGAACCTGTTCGCCGACGCCACCGGTGACCACCAGTGGATCCACGTCGACGTCGAGCGCGCGACGAAGGAGAGCCCGTTCGGCGGGCCGATCGCCCACGGCTACCTGACCCTCTCCCTGCTGGTGCCGCTGTTCGGGCAGGTCCTGCTGGTCACCGACACGGTGATGGGCGTCAACTACGGCCTCAACAAGGTGCGCTTCCCCTCGCCGGTGCCCGTGGGCTCCCGCGTGCGGCTCACCGCCACGCTGGCCGGCGTGGAGCAGATCACCGGTGGCAAGCAGCTCACCTTCTCCTGCGTGATCGAGCGCGAGGGCGGCGACAAGCCGGTCTGCATCGCCGAGCCCGTCTACCGCTACTACGGCGGATGATGCGCGTCGCCGTCTTCACCGGGTCGCACGCCGGGCCGCCGTCCCACGCCGCCGCGGCCACCGCGTTCGCCACCGACCTCGCGCGGGCCGGGGTCGGCATCGTCTACGGCGGCGGGCACGTCGGGATGATGGGCACGGTCGCCGACGCCGCGCTCGCCGCCGGCGGCGAGGTCATCGGCGTCATGCCGCAGCACCTGGTCGACGACGAGGTCGCCCACACGGGCCTGCCCCGCCTCGACGTCGTACAGGACATGCACGAGCGCAAGGCCCGCATGGCCGAGCTCTCCGACGCCTTCGTCGCCCTCCCCGGCGCCGCCGGCACCCTCGAGGAGCTCTTCGAGGCGTGGACCTGGGGGATGCTCGGCCTGCACGCCAAGCCCACGCTGCTGCTCGACGTCGACGGCTTCTGGCAGCCGCTGCTCGCCCAGCTGCGCCGGATGGTCGACGACGGCTACCTCGACGGCCGCCGGCTCGACGCGCTCGGCGTCGTGCACGACGCCGCGGGCCTGCTGTCCTTCGTCGAGGGTTACGAGCACCCGCCGCGGAAGTGGACGGCACCCTCCTCGTCGTGAACTCGCGGTAGGCGTAACCCCGCGGCAACACAGAACGTGGTGCACTGGGGCGATGCCAACCCGCCAGGTCGCCGAGAGCCGTGTCGTGCACGGGCACAAGCGCGCCTTCGTCCGGGCCGGCAGCGGCCCGGTCCTGCTGCTCCTGCACGGCATCGGGAACAACTGCCAGACCTGGTCGAAGGTCATCGACCGGCTGGCCGAGACGCACACCGTCATCGCGCCGGACCTCCTCGGGCACGGCAACTCCGACAAGCCGCGGGGCGACTACTCGCTGGCCGCGTACGCCAACGGCATGCGCGACCTGCTGTCGGTGCTGGACGTGGAGAAGGCCACCGTCGTCGGCCACTCCCTCGGCGGCGGGATCGCCCTGCAGTTCGCCTACCAGTTCCCCGAGCGGTGCGAGCGGCTCGCGCTGGTGGGCAGCGGCGGCCTGGGGCCGGAGCTCTCGGCCGGGCTGCGGGCGGCCACCCTGCCCGGCGCGGAGGTCGTCGTCACCGCGCTCGCGCAGGTCTCCGGCCCGCTGCGGTCCGGGCTGCAGGTCGTGGAGCGGGCCGGGCGGGTGGCCGGGTGGCGGCGCATCGGTGACCTCGCCCAGGCGGTCGACGCGATGCTGGCCCTCAAGGACGTCGAGGCCCGGCGGGCGTTCCTGCGCACGCTGCGCGGCGTGGTCGACGCCCGCGGCCAGTCCGTCAGCGCCCTGGACCGGCTCTACCTCGCCGACGCCGTCCCGATGCTGGTGATCTGGGGCAGCCGGGACCCGATCGTGCCCGCGGCGCACGCCGAGGCTGTGCGCTCGCAGGTCCCCAGCGCCCGGGTCGAGGTGTTCGACGGCGCCGGCCACTGGCCGCACCTCGACGAGCCCGACCGGTTCTGCGACGTGCTGCTGGACTTCGTCGGCTCGACCGAGCCGGCCGACCACGACCTGGACAGCTGGCGGCGCCTGCTGGCGCAGAACTGGGACGGCGTCGCGAGGCCCGTCGGGCGGTGAGCCGGCCGGCTGCCTAGCGTTCCCGTCGTGGAGCACTGGGACGTCGTCGTCGTGGGCGCAGGCCCGGCCGGGGCAGCGTGCGCGCTGGCCGCCCGTCGCGCGGACCCGGCGGCCCGCGTGCTCCTGCTCGACCGGGCGGACTTCCCGCGCGACAAGGTGTGCGGCGACGGCATCGCCCCCGAGGCGCTCGACGTGCTGGCGGGCCTGGGCGTCGACCCCGCCGCCGTCACCGCCGGCTACCCGGCCGTCCCGCGGCTGCGGCTGCGCTCACCCCGGGGCACAACGGTCGAGCGGGCCACCGAGCGCCCCTCGCACGTGGTCCCTCGCGCCGTCCTGGACGCCCGGCTGGTCGCGGCGGCACAGGACGCCGGGGCGGCTCTGCGCCGGCACCTCGTGCGGCAGGTGACGGTGCGGCCGGACCGGGTCGAGGTCGACGGCGCGCTCAGCGCGGGCGTGCTGGTGGGCGCCGACGGCGCGGAGTCGGTCGTCCGCCGGGCGCTGCGGGCCCCCCGCAACCGTGACGACCAGCTCGCCGTGGCCATCCGCGGGTACGCGCCCGTCCCACCCGGCCAGGACGGCGTCCAGGTCATCCTCACCACCGAGCAGCGCTGGCCGGCCTACGCGTGGTCCTTCCCCCTCGGGGACGGGCGGGCGAACGTCGGCTACGGGGAGCTGGTCTCCGGCGGCGCCACCCGCGCCGGGCTCCTCGACGGGCTGCAGCGCCTGCTGCCGGGGGTGGCGGCCGACGACCTCCGCGCGCACCGGCTGCCGCTGAGCACCGGGCGGCCCCGGCAGCCCGACGGCCGGGTGCTGCTGGCCGGTGACGCCGCCTCGCTGATCAACCCGCTCACCGGCGAGGGCATCTTCTACGCCGTGCTCTCCGGCGCGATGGCCGGGCAGGCGGCGGTGGCCGGGGCGGACGCCGGCGCTGCCCACCGCGCGGCCCTGACGCGTCGGCTCGGCCGGCACCTGCGGCACTCGTCGGCGGCCTCGGCGCTCAGCCGGTGGCCGCTGCTGATGGACGCGGTGTTCCGCGGCGCGGCGGCCGACCAGCGCGTGTTCGACGACGTGGTCGCGCTCGGGCTGGCCGACGGCCGCCTCACGCCCCGGACGCTGGCGGCGGCCGCGCGGCGGCTGCGCTAGCGGGTCAGGCGAACGCGGCCTCGACGCGCCCGCGCCCACCGCGCTTGGCGGCGTAGAGGGCCTCGTCGGCCGCCGCGTACAGCGTGCGCAGGTCGTCGGTGCGGGTGTCGGCGTGCGCGACACCGACGCTGATCGACAGCCCGTAGAGCGTGCCGTCGGGGAGCACCAGCGGCTCGCCGCGCACGGCGTCGAGCAGGTGCTCGGCCCGGCGCACGGCGGTCTCGCGGGAGCAGCTGCGCAGCAGGACGGCGACCTCGTCGCCGCCCATCCGGCTCACCACGGCGTCGCTGGACCGCGTCTGGAGCTTGACGATCCGCGAGAGGTGGACGAGCGCGTCGTCACCGGCGAGGTGGCCGTGCACGTCGTTGATGGACTTGAACTCGTCGACGTCCATGAGCAGCAGCGCCGTCCCCTCCTGGGGGCCGGTCCGCGCCAGGGCGCTGCTGAGGGCCCGGTCGAGGACCCGGCGGGTGACCAGCCCGGTGAGGGCGTCGACGTCGGCCTGGCGCTTGAGCGCCCCGACCAGCCGCTCGTGGGAGTTGGAGGAGCGGGCGAGGAGCACGCCGGTGACGCCCAGCATGGAGCCGAAGAAGACGAAGTCGGTCAGCGCGGACTCCACGGCGTCGCTGGTGAACAGCATGATGCCGCCGGCGACCACCGTCTGGGAGGTGACCAGCAGGGCGCCGGCGGTGCGCAGGTGGAACCCGGCGTAGAGGACGACGAAGACGAGGAACGCCTGCGCGCGGGTCGACGTGCCGCCGGCGGAGACCGCGAGCGTGCAGAGCACCGTCACCCCGACGACGGCCAGCCCGATGAAGCCGCCGGCCCGGTCCAGCAGCGTGGCCGGGACCCAGTGGTAGACGCCGGCCGTGAGGAGCAGGCCGGCGCAGCAGGCCCAGACGACCGACCGGCTGGCGTCCCCGTCGGCGGAGGGCCCCATGATGCCGACCAGCGCCATCATCCCGGAGCAGACGAGCAGGACGAGCACCGCCGTGCGCGCGGCAGCACGCGGCTCGCGCGCTCGCAGCGACGGCGGGATCCTCACACGTCCCCATCGGCACGCAACGGGGGTTTCCTTAGCGCCACGGGGCGCGGATCACATTTCGGTTGTGCCCAATTGGATGGCCGGGTCAGCGCAGCGCCGTGACCATCGGGGTGCCGGCCGGGCCGAAGACCTCGACGACGAACCCGAGCTGGGCCAGCACGTCGGCGACCGTGCCGTTCATCAGCTCCTGGACGGCGCTCTCCGCCTCCTGGCCGCGGGACCCCTGCACGCTCATCCGGTGGTGCGTCCGCCAGCTGACCACCACGCCGCAGGTGGCGGCGTCGGGCGCCAGCCACACGCCACCGGAGGGCGTCGCCTGGCCGGCGTCGAAGAGCGGCAGCCCGGCCTCGAGGAGGGCGGCGGCGATCTCCACGACGAGGGTGGTCAGCGGGTCGGTGTCCGACAGCAGCGCGTCCCAGTCCTCGGGCAGGCGGTCCAGCTGGTCGCCGAGCTCGGCCAGCCACGCCCGGTCCTCGGGCGAGGGGCGGGGGGCCACGGTCCCGTCACCGCGGCGGGCGCCGTAGACGGCCACGGCGGGGACCCCGGAGTTGAGGGCCGCCCAGTCGGCGTCCAGCCGGTCGTCGAACGGGCCGCTGACCACCTGGGCGGTCTCCCCGACCAGCCACCAGGTCGGGCCGGTGACGGCGGGCGCCGGAGCCGGCGGCGCCTCGACGGGGCGGACGGCCACGGCGACCGCCTGGGGACGCCCCTCGGTCGCCGTGGCCGCGCGGGCGCCGGCGGCGCGGCGGCCGGCCGGGTGGTTGCCCATGCTCCGGGCGAGCGCGGCCTCGGAGGTCCGGGCGCCGTTGCGCTCGAACTCGTAGCGGGCGGTCGAGCTGGCTCCGAGGACCACCACCACGGCGGTGCACAGCAGAAAGCCCAGCAGTGCGGTGGCCGGCCACACCATCAACGTGCCCATGGTCACGGGGAACTCCTCGGTGCCCTCGCCGCGGCGGGAAGTACCGCGGTGTGGTGCAGAAGCTACGGCTGCCGGGGGGGTCGCCGGACCGGTTCCGGACCCGCCCCGACCGGCCCGTCACCGGATCGTTGCGGGGGCCACCGGGACCCGCTGGTGACCCTCCCCCTGCCCCGGCGCCATGTCGACAATCGGTCGGCTGACCTGCGGAAACACGGCACTCGCGCCGCGGTCACGGGGTCGGCGGCCGGCCCGACCGGCATGTCGCGGCGTGTCGCCGCGGGCCCGCCGGCGATGTGCGCGGTGGGCGCGTCCGGGCTGCCGTGGTGCGCCCCTGACGCACATCGCTCGCGCCTGCCGGCCCGGAACGCGGAACGGCCCGCCGGCGGGTGCCGACGGGCCGTTCGCGGAGCGCTCAGCTCAGTTGAACCGGACCTGCATGAAGGTGCGGTCGGCGCTCACGCCGGCCACGGTGATCTTCGTGCCCGTGCGCGGGACGTCGACGCCGGTCCAGCCGCTGGCGTCGGGCTTGGAGCCGGGCTCGACGTACCAGTCCTTCCGGTCGTCGAACGTGGGCACGGCCTTCAGGCCGCCGTAGGTCTTCGCGACCCCGGTGTCCGGGTCGTGCAGCGTGACGCGGTCGGTCGCGTCCAGCCCGAACGTGGAGTCGTAGGACTGCACCCGGGGGCGCCACATCTCGTGGTTGCCCCGCTGGCCCTCGTCGGCCGTGGGCTCGTACAGCAGCTCCGGGTGGGCGTCGACCGGGAGGACGAGACCGCCGCCCGGGTGGGCGCCGACGCTGTTGTCCTCGTACTGCTCGTTCCAGTAGCTGATCAGCAGCCCGTCCTGGTAGGGCAGGTGCTCCGCCCAGTCCGGCCGCGAGGGGTCACCGAAGTTGTACGGGCCGGTCCGCAGGCCCGCGTCGTAGCCGGTGTAGGCCCGGTTCTCGGCGATGTAGGCGTTGAAGTGCGACTCCGTGGCCTTGCCCGTGGTGACGGTGAACCCGTCGAGCGTCCAGTCCGTCACCGGGGTGCCGCCGAACGCGACGGCGTCGACCGCGAGGCCCTGCTCGACCGCCGCGCCGTCGGTCCAGTAGCGGAAGCCGACGAGCGCGCCCGCGGGCACGCCGGCCAGGTCGGCGGTCAGGTCGACCCACTGGCCACCGGTGGAGCCGGTGATGCCGTTGCCGAAGTTCTGGCCGTTGGGGTCGGTGCCGGTCGACCGGTTGGTCGGCAGCGTCGTGAAGGTGCTGCCGCCGTCGGTGGAGTACACCGCGTAGGCGTAGTCCCAGTCCTCCTCGATGGCGTACCGGGCCTTGGCGGTCAGCGTGGTGGCGCCGGCCGGCAGCGGGGCCAGCATGCTGTGGTCGACGTCGTTCCCGTTGCCGGAGTACCAGTAGTCGGCGCCCTCGAACGGCGCGCCCAGGTCGACGGTCACCTCGCGGTCGGGCAGGAGCGCGATCACGGCCTGCGCGGCGTCGGTGGTGTGCGTGGCCGGGCCGAGCTTGACCTCGGTCTTCTGCCCGTACCGGACGACCTCGTAGTCGAGCCAGCCCAGCTGCAGCTTCTCCCAGGCCCCCATGTGGATCGGCTTGGTGCCGATGCCGTCCTCGGGGCGGCCGGAGTTGCCGTAGGAGCCGGAGCTCATGAGCGTCCAGAAGGCGGTGCTGTTCTCCGCCCCGCCGGCGTTGCCGGAGGTGTCGTAGAGGTCCGGCAGACCGAGGTCGTGCCCGAACTCGTGGGCGAAGACGCCGACGCCGCCGTTCTCCGGCTCGACCGTGTAGTCACCGATCCAGTAGCGGGACTCGCCGACCTGGGTCCCGCCGAGCGGGTTGACCTCGCCGCCGACGGTGGGGCCGCCCTCGCCGATACCGGTCGTCTGGTTGTACCAGCGGTGCGACCAGATGGCGTCCGCCCCGAGGGCACCGCCCCCGACCTCCTCGCCCATGCCGGCGTGCACGGCCTGGAAGTGGTCGATGTAGCCGTCGGCCTCGTCGAAGTCGCCGTCGCCGTCGTGGTCGTAGCGGTCCCAGACGTCGAACTGGGACAGGTACGCGTCGATCTCCTCGGCGGTCCGGCCGGCGGCGACCTGGTTCGCGTACCAGGTGTCGACCGACTCGTTCACGAACTCCCACGGCCGCTGGCCGTCGTCGCCCTCGCCGTAGTACGCCGCCGGGTGGCCGTCGACGGTCACCCAGTCCTCGACCTCGCCGGTGACGGTGTAGCGGCCGGAGGACAGCTCCTCGTAGAAGTTGGCCACCGAGTTCACGCCGGCCGCACTGCTGTAGAGCAGCGTGTCGAAGTAGCCCTGCGAGAAGTCCTCGGTCCAGATCGTGGTGTTGTCCACCGTGCGGTCGGGCCGGGGGATCTCGTTGTGCCCCAGGTCGCCGAACTCGCCGAGGACGGTCCAGATCGCGTCGCTGTCCTCCTGGGCCAGCTCGACGTACTGGCCGTTGGACACCTCCACGACCTTGTTCTTGCCGCGCGGCGCAGCCTTGCCGGTCAGCACCTTCTCGGTGGCGGCGGCCCGCTGGGCGCGCTGCTTGTCACCGAGCGGGTGGGGCAGGTCGTGGGCGCGGTCCGGGCCGGCCTGCGGCTCGTCGGCGGGAGGCGCGGCGGGTGGTGCGGCGGAAGCCGTCACGGGGACCGCCATGACCAGGGCGGCACCGGCAACGACGGCCAGAGCTCTCTTCAAGGACGTTCTCCTGGATCAGAGGATGGGCCACCCAGCCGTGCGGTGGGGAGTCACCGGAGGCCCTCGCGGGCGGCCGTCGGGGACGTTAGGTGAGCGCCGCAACGGGTGTCTACGTACCGAGACGGACCGGTCACACCGCGACACGCAGCGCCCGCCGCGGACGCCCGCTCTGAGCTGGGTCTTCACCTCGGCGAAACAGATGCGCAGTGCAAGAAAAATCTTGGTTGGCGTCCCAGCATCTGGGACAGCGAGCGGAGGGCGTGGGATTCGAACCCACGAAGAGGGGTTACCTCTTAGCGGTTTTCAAGACCGCCGCCATCGGCCACTAGGCGAGCCCTCCTGGCCGCCCCAGGCTAGTTGGCCACCCCGGCCGCGGCCCGGCAGCCCTGGCCCCGCGCCCCCCGGCGTCGCGACCCGGGCGCACCGGCCGTGGCGGCGAGGGTCAGCATGGACGTCATGACGGGGGCCGGGACGCAGACCGAGAACGCCACCGAGCACCGCTCCCGGTGGCTGCTCGTGCTCCCCGCCGTCGTCCTGGTGCTCGTCGCGCTGTGCCTGCGCGCGCCGTTCGCCGCCGTCGGGCCGCTGCTCGGCGAGCTGGGCGAGGAGCTGTCGCTCTCCACCGGGGCGCTGGCCGTCGTCACCGCGCTCCCGCTGGTCTGCTTCGGCCTGGTCTCGCCCTTCGCCCCGGCGCTGGCGACCCGCCTGGGGGTGCACCGTGCGGTGCTGCTGGGCATGGTCGCCCTGGCCGCGGGCGTGCTCCTCCGCATGGCGGGGGCGCCGGGCCTCTACGTCGGCACGGTCCTGCTGACCGGCGGCATCGCGGTGGCCAACGTGCTGCTGCCCGCGGCAGCGCGCGCGGAGTACGGCGCCCGGAGCGCGCTGGTCCTGGGCATGGTCACCGCCTCGATGGCTGCCTCGGCGAGCATCGGCGCCGGCCTCGCCCAGCCGCTGGCCGGCGCCGCCGGCAGCGCGGTGACCGGGCTGCTGCTCTGGGGCGTGCTCGTGCTGGTCGCCCTCGTCGCCGTGGCCGCCCTCGCCCACGCCCGGCGCGGTGTCCCCCGCCCGCCGGCCGCGCCCAGCGGCGCCCGCACCGCCGTCCTGCGGGACCGCGTGGCGCTGGCCGTCACCCTCTTCTTCGGCCTCCAGTCGCTGTCCTTCTACGCGATGCTCACCTGGCTGGCCGACATCCTCGAGGCCCAGTCCGGCAGCTCCCCCGTGGCCGCCGGTGGCACCGTGGCGCTGGCCGCGGCGCTGGGGCTGCCCGCGTCGCTGCTCGTCCCGCCGCTGGCCGCGCGACGGCCCGGCCAGGCGGGGTGGGTGCTGGTCGGCACGCTGCCCGTCGTCGCCGGCGTCGTCGGGCTCCTGGCCGCGCCCACGGCGGCCCCGCTGCTGTGGGCGCTGCTCTACGGGCTGGGCACCGGCATCTCGTTCCCGCTGGCGATGACGCTGATCCTGCAGCGCACCCGCGACGTCGCCCAGACCGGCCGGCTCTCGGCGTCCGCGCAGAGCGTCGGCTACCTGCTGGCCGCCACCGGCCCGCTGGGCGTCGGCCTGCTGCACGAGGCCACCGGCGCCTGGGAGCCCGGCCTGGTGCTGCTGCTGGTCGTGGTCGTCGCCCAGCTGGTCGTCGGGATCGCCGCCGCCCGCCCCCGGCTGGTGGGCCCGCGCGTCTGACGCGCCGGCCGTCAGGGCCGCGCGGTGACGCCCTCCGGGGCGGTCGCCGGCGTACCGACGACGCCGTGCAGGTGGCAGGCCGCGAGCTGGCCGGGCGCCCCCGCCGGCTGCAGCGCCGGGTCGACGTCGTCGCACGGCTCGAACACGTAGGGGCACCGGGTCCGGAACCGGCAGCCGCTGGGGACCGCCGAGGGCGAGGGGACGTCGCCGCGCAGCACGATCCGCTTCCGCTGCCGCTCCAGCGCCGGGTGCGGCAGCGGCACCGCCGACAGCAGCGCCTGCGTGTACGGCATCTTCGGGTCGGTGCCCACGGCCTCCGCCGGCCCGATCTCCACGACCCGGCCCAGGTACATCACCGCGATCCGGTCGGAGATGTGCCGGACGGCGGACAGGTCGTGCGAGATGAACAGCAGGGTCAGGCCGAGCTGGCGCTGCAGCCGGCGCAGCAGGTTGAGGACCTGGGCCTGCACGCTCACGTCGAGGGAGGCGATCGCCTCGTCGCAGACGAGGAAGTCCGGCTCCCCCGCCAGCGCCCGCGCGATGCCGACCCGCTGCCGCTGCCCGCCGGAGAACTCGTGCGGGTAGCGGCCGGCCACGGCGGGGTCGAGCCCGACCAGCTCCAGCAGCTCGGCCACCCGCGCGGCCCGCTCCCGCCGCCCCGAGCGCAGCCCGTGCACCTCCAGCGGCTCGCTCACCGTCTGCGCGACCGTCCGCCGCGGGTCCAGGGAGGCGAACGGGTCCTGGAACACCATCCCGGCGCGCCGGCGCAGCTCCCGCAGCCCGCGCCCGCTGAGCGAGGTGATGTCGGTGCCGGCGAACTCGACGGTGCCGCCCGTGGAGGGGACGAGCCGGAGCAGCGCGTTCCCCAGCGTGGACTTCCCGCAGCCGGACTCGCCCACGAGGCCGAGGGTCTCGCCGCGCAGGATGTCGAGGTCCACGCCGTCGACGGCGCGCAGCACCCCCGCCTGCTTCTTGCGCAGCCCCTGGCCGCGGACCGGGAAGTGCACCTCCAGCCCGCGAGCGCGCACCAGCACGTCGTCACCCACGGGGCGCCTCCTCCGTGCACCAGGTCGCCGCCCGGTGCGGCAGCGTCACGGCTGCCGACCCGATGACGGTCAGCGGTGGCTGCTCGTGCTCGCAGCGCGCGTCGCCGCGCACCGGGCAGCGCGGCCAGAACACGCAGCCCTCGGGCAGGTCGGTGGGCGGTGGCGGGGTGCCCGGCACGGTGGCCAGGTCCGGGACGACGCCGTCGACGGCGGGCTGCGCGAGGTCGGGCAGGGCGCCGAGCAGGCCGCGCGTGTACGGGTGGGCCGGGCGCTCGAGGACGTCGTCCACCGTGCCGTCCTCCACGCAGCGGCCGCCGTACATGACCAGCACCCGGTCGGCGATCCCGGCGACCACGCCGAGGTCGTGGGTGATCCAGATGACGCCGGTGCCGCGGTCGGCCTGCAGCCGCTCCACCAGGTCGATGATCTGCGCCTGCACGGTGACGTCGAGGGCGGTGGTGGCCTCGTCGGCGATCAGCAGCGCCGGGGAGTTGCTGAGGGCGATCGCGATGATCACCCGCTGCCGCATGCCGCCGGAGAGCTCGTGCGGGTAGCGGTCCAGCGCCCGCTCCGGGTCGGGCAGGCCCACCTCGCCCAGCAGGTCGGCGGCGCGGCGGCGGGCGGCGGCCTTGTCCACGTCGCCGTGCGCGCGGATGCCCTCGACCAGCTGGCGGCCGATGGTGAGCACCGGGTTGAGCGAGGTCATCGGGTCCTGGAACACCATGCCGGCGCCCGGGCCGCGCACCTGCCGCAGCCGCTCGGGCCGCATGGTCAGCAGGTCCTCGCCCTGCAGCAGCGCGCGGCCGGTCACCGTCGCCACCCGCGCCGGGAGCAGGCCGAGCAGCGCCAGGACCGAGACGCTCTTGCCGCTGCCGGACTCCCCGACGACGGCGACCGTCTCCCCCGGCCCCACGGTGTAGGAGAGCCCGTTCACCACCTGGGCCGGGCCGCGGGGGGTGCGCAGCTGCACCCGTAGGTCCTCGACCTCCAGGACGGGCGCCGCGCTCACCGGCCACCCCCGGCCATCAGCGTCCGCTGCCGCGGGTCGAGCACGTCGCGCAGCCCGTCGCCGAGCAGGTTGAAGCAGAGCACGGTCAGGAAGATCGCCATCCCGGGGAAGAAGGCCAGCCACCAGGCCAGGTCGATGTAGCCCCGGCCCTCGGCGAGCATCAGCCCCCACGAGGGGTTGGGCGGCTGCGTGCCGAGGCCGAGGAAGGACAGCGCCGCCTCGGCCAGCACGGCGAAGGCCAGGCTGATCGAGGTCTGCACGATGATCGGCGGCGCCGCGTTGGGCAGCACGTGCCGGGTGAGGATCCGGAAGTCCGACGCGCCCACCGACCGCGAGGCCCGCACGTACACCTCCTCGCGCACGCCGAGGACGCTGGCGCGGGTGACGCGGGCGAACACCGGGATGTAGACGACGCCGATCGCCAGCGCGGTGTTGCCGGCGCCCGGTCCGCGCACGGCCAGCACGGCGATGGCGAGCAGCACCGCGGGGAAGGCGAACAGCACGTCCATGAGGCGCATGAGGACGTCGTCCACCCAACGCCCGTAGTAGCCGGCCAGCAGCCCGATCACGCTGCCGACGACCAGGGCGAAGGCGACGGCGAGGAAGCCGACCCGCAGCGAGACACCGGCACCGAGGATGACCCGGCTGAAGATGTCCCGGCCGAGGTCGTCGGTCCCGAACAGGTGCTCCCCGCTGGGCCCCTGCAGCCGGTCGTCCACCGAGATCTCGTTGGGGCCGCTCGGCGCGATCGTCTCGTCGAAGACCGCGACCAGGATGATGCCGAGCAGGACCAGGCCGGCCACCGCCGCGGTGGGGTTGCGGGCCAGCAGGCCGAGCGTCTCCCGCCAGCGGCGGCGCGGCGGGCGCTGCGTCGACCGGACGCCGGCGTCGGTGCCCGTCGGCGACGCCGCGGGCTCGGGCAGCGGGGCACCGGTCATCGGCGGATCCGTGGGTCGATGGCGGTGTAGAGCAGGTCCACCACCAGGTTGATGACGAGGAAGACCACCGCGAACAGCAGGATGGCGCCCTGCAGCACCGGGTAGTCGCGGGCCTGGACCGCCTGCAGCGCGAGCTGCCCGAGGCCCGGCCAGGAGAAGACGATCTCGACCACGACGACGCCCGACAGCAGGTAGGCCAGCTGGACGCCGGTGATGGTGACCAGGGGCAGGAGCGCGTTGCGCAGCACGTGCCAGGTGAACACCTGCCGGGCGGGGAGCCCCTTCGCCTGCGCCGTCCGGACGTGGTCGGCCCCCAGCGCCTCGAGCACGCTGGAGCGGACGAACCGGGTGATGACCGAGCCCGACACCACCCCGGTGACCACCGCCGGCAGCACCAGCCGCTGCAGCCAGCCGGCCGGGTCGTCGGTGAGCGGCACGTACCCGCCCGAGGGCAGCCAGCCCAGCGTCCCGGCGAAGACCAGGATCAGCACGATCGCCATCCAGAACTCCGGCACCGAGATGCCGAACTGGCTGAGCACCGTGGCGACGCGGTCGACGACCGACCGCGGCCGCAGCGCCGAGATCGTGCCCAGCGGGACCGCGATCGCCAGCGCCACCAGGATCGAGGCCAGCGCCAGCGTCAGCGTCGCCGGCAGCCGCTCGGCGATCTGCGAGGTCACCGTCTCGCCGCTGCGGAAGCTGACCCCGAGGTCGCCGGTGAGCGCTCCGCCGACCCAGCTGAAGTACTGCTGCACCAGCGGCTGGTCCAGGCCCGAGCGGGCCAGGAGCGCGTCGTAGGTCTCCTGGTCGAAGCGGGTGCCCAGCGCCAGCCGGATCGGGTCGCCCGGCACCAGCTGGACCAGGGCGAACACGATCACGCTCACCCCCGCCAGGACGACGAGCGACTGACCGACCCGGCGGAGGAGGTACCCGGTCAGGGCAGCTCCACTGTCTCGAAGTTGATCGCCTTGTCCGCCCGGATCTGGTAGCCGGACAGCCCCGGCGCCCACGCCTGCACCACGTCGGGGTTGTAGAGGTACAGGTAGGAGACGTCGTCGACGATGAGCTTGGCCGCCTCGTCGTAGATCGCCTTGCGGGCGGCCTCGTCGGTCTCGGCCGAGCCCTGCTGGAGCAGCTGGTCGACCTGCGGGTTGCTGTACTTCTGGTAGTTGTTCGGCCCGTCGGTCTGGTGCTGCTCCTGGTAGTACGCCGCCGGGTCGAGGTTGCCCAGCCAGCCGAGGTAGAAGGCGTCGAAGTCGCCCTGGCCCTGGCGGTCCAGCCAGGTGGCGAAGTCCAGCGTCTCGATGTCGACCTCGATGCCGATCGGCTCGAGCTGGCTGGCGATCACCTGGGCGGCGGTGACGGTCTCCGGGAACTCGTCGGTGACCATCAGCCCCATCGTCAGCGGCGTCTGCACCCCAGCCTGCTCCAGCAGCTGCCGCGCCTGGTCCTGGTCGGGCTCGAACGGCGCGTAGTCGGTGTAGAAGAAGCTGTCCTCGGGGATCGCCGTCTGGTTGGGCTGCGCCGCCCCGAACCACGCGGCCTCGGCCACCGCCTCGCGGTCGATGGCGAAGGAGATGGCCCGGCGCACGTCCCGGTTGTCGAACGGGGCCCGCGCCAGGTTCATGCTCATGTACCAGTAGTCCACGCTGGGCGTCGTCTGCAGCTCGACGGAGTCGTCGCCGGCCAGCGCCTCGATCTGCTGCGGCGGCACGTTGTCGGTCCACTGCACCTCGCCGTTCTGCAGCGCGGTCAGCGCCGCCGCCGGCTCGGTGATGTAGCGGAACTCCACGCCGCTGACGCTCGGCTCGCCGCCCCAGTGGTCGGCGTAGGCGGTGAGCACCGTGCTGCTGGCGTCCGAGCTCTCCAGCTCGAAGGGGCCGGTGCCGTTGGCCTCGGTGGTGAGGTCGAGGTCCTCGGCGGCGTTCTCCGGGAGGATCGCCATCCCCTTGAACGCACCGATGCGCTCGAGCAGGTTCGGCGTCGGCTGGCTGAGGGTGATGACGACCGACTGCGGGCCGTCGGCCGCCACCGACTCGACGTTCTGGAACCGGAAGGCGTTGCTCAGCTCCTCGTCGATGATCCGGTTGTAGGAGTAGACGACGTCGGCGGAGTCGAACTCGCTGCCGTCGTGGAACGTGACCCCCTCGCGCAGGGTGAACGTCCAGGTCAGCCCGTCCTCGCTGGTCTGCCAGTCCGTGGCCAGGCTCGGCTCGAAGGTGAGGTCCTCGGCGCTGGGGACGACGAGGGTGTCGTAGACGTTCTCCAGCACCTGGAAGCTCGGGTAGGCCGTGGTGACGTGCGGGTCGAACTGGTCGGGCTGGGCGCTGACCGCCGCGACCAGCACGTTGTCACCGCCTCCGCCGCCACCACCGGTGTCCACGGAGTCACCGCCGGAGCAGGCGCTCAGCGCGAGGGAGCCGGCAGCGGCCAGGGCGAGCAGTCGTGTCGTGCGCACCGGGGGACCTCCGGGGGGTGGGAGACGTCGTCCGTCCTCCGACCCTGGACCCGAACACGGAGGTCCGCGACCCGAGAACGGCAGTCCGGCGAATCGTTGCCCGGACGTGACCGTCCCGTCCCGCGGCCCCGGGGGGGCCGCCGTCAGTCGACGGTGACGTCGTTGAACGGCAGCTGCGGCTCCACCCACGGGAAGACGACGAACAGCAGCAGCGCGCAGACCGCCACGACGAGGACGAGCGCCTGCAGCGCCTTCAGCCCGGTCCCGCCGGGCAGGTGCCGCCAGATCCAGCCGTACACGCGCGTCCCCCTCAGCCCTCGTGGAGCGCCGGCGGCCCGTCGGGCAGGTCCGCCTTGGGGAGCGGGCCGCCGTCGAGCCGGGCGTGGATGATCATGCGCTGCCGCGCGGAGAAGCGCGGGTGGCAGGTGGTGAGCGTCAGGTACGCCCCGGAGGGGGCGGCCGAGGCTGCCTGGTTGGGCGTCGGGGAGATGACGTCGATGTCGGTGGGCGCCACGATCTGGCGGCCCGGGATGCCGCTGGGGTCCGCGGCCAGGTCGCCGGTCGCCGGGTCGCCGAGGACCCGGTAGACGAACCAGCTGTCGACCGTCTCCACCACGATCGGGTCGCCGGGGCGCATCGCGTCCAGCTCCAGGAACGGCGACCCCTTGCCGACCCGGTGGCCGGCCAGCGCCACGTTGCCCTGCTCGCCCGGCATCGCCGTCCCCCGGTAGTGGCCGGGGCCCTTCGCCAGCTGCGTCTCGGTGGTGCCCTCGAGGATGACCCGGGCGTAGTCGTCGCCGAGCCGCGGGATGCGCAGCACGCCGAAGGCGTCGCCGATCTCGACCTCGCGCAGGCCCGGGGCGCCCGGGGCCTGCGCCTCGGGCTGGGACCACTCCTCGCGCAGCTCCTCGGTGAGCTGGTCCTGGGTGCGGCCGGTGAGGTAGTCGGTCACGTACAGCTCGTAGACGACGAACAGCAGCAGGACCAGGCCGCCGGTGATCAGCAGCTCGCCGATCCCGCGCACCACGCTGCGCCAGCGCTCCCCGGGGGCCGGCTGCTCGCTGTGCACGTCGGTTCTCCTGGTTCGGTCCTGCGACAGGTCCACCCGCCTCGGGCCGTCGCCGATGCTAGGGGAAGGAACCGGCCCGGGGGACGAAGGAGGCCCGCGTCGCGGCCGAGCCGCCGCAGGCCCCGTCAGCGCACGTGGACGCCGGAGATAGTGCGCGCGATGACCAGCCGCTGGATCTCCGACGTGCCCTCGAAGATGGTGTAGATCTTCGCGTCGCGCGCCATCCGCTCGACCGGGTACTCGCGGGTGTAGCCGTTGCCGCCGAGGATCTGCATCGCCTTCTCGGTGACCCGGACGGCGGTCTCCCCCGCGACGAGCTTGGACATCGAGCCCTCCGCGGCGGTGAACTGCTGCCCGACCCGGGCCATCCACGCCGCACGCCAGACCAGCAGCCGGGCGGCGTCGATGGAGGTCTTCATGTCGGCGAGCATGAAGGCGACCGCCTGGTTCTCGATGATCGGGCGGCCGAACTGGACCCGGGTCCTGGCGTACTCCAGCGCGTAGTCGTAGGCCGCCCGGGCCACACCGACCGCCTGGGCACCGACGGCGGGGCGGGTGCGCTCGAACGTGGCCATCGAGGGCTGGGTGCGGCCGCTCCTCTGCCCCTCGCGGGCGCGGGCGAGCCGCTGCTCCAGCTTCTCCTTGCCGCCGAGCAGGCAGTCACCGGGGATGCGGCAGTCCTCCAGCACGACCTCGGCGGTGTGCGAGGCGCGGATGCCGTGCTTGAGGAACTTCTGCCCCTGCGCGATGCCCTTCGTGCCCGGCGGCACGACGAAGCTGGCGTGCCCGCGGGCCTTGAGCTCGGGGTCGACGACGGCGTTCACCACGTGGATGTCGGCGATGCCGCCGTTGGTGGCCCAGGTCTTGGCGCCGTTCAGCACCCACTCGTCGGTCTTCTCGTCGTAGACCGCGCGGGTGCGCATCGCGCCGACGTCGGAGCCGGCGTCGGGCTCGCTCGAGCAGAAGGCGGCCACCTTCGGCTCGCTCTCGGTGCCGAACATCGCGGGGATCCACTGCCCGACCTGCTCGTCGGTTCCGTTGGCCCGCACGCTCGCAGCGGCCAGCGTGGTGCCGACGATCGCCAGGCCGATCCCGGCGTCACCCCAGAAGAGCTCCTCCATGGTGATCGGGATGCCGAGGCCGGACTCGTCGAACCACTGGGTGGCGAAGAAGTCCAGGGAGTAGAGGCCGATCTTGGCGGCCTCCTGGAGCACCGGCCACGGGAACTCCTCCCGCTCGTCGTACTCCGACGCCGCCGGGCGGACGACGTTCGCGGCGAACTCGTGCACCCACTTCTGCAGCTCGAGCTGGTCCTCGGTGAGGTCGAACGAGACGGGCATGCGGGTTCTCCTGTCGGACGTCCGGGGTGATCATCGGCGAACGGCTGCCCTCACCGGCGTGGCGGGCAGCCAGTCGCCGATGATCAACGAGGGGGAGTGCCGGAGGTCACTGCGGGCGGACGGTGGCGACGAGGTGCTCGGTGCCGCTCTTCGCGTTGCGCACCGCGGCGTCCCAGCCGCCCCCGGTCGCCGCCGTCGACAGGGTGACCGTCGAGGGCAGGAACAGCGGCTTGCGGAAGCCGACGTCCACGGTGAACGAGTCGGGCAGCCGGTTCTCCACCGCGGCCAGCACGCGGGCCTTGACCCACATGCCGTGCGCGATCGCCCGCTTGAAGCCGAACGCCTTGGCGGTCAGCCCCGAGAGGTGGATGGGGTTCACGTCGCCGGAGACCTTGGCGTAGCGGCGCCCGGCGTCGTCGGGGATCCGCCAGGTCGCCACGGGGTGGCCGAGCTCGCCGACCTGCACCGTGACGTCGGACTCCGGCGCACCGGACGGCGCCTTGGCGCCGCGGGCCAGGTACGTCGAGCGGCCCCGCCACACCTCCGTGCCGCCCGCCGAGACCGAGGCGCACAGGTCCACGGTGGCCCCGCTGCGGTGGCTCGCGAACCGCTCGGCCCAGACCTCCAGGTCGAGCGCCTCGGTCGCCGCGACCGGCCGGAGGACGTCGATGCGGTTGCGCACGTGCACCAGCCCCGGCAGGGCCAGCGGGAACGCGCGGTCGCTCATCAGCGCCATCTGCAGCGGGAAGGTGAGCATGTGCGGGTAGGTGGCCGGCAGCGCGTCGGTCAGCGGGAACCGGCACACCCGCGCGTACTCGGCGAGGTTCGCCGGGTCCACGGTCACGCCCGTGCGGGCCAGGTGCGTGTCGGGCAGCTCCCCGCCGCGGCCGCGCGCGGTCAGCGCGGCCTTGGCGAAGAGCGCCGCCATGTTCGGCGGCGCCTCGAGAACGGTGGTGGCCATCAGGCCCCCAGCATCGACTGGCCGCACACCCGCACGGTCTGGCCGTTCACGCCGGCGCTGCCCGGCTGCGACAGCCACGCGATCGTCTCGGCGACGTCGACCGGCAGGCCGCCCTGCTGCAGGGAGTTGATCCGCGAGCCGACCTCGCGGGTGCCCAGCGGCATCTTCGCCGTCATCTCGGTGATGATGAAGCCCGGCGCGACGGCGTTGATGGTGGCGTCGCGCTTGGCGAACTCCGGCGCCCAGGCGCGCACCATGCCGATGACGCCGGCCTTCGACGCCGCGTAGTTGGTCTGCCCCCGGTTGCCGGCGATGCCCGACTGCGAGGAGACGCAGACGACGCGGGCGCCGGGCCGGAGCACGTCGCCGTCGTCGAGCAGGGCCTGGGTGATGTCCAGCTGGGCCTGCAGGTTCACGGCCATGACCGAGTTCCAGCGGGCCGCGTCCATGTTGACCAGCAGCTTGTCGCGGGTGATGCCGGCGTTGTGGACGATGACGTCCACGCCGCCGTGCCGCTCGCGCAGGTGCTCGACCAGCCGCTGCGGGGCGTCGGCGGCGGTGATGTCGAGCTGCAGCGCCGTGCCGCCGATCTCGTTGGCGACCTTGGCCAGGCTGTCGCCGGCGGCCGGGATGTCGACGGCGACCACGTGCGCGCCGTCGCGGGCCATGACCTCGGCGATCGCGGCGCCGATGCCGCGGGCGGCACCGGTCACGACGGCGACCTTGCCGGCGAGCGGCTTCTCGGCGTCCTCACCGGTCGGCACGTCGGCGGGCGACAGCGTGAGCAGCTGGCCGTCCACGTAGGCCGAGCGGCCGGAGAGGAAGAACTTCAGCGGGCTGGCGAGGGATGCCTCGGCGCCCTCGGGCACGTAGACGGCGTTCGCCGTCGAGCCGTTGAGCAGCTCCTTGCCGATGGAGCGGACCAGTCCGTCGATGGCCTGGCGGGCGGCGGCCTGCGCCGGGGAGTCGGTGTCCTGCGGCGGGTCGGCGAGGATCAGCACCCGGCCGCTGGGCCGCAGCCGCTTGATCGCCGGCGCGAGGAAGTCGTGCGCGCTGGCCAGGTCGCCGGGCGAGGTCAGGCCCGTGGCGTCGAGGACGACGGCGCCGAGCTTCTCGCCGTCGGTCGAGCCGTCGGCCGCCACCGGGGACAGCACGGTCACGCCGGCGTCCTTGAGGACGGCCGAGACGGTGTCGCGCAGCCGGCCCTGGCCGGCGGAGCCGATGACCACCGGGCCGGGGAGCAGCGGCTGCCCCGGCTCGTAGCGGCGCAGCACCGCCGGGCGCGGGAGGCCCAGCTGCTTGGTCAGCGTCGTGCCGAAGCCGGAGTTCGCGAAGTTCGTGTACCAGTCAGCCACGGGGGCGGTTCCCTTCGGTCGGGGTGCCCCCCGAGGGGCCGACATGGCCATGTCGGCCCCTCGGGGGCGGGGAGGTCAGGACTCGAGGATGGCGACGACGCCCTGGCCGCCGGCGGCGCAGATGGAGATCAGGCCGCGCTTGCCCGGGCCCGCCTGGTGCAGCGTCTTGGCCAGCGAGGCGACGATCCGACCGCCGGTCGCGGCGAACGGGTGGCCGGCGGCCAGCGAGGAGCCGTAGACGTTGAGCTTCGACCGGTCGATCGAGCCCAGCGGGGCGTCGAGGCCCAGCTTCTCCTTGCAGTACGCCGGGTCCTCCCAGGCCTTCATCGTCGCGAGCACCGTGGAGGCGAAGGCCTCGTGGATCTCGTAGAAGTCGAAGTCCTGCAGGGTCAGGCCGTTGCGGGCCAGCATCTTCGGCACCGCGTAGACCGGCGCCATGAGCAGGCCCTCGCCGCCGTGCACGTAGTCGACGGCGGCGGTCTGGGCGTCGACCAGGTGGGCGAGCACCGGCAGGCCCTGCTCGGCGGCCCACTCGTCCGAGGCCAGCAGCACTGCGGAGGCGCCGTCGGTCAGCGGCGTGGAGTTGCCCGCCGTCATCGTCGCCTCGGCACCCTCGGGCAGCGCCTTGCCGAAGACCGGCTTGAGCTTCGCCAGCTTCTCCAGCGAGGAGTCCGGACGCAGGTTCTGGTCGCGGGACAGGCCCAGGAACGGCGTCACCAGGTCGTCGAAGAAGCCGCGGTCGTAGGCGGCGGCCATGTTCTGGTGCGAGCGGACGGTGAGCTCGTCCTGCTCCTCGCGGCCGATCTCCCACTCGTGGGCCGTGAGCTGGGCGTGCTCACCCATCGCCAGGCCGGTGCGCGGCTCGGCGTTGCGCGGGATCTCCGGCGCGATCATGCCCGGGCGGATCTTGGCGATCGCCTTGAGCCGGTCCTGCAGCGTCTTGGCGCTGTTGAGCGAGATGAGGATGCGGCGCAGGTCGTCGCCGACGGCGAGCGGGGCGTCGGACGTGGTGTCCACACCACCGGCGATGCCGGACTCAATCTGCCCCAGGGCGATCTTGTTCGCGACCAGGATCGCGGCCTCCAGGCCGGTGCCGCAGGCCTGCTGGACGTCGTAGGCCGGGGTGCTGGCGTCGAGCTTGGAGCCCAGGACCGCCTCGCGGGTCAGGTTGAAGTCCCGCGCGTGCTTGAGGACGGCGCCGGCGACGACCTCGCCCACCTGCGCGCCCTGCAGCCCGAAGCGGGCGACGAGCCCGTCGATGGTCGCCGTCAGCATGTCCTGGTTGGACGCCTGGGCGTAGGTGGAGTTCGAGCGAGCGAACGGGATCCGGTTCCCGCCGACGATCGCTGCCTTGCGGGTCGCCGGCTTCGAGTTGTCAGCCATGGGGACCTCCCGGGTCGGTGGATTGGCCGGTACCGAGGGTACGCGGTACTGTCTGTCACATGAAAGCCGAGGCGGTGAGACGTACGTCGCAGGTCAGTGCCCCGCTGGAGAAGATCGCGCAGGAGCGCCCCCCGCGCGAGTCGAAGGCCCCCGGTACCCGCGATCGGCGTAACTCACGCTGGGACGAGCACCGTCGTGCCCGGCGGGAGCAGCTGGTCGACGCGGCCCTGTCCGCGGTCGGCCGGCACGGCTCCGGCGTCGGCATGGAGGAGATCGCGGCCGAGGCCGGCACCAGCAAGACCGTCGTCTACCGGCACTTCGCCGACCGCTCCGACCTGCACGTCGCCGTCTGCAGCCGGGTGGCCCAGCAGCTGCTGCCCCGGCTGCGCGAGGCGATGGAGAGCAGCGACGAGCCGCGGCAGATGACCGCCGCCGCGGTCGAGACCTACCTCGCCTTCCTGGAGGCCGACCCGGAGGTCTACCGCTTCGTCGTCACCCCGCAGCCCGGCGGCGACCCGGTCGACCCCGTGGGGACCCTCGCCGACCTCGTCGGCGACCAGGCGGCGGCCCTCATGGCCGTCGCCCTGGAGCGCGCCGGCCGCGACCCGGCGGCCGCCGGGGCCTGGGGCCACGGCCTGGTCGGCCTGGTCCGCTCGGCCGCCGACTGGTGGCTTCGCGCCGGGCGCCCCATGCTCCGCACCGAGCTCGCCGCACACCTGACCGAACTCGCCTGGGCCGGAGTGTCCGGCGTCGTGGCCCTGCACCCCGAGACCGGGGCTTCCCGCAGCAACAAGGAGGAACAGTGACCAGCACCCTTCCCGCCACGGTCGACCCCAAGGTCCTCCAGGAGGTCCTGGACGGACGGTGGGCGCACATCCGGCGCGACGCCCGCGAGAACCTGCACGACCCCGACTTCCTCCCCGTGTACGGCGAGTCCATGCAGGAGGCCCGCGAGCGGGTCACCCGCGCCGCCAAGAAGCTCGCCGACTCCGGGCGGGTCGGCTACGGCTTCCCGAAGCAGTACGGCGGCGAGGACGACATGGGCGGCTCGGTCACCTCGATCGAGATGGTGGCCTTCGTCGACCTCTCGCTCATGGTCAAGGCCGGCGTCCAGTGGGGCCTGTTCGGCGGCGCGATGCAGCTGCTGGGCACCAGGCGCCAGCACGACGCCTACCTGCGCGACGCGATGAGCTTCGACCTGCCCGGCTGCTTCGCGATGACCGAGACCGGCCACGGCTCCGACGTCCAGCAGCTGCGCACGACGTGCACCTACGACCCCGACACCCAGTGCTTCGACCTGAACACCCCGCACCAGGCGGCCCGCAAGGACTACATCGGCAACGCGGCCAAGGACGGGCGGATGGCCGTCGTCTTCGCGCAGCTGGTCACCCAGGGGAAGAACCACGGGGTGCACGCCTTCCTGGTGCCGATCCGCGACGAGCAGGGCAACCCGATGCCCGGCGTCACCATCGGCGACGACGGCCCGAAGGCCGGCCTGCCCGGGGTCGACAACGGCCGGCTGTCCTTCGACCACGTGCAGGTCCCGCGCGACATGCTGCTGGACCGCTACGGCCAGGTCGCCGAGGACGGCACCTACACCTCGAGCATCGAGAACGAGACCCGCCGCTTCTTCACGACGCTGGGCACCCTCGTCCGCGGCCGGGTGAGCGTCGGCGGCGCCGCGGCCTCGGCCACGAAGATGGCGCTGGACATCGCCGTCCGCTACGGCAACGTGCGGCGCCAGTTCGCCGCCCCCGGCGAGGAGCGCGAGATCGTCATCAACGACTACCTCGTGCACCAGCGCAAGCTGCTCCCCGCGCTGGCCAAGACCTACGCGCTGCACTTCGCCCAGGGCGAGCTGGTCTCGACCATGCACGACGTGCAGACGGCGGTGCACGTGCACGGCCAGGAGATCGACGAGCAGGCCCAGCGCGAGCTGGAGTCCCGCGCCGCCGGGCTGAAGGTCGCCCAGACCGCGCACGCCACGGCCACCATCCAGATGTGCCGCGAGGCCTGCGGCGGCGCCGGCTACCTGCAGGAGAACCGGCTCCCCCACCTCAAGGCCGACACCGACGTCTTCACCACGTTCGAGGGCGACAACACCGTCCTGCTCCAGCTCGTCGCCAAGGGCCTGCTCACCGGCTACCGGGACAACTTCGGCTCGCTCGACGGCTGGGGCCGGGTCAGCTTCGTCGCCGACATGGTCCGGGAGACCGTCCTGGAGCGGACGGCGGCGCGCGCCCTCATCCAGCGGCTCGTCGACGCCGTCCCCGGCCGGGACGACGAGGTGCCCATGCTCGACCGCGGCTGGCAGCTGAAGATGTTCGAGTTCCGCGAGAAGCACTCGCTGGAGGGCGCCGCGGGCCGGCTGCGCAAGAACTCGACCACCGAGGGCATGGCCCCCTTCGACATGTTCAACTCCGTCCAGGACCACGTGCTGAAGTCGGCGCAGGCCCACATCGACCGGATCGTGCTCGAGGCGTTCGTCGCCGGCGTCGACCGCACCGACGACGCCGCCGGCAAGGAGCTGCTCGACAAGCTCTGCGACCTCTACGCCCTCTCGACCATCGAGGCGGACAAGGCGTGGTTCCTGGAGCACGGGCAGCTCACCCCGGCGCGGGCGAAGACGCTGACGGCGACGGTGAACCAGCTGCTGCGGGAGCTGCGCCCGCACATCACCACGCTCGTCGACGGCTTCGCCATCCCGGAGGCGTGGAAGGCGGCCAAGATCCTCGAGGAGGAGGCCGACCGCCAGGAGGCGATGGCCGCCCGCGACGCCGAGCTCCGGGTGATCAACGGCCAGGACACCCCGGACGGGACCGCGACCGACGTGGACGTGCCCCCGGGCCAGTAGAAGGACCTCGTCCTCCCCACCCTTCGCGAGCTCAGGGCGGGCCCCTGGACGAGGCCGTTCCATCGGGTCACCGAGAGAATCCTTCTCATGGAGATCCTGGCGGCGGCCGACGCGCTGCACGTGCCGGCTGCCGTCGACCTCACGGCGATCGTGATCGGGGCCCTCACGGGCGGTCTGCTGGCCGCCCGTGAGGGCTTCGCCGTCTCCGGCGTGCTGCTGCTGGCGGTCAGCGGCGGCCTCGGCGGCGGGCTGATCCGCGACGTCCTGCTCGCCGAGGGCCCGCCGGTGGCGCTGACCAACCAGGCCTACCTGCCGACAGTGGCGATCACCGCGATGGTGACGTTCTACTTCTCCGGCTGGCTCTCGCGGCTGACCGGGCTGCTCGTCGTCCTGGACGCCGTCACGCTCGGGTTCTTCACCGTCATCGGCGCCCAGAAGGCCCAGCTGGCCGGGCTGCCCAGCGCCTCGGTCATCTTCGTCGGCACGGTGACCGCCGTCGGGGGTGCGCTGATCCGCGACGTCCTGCTGGCCCAGCGCGCCGAGATCGTGCAGCCCGGCCCGTACAACGCCGTCGCGGCGCTGATCGGCGCCACGGCGCTGACCGTGCTCGCCGGCCCGCTGGACCTCGGCCCGCTCCTGGTGGCCGGGCTGGTCATCACGCTGGTGGCCGCGCTCCGGGTGCTCTCGGTGTGGCGCGGCTGGGAGGCGCCGGTGGCCGTCGACCTGCCCGAGCGCGCCCGGGGGCGGCTGGTGCGCCGCCGCGAGCGGCGCCCGGAGCGCCGTCGCGCGGGCTCGGCCCTGTTCCGCCGGAGGGGCTGACCCGGCGGGTCAGGCCTCGGGGCGCAGCCGCACGGCGAGGACGGCGACGTCGTCCTCGGCGCCCGGCAGGAACATCTGCTCCAGCACGCGGTCGCACAGCTCGTCGAGCGGGAGCCCGGCGCACTCGCCCAGCACCCGCAGCAGCTCCTCGGTCCCGGCGTCGATGTCGCGGTCGCGCCGCTCCACCAGCCCGTCGGTGTAGAGCAGCACCGTGGACCCGGCCGCCAGCACCGCGACGTGGTCCTCGCGCACGGTCTCCGGCGCCACGCCCAGCAGCAGGTCGGCCTGCTTGCCGTCGAGCAGCACCACGCTGCCGTCGGAGGCCAGCAGCGCCGGCGGCGGGTGCCCGGCGTTGGCCCAGCGCAGCCGCATCCGGCCCGCCTCGTCCTCCGGGTCCAGCTCGAGGTGGGCCACCAGCGCCGTGGCCATCGTGTTCAGCGCCAGGCCCTGCACGGCGCGGTCCAGCTCGGAGAGCACCTCCGCGGGGGAGCCACCGCTGGAGTAGCTGATGCCGCGGAGCAGGCCGCGCACCTGGCCCATGGCCGCGGCGGCCCGGGTGTCGTGGCCGACGACGTCCCCGATCGCGAGCACCGTCGTCCCGGCCCGCTGCAGGAAGGCGTCGTACCAGTCGCCACCGATCTCGGCGCCCTCGGCGGCCGGCACGTAGCGGACGACGATCTCGCTGTGCTCCGGCTGCGGCGGGTCGGTGAGCATGCTGCGCTGCAGCGCGTCGGCGAGGTCGCGCTGCTGGCTGTAGAGGCGGGCCTGGTGCAGCGCGAGGCCGGCGCGGCGGCCGATCTCGACGGCGGTGTCGACCTCCGCCGGACCGAGCGGCGCGCGCCCCTCGCGGGTGAACAGGCCCATCGCGCCGAGCGCCTGGCCGCGGGCGACCAGCGGTACGACGACGCTGGAGGCGGCGCCCAGCCGGGCGAAGCGCTCCCGCGCCGCAGGGTCGGGGAGCGCCCGCTCCACGTGGTCCCAGTCGATCTGCGGCATGAGCACCGGCCGGCCGGTCTCGGTGACCGTGCGGGCCGCGGCGTCCGCGGTCATCACCGCGACCATGGCGCGCACGTACTCCTCGACCTCGGCCCGGCGCGCGGGGTCGCGGTGGCCGGTGGCGACGTCGTGCAGCCGGCCCTGCTCGTCGGTGACGACGATCCAGCACCAGTCGCCCAGGTCGGGCACGACCAGCGAGGCCAGCTGCTCGATCTGCTGGTCGATCTCCAGCGTGCCGGACAGCACCCGCCCCGCCTCGGCGAGCAGCCGCAGCCGCTGGTTGGCCTCGGACATGGCGGCGACGGCGGCGTCGCGCTCGGCGTCGGCCAGCAGGCGCGAGACGCTCAGCGCGATCTGCGCGGCCAGTGCCTCCAGCACCTCGACGTCGTCACCGACGAATTCGTGCTCGACGGTCCAGACGGCGAGGAAGGTGCCCAGGACGCGGCCCTCGACCCGCAGCGGCACCGCCGCGATGGCCCGCAGGCCGAGCAGCTCCACGACCGGCTCCAGCGCCGGGAACCGGGCCACCGCCGCCGCCATGTCGCTCAGCAGCAGGCGGCGGCCGTGCCGGGCCACGTGCTGCGCGGGCAGCGCGTCGTCCAGCGGGAGGACGACGCCGTGGCCGAGCGCCAGGGCGTCCGGGTGCTCCCGGCGTGCCGCGGCCAGCAGGTTCTCGGTCATGTGCAGCCGCAGCGGCCCGCCGGGCGCGTCGAAGATCGCCAGGCTGCTGGACTGGGCGTCGATCACCTGCGCCCCGCGCAGCACGACCTCGGCCAGGTCCTCCAGCCGCGCGGCGTTGGCCAGCTCCGCGGCGACCTCGGCGATGGCGGCGGCCCGCTGCACGGCGGTGAGCCGCTGCTCGGCCTGCCCGCGGGCCTCGGTGATGTCGAGGGCGGTCCCCAGCACGCGGGCCGCGGCACCGGTGGCGTCGGCGACCACCCGGCCCCGGGCCAGCACCCAGCGCACGGCCCCGTCCTCGCGGAGGGCGCGGAACTCGACCGTGTAGTCGCCGCGCTCCTCGATGGCGACGCGCATGGCCTCGTCGATCGCGGCGTGGTCGTCGGGGTGCACGTGCGTGGCGAGGACGTCGTCCAGCGAGTTGAGGTCGACGGCGGAGTCCAGGCCGAAGATGGCCGCGCAGCGGTCGTCCCAGTGGATGGTCCCGGTGCGCAGGTCGCGCTCCCAGATGCCGACGGAGCTGGCCTCCAGCGCCACGTCCAGCCACGCGCGGGAGGTGCCGACCGCGGACTGGGCCGCCGAGAGCTCCAGCTCGGCGACGACGGAGGCCGCCAGCTGCTCGAGCAGCTGCGTGGCGTCACCGGTCCAGTCCCGGGCCACGGGGTCGTAGACGGCCAGCGCGCCCACGACCTGGCCGGACGCGGCGACCAGCGGCGCGCTGAGGTAGGAGAGCACCTGCCCCGAGGTGACGGCGGGCAGGTCGTGGACCCGCTCGTCCTCCGCGGCCGCGGGGACGACCAGCGGCGCCCCCTGGCGCACGGTCATCGCCGACAGCGCGCCGGTGAGCAGCGCCGGGCCGCCCACCACCCCGGCCGGGAGGCCGTGGCCGCCGACGACGACGTCGTGGTCGGTGAAGAGCGTGACCTTCGCGTGCCCGACGCCCAGGACGCGGGCGGTCAGCGAGGACAGGCGGTCGAACGCCGCGGGGCCGGGCACCTCCAGCAGCAGCCGCCGGGCCGCGGCGATGCGGAGCGGGTCGGTCAGCGGGTCGACGGCGTGCGCGCCGGCGTCGGACGTGGACACCGCACTCCCTCCGCCGGTTCGCGCACCGGCCGGGTGCGTTCGTACGCACATGCTGGCACGCCGGTCCCAGGGCACGGGAGCAGCGGGTTCACCGGCACGTCGGCGCCACTCCTCCGGGGGAGCGGCGGGGGGCCCGTTCAAGGACTTCCACCGACCGGCCGATGCACCCCCCATGATCGGCACGCGGGCGCCCCGCCTCCCCGACTGCCGACCCCTGCTCGCGAGCGCCGACGACCTGACCCTGGTCTTCCAGCCGATCGTCGACCTCTCCGCCGCTCGGGTCGCCGGGTACGAGGCGCTGGCCCGCTTCCCCGGGGCCGCGGGACCCGACGTCTGGTTCGCCGCCGCGGCCGAGGCCGGCATCGCGGCCGAGCTCGAGGCGCTGGCGATCCACAAGGCCCTGGCCACCGTCGACCGGCTGCCCCCCAACACGTTCCTGACCGTCAACGTCAGCCCGCACCTGCTGGGTGCCGACGCCGTCCAGCGGGCCCTGGCCAGCCGCCCGGACCTGCAGCGCGTCGTCGTGGAGCTGACCGAGCACACCCCGGTGGACGACCTCAGCCGGCTGCGCCGCCAGACCGAGGCGCTGCGCGAGCGCGGCGCCCTCATCGCCCTCGACGACACCGGCAGCGGCTACTCCGGGCTGCAGCAGATGGCCGCGGTGCGCCCGCAGATGGTGAAGCTCGACCGGTCGCTGGTGGCCGACGCCGACAGCGACCCGGTGCGCATGGCGCTGGCCGAGATGGTGGGCGAGTTCGCCGGCAAGATCGACGCCTGGCTGCTCGCCGAGGGCATCGAGACCGCCGCCGAGCTGTCCGCCTTCACCCGCCTCGGCGTGCCCCTGGCGCAGGGCTGGCTGCTCGGCCGTCCTGCACCGGAGTTCCTGCCCCTGGCCCCCGAGGTCGAGAAGCTGGTGCGGACGCAGGTCGCCCGCAGCCGGCTCACCGAGAGCGTCGCCAGCCTGCTCCGGCCGGTGCGGCAGTGCGTGGTCGGCGAGGACGACACCCCCGAGGTGGCCCCGGCCGTGCTCGTCGGCCCGCACGGCGAGCCGATGGGGCTGCTGCTGTCCGACCCGCGGACGCTGCAGGTCTACACGGCCCCGGTGTCCCTGCGCGTGCACCCGTCCACCGACATCGCCGAGACCCTGCAGCGGGCGCTCACCCGGCCCCCGGCGCACCGCTTCGACCCCGTCGTCTGCACCGACCCCACCGGCCACGTCCTCGGGCTGCTGCGCATCGAGGACCTCGCCACGGCGGTTCCCCGGAGCCGCTGACCAGACCCCCGGCCGCCACCCGGCGGGCCGGTCGTACGACCGCACCACCGACAAGGAGTCCCTCCATGAAGCGCTTCGCCTGCGGCGACATCATCCCGGGCTGTGACGCCACGTACACCGCCGCCGACGAGGACGGCATCTTCGCCCAGGCCGCGCCCCACGCGGCCGAGGTGCACGGCATCACCGCCGACCAGATCACCCCGGAGCTCATGGAGCGCTTCCGCGCCGCCATGGTCACCGTCTGAGGACGGCACCAGCCCCCCCGTCCCCCCGCCCCGTGAACCCGGGCGGGGGGACGGGACCCCTCACGCGCTGGCGTCGGTCAGCCGCGACCGCTGGTCGTCGCTGAGCACCAGGTCCTGCATCGGCAGCAGGTCGGCCAGCTGCTCCACCGACCGCCCGCTGGCGATGGGCGAGACGACGGCCGGCTGGTCGGCCAGCCAGCGCAGCGCCACCGCCGGCACCGGCACGCCCTGCTCCTGCGCCACCTCGGCCAGCGCGGCCAGGACCCGGTCCCCGCGCTCCCCCACGTACGCCGCCGCCCCCTGCGCCCGCGGCGAGTCGACCTGCTCCCCCGGCCGGTACTTGCCGGTGAGGAAGCCCTTCGCCAGCGCGAAGTACGGCAGCACCCCGATCCCGGCGTCGGTGACCACGTCGCGCAGGCCGTCCTCGAACGCCGGCCGCTCCACCAGGTTGTAGTGCGTCTGCAGCGCCACGTACCCCGTCACGCCCACCCGCTCCGCCGTGCCGAGGGCCTCGGTGAGCCGGACCGCCGAGTAGTTCGACGCCGCCACGTGCCGCACCTTGCCCGCCCGCACCAGCTCGTCGAACACGGTGAGCGTCTCCTCCAGCGGCGTCGTCTCGTCGTCGTAGTGCGCGTAGTAGAGGTCGATGACGTCGGTGCGCAGGTTCCGCAGCGACCGCTCCGCCGCCGTCCTGACCTCCGCCGCCGACAGCGGGTGCTCCTTGCGCCCCGGCGAGGCCTTGGTCGCGACGACGACCTGGTCGCGCACCCCGCGCGCGGCCATCCAGCTGCCGAGGATCCGCTCGGAGGTGCCGTCGCCGTACATCTCCGCGGTGTCCACGAAGGGCGCCAGCGTGCTGGGGGTGGCGTCGAGGTAGCGGTCCAGGATCGCGAACGACGTCGCCTCGTCCGCCGTCCAGCCGAAGACGTTGCCGCCCAGGCAGAGGTCGCTGACGGTGAGGTCGGTGCGCGGGATCAGCGGCATGCGACCCACGCTAGGCGGGGCCCCGTGGCCCCGCGCGAGGTGGGACGGGTGTGACCTCCGAGTCGTTCCAGGGGGTTCCGGGGACCCCCCGCTGGTCTTTTGGCCGGGCGACATGGCAGCGTTCCTGTCGATCCGGCCCTCTCCACGGGGGTCGGGTGCCCGGCCACCGCGCGCCCCCCGCGCCGACCCGGGCCACCACCGGCGCCCCGCGCGCCGGGGGGAACGAGCCGGCTGCGTGCCGAACCCATGGCACCGCCACCGCCTACGAGAGGAAGCACATGAACAAGGCCGAACTGGTCTCCGCCATCGCCAAGCGCGCCGATGTCCCCGCCTCGACGGTGGACTCCGTCCTCGCCGGGCTGCAGGACGAGCTCGTCGACGCCATCACCCGCGGCGAGAAGGTCGCCGTCTCCGGTCTGCTGACCGTCGAGCGCACCCAGCGCTCCGCGCGCACCGGCCGCAACCCGCAGACCGGTGAGTCGATCGACATCCCCGCCGCCAACACCGTCAAGGTGACCGCGGGCTCCAACCTGAAGAAGGCCGCGAGCTCCGTCCCGGTCTGATCGGCAGCGCCGGCCGGCAGCGCCCGGCCGGCACCGCCTGGTCCGCACCTCGTCCGCCGCCGGACGGACGCCGAGACCCCTGTGCCCTGGCTCACAACCTCGTGGGCCAGGATGCCGGTCGAGGCGTCGCCCGGCGGCGGACGGCGTTCCAGGACACGGAGGTGCGCGTGGAGCTGCGAGTGGAGACCGACCCGGCCGAGGTCGGCATGGACGCCGGCCGGCTGGCCCGCATCGACCGGCGGCTGGCCCGCTACGTCGACGACGGCCAGCTCCCGGGCTTCCTGGTCACCGTCGCCCGGCACGGGAAGCTGGTGCACGTCGGCTCCGGCGGCTTCCGCGACGTCGAGAACGCCCGCCCGGTCGAGCCCGACACCCGCTGGCGCATCTACTCCATGACCAAGCCGGTCACCTCGGTCGCGGCGATGATGCTGTACGAGGAGGGCGCCTTCCAGCTCACCGACCCGATCTCCCGGTGGCTCCCGGAGTTCGCCGAGACCCGCGTGTACGTCGCCGGCTCGGACCAGAAGCCGGTGACCGAGCCGCTGGTGGAGCCGATCCGGGTCTGGCACCTGCTCACCCACATGTCCGGGCTGACCTACGGCTTCCACCGGGCGACCGTCCCCGACGCGATCTACCGCGCCAACGGCCACGAGTGGGGCACCCCGCCGGGCGCGGACTCCGCCGAGGTGTGCCGCCAGTGGGCCTCGATGCCGCTGCTGTTCCAGCCCGGCAGCGAGTGGAACTACGGCGTCTCCACCGACGTCCTCGGCCGGCTGGTCGAGGTGGTCTCGGGCCGGCCGCTGGACGAGTTCTTCGCCGACCGGATCTTCGCCCCGCTCGGCATGACCGACACGTCCTTCGGCCTGCGCCCCGAGGACGACGTCGACTCGCTGGCGCGGCTCTACGCGGCCGTCCCCGGGCAGCCCGGTGGCGCCCCCACGGGCTTCGCGCCGCTCGACGCCATGGGCGAGGCCGCGCACACCAGGCCGGCGTTCCTCTCCGGTGGTGGCGGGCTGGTCTCGACCGCCGGGGACTACCTGCGCTTCGTCGAGATGCTGCGCCGCGGCGGCTCCTTCGACGGTGGCCGCATCCTCGGCCCCCGCACGCTGGGGCACATGCTGCTCAACCACCTGCCCGGCGGCCGCGACCTGGAGAGCTCCGGGCGGCCGCTGTTCGCCGAGACGCCGCTGCGCGGGGTGGGCTTCGGGCTGGGCTTCTCGATGGTGATCGACCCGGCGCGCTACGGCGTCGTCGCCAACGTGGGCGACTACAGCTGGGGCGGCGCGGCGTCGACGGCGTTCTACGTGGACCCGCTCGAGGACGTGACCGTCACCTTCTACACGCAGCTGCTGCCCTCGAGCACCCTGCCGATCCGCAACTACCTGCGGCAGCTGGTCAACCAGGCGATCGCCGTCTGACCCCGCACCGGAGGGGCCGAAATGGCCATTTCGGCCCCTCCGGTGGCTAGAGGTAGCGGCGGTAGACGACGGTGGCGACCATCGCCGGCTTGCTGCCGCCCTCGATCTCCACGGTGACGGTCAGGCTCATCTGGATGCCGCCCTCGAACGGGGTCGCGGCCTCCATCGTCGCGCCGGCCCGCACCCGGGCGCCCACGGGCACCGGGGAGGGGAAGCGTACCTTCTCGGTGCCGTAGTTGACGCCCATCCGGAACCCGCTGATCTCCACGATCTGCGGCACCAGCGAGGGCAGCAGCGACAGCGTCAGGTAGCCGTGGGCGATGGGGCCGCCGAAGGGGCTCTCCTTCTTCGCCCGCTCCGGGTCGACGTGGATCCACTGGTGGTCGCCGGTCGCCTCGGCGAACTGGTTCACCTGCTCCTGGGTGACCTCCACCCAGTCGCTGTAGCCCAGGTGCTTGCCCACCAGGCCCTGGACCCCCTCGACGCCCTCGGCCGTCGTCTGCGCCATCAGCTCTGCCTCCACTCGGTCCCGACCACATGCGGTCTGGTTGGCTGACTCCACCACACACCACGATCGGACGGGGAGCGGGTTGCTGCGACTGGGGGCCCTCGACGTGCCCGACGGCCGGTTCGTGGTCATGGCGATCGTCAACCGCACCCCCGACTCGTTCTACGACCGCGGTGCCACCTTCGAGCTGGCGGCCGCCGTCGAGCGGGTGGACCAGGTGGTCGCCGAGGGCGCGGACATGGTCGACGTCGGCGGGGTGAAGGCCGCGCCGGGCGAGGAGGTCTCCCCCGCCGAGGAGATCCGCCGCACCGCGGACCTGGTGGCGGCGATCCGCGCCGCGCACCCGACGCTGCCGATCTCGATCGACACCTGGCGGGCCTCCGTCGCGCGGGAGGTGCTGGCCGCGGGCGCCGACGTCGTCAACGACGCCTGGGGCGGGGTGGACCCGGAGCTGGCCGGCGTCGCCGCCGAGGCGGGGGCGGGGATCGTCTGCACGCACGCCGGCGGCCTGCCGCCGCGCACCCGCCCGCACCGGGTGGCCTACGACGACGTCGTCGCCGACATCGTGGCCCGGACGACGGCGCTGGCCGAGGCCGCGGTGGCCGCGGGCGTGGACGGCGAGCGGGTGCTGGTCGACCCCGGCCACGACTTCGGCAAGAACACCCGGCACTCGCTGGAGGCGACCCGGCGCATCGGCGAGCTGGTGGGCACCGGGTGGCCGGTGCTGATGGCGCTGTCGAACAAGGACTTCGTCGGCGAGACCCTCGACGTCCCGCTGGAGGAGCGGCTCACCGGCACGCTGGCCGCCACCGCCGTCAGCGCCTGGCTGGGCGCCCGGGTGTTCCGCGTGCACGACGTCGCGGCGACCCGGCAGACGCTGGACATGGTCGCCTCCATCCAGGGCACCCGGCCGCCCACGCGCACCGTCCGCGGCCTCGCCTGAGCGCCGGCGCTAGGTTGCCGACCATGGCCGCCACCGGGTTCCACACCGCCGACGAGCTCAACGACCTCCTGCCGGGCACCTTCCCCGGGCTGCTCGGCATCGTCGTCGACACCCACGAGCCCGGGCGGCTGACCAGCCACCTCGACATCCGCCCCGAGCTGCTCGCGCCCAACGGCTACCTGCACGCCGGCACGGTGGTCACGCTGGCCGACACCAGCTGCGGCCTGCCCACCCGCGCGCTGCTGCCCGAGGGCTCGAGCGGGTTCACCACCATCGAGCTGAAGAGCAACCACCTCGGCACCGCGCGCGAGGGCCGGATCGAGTGCACCGCGACCAACATGCACGCCGGCCGCACCACGCAGGTGTGGGACGCCGTGGTCGCGAACGCGGCGACCGGGAGGACGATCGCGCTGTTCCGCTGCACCCAGTCGGTGCTCTGGCCCCGCTGAACGGGCGAACCCCCTTGTGAGCGGGGACACGGTGGATGTGAGACTACCGCCACACACCCGTTCCGAGGAGGTCCTACCAGTGGCGCTGGCCAGCCCCTATCCCGACGTCGAGATCCCGAACCTCTCGGTCCCGGAGTTCGTCCTGGCCGCCGGCAGGGAACGCCCGGACGCCCCCGCCCTGATCGACGGCCTCAAGGGTGACGTGATCACCCACGGCCAGCTCGCCCAGTACGTGGACCGGGTCGCGGCGAACCTGCACGCCCGCGGGCTCCGCAAGGGCGACGTCGTCGCCGTCTTCTGCCCGAACACCCCGTGGTTCCCGGTGGTCTTCCACGGCATCGCGGCCGCCGGCTGCGTGATGAGCCCGATCAACTCGCTCTACACGCCCGACGAGATCGCCTTCCAGCTCAAGGACTCCGGCGCCAAGATCCTCATCACGATCTCGCTGTTCATGGACCGCGCCGGCGCGGCCGTGGAGAAGTCGCCGGTCGACGAGGTCATCGTCCTGGACGGCTTCGAGGGCAAGGCGAACCTGTTCGACCTGCTCGGCGCCGACGCCCCGAGCGTGCAGGTCGACATCGACCCGGCCAACGACCTGGTCACCCTGCCCTACTCCAGCGGCACGACCGGCCTGCCCAAGGGCGTCATGCTGACCCACCGCAACCTGGTGGCCAACGTGGCGCAGTGCCGTCCGCTGATCAGCCTGGGCGCCGACGAGCGGATCATCGCCGTCCTGCCGTTCTTCCACATCTACGGCCTGACCGTGCTGATGAACCAGGGCCTGGCGTGGGGCGGCGCCGTCGTCACCCTGCCGCGCTTCGAGCTGGACGACTTCCTCCGCGCGATCCAGGACCACAAGATCACCCGCGCGTTCGTCGCGCCGCCCATCCTGCTCGCGCTGGCCAAGCACCCGCTGGTCGACCAGTTCGACCTGTCGTCGCTGACCTCGATCCTCTCGGGCGCCGCCCCGCTGGACGAGCAGCTGGCCCTGGCCGCGCAGGAGCGCCTGCGCAAGGGCAACCCGGACGGCGTCAGCGTGGCCCAGGGCTACGGCATGACCGAGCTCTCCCCGGTCTCGCACACCACTCCCGACATCGGCTGCGAGCCGGAGGGCGCCGGCCAGCCCCCGAAGGGCTCGGTCGGCTACGCGGTGCCCAACACCGAGTGCCGGCTGATCGACCCGGCGACCGGCGAGGACGCCGCCACCGGGCAGTCCGGCGAGCTGTGGGTCCGCGGGCCGCAGGTCATGAAGGGCTACCTCAACAACGAGGAGGCCACCCGCGGCACCGTGGACGCCGAGGGCTGGCTGCACACCGGTGACGTGGCGATCGTGGACGAGAACGGCGCCTACACGGTCGTCGACCGCGTCAAGGAGCTGATCAAGTACAAGGGCTACCAGGTGGCCCCGGCCGAGCTCGAGGCCGTGCTGATCAACCACCCGGAGATCGCCGACGCCGCCGTCATCGGCGTGCCGGACAAGGAGAGCGGCGAGGAGCTGCCCAAGGCCTTCGTCGTCCGCTCGCCGGGCTCGGAGATCACCGAGGACGCCGTCATGGCTTACATGGCCGAGAAGGTGGCCCCGCACAAGAAGATCCGGTTCGTCGAGTTCATCGAGGCCGTTCCCAAGTCGGCCGCCGGCAAGATCCTGCGCAAGGACCTCAAGGCCCGCTGATCGCACGCTGATGCGCCTCGGGGCGGGAATCCACGACCGGATTCCCGCCCCGAGGCGTATCCGGGCGCGGCGGTCGCCCGGGAGCCTCCCTAAGGTCGGGCCATGCGTGCGGTGACGATCTCCGAGCCCGGTGGCCCCGACGTCCTGACCTGGGGCGAGGCCCCCGACCCGGTCTGCGGGCCCGGCGAGGTGGTGGTCGACGTCGTCGCCACCGCGGTGAACCGCGCGGACCTGCTGCAGCGCCAGGGCTTCTACCCGCCCCCGAAGGGCGCCAGCGAGATCCTGGGCCTGGAGTGCAGCGGGATCGTCAGCGAGGTCGGCGTGGGCGTCATGGGCTGGCCGGTCGGCGACGAGGTGTGCGCGCTGCTGTCGGGCGGCGGGTACGCCGAGCGGGTCGCCGTCCCCGCCGGGCAGCTGCTGCCCAGGCCGTCGGGCGTCGAGCTGGCCACCGCGGCCGCCCTGCCCGAGGTGACCTGCACCGTCTGGTCGAACGTCTTCCTGCTGGCCCGGCTGCGCCGCGGTGAGACCTTCCTCGTGCACGGCGGCTCCAGCGGCATCGGCACCATGGCGATCCAGCTGGCGAAGCGGGCGGGCGCGCGCGTCGCCACGACCGCGGGCAGCCAGGCGAAGCTCGACTTCTGCCGCGAGCTGGGCGCCGACGTGCTGGTGAACTACCGCGAGGACGACTTCGTCGAGCGGGTGAGGGCCGAGGCCGGCGGGGCCGACGTCGTCCTGGACAACATGGGCGCCAAGTACCTGGCCCGCAACGTCGACGTCCTGGCGGTGGGCGGCCGCCTCGTGGTGATCGGCATGCAGGGCGGCACCCGGGCGGAGCTGGACCTCGGCAAGCTCCTGGGCAAGCGGGCGGCCGTGCACGCCACCACCTTGCGCTCGCGGCCGGCGACCGGGCCGGGCGGCAAGGCCGAGATCGTCGCGGCGGTGCGGCACGACGTCTGGCCCGACGTCGAGCGCGGCGTGGTGCGGCCGGTCGTGGACCGCCGGCTGCCGATGTCCCGGGCCGCCGAGGCGCACCGCGTGGTGGAGGCCAGCGAGCACATCGGCAAGGTGCTGCTGGTCAACGAGGGGTAGCGGGGCCTACCGGGGCCGCAGCCCGGCGACGGCGTCGATGATGCGGCCCACCTCGTCGGCCGTGTTGTAGTGCATGAGCCCCAGCCGTACCGCTCCCCCGGCCTCGTTGACGCCGAGGGCGTCGAACAGCTCGCGGGCGTAGTAGTCGCCGTCCCACGCGCAGATCCCCGCCCGGGCCAGCTCGGCGGCCACCTGCCGCGGCCGCATGCCGGCGACGGTGAACGACAGCGTCGGGGTGCTGCGCTCCGGGCTGCCCAGGACCTGCACGTGGCGCATCACGCGCAGCGCCTGGTCCAGCCACTCGAACAGGTCGCTCTCGTGCCGGGCGACGGCGGCCATGGAGGCGCGCAGCCGCTCGCGGCGGGAGCCGGTCGCCTCGCCGCAGAGCGTGGCCAGGTGGTCGACGGCGGCCGTCACACCCGCGAACAGCTCGAACGGCGGCGTCCCGGTCTCGAACCGCTCGGGCACCTTGTCCGACGAGGGGACGAGCTTGTCCGGGTGCAGGTAGCCCAGCAGATCGGGGTCGGCGACCACCGCACCCACGTGCGGGCCGCACCACTTGTAGGCCGACACAGCCAGGAAGTCCGCGCCCAGGGAGCGCTGGTCGAGGAACACGTGCGGCGCGGCGTGGACCGCGTCGACGTAGACCAGGGCGCCCACCGCGTGCGCCTGGGCCGCGATGCCGGCGACGTCCGGCCGGGTCCCCAGCGCGTTGCTCGCCGCGGTGACGGCCACCAGGCGGGTGCGGCGGGTGATCAGGTCGGCGTACTGCCACGCGGGCAGCTCGCCGGTCTCGATGTCCACCTCGGCCCAGCGCACCTCCGCGCCCACCGCGGCCGCCAGCTGCACCCAGGGCCGGATGTTGGCGTCGTGGTCCAGCCGGCTGACCACGATCTGGTCGCCCGGCCGCCACGTGCGGGCCAGCGCCCGCGCCAGCGCGAAGGTCAGGGTGGTCATGTTCGCCCCGAGGACGACGCCGCCCGGCCGGCCCCCGACCAGGTCGGCGACGGCGGTGCGCGCGCCGGTCACCAGCGCCTCCGACCGCCCGGACGCCGGGAACACCCCGCCCCGGTTGGCGACGGGCATCCGCATGGCCGTGCCGACGGCGTGGGCGACGGTCTCCGGGACCAGCGACCCGGCCGGGCCGTCGGCGTGCACGTACCCGTCCGCCAGCGCCGGGAAGAGGCCGCGGACACGTGCGACGTCCAGCCGCGACGCCCCGTTCGACATGCGCCGCACCCTAGTTCCTGCGACTGCCCGTCACCCCCGGTGGCAGGTCACGACGCGGCGTCATCCGGCCCTGCGGCCCCTGTCGTGGGCACGGTGCAGGATGGGAGGCATGACTTCTCCGGAGAACGGCACCGAAGGGCCCCACCAGGTCGTCGTGGTCGGCCCCGACGGGCGGCCCCTGGGCACCGTGCCCGTGCCGCAGAACGGCGTGCAGGCCGACGACGGGGACGGCGGGCTGCACGTGGGCGAGCTCGTGGAGCAGCCGGCGAAGGTCATGCGGATCGGCACGATGATCAAGCAGCTGCTCGAGGAGGTCCGCGCCGCTCCCCTGGACGACGCCAGCCGCAACCGGCTGCGCGACATCCACGCGTCCTCGATCCGTGAGCTGGAGCAGGGGCTGGCGCCGGAGCTGCGCGAGGAGCTGGCGCGGATCACGCTGCCCTTCACCGAGGGCGAGACGCCGTCGGACGCCGAGCTGCGGATCGCGCAGGCGCAGCTGGTGGGCTGGCTGGAGGGCGTCTTCCACGGCATCCAGACCGCGCTGTTCGCCCAGCAGATGGCCGCCCGCGCCCAGCTGGAGGAGATCCGCCGCAAGGCCCTGCCCGGTGGGCAGCAGGCGGGGCCGGCCCAGGACTACCGCCCCGGCGGGGGCCAGTACCTGTAGGACGCCATCCGGGTCGGACCGACCGGCTCGACCCCGCACGCGCGACGGCGCCGCCCCCGGGACCCGGGGACGGCGCCGTCGCCGTGAGATCACACGCGGAAGCGGGCCACCGCGTCCTGCAGCTCACCGCTCATGCGGGCCAGCTCGGACGCCGCGCGCTGCGCCTCCTCGACCCGCTGGTTGGTCTCCTGCGTCCCCGCCGCCAGGCCGGTGATGGCGGCAGCGATGCCCTGGGACCCGCTGGCCGCCTCGGCGACGTTGCGGTTCATCTCGTTCGTCGTCGCGGTCTGCTCCTCGACCGCCGCGGCGATCGTGGCCTGGAAGTCGTTGATCTCGCCGATCACGGTGCTGATCTGGCTGATCGCGTCGACCGCTCCTGCGGTGTCGGCCTGGATGGCCTCGACCCGCTTGGAGATGTCCTCCGTGGCCCGGGCGGTCTCCTGCGCGAGCTCCTTGACCTCGGAGGCGACGACGGCGAAGCCCTTGCCCGCCTCGCCGGCCCGGGCGGCCTCGATGGTCGCGTTGAGCGCGAGCAGGTTGGTCTGCTCGGCGATGCCGTTGATCAGCTTGATGACCGTGGCGATCTCCGCCGAGGAGTCGCCGAGCTTGCCGACGGTGCGGGTGGTGTCTTCGGCGACGTCGACGGCCTGGCTGGCGACGCGGCTGGCCTCGCTGGCGTTCTGCGATATCTCCCGGATCGCGGACTCCATCTGCGAGGAGCCGGTGGCCACCGTGTCGACGCTGGACGCGACGGCACCGGCGGACGCGACCACCTCGTCGGCCTGGCCGGCGGCGGTCTGCGCGTTCTGGCGCATGCCCTCGGCCGCACCGCTGAGCTGCTGGGAGGCGGCCGCGAGGCGGGTCGAGGAGTCGTTGACCAGGGTGAGGACGTTGCCGATCGAGTCCAGCGTGTGGTCCAGCGACGCGGCCATCTCGCCGAGCTCGGCGCCACCGGTCTTGCCGGCGCGGACGGTGAGGTCACCCTCGGCCACCTGCCCCAGCACCTCGCGGATGCGCTGGACGGGGCGGGTCACGCCGTTGGCGACGACCACGGCCAGGACGACGGCGATCAGCAGACCGGCGCCGATGATGACCAGGGCCAGCGTGCGGGCGGACTCGTAGGCGTCCTGGGCCTCCGCGGCGGTCGCCTCGGCGGTGGCGGCGGCGCCCGTGGTGGCAGCTGCCAGGGACTCGCCGATGATCGTCTCCTGGGCGTTCATCTCGCTGACCAGCTGCGCCACGACGGCCGGCGGGGTGGCGCCGGCCCCCGCGCCGACGCCGGCGACCAGCTTCTGCAGCAGGCCGAGGTAGGCGTCCACGGCGGTGCCGAACTCCTCGAAGGCCGCCTGGGTGTCGGCCGACAGCGACATCTCGGCCACGGCGGCACGGCCGTCGACGAGCTTCTGCGTGAGCTCCTGGGCGGCCTGCTGCGACCGGGCCCGGCTCTCCGGCGGGAGGGTCGGGATGTTGGCGCGGGCGACGTTGGTGGACATCTCCCACCACTGGGCCTGCAGGGTGCGCATGGCGTCCAGCGGGACGGCGCCGTCGGCGTAGACGGTCTTGGCCTGGTCGCTGAGCGTGGACATCCGGTTGATGCTGAACGCACCCACCGCGACCGTGCTCAGGGCGACGACCAGGATCGCGCCGAGGAGCCGGCTGCGAAGTCCGACGCCGGACAACCCACGCCTCGTCCCCTCGGCGTGGTCGCCGTCCGACCGCCGCTCTGCCTCGTACGCGTGCTCCATCGACTGCCTGCTCTCCCTGGACCGATTGACTTCACCGGTCTTCTCGGCAGTTCTGGGCAGATGTTGACCCGGACCGGCCGGGCAGCGCGGAAGTTCCGGGCAGGAGTTGGCCCGGAACAGCGCACGACGGTGGCAGGAGGCGGCCCGGTCCCAGGGAGTGTGCCCGCCCCGACCGCGGGAACGGCCGCGGCCGGCCCGATCGAGGATCGGGCCGGCCGCAGCGGGTCCAGGTGGTGGCCGAGGTGGTCCGCCTCAGAAGCGGAAGCCGCCCACGAGCTCCTGCAACCGCCCGGACACCTGCGCCAGCTCGTCGGCGGCCGCCTTCGAGGCCTCGACGTGCTCGGTGGTGGCCTTCGCGGCGGCGGCGACGCCGTCGATGTTGGCGGCGATCTGGCCGGACCCCGCGGCCGCCTCGGCGACGCTGCGGTTCATCTCGTTCGTCGTGGCGGTCTGCTCCTCGACCGCCGAGGCGATCGTGGTCTGGTAGTCGTTGATCTGGTTGATGACCTCCGCGACCTGGGCGATGGCGCCGACCGCGCCGGCGCTGTCGGCCTGGATGGCCTCGACCCGGCGGGCGATGTCTCGGTGGCGCGAGCGGTCTCCTGCGAGAGCTCCTTCACCTCGTTGGCCACGACGGCGAACCCCTTGCCCGCATCGCCGGCGCGAGCGGCCTCGATGGTCGCGTTGAGGGCGAGCAGGTTGGTCTGCTCCGCGATCGAGGAGATCACCTTGACCACGTCGCCGATGGTCCGGCTGGACTCCCCGAGGCGGGACACCGTGTCGGTCGTCGTGCCCACGACCGTCACCGCCCGGCCGGCGACCGAGGCCGCCTCGGTGGCGTTGTGCGCGATCTCCCGGATGGAGGCGCCCATCTCCTCCGAGCCCGCAGCCACCGTCTGGACGTTGTGCGACACCTCGCCGGCGGCGGCAGCCACGACCGCTGCCTGGGCGGAGGACTCCTCGGCACCGACCGAGATCTGCTGGGACAGGTCCCCGACGCGGCGGCTGGCGGTGGTGAGCGCCTCGATCGCCGTGCGGAACGTGCCCATGACCTCGCCGATGGAGGCGAGCGCGGTGTTGATCGACCGGGCCGTCCGGCCGACCTCGTCCTGCCCGCGGACCTCGATGCGCTGGGTCAGGTCGCCCCGGGCGACGGCGGCCATGGCCGTCTCCGCCTCGGTGAGCGGGCGCACGATGCTGCGGGGCGTGCGCCAGGCGATGACCGTCGCGAGGACCGCCGCGGCCGCGCAGATGAGCACCATCAGGAGGAGGAAGTTCGAGGCGGTGCTGCGGGCATCGGAGGACAGCTCCTGGTTCATCGCCTCCTCCATGTCGATGAGGACGTTGATGGTGCGGAGCCACTCGACGAAGAGCGGCTTGGCCTGGGCGAGCGCCTGCGCCGCGGTCGCCATGTCACCGGCGGTCCCGGCCTGCACGATCTGGTCGATCAGCGGCAGGGTCTGCTGCTCGACGTCCTTGATGTCGGCCAGGGCCTTGCGCTCCGCCTCGCCGGCGTTGGCCTGCACCGCGAAGAGCTCGTCCATGGGGCCGGCGGAGTCGGTGTACTTCTGGGTCAGCGCCTCGATGAGCTCGACCTCGGTCGCCACCTCCGCGGCGGTGGTGGAGAGGACCACGTCGCGAACGGCGATCGCGCGGTCGTGGACGCTGCCGCGGAAGTTGATCGCGTACCGCTGCTTGACCGCGTTGAGGTCGTTGATCGTCGTCAGGTGGCTGTTGATGGTCTCGACACGCCACACACCGGTGGCGGTCAGACCCACCATGCAGAGGACGACGACGAGGAAGCCGAGGCCGAGACGCCGGCTGATCGACAGGTTCGTGAGCATTGCGTGGACTCCGCGGGCGAGAGGGCGGGGTCCGTCGCCCCGCACCCCCCATGTCGGCGACGCCCCGGCCCGCTCAAGCCGAACCGTGGAGCGCTCCAGCCAGTGGGATCGTTGTGCACGACCCTGTGACCAGCGTGTTCAGAGTGACGCGAGGAACTCCGCGACGCCGTCGTCGTCGTTGGTGCCCGTGACGTCGGTGGCCACCGCCAGGAGGTCGGGGTGGGCGTGCGCCATGGCCACGGCGCGGCCGCCGGCGGCCCGGACCCACTCGAACGCGGCGATGTCGTTGGACATGTCCCCGAAGACGACGACGTCCTCCGGCCCGACGCCGTGCTGCGCGGCCACCTTCGCCAGCCCGGACGCCTTCGTCACGCCGGCCGCGGAGATCTCGGCGAGCGCGTCGCTGGACGAGTTCGTGACCGTCGCCCGGTCGCCCACGACGGCCTGGACCAGGGCGACGAACTCGTCGCGCGGCAGGTGCTCGTGGCGCGCGAGCAGCTTGGCGACCGGCTGCGCGGTCATCTCGTCCAGCGTGGCCTCGGCGACGCCGGGCGCGTCGACGTCCCAGCGCGGCTTGTAGATCGGCTCGTGACGGAACTCCAGGCCGTACTCGACCGCGAACCAGGTGTCCGGCTGCCGGCGGCGGAGCTCGGCGGTGACCGACCCGAGCACGTCGGGGTGCAGCGGCTCCTCGTGCAGGATCTCGAACCGCTCCAGGTCGAGGATGACGGCGCCGTTGCAGCAGACCGCCGTGCCGTAGCGCAGGACCTCGCGGATCCGGACCATCCAGCGAGGCGGCCGGCCGGTGGCCAGCACGACGGGGACGCCGTCGGCGCGCCACCGCTCCAGCTCGGCCACCGTCGCGTCGCTGACCGTGTCGTCCCAGCGCAGCAGCGTGCCGTCCATGTCGCTGGCGATCAGCCGGGGCTTCCGGTCAGACATCGAGCAGTGCCTCCAGGTAGCGGGCCACGCCGTCGGCGCGGTGCCCGCTGGTGACGCCCTGGACGACGGCACGCACGTCGGGGTGGGCGTTGGCCATCGCCACGGCCCGGCCGCCCGCCCCGGCGACCGCGGTCAGCATTGGCAGGTCGTTGGGCATGTCGCCGAAGACCAGGACGTCGCCGAGGTCGGCGCCGTACCGGTCCAGCGCGATCGCCAGCCCGGACGCCTTGGTGATGCCGGGCGGCAGCACCTCGATGAAGCCGAGACCCGCGTGCGTCACCTCGGCCTCGGCCGGGTCCAGGGCGGCGCGGGCGCGGGCCAGGAGCTCGTCCTGCCCCAGCTCCGGGGACCGCAGGAAGACCTTGAGGACGGCGCCCGGCGGCAGCACCTCGCCCTTCGGCAGCAGCTCGGCCGCCTCGGGGTAGGGCCAGTCGAAGCCGTGCTGCACCCGGAGCGCGCCGCGCACCTCGCCCTGCTCCGCGGCCTCCTCGACAGCCATGAGCAGGTCGCCGGCCACCGCCTCGATCCGCTCCACGGCGGCCATCGCCTGCTCGCGGGGGAGCGCGACGGCGCGGAGCACCTCGTCGCGCTCGAGGTCTACGACGAACCCGCCCTGGGAGAGCACCGCGATGCCGCGGCCGTCGAGCGCGGCGCGCACGCTCTCCAGCAGCCGGGGCCCGCGGCCGGTCACGCCCACCACGGGGATGCCGGCGTCCCAGCAGGCGGTGAGCGCCGCCCGGGTGCGCGGGGTGACCTCGCCGGCCTCGTCGAGCAGCGTGCCGTCGAGGTCGGTCGCGACCAGCTTGGGACGCCAGGGCCCCAGGTCCCCGAGCTCGACGACGGTGTCGGCGCCGGGCAGGACGCCGTAGGCCTGCAGGGCCTTCGGCGGGCGTTCGCTCATGCGGTGGGCGGCAGCGGCGCCGCCAGCGTCATGCCCGGGGTGATGGCCTCGATGCCGCCGAGCCAGGGCCGCAGGGCCACCGGGACGTGCACCGAGCCGTCGGCCCGCTGGTGCACCTCGAGCAGGCAGGCGATGGTGCGGGCGATGGCGCAGAGCGTGCCGTTGAGCGTGGCCGCCGTCTGCGTCTTCCCGTCCTCGTCCCGGTACCGGATGTCGAGCCGGCGGGCCTGGAACGTGGTGCAGTCCGAGGTCGAGGTGAGCTCGCGGTAGGTGCCCTGGGTCGGGAACCAGGCCTCGATGTCGTACTTGCGGGTGGCGCTGGTGCCCAGGTCGCCGGCGGCGATGTCGACGACCCGGTAGGGCAGCTCGAGGGCCTGGAGGAACTCCTCCTCCCAGGCCAGCAGCCGCAGGTGCTCGGCCTCGGTGTCCTGCGGCCGGGCGAAGCTGAACATCTCGACCTTGTCGAACCAGTGCACGCGGATGATGCCGCGGGTGTCCTTGCCGTAGGAGCCGGCCTCGCGGCGGAAGCAGGAGGACCAGCCGGCGTAGCGCTTCGGGCCGGCGGAGAGGTCGAGGACCTCGCCGGCGTGCATGCCGGCGAGCGCGACCTCGGACGTCCCGACGAGGTACAGGTCGTCGCGCTCGACCCGGTAGACCTCCTCGTCGTGCTCGCCGAGGAAGCCGGTGCCCTCCATGGCCTCGGGGCGCACCAGCGCCGGCGCGATGACCGGGGTGAAGCCGGCGGCGACGGCCCGGCTGATGGCCAGCTGGGCGAGGGCGAACTCCAGCAGGGCGCCCGGGCCGGTCAGGAAGTAGAAGCGCGAGCCCGACACCTTGGCGCCGCGCTCCATGTCGATGGCACCCAGGAGCTCGCCGATCTCGATGTGGTCGCGCACCTCGAAGTCGTAGGTGGGCACCTCGCCGACCGTGCGGATGGTGACGGCGTCGTCCTCACCGCCCGGGGGCACCTCGTCGGCGACGACGTTCGGGATCTTCGCGTGCACCTCGCGCAGGGCGGCGTCGGCGGCGCGCTGCGCCTCCTCGGCCTCCTTGACCTCCGCGGCCAGGGCCTTGGCCCGCTCGAGGACGGCGGGCCGCTCCTCCGGCGTGGCCTTCTTGACCGCCTGGGACGCGTTCTTCTGCTCGGCCCGCAGGTCGTCGGCGCGCCGCACCGCCTCGCGGCGGGCAGTGTCGGCGGCGAGCAGCTGGTCGACCAGGGACTCGTCGGCACCCCGGGCACGCTGGCTGGCACGGATGAGGTCGGGGTTCTCGCGCAGGAGCCGGAGGTCGATCACCGGCCGATTTTGTCACCTGCTGGTGGACGGTGCGTCCACCAGTGCTGAACACCGCCCACAATGGAGGCATGCGTTTTCTCGAAGGCTCCCGTCCGGCGCACGACCTGACGTACTCCGACGTCTTCATGGTCCCGGCGCACTCCACGGTCGGGTCCCGGCTCGAGGTCGACCTGACCACCCCCGACCGCGTGGGGACGACGATCCCGATCGTCGTGGCCAACATGACCGCGATCTCCGGCCGGCGGATGGCCGAGACCGCCGCCCGCCGCGGTGGCCTCGCCGTCCTGCCGCAGGACATCCCGGTCGACGTCGTCTCCGAGGTCGTCTCCTGGGTCAAGACGCGGCACCCCGTCTACGACACCCCGATCACCCTCTCCCCCACCTCGACGGTCGGCGAGGCGCTGTCGCTGCTGACCAAGCGCGCGCACGGGATCGTCGTCGTCGTGGAGGACGGCGCCCCCGTCGGCGTCGTGACCGACGGCCAGTGCCAGGGGGTCGACCGGTTCACCCAGCTGTCCGAGGTCATGACGCGGGAGCCGCTGACGATCCCCGCCGGCACCGACCTCACCAAGATCTTCGACGTGCTGTCCGGTGAGCGCGTCAGCGCCGCCCCGGTGGTCGAGGGCGACCGGCTGGTCGGCGTCATCACCCGCAAGGGCGCGCTGCGCTCCTCGCTCTACACGCCCGCCGTCAACGCCGAGGGCCAGCTGCTCACCTCTGCCGCCGTCGGCATCAACGGCGACGTCGCCGGCAAGGCGTCGGCCCTGCTCGCGGCCGGGGTCGACGTGCTCGTGGTCGACACCGCGCACGGGCACCAGGAGAAGGCGATCGAGGCCGTGCGCGCGGTGCGCTCGGTGGCCGGCTCCACGCCGGTCGTCGCCGGCAACGTGGTGACGGCGCAGGGCACCCGCGACCTGGTCGAGGCCGGTGCCGACGTCGTGAAGGTCGGCGTCGGGCCCGGGGCCATGTGCACCACGCGGATGATGACCGGCGTCGGCCGGCCGCAGTTCTCCGCCGTCGAGGAGTGCGCCGCCGAGGCCCGCTCGCTGGGCAGGCACGTGTGGGCCGACGGCGGCGTCCGGCACCCGCGCGACATCGCGCTGGCGCTGGCCGCGGGCGCGGCGAACGTGATGGTCGGCTCCTGGTTCGCCGGCACCTACGAGAGCGCCGGCGACGTGCACGAGGACGCCGGCCGGCTCTACAAGGAGTCCTTCGGCATGGCGTCGGCCCGCGCGGTCAAGGCGCGGACGGCGACCCAGAGCGGCTTCGAGCGGGCGCGGGCGGGCCTGTTCGAGGAGGGCATCTCCTCGTCCCGCATGTACCTGGACCCGCAGCGCCCCGGGGTCGAGGACCTCATCGACCAGATCGTGGCCGGCGTGCGGTCGTCCTGCACCTACGCGGGCGCCCGCACCGTCGACGAGCTGCACGAGCGGGCCGTCCTGGGCGTGCAGAGCTCGGCGGGCTACGAAGAGGGCCGGCCGCTGCCGACCAGCTGGTGAGGCCCCTGCCGCTGCCGGTCTTCGAGGGCCTGGTCGCCGACGCCCTCGACGAGGTGCCGGCCGAGCTGATGGCGCTGCTGGACAACGTCGTCGTCCTGGTGCAGGACCGGAACCCCGACGAGCCCGAGCTGCTCGGGCTCTACGAGGGGTACGCGCTGACCGAGCGCGGCTGGGAGTACGGCGGGGCGCTGCCGGACCGGATCATGATCTACCGCGAGGCCATCTGCGACATCTGCGAGACGGCCGAGGACGTGGTGGAGGAGGTCACGATCACCGTGGTCCACGAGATCGCGCACCACTTCGGCATCGAGGAGGACCGCCTCCACGAGCTCGGCTGGGGCTGACAGGGCCGACAGGGCCATTCCGGCCCCTCTGCCACCCCCGGGACGGCGGTAGCGTCCGGCCCATGAGCAGCGACGACGCCGTAGAGGTCGGCGCTCTGGCCATCAACGTGACCATCCCCGAGCACCTCCGCTGGACCGACACCCGGCGCGGCGAGGAGTTCGGGCTGACGACCCTCACCGTGCGGCTGCTCCCCGACGGGTCCCTGGCCGCCAAGGCGTACGGGCGGCCGACCGCCGGTGGGCGCGGCGCGTACGTCTCCTTCCCCGTGCCGGACCGGCCGGAGCTGGCGGCGCTGGTCGCCGCGGCCGCCGACCGCGCGGGGCAGCTCTGGGCCGCCCACCGCGGGCTCGGCTGAGCGCCCTACCGGTACCGTCGACCGACGTGCCCGACAACATCGCCACCGCCGGCAAGCTGCCGATCAAGATGCTGCACGACCGCATCCTGGTCGCGCTCCGCAAGGAGGACGGCGACCGGCGCTCCAGCGGCGGGATCCTCATCCCCGCGACCGCCCAGGTGGCCAAGCGGCTGGTGTGGGGCGAGGCCAAGGGCGTCGGCCCGAGCGTGCGCCAGGTGAAGCTCGGGGACCAGGTGCTCTTCTCCCCGGAGGACCAGCACGAGGTCGAGGTGCACGGCGAGGACCTGATCATCCTGCGCGAGCGCGACGTGCACGCCGTCGCCGCCGAGCGCATCGAGGAGTCGACCGGCCTCTACCTCTGACCGGCCCGGGCGCTTGTCGCGGCGCCGCTGCCGGTCCACGATGCGCGCATGCAGCCGAACCGCCTCGGGCTCGCCGTCTGGGCCGCCTCGGTGGCCGCCTGCGCCGCGGTCGCCCAGCTGCCCGGGGACCCCGGCCCGGTCCCGGTGCCCTGGCTGGTCGCCCTGGCGGTCCTCGGGCTCCTGGCCCACCGCGGCTCCACGGCGGCGCACGCCGCGCTCGTGGTGCTGAACGCCGCCCTCCTCCTGACGTCCCTGCTGCTCGCGACGCCGGTCGGTGCGGCCCTGTGGGCGTTCTACGGCCTGGCCGCCACCGGCCTGGTCGGGCTGGTCGGCGCCCCGCTCGTGGCCGCGCGGCTCACGCCCCGTCCGGCTGCGCGCGGGAGTGCCGGGTGATGACCGCGGTCATGTCCTCCAGCCAGCGGCGGACGACGGCCAGCTCGTCCTCGGTGTAGCCCGCCATGGCGGCGGTGAGCTCGCGCGCGAGCCCGCCGAAGTGCTCGTGCCCGGCGACCCGTGCCGAGTCCGACATCTCCAGCACGACGCGGCGCCGGTCCTGGGCGTCACGCGTCCGCCGGAGGTGGCCGACCTTCTCCAGCCGGTCGACCAGCGCGGTCACCGAGGCCGAGCGCAGGTCGACGGCCTCCCCCAGCCGGCCGGCGGTCAGCGCCTCGCCACGCCGGGCGGCGTCCATGATCGCCACGAGCGCCCGGACGTCGGTCCGGTTGAGCCCGTGCAGCTCCGCGAACCTCGCCGTCACCGCATCCAGCTCGACGTTCAGCCGGCGAAGGAGCAGTGCCAGCTCACGGGCGCTCTCGTCGGACACCGGCCCCTCCGTTCGCACGACGTCCCGTGCCACCGTAATCTCTCGACGATCGAGATAATCGACTCTCAAGGGAAATCATGCCTCGCCGCACGTCCCCGCTCCGCTGGGTCCTCCCGGCCGTCATCGCCCTCCTCTGGCTCGGTTTCGCCGGCCCGCTCGGGTCGTTCAGCGGGAAGCTGAGCACCGTCCAGGAGAACGACTCGACGGCGTTCCTGCCCGACAGCGCCGAGTCCACGCGCGTCACCGAGCTGCAGCGGGAGTTCGCCACCGAGCGCAGCCTCCCGGTGATCCTGCTCTGGGAGAGCGAGGACGGGCCGCTCGACGAGGCCCAGCTGGGCGAGATCGCCCAGCGCGCGGACGAGGCGACCCGGACCGCCGAGGACGCCGACGCCCTGACCGGCCCCGGCTCGCCGCCGGTCCCCTCGGAGGACGGCGCCGCAGCGCAGGTCGTGCTGCCGTTCAGCCCCGACCTCGGCGACGAGCTGGGCGTGGTCGTCGGCGAGCTGCGCGACCTGGCGGCGTTCGACGGCACGACGGCGCACGTCACCGGCCCCGGCGCGACGTTCTCCGACTTCGCCGAGGGCTTCTCCGGCATCGACGGCCTGCTGCTGCTCGCGGCGTTCGGCGTCGTCCTGGTGATCCTGCTCGTCGTCTACCGCAGCCCGATCCTGCCGTTCCTGGTCATCGGCACCGCCGGCATGGCGCTCGTCGTCTCGCTGGCCGTCGCCTACTTCCTGGCCCGCGAGGGCTGGATCGCGGTCAACGGCCAGAGCCAGGGGATCGCCTCGATCCTCGTCGTCGGCGCGGCCACCGACTACGGCCTGCTGCTGGTCGCCCGCTACCGGGAGGAGCTGCGCCAGGAGGAGTCCCGGTTCACCGCGATGCGGATCGCGCTCAAGCAGTCCTGGGAGCCGATCGTCGCCTCCGGCGCCACGGTGGTCCTCGGCGTGCTCTGCCTGCTCTTCTCCGACCTCGGCAGCAACCGGGGCCTCGGCCCGATCTCCGCGGTGTGCATCGCCTTCGCCATGCTGGCCGCGCTCACCTTCCTGCCGGCCGTGCTGGTCCTCTTCGGGCGCGCCGCGTTCTGGCCCTTCCGGCCGAAGTACGGCTCGGAGCACGCGCACGGCAGGGGCTGGGAGCGGGTGGCGACGTCGGTCGGCCGCCGCCCGGGCCGCGTCCTGCTCGGCAGCCTCGGGGTGCTGGTCGTCATGGCCGCCTTCGCCCCCACCTTCGACGCCGAGGGCATCCCCCTCTCCGAGGCCGTCCGCGGCGGGTCCCCCTCCGCCGTCGGGCAGGAGGCCCTCGAGCGGCACTACGACGCCGGCAGCGCCACCCCCGCCGTCATCATCACGCCTGCCGCCGGCTGGGAGGCCGTCGCGGAGGCGGTGGGCCGGGTCGACGGCGTCGGCCAGGTCGCGCCCTTCACCGGCGACGGGCCCCCCGGGCAGGCCGGCGCCCCGGTCGAGGTGGACGGGCTGGTCCGCATCGACGCCACCCTCACCGACACCCCCGACAGCCCCGCCGCCCAGGACACGGTCGCCGCGCTGCGCGCCACCGTCAGCGACGTCGACCCCGAGGCGCTGGTGGGCGGCTCGACCGCGAGCGACCTGGACACCCAGGACACCGCGGCCCGCGACCTCGCGGTCATCGTGCCGCTGGTGCTGCTGGTGATCACCGTCGTCCTGGCGCTGCTGCTGCGGGCGCTGGTCGCGCCGGTGCTCCTGGTCGCCACCGTGGCGGTGAGCGTGCTCTCCACGGTCGGCGTGAGCGCCCTGGTCTTCGAGCACCTCTTCCGGTTCCCCGGCAGCGACCCGCAGGTGCTGCTGATCGGCTTCGTCTTCCTGGTCGCGCTCGGGATCGACTACAACATCTTCCTCATGACCCGTGCCCGCGAGGAGTCGCTCCGGCACGGGACCAGGGACGGCGTGCTGCGCGCGCTGGCCGTCACCGGCGGGGTCATCACCAGCGCCGGGCTGGTGCTGGCGGCCACCTTCGGCGCGCTCACCGTGCTCCCGCTGGTGATCCTGACCCAGCTCGGGTTCCTGGTCGGCTTCGGCGTCCTGCTGGACACCTTCCTCGTCCGGTCGCTGCTGGTGCCCGCCGCGGTGCACCTGGCCGGCGACCGGGTCTGGTGGCCCAGCAGGCTGGCGAAGGGCCCGGTCGAGCAGCCGCGGGAGGCCGAGCGGGTCGGGGCCACCTGACCCAGGGGAGGATGGGCGCCGTGGATGCCCTGCGCGTGGCGGTGCTCGGTCCCGGCGGCGTCGGCGGGATGCTCGCCACCCTCCTCGCCCGCCAGGGCCACGCGGTCACCTGCCTCGCGCGCCCGGGGACCGCCCAGCACCTGGACCGGCACGGGCTGCGGCTGACCAGCGACCGGTTCGGCGAGCTGGCCGTGCCGGTCCACGGCAGCGACCGGCTGACCTCCCCGGTCGACGTCCTCCTGGTGACGACCAAGGCCACCCAGCTGGCCGAGGCCCTCGACCGGGTGCCGGCCGACGTGCTCGGGGGCGCGGTGCTCGTCCCGCTGCTCAACGGCGTCGAGCACATGGCGGCGCTGCGCGAGCGCTACCCCGCTGCGCGGGTGGTCGCCGGCACCATCCGGGTCTTCGCCTCGCGGCCCGCCCCCGGCGAGGTCCGGCACGACGGGCAGCTGGTGGCCGTGCAGCTGGCGCCGGGCGCCGAGCCCCTCGCCGACGCCCTGCAGGAGGCCGGGGTGGACGTCGCCGTCCGGCCCGACGAGGCGGGCCTGCTCTGGGACAAGCTCTGCTTCCTGGCGCCCATGGCCCTGCTCACCACCCGGGCCATGACGCCGCTCGGCGCGGTGCGGGACCGGTACGGCGACGAGCTGGTCGCCGTCATCGCCGAGGTCGCGGAGGTGGCCCGCGCCGACGGCGCCGCGGCGGACCCCGCGGCCACCCGCGAGTTCGCCTGGTCGCTGCCCGAGGGCATGCGGTCGTCGATGGAGCGGGACGCCGCGGAGGGCAACCCGACCGAGCTCGAGGCGATCGGCGGCGCTGTGCTGCGGGCGGCCGACCGGCACGGGGTCGACGTCCCGGTCACCCGGCGGGTCGTCGAGGAGCTGCGCGCCCGCCTCGGGTGATCAGCCGGCGACGAAGACCCACAGGAGCAGGGTGGCGCCGATGGCCACCCACAGCAGGGGGACGCGGTTGACCCACCGGGCAGGCGCGACGCGCCTGTTGGCGAACAGCACCCAGGCCACGACCGTGGTCACGAGGGCGACCAGCGGGTAGGCGACCTAGGCGAAGAACAGCAGGACGCCGAGCACCGAGCCCGCGCTGCCGGCCGCCATTGCGCCGGCGACGACGACCATGAACCACACGACCATGAACAGCAGGTAGAGGCCCTGCAGCAGGCCCAGCTCGATGGCAGCGCGGCGCCGGACCGCCGGGTCGAGCGGCAGGCCGGGCGGCGCGGGCATGGCGGGTGCGGTCACGGCGGCGGAGCGTAGCGGTGTCCCGGCGCCTCCGGGCTGGTTTCCGCCGCCGGGCCGGTCAGAGCTCGCCGGCGCGGAGGCGGGACAGCCACCCCTCGGCCTCGGTGAACGCGGCGTCGGTGGCCTCACCGGGCACCGGCCGGTTCTCGCGGCCGTCGGCCCGCGGGTAGGACCCGAGGAACCGGACGTCGTCGCTCAGCCGGTGCAGCGCCGACAGCGCCTCCCCCACCCGCGGCTCGGCGACGTGCCCCTCGCAGTCCAGCGAGAACGAGTAGACGCCCAGGCGCTGCCGGGTGGGCCGCGACTCGATGCGGGTCAGGTTGATGTGGCGGACGGCGAACTCGCGGAGCAGGTCCAGCAGGGCGCCGGTGCGGTCGCCCACCACCGCCACCAGCGAGGTCTTGTCGTTGCCGGTCGGCGCGGGCAGCGGGCCGGGGCGCTCGACCACCACGAACCGCGTGACGGCCCCGGCGTTGTCGGCGACGTCGTCGACCAGGCACTCCAGCCCGTAGCGCGAGGCCGCGATGGCCGCGCACACCGCCGCGTCGACCTCGCCCGCCGCGACGGCCGCCGCGGCCGCCGCCGTCGACGTCGTGGGCATCGGGGTGACCTCGGGCAGCAGCTCGGCCAGGCGACGGCCGGTCTGCGCGAGCGCGTGCGGGTGGCTGGCCAGCGAGCGGACCGCGGCGAGCTCCGTGCCCGGGCGGACCGCGAGGACGAACGCGACCTCGAGGAACACCTCCCGGGTGATCACCAGCGGGTCGCCGTCGGCGAGGCCGTCCATCGTCGCGGGCACCGAGCCCTCGACGGAGTTCTCGAACGGCACGAGGGCGGCGTCGGCGTCACCCGACCGGACGGCGGCGAGGGCGGCGGCGACACTCGGGCGGGGGGCACGGGGTCCCTCCGCCGTGGCAATCGCCCTGCTCAGGGCCGCTTCGGCGAAGGTACCCTCGGGCCCCAGGTAGACGTACCGCGTCGGCGACGAGCTGGGTGGCTTCCCGGGCATCCGACGAGGGTAGTGCGCTGAGGGCGAGGCGCACGGCCCACCCGGCACACCGGCCTCGCCACCGGCAGACCCGGCCCCAGCGGCCGCCCGACCCGCGAGTGGAGGAGCAGGTGACCCCCGGCCCGGCCCGCGTCACCCCCGGCGTCCTCCAGGCCGCGCTCTGGCGGCTCCTCGACGCCGCCGACGCCGAGGACCCGGCCGCCTTCCTCGACCTGCTCGACGAGTCCGACACCACCCTCGCCGAGAGCGACGACCCCGCCTGGACCGCGTGGCGGCACGCCTTCGCGGCCCGGCGCGCCCAGCTCGACGGCGACGGCGAGCGCGCGGCCGACGAGGTGGCCGCCGCCCGCGACCTGCTGGACCGCTGCCCGGTCTCGCCGGAGACGGCGCTGCTCATGGCCTACCTGGCCCACATCGAGGTCACCGCGGACCACCTCGACCACGCGATGCTGCTGGCCGTCGACGCCAGCCTGCTCACCGACACCCACGGCGCACAGCCCTCCCGCGCGCTGCTGCAGGCGCACCGCTGGCTCTCCCTCACCCTCTCCGGGCTGGACCTCGAGGAGCTGGCGGTCGCCCACGCCGCGCGCGGCCACCAGGTGGCCGCGGCCCTGCCCGACGTCGGCGACCACGGGCGCCTGCTGCTGCTCTCGGCCCGCCAGCACGTGGAGCTGGCCCAGACCCTGCGCCGTCGCGGCGACCGCGAGCGCGCCGCCGAGCTGGCGGGCGAGGCGATCGCCCGCGCGACCGCGGCCCGCGAGCTGGCCTGGGAGCCGACCCAGGCCGAGGCCGACCTGCTCGACGTCGTCCAGGCCTGGGCCCTCATGTGCACCGGGGACCTCGACGACGCCCTCGGGCCGCTGCGGCGCGTCCGCCGGTCGGTCCAGCGCGACGCCGGCGTCTGGCTGCGCGGCTACACCGACCTCGTGCTGGCCCGGCTGCTCACCGCCGTGGCCAAGCGGGACGGCGACGTCGTCCTGGGCGAGGAGGCGATCGACCTGCTGGTCGACGCCTCCGGCGCGTTCGCCGCGACGGGCGACCGGCGCCGCTACCGGCAGACGCTGCTGGAGCTGGGGCAGGACAACGCCGACCTCGGCCGGCCCGCCGAGGCGCTGCACTGGCTGGAGGCCTACCGCGCCGACACCGGCCGGGCGCACGCCCGTGGCCGCGAGATGTGGGCGGAGATGTTCGTCCGCCGCAGCCGGCTGCGCGAGGCCGAGCGCCAGGCCGCGGTCCTCCGCCGGCACGCCCTGGAGGACCCGCTCACCGGGCTGGGCAACCGGCGCAGCGCCGAGCGCCGGCTGGGCTCGCTGCGGCTGGGCGAGGAGCCGCTGTCGCTGGCCGTCGTCGACGTCGACCGGTTCAAGGAGGTCAACGACGAGGCCTCGCACACGCAGGGCGACGCCGTCCTGCGCCGCGTGGCCGACCTCCTGCGCGAGCACAGCCGCACCGGCGACGAGGTGTACCGCTGGGCCGGCGACGAGTTCCTGGTCGTGCTGCCGACGGCGACCGAGGCGCTGGCGATGGTCGTGATGGAGCGGCTGCGCTCGGCGGTCGCCGAGGCGGACTGGAGCGACCTCTCGCTGTCGGACCCGGTGACCGTGAGCATCGGGGTGGCGACCGCGCCGGCGGTCCCCGACGGGCAGCCGAACCCCGTCGTCGGGTGGCGCGCGCTGTTCGACACCGCCGACCTGCACCTGTTCTCCGCCAAGCGCGGCGGACGCAACCGGGTGCGCGCCCAGCCGCCCACCGACGTGCTCCCCCCGACCGGCACCGACCGGGGGGCGAGCGCGTGAGCTTCCCGCACGCGTGGGACGGGAGGGGCACGACGGACGGGGGACGGCGCGTTTCGTCACCGGTTCTCGACACCGTCGGTACCGACCTGCACAGTGCGGTCGTGCCACCGGGAGCCCTGCATCACCGGGTGACCGCCGCCCTCAGCAACTGGCAGCTCGACGACGCCGAGCAGCTGCTCGCGGGTGTGGAGCGGGACCCGTCCCCCTACGTCGCGGCCGTTCCGGGCGCCGACGCGCTGGAGGGTGCCCCGGTGTCGCTGGGCCGGGCCTGGGCCGACACGCTGCGCGCCGAGCTCCTGGTGCGCCGGCTGCGCCTGGCCGGCTTCACCCTCGTCGGCGAGCCGGTGTCCTCCGACCCGCCCGGCGAGCCCGCGCTCGACCTGCACGCCGGCGTCGCGGAGCTGATCGACGGGACCGGCGCCGAGGCCGACCCCCGCTCGGAGTCGGCCTCCCGCGCGGCGCTGGCCATCGCCCTCGTCCGCTCGGCCAAGGCGGCCTTCGACGCCGCCGACGACGACCTGCAGCGCGCGGCGGGCCTGGCCCGGCACGCGCGCATCGAGCTGCTCTCCCGGCGCATCGACGCCGCGATGGACGAGGCGGTCGAGGCGGCGAGCCTGCTCGACCCGGCCCTCCCGCCGAGCGTCCTGCTGGTGGACACGCTGACCACCCTCGCCGGCGTCCTCGCCGACCTGGAGCTCATGCCGCTGGCCCTGGACTACCAGCGCCGGGCCCACGAGACGGCGCAGGCCGCCGCCGCGGACCCGGCCGTCCTGGAGGACGACGCGGCCGACCCCGACGTCCTCGTCGCGGTCGCCGCCACCCGGCTCGGGGAGCTCTGCGCCGAGCTGGGCGAGGGCCTCCTGGACGACGGCGCGCCCGAGTCGGCGGCGCCCTACTTCGCCGAGGCCCGGCAGCTGGCCGAGCAGGCGCTGGCCCAGCTGCCGCCCGGCGCCTCCGGCGTGGTGCCCGCGCAGATCGTGCACGGGTGGGCGCTCGTGGGCATGGGTGAGCAGGCGGCGGCGGTCGGCCCGCTGCGGGCCGCCGTCCGGCTGTCCGGCGCCGCCGACGACCGCGCCCGCCTCGCCTCCGCGCAGCTGGCGCTGGGCCGGGCGCTGCGCCGCCAGGGCGACGGCCGCGCCGCCGACCAGCACCTCGTGGCGGCGCTGGACCTGGCGACCGAGCACGGCCTGCCGCGCGTCCGCCGCGCCGCGCTGCGCGAGCTGTGCACGCTGCACGCCGACCTCAACGACGCCGAGCGGGCGCTGCCCTACCTGCAGTCCTACCTCGCCGACGAGCTGGACCGCGTCGACGAGCGGCGCACCCGCTGGGTGGAGCTCTTCGGCCGGCGCAAGAGCCTGCTGGAGACCGAGCGGGCCGCCGGGCAGCTGCGCCGGCAGGCCTACGAGGACCCGCTCACCCACCTGCCGAACCGCCGCTACGCCGAGGCCCGCCTCGACGGGCTGCTGGCCGCCGGCGACGTCCCCGCGCTGGCCGTGGTCGACGTCGACAGGTTCAAGTCCATCAACGACGCCATCGGCCACCCGGGCGGCGACGCCGTGCTGCGGGCCGTCGGCGAGCTGCTCGTGGCCGGCGTCCGCGACACCGACGAGGTGTGCCGCTGGGCCGGTGACGAGTTCGTCATCCTGCTGCCCGAGACCACCGCCGAGCAGGCCGAGCGGGCCCTGGAGCGCATCCGGGCCTCGGTCGTCCGCTACCCGTGGTCCGAGCTGGGGCTCGACGTCCCGGTGACCATCAGCGCCGGCATCGCCTCGGCGACCCGGGGCGACGACCGCAAGACGCTGTTCGCCGCGGCCGACGGCGTCCTCTACGACGCCAAGCGCAGCGGGCGGGACCGGGTGGTCCGGCTGTCGGCCGTCACCCAGACCCGCGCGGCGGGCAGCCCGCTCGACGTCCTGTTCGGCGCACCCCCCGCGGACGCCACGGGGACCGACGCCGTGGTGGCGACCACCGCCGCGGTGCTGGAGGAGAGCTCCGGGTTCGGCCCGCTGCTCAGCCCGCCGCACGTCCCCCTCACCACCGACCGCCCCGGCGAGCCGCTGCTGGGCCCCGTCCCGCCGGAGGTCGAGGTCGTCGAGCCGGCCGCGGTCGGCGCCCCGGCCCCGGCGCCGGCGTGGGAGCCGGAGGTCGTCTGGGCCACCGGACGCACCGCCGAGCAGGTGCTGGCGCTGGTCCGCGAGGCGCGCCGGGAGCACCCGGACCGCCCGGCGCTGGTGCTCCGGGCCACCCCCGACGTCCTCGTCGCCCTGGCCACCGAGCACGACGCGTACACGACGATGGACGCCGCGGCCTCGGCCGCCGCGGTCGGCCCGTTCCCCGAGCCGGTCGGCCGCGTCACCGTGCTGTCCGGCGGCGGTGCGGACATCCCCGTGGCCGCCGAGGCGGCGTTCGTGGCCCGCGTGGCCGGCACCGAGGTGGTGCGGGTCGACGACGTCGCGGGCAGCCGGACGCGGTCCCTGCTCGCCGACAGGTCCCTGTTCGACGACAGCGACTGCCTGGTCGTCGTCGCCGGCATGGAGGCCTCCCTGGCCACGATGGTGGGCGCGCTCACCGACGTCCCCGTGGTGGCGGTGCCGACCTCGACCGGCCAGCCGCAGGCCTTCGCCGGGCTCGGCGCCCTGATGACCATGCTGACGGCGGCGACGCCGGGCATGACCGTCAGCAACATCGACAACGGGTACTCGGCCGGCGTCTTCGCCGCGCGGGTCGCCAGGAGGAGCGGCAGGACCCGGTGACGGGGCCGCAGGCGGTGCTCGCGTGATCGGCTGGCTGGACCTCGCCGCCGGCGCGTCCGGCGACATGCTGCTCGGCGCCCTCGTGGACGCCGGGGTCCCGCTCGAGGTGCCCACGGAGGCCGTCGCGGCGTTGCACGTGGAACACCTGCGGCCGGCTGCCGAGCAGGTCTCCCGCCAGGGCCTGGGCGCCACGCACGTCCGCGTGGACGCCCCGGAGGCGGGCGGGCCCTCGACGTGGGATGACGTCCGCACCCTGCTCGGCGACAGCGCCCTGCCGCCGGCCGTGCGCGACGGCTCCCTCGCCGTGCTCGAGCGGCTGGTCGCCGCGCAGGCACGGGCGCGCCGGGTGGAGCCGGAGGACGTGCTCGTCCACGAGCTGGGCGGGCTCGGCGCGCTGGCCGACGTCGTGGGGGTCGTGGCCGCCCTGGAGTACCTGGAGCTGGACCGGCTGACGGCCTCCCCGGTCGCGCTGGGCAGCGGCTCCGTCCGCGGCCCGCACGGCGTCGTCCCGGTCCCCGCGCCGGCCGTGCTCGACCTGCTCGCCGGCCTGCCGGTGCACGCGGGGGCCCGGCCGACCGAGATGTGCACGCCCACCGCAGCCGCGCTGCTGGCGGCCCGGGTGGACGAGTGGACGCCGCTGCCCGCGCTGCGCCCGACCCGGGTGGGCACCGGCGCCGGCGCGGAGGACCCCGACGAGCTGCCCAACGTCGTCCGGCTGGTCCTGGGCGAGCCCTCGCGGCCCGCGCCGCTCCTGCCGGTCGTCGTGGAGGCCAACGTCGACGACCTGGACCCCCGGCTCTGGCCCGGCGTGCTGGACGCGGTGCTCGCCGCCGGCGCCTCCGACGCGTGGCTGACGCCGATCCTGGTGCAGCACGGCCGGCCGGCGCACATGCTCTCGGCCCTGTGCCGGCCCGACGTCCTGAACCCGGTCCAGTCCGCCGTCTTCTCCAGCACCTCCACCACCGGCATGCGGGTCGTCGAGGTCCGCAAGGTCGCGCTCGAGCGCACGCAGGCCGCCGTCGACGTCCTCGGCGGGCAGGTGGGCGTGAAGGTCGCCGCCGCGGGCGAGCGCGTGGTGAACGTGAGCGTCGAGTTCGAGGACGTCGTCGCGCTGGCCGGCGAGCGCGGGCTGCCGGTCAAGGAGGTGCTCCGCGCGGCCACCGCCGCCGCGGAGGCCGCCTACCCGGCCGACCCGGCCTCGCGGCTGGAGGACGCTCCCCCGCTCTGGGAGTGACCGCCCGCCCGCCCTCGCCCCAGGAGTAGCGGGGCGCCCGGGGGTACACCGGCCCGCACCGGTGAGGCGGGAACCGCCGGAACGGCCTGCGGGGTGACCCGTGCGGGGGAACTGGCCCGCGAGCGCTCAACCAGCTCCGCGTCCGCGCCGTTGCGGAACTGACGGGACCGGAGCCGCCGGTCGGTGTGCGGAAGGACCCCCAGATGGCCAGCACGGTGGAGCCCTCTCCGGAGCTCCGCCGTCCCGGTGCCCTGGCGGACGACCTCGGCCACTCGGCGCTCGACTCCGACGCCGCCCTCGACGGCCTGGTGCGGGTGGCCGCGGCGGTCACCGGGATGCGGTTCGCGGCGGTCGTCACCATGGACACCCCCGTCATGCGGATCATGTCCGACCACGGCTTCCGCGGAGCCTCCTGGCCGCGCGAGGGCTCGATCATCGCCACCGTCATGGAGCGCGGCCCGGGCGTGCAGTGCTGCTCGGACATCGCTGCCGAGTCCCAGTTCAGCGGCAGCCCCTGGGCCGACGGGCGGCGCGGCCGGATCCGGGCCTTCGCCTGCGTGCCGGTCCTCGTCGACGGCGTCCGGCTGGCCGGGCTGTGCGTCTTCGACGACCAGCCGCACGACTTCACCGACGACGAGCAGGCCCGCCTCGCCGACGTCGCCGCCGCCGTCGCCTCCCTGGTGCAGGCGCGGCAGCAGGCGCGCACGCTCGCCGACCTGGCGGCCGCCAGCCAGCTCGCCCGCGCCGAGGTCAGCCGCGCGCACGAGGAGCTGGCCCGCTCCACCGCGTTCACCGAGGCCCTGCTGGAGGTGCTGCCCGTCGCCGTGGTCGGCGCGGACGCCGAGGGCCGGGTCACCCTCTTCAACGCGACCAGCCGCGAGTGGCACGGCGTGGACGCGGACCCGACCGTGGGGAGGTCCGAGATCCCCGAGACCTACTCCCTCACCGACGTCGACGGCCGGCCGCTGGAGCCCCACGAGGTGCCGCTCTGGCGGATCTACGCGGAGGGCAAGCTGGACGGCCTGGAGTCGGGCATCACCGTGCCCGGGCGGCCGACCCGCATCGTCGCCGCGGCCGGCGCGCAGGTGCTCGACGACGACGGCAACCTGCTGGGCGTCGTCGCGGTGCTGCACGACGTGACCGCGCAGCGGGAGCTGGAGGCCGCGCTGCGCGAGGCCGCGCTGCACGACCCGCTCACCGGCCTCCCCAACCGCAACCTGCTGCTGGACCGGCTGGACCAGAGCCTGGCCGCCGCCGAGCGGGCGCAGCGCACCATGGCGGTCCTCTACTGCGACCTGGACGGGTTCAAGCCCGTCAACGACTCCGCCGGCCACGCCGCCGGCGACGAGGTGCTCGTCGAGGCGGCCCGCCGCCTGGCCGGCGCCATCCGGCCGGGCGACACCGTCGCGCGGATCGGCGGTGACGAGTTCGTCGTGCTCTGCCCGGAGGTCGGCAGCGAGCAGGCGGCCCAGGTGATCGCCGACCGCATCACCGCCGCGTTCGAGCAGCCGCTGCGCCGGGCCAACGGCGCCGAGCACTCCGTCGGCATCAGCATCGGCGTGACCCTCTGCGGCCCGGGCGACACCCCCGACACGGCCCTGGCCAGCTCCGACGCCGCGATGTACCGGGTGAAGGCCAGCCGCCGCCGCTGACCGGCTCCACCGGCCGCGGGAGGTGGCCGGACCGACCGCTACCGTGGTCGGCCGAGAGACCGCCTGCCCGAGCACCGCCCGGCAGCGCCGCGCGGAGGAGGGTTCGTCGTGATCTGGTCGGTCGTGCTGGCCGCGTTCGTCCTGGTGCTCCCGGTGGAGCTGCCCGACAAGACGCTCTTCGCCAGCCTGGTCCTGGCCACCCGGTTCCCGCCGCTGCCGGTGTTCGTCGGCGTCGGGACGGCGTTCGGCCTCCAGGTCGCCATCGCCGTCACCGCCGGCTCGCTGCTGTCGCTGCTGCCCGAGGCCCTGGTCACCGGCGTGGTCGCGGTGCTCTTCCTGGTCGGCGCGGTTCTCCTGTGGCGCAGCGCCGGGGACGTCGAGGACGGCGGGGAGACTGCCGAGGCCCGCGAGCAGACGTCGTTCCTGCGCGCGGCCGCCATCTCCTTCGGTGTCCTCTTCGCCGCCGAGTGGGGCGACCTGTCGCAGCTGGCCACCGCCGGCCTGGCGGCCCGCTACGAGGAGCCGCTGTCGGTCTTCGTCGGGGCGTGGGCGGCGCTGCTCGTCGTCTCCGGCCTCGCGGTGTTCCTCGGCAAGAAGCTGGCCGACAAGCTGCCCATCGCGCTCATCCGGCGGGTGGCGGCGGGGCTGTTCCTCCTCTTCGCGGTGGTCGCGGTCGTGGAGACCGTCCGCGCGCTCGCCTGACCACCTCCTTCGAGGTTCGTCGAACGAACCCAGCCGCGTTAGGCTGCACCCATGAGCGAGGCCTCGTGGGACCGGTCGCAGTGCTCGGTCGCGGGCACGCTGGCCGTGGTGGGTGAGAAGTGGAGCCTGCTCGTGCTGCGGGAGGCGTCCCACGGCGTCCGCCGGTTCGCCGACATCCAGCGGTACACGGGTGCGCCCAAGGCCGTGCTGACCGACCGGCTGGCCACGCTCGTCGAGCACGGCATCCTGCGCCGGGTGCCCTACCAGGCCGAGGGCGAGCGCCAGCGGCACGAGTACCGGCTCACCGCCAAGGGGCTGGACCTGGTCCCGACCCTGGTGGCGCTCATGGAGTGGGGCGACAAGTACCTCGCCGACGGCGAGGTGCCGCCGATGGCCCTGGAGCACCGCAGCTGCGGGGCGCCGGTCCACCTGGAGCTGCGCTGCGACGAGGGGCACGAGCTGGCCTCCGCCCGCGAGATCCACGCCGTCCCGAAGGGCGCGGCGCTCAGCCCCCGCTGACCCGCGGCCGCGCGACCAGCACCCGGAACAGGTTCTCCAGCCGGTAGCCGCCGTCGCCCGTGCCGAACGACTCGACCGCCTCGAGCACCGAGTCGCGCACCGCGTCGGCGCCCGACCGCTGGACGGCCGCGCGGGCGACCGGTGTGGCCAGCAGGGGGCGGAGCAGCTCGTCCTCGTCGGCGTAGTCGAACGGCACGACCACCTCGTCGAGCCGCTCCACCACCAGCCCGGCCCGCTCGGCCATCGCGCGCAGCCGGGCGGGCTCGCTCACCGCGGCCGGGCGCTGCGGCCGCCGCGGCGCCAGCGCCTCCTGCAGCACGCGGAGGTCGCACTCGGAGTCGCGGCCCCACACCGTCGCCGCCACGACGGCACCCACGCGGCCGGCCCGGTGCAGCACCGCGACCGGGTCGGCGACGTGCATCAGCAGCTGCACGGCGGCCACCACGTCGAACGGGCCCGGCGGTGGGTCCTGCGCGTGCCGGACCAGGAAGGTGCCCTCCGGGACGGCGGCGGCCGCCTGCTCGACGGCGCCGTCGTCGAGGTCGACGCCGGTCACCGCGGCACCCCGGCCGGCCGCCGCCCGGGCGAGGAGGCCCGTGCCGCAGCCGAGGTCGAGCAGGCGGGTGCCGGCGCCGACCGCCGTCGCGTCGAGCACCGCCTCGTGCAGCGGCGCGCCCCAGCCGCTCGGTCCCTCGTCGCTCATCGGGTCGACCCTAGGCGCCGTCGTCGGGAAAGCTGCTTGACCCTGACGCGACGTCAGGCCCGACGCTCGTCGTCGTCAAGGGAGGAGGGGCCCCATGAACGTAGGCGAGGTCGCCGCGCTGGCCGGCGTCACGGTGCGCACGCTGCACCACTACGACCGGATCGGCCTGCTGCAGCCGTCCGGGCGGACGGCGGCCGGCTACCGGCAGTACTCGCCGGCCGATCTGGACCGGCTGCACCAGGTGCTGCTGTACCGCGAGCTCGGGTTCCCCCTCGAGGAGGTCGCGACCCTGCTGGACGACCCGTCCGCCGATCCCGCGGAGCACCTGCGGCGGCAGCACCGGCTGCTGCGGGACCGGCTGGAGCGGACGTCGGCGATGGTCGCGGCCGTCGAGAAGGAGATGGAGGCGAGAGCGATGGGAATCTCCCTGACCCCGGAGGAGCGGTTCGAGGTGTTCGGCGACTGGCTGCCCGAGGAGTACGCCGCCGAGGCCGAGGAGAAGTGGGGCGGGACCGACGCCTGGGCGCAGTCCCAGCAGCGGACCCGCGCCATGTCCAAGGACGACTGGCTGCGGGTGAAGGCCGAGAGCGACGACGTCGAGGCCCGGTTCGCGGCCGCGCTGCGCTCGGGGGTCCCGGCCGACTCGGAGCAGGCGATGGACCTCGCCGAGGAGCACCGGCAGCAGATCAGCCGGAACTTCTACGACTGCTCCCCGGAGATGCACGCGGGCCTGGGCCGGATGTACGTGGAGGACGAGCGGTTCACCGCGTACTACGAGCGGGTCGCGCCCGGCCTCGCGCAGTACGTGAGCACCGCCGTCCAGGCCAACGCCGCCCGCCACGCCTGACCCGGCCGAGAGGGGCCGACATGGCCATTTCGGCCCCTCTCAGAGGCGGATCAGCAGCTCGCCGTGCAGCATGCCGAGCCAGCCGTCGTCGGCGTCCCGCCACCGTCGCCAGGCGCCGGCGACCTCCTCCAGCTCGGCGGGTGTGGCCAGCCCGTAGGCCACCGCCTGCTCGGCGAAGGACGACGACGTCGCCCGGCCGGCCCACGAGTTGCCCCACCACTGCCGCTCGGCCGGGGTGGCGAAGCACCAGGACGACGTCGTCGCCGTGACGTCGCGCAGGCCGGCCGCGTGCGCCCAGGCCAGCAGCCGGCGCCCGGCGTCGGGCTCGGCGTCGTTGCGCCGCGCCACCTGCCCGTACAGCTCCAGCCACCGGTCCAGCCCGCGGTCGGGCGGGAACCACGTGGTCGCCGCGTAGTCCACGTCCCGGACGGCGAGCACGCCACCCGGCCGGCAGACGCGGGCCATCTCCCGCAGCGCGGCCACCGGGTCGGTCAGGTGCTGCAGGACCTGGTGGGCGTGCACCACGTCGAACGAGCCGTCGGGGAGGTCGAGCGCGTAGACGTCGCCGACGCGGAAGCCGACCTCCACGCCGGCGCGGGCCGCGGCGGTCCGCGCCTCGTCGAGCGGGTCCGGCGAGAGGTCGAGCCCGAGCACCCGGCCGGGCGCGACGCGTGCGGCCAGGTCGACGGTGATCGTGCCCGGCCCGCACCCCACGTCGAGCAGGTCCAGGCCCGGGCGCAGCGAGGGCAGGAGGTAGGACGCGGAGTTCTCCGCCGTCCGCCAGCGGTGGGACTGCAGGACCGGCTCCGCGTGCCCGTGCGTGTAGGTGTCCACGGGGAAGTGCTACTCCCCTCGTCCCACTCTGCGAAACCGCTTTCCCGCATGTTGGGACGGTCAGCCCTCGGCCAGCACCTGCTCGGCGACGGCGACCGCCCGCTCCCGGTCGGCCGGCACCAGCCCGATCCGGGTGCGGCGGTCCAGCAGGTCGGCGACCGAGCGCGCACCCTCGTGGCGGACGGCGAACCGCAGCTCCCCCACCGTCTCGTCGCGGCCGGCCACCACCAGCGCCGGGCCGAGGGACTCCACCAGCGGCGCCTCGGTGCCGTACCGGGCGACCAGCCGCTGTGGCGCGGCCACCCGCTCCAGCGCCACCCGCGGGGCCGAGCCCACGAGCGGCAGCCGCGCCGTCGTCGTCCGCCGCGCACCTCTGCCCAGCCGCGCGACCACCGCGTCGACGGCCTCCTCGGCCATCGCCCGGTAGGTCGTGAGCTTGCCGCCCACGACGGAGAGGACCGCTCCGTCCCAGCGCAGCAGGTGCTTGCGCGAGAGGTCCGCCGTCGCGTCGCCCGGGCCCGTGCCGGCCGACTCGGGCAGGACCAGCGGCCGCAGCCCGGCGTAGGCGCCCACCAGGTCCCCGCGGGCCAGCGGCTCGTCGAGCACCTGGTTCATGGTGTCCAGCAGCTGCTGCACCTCGCCGTCCGACGGCAGCGGGTCCTCGTCGGGCACCGGCCCGTCGACCGGCTCGTCGGTGAGGCCGAGGTAGACCAGGCCGCCGGGCTGCGGCAGGGCGAAGACGTACCGGGACCGCGAGCCGGGAAGCGGCACGGTCATCGCCGCGGACGGCGACCCGAGGCGGTCGGCGGGGACGACGAGGTGCGACCCCCGCGAGGGCACCAGCCGGATCCCCGGCGCCAGCTGCTGCGACCAGACACCGGCCGCGTTGACCACGACGCCGGCCCGCAGCGACAGGTCCGCGCCGTCCACCCGCACGTGCACGTCCGCGCTGTCGACAGCGCGCACCTCGGCCCCGGTCAGGACCCGCGCCCCGTACGCCGCGGCGGTCCGCGCGAGCGCCACCACGAGGCGGGCGTCGTCGGTGAGCTGCCCGTCCCAGAAGACGACGCCGCCGGCGCCGGGCCGCACGCCCGGGGTCAGCCGCGCGACGTCGTCGGCCCGCACCCGGCGGGTGGAGGGGAGCGAGCCGCGGCCGCCGGGCACCGACAGCCGGACGGCGTCGCCCAGCCGCCCGCCCAGCTCGGCCAGCGCGGTCACGTCCCGCCCGGCGACGTCCGGCACCAGGAAGGGCAGCGGCCGCACCAGGTGCGCAGCGGTGGCACCCATCAGGACGGCGCGCTCGCGGGCGCTCTCCCGGGCCAGGCCGATCTCGCCGTGCGCCAGGTAGCGCAGCCCGCCGTGCACCAGCTTGGAGGACCAGCGGCTGGTGCCCGCGGCGAGGTCGGCCCGCTCGAGCAGCACGACCGACAGGCCGCGGGAGGCGGCGTCCAGGGCCACCCCGGCCCCGGTGACGCCGCCGCCGACGACCACGACGTCGACAGTCGAGCCGGGCAGCTCCGCCAGGTCCCGGGTACGCCGGCCGGGCGACAGCGACCCGATCACCTGGCTCTCCCCCTGGTGGGCACCGGCAGACTGTAGCCGTGCCCGAGCAGCCGGAACTGACGATCCAGGGATGGGGCCCCACCCCCGCCGGAGCCGCCGCGCAGGACGGGGAGGGGCTCGACGGCACGCTCACCAAGGCCGCCCGCCGGCACCTGGCCCGCGAGCTCGGCTGGACCCCGCGCGCCACCCCGCCCGTGCCGGTCGACGAGATCCGGCTGGCGCCGAGCCGGCTGCCCGAGGCGGCCCACACCGCGCTGGTCGAGCTCCTCGGCGCCGACAACGTGCGCACCGACCGGGAGTCCCGCCTGCGCCGGGCCGGCGGGAAGAGCTACCTGGACCTGCTGCGCCGGCGGGGCGGGGACGCCTCCGACGCGCCGTGCGCCGTCGTCCTCCCCGGCACGACCGAGGAGACCGCGGCGCTGCTGGCCCTCTGCAGCGAGCACGGGGTCGTCGTCGTGCCGTTCGGCGGCGGGACCAGCGTCGTCGGCGGGCTGGCCGGGGTCGACCCCGACGACCGGCCCGCCGTCGCCGTCGACCTGGGGCGCATGGCGTCCGTGCAGGTCCTCGACGTGCCGTCGTCGATGGTCACCGTCGGGCCGGGCATGCGGGGGCCGGCGCTGGAGCAGGCGCTCGGGCGGGAGGGGCTGACCTTCGGCCACCTGCCGCAGAGCTTCGAGTTCGCCACCCTGGGCGGGTACGCCGCGACCCGCTCGGCCGGGCAGGCCTCCACCGGGGTCGGCCGGTTCGACGACCTCGTCGCCGGCCTCACCCTCGCCACGCCGTCGGGCGTCCTGGAGCTCGGGCACCCGCCGGCCTCCGCGGCCGGCCCCGACCTGCTGGGCCTGGCCCTGGGGTCGGAGGGCACGCTCGGCGTGATCACCGAGCTGAAGCTGCGGGTCCGCCCGAAGCCGGCGGTGACGAGCTACGAGGGCTGGTCGTTCCGCACCTGGCCCCAGGGGCTCGCCACCCTGCAGAACCTGGCCCGCCACGACCTGCTGCCCGACGTGGTCCGGCTCTCCGACGCCGACGAGACCCGCGCCAACCTCGTCATGGCCGCCGGCACCGGCGCGGCCCTGCTGCGCGGCAGCCTCCGGGCCCGGGGGCACGGCGAGGGCTGCATGCTCATCCTGGGCTGGGAGGGGCTGCCCGACCTCGTGCGGGCCCGGAAGCGGGCGGCGTCGTCGCTGCTGCGCGACGGCGGCGCGGTGCGGCTGGGCCGGCGGGTCGCCGAGTCGTGGCGCTCGCACCGCTTCGGCGCCCCGTACACCCGGGACAGGCTGATGGACAGCGGGCTGCTGGTCGAGACGCTGGAGACGGCGGCCACCTGGTCGGCGCTCCCCACCGTCTACGACGCCACCCGCCGGGCGCTGCGCGAGTCGCTGGGCCGTCGCGGCCACGAGCCGCTCGTGATGAGCCACGTGTCGCACGGCTACGCGACCGGGGCCTCGCTCTATTTGACGGTGCTCGCCGACCGGGACGACGCGCTGCCGATCCAGCAGTGGCTGACCGCGAAGCGCGCGGCCACCGACGCCCTGCTCGCGGCCGGCGGCACGCTCACCCACCACCACGCCGTCGGCGCCGACCACCGCCCCTGGCTGGAGCGCGAGGTGGGGCCGCTCGGCGTCGAGGTGCTGCGCGCGGTCAAGCAGCGGCTGGACCCGGCCGGGATCTGCAACCCCGGCGTCCTGCTCCCCGACTGAAGCGGCGAGATCTGCACACTCGCCCCCGTCAGCGGTCCGACAGGGGCGAGTGTGCAGATCTCGCGCGGGCTCAGAGGGTGGTGGCGATGCCGCCGTCGACCGGGATGACCGCGCCGGTCACGTAGGAGCCCGCCCGCGAGGAGAGGTAGACGACGACGCCGGCCATGTCGTCGGGGCGGCCGATGCGGCCCAGCGGCGCCTTCTCGGCGATCGCGTCGCCGAACGCCTCCAGCGTCGCGGCCATCATCTTGGACTCGAACGGCCCCGGGGCGACGGCGTTGACGGTGATGTGGCGGCGGCCCAGCTCACCGGCGAGCACCCGGGTGAGGTGGTGCAGCGCCGCCTTGCTGGAGGAGTACGAGTAGGTGGGCAGCCCGGGCACGTGCAGCCCGTCGATGCTGCCGACGTTGACCACGCGGGCCGGCTCGCCCGGGGCGCCGGCGGCCTCCAGCAGCGGGAGGAAGGCGCGGGTCAGGAAGAACGGCGACTTCAGGTTCAGGTCCAGCACCTTGTCCCACGCCGAGGCGGGGAACGTCTCGAGCGCCTCGCCCCAGTTGGCGCCGGCGTTGTTGACCAGGATGTCGACCCGCTGCTCGTGCCTGCCGACCTCCTCGGCCAGCCGGAGGCACTCCGCCTCGGTGGAGAGGTCGGCGGGCACGGAGACCACGGTGCCGAACTCCGAGAGCTCCGCGACGGCGGCGTCGCCGGCCTCGGCCTTGCGGGAGCTGATGTAGACCTTCGCGCCCGCCTGCAGCAGGCCCCGGGCCATCATCAGACCGATGCCACGGGTGCCGCCGGTGACCACGGCCACCTTGCCGGTCAGGTCGAACAGGTCCACGGGTACCTCCGGGGGTCGCGGCGTCGGGTGCCGCTCCGGCCCCTCGCGCACCCTAACCAGGCGGTTCCCGGCGCTGGAACGGGCGCCGCAGGGGGCACCTGTGCCAGCCTTCGATCATGATCCAGCCCGCCGCCGCCCTCGGCGCCACCAGCGAGGTCGGCCCGCTGCAGACGGTCCTGCTGCACCGGCCCGGCCCCGAGCTCCGCCGGCTGACGCCCCGCAACAACGACCAGCTGCTGTTCGACGGCGTGCCGTGGGTGGCCCGGGCGCAGGAGGAGCACGACGCATTCGCGCAGGCGCTGACCGACCGCGGCGTCGAGGTGCTGCACGTGGCGACGCTGCTGGCCGAGGTGCTCGCGTTCCCGGCAGCGCGCGCCGAGCTGATCGGCGCGGCGGTCGACGACCCGCGGCTGGGCGCGACCCTGCAGCGCGACGCCACCAGGCACCTGGCCTGGCTCGCCCCCGAGGACCTGGCCGCGGCCCTGATCGCCGGGCTCGCGCACGACGAGCTGCGCGGGCACGGCCTGGCCTACCAGCTGATGGACCGGTCGGACTTCGTCGTCCCGCCCCTGCCGAACCTGCTGTTCACGCGCGACTCCTCGGTCTGGGTCGGCGACGAGGTGGCCGTGACGTCGCTGGCGATGCCGGCCCGGCACCGCGAGAGCACGATCACCGCCGCGATCTACACCCACCACCCGCGGTTCGCCGGCGCCGAGCAGCTCTACGGGGCTCAGCTGGAGCACCTGGAGGGCGGCGACGTGCTACTGCTCTCCGAGGGCGTGGTGGCCGTGGGCGTGGGCGAGCGGACGACCCCGGGCGGCGCCGAGCGGCTGGCCCGGAGGCTGTTCGCCCGCGGCCTGGCGCACACGGTGCTCGTGGTCCCGATCGCCCAGGAGCGGGCCACGATGCACCTGGACACCATCGCCACGATGGTCGACGTCGACGCGATGGTCATGTACCCGGCGGTCGCCGACTCGCTGGTCGCCTGGACCGTCCGCGCGCCCTACGGCATCCAGGACGACGCCGACGCGACCGACCTCGCCGTCAGCGGGCCGGAGCCGTTCGTTGTCGCGGCCGCGGCGGCCATGGGCATCGACCGGCTGCGGGTGATCGACACCGGCCTGGACCCGGTCACCGCCGAGCGGGAGCAGTGGGACGACGGCAACAACACCCTCGCCCTGGCCCCGCGGCTCACCGTCGCCTACGAGCGGAACACCGTCACGAACGCCGCGCTCGAGGCCGCCGGCATCGAGGTCGTACGGATCGCCGGCTCCGAGCTGGGCAGCGGCCGGGGCGGTCCGCGCTGCATGTCCTGCCCGGTGTCCCGCGCGCCCCTCTGAGACGTCCGGTGACCGTGGCCGGGCCGTGATCATCTGCCGCTACGCTGCTGCCTCCCGCGCCGGGCCCGGCGCTCGGCGGAGGGACGGCGCGGTGGCAGGGACGGGAACGGCCCGCAGGCCGGGGCGCATCGCGGGGATCGGCGGCGGCCTCGTCGGCTACCTGGTCTTCGTCGAGTTCACCAGCGGCGTGCTGCAGGGCTACTACATCCCGCTGCTCACCGACATCGCCCGGTACCTGGACGTCGACGACGCCGACGTCAACTGGCTCGAGGCCGCCCAGCTGATGCTCTCGGCCATCGCCGTGCCGGTGCTCGCCAAGCTCGGCGACCTGCACGGGCACCGGAAGGTGCTGCTGTGGTCCGCGGTCGCCACGGCGCTGTCCACCGTCGCGCTGGCCTTCGCCACCAGCTTCCCGCTGTTCCTGGCCGCCTGGGCGCTGCAGGGCCTGTACGTGGTCTGGCTGCCGCTGCAGGTCGCGCTGATCTGGGACCGGTCCCGCCGGACGCCGGGCGCAGCGGGGCAGACCCGGCGCGCGACCGGGCTGATCGTGGCCGCGCTCCAGGCCGGCGCCATCGCGGGGGCGCTCGGCGGCGGCCAGGTCGGGCAGAGCCTGGGCGACCACCTCTGGCTGGTGCTGGTCCTGCCCGCGGTGCTGGTCATCGGTGTCTGCGTCGTCGTGGCGTTCCGGGTCCCGGAGAGCGAGGACCGCACCGGCGGCACCGTCGACGCCACCGGGGTGGCCCTGCTCAGCCTGATCCTGCTGGTCGTCACCGGTGGGCTGAGCTTCGTCCGGCTCAACGAGGGCGCCCTGTGGCCGTGGGCGGTCGCCGGGCTCGGCGTGCTGCTCGTCGTCCCCTTCGTGGCCTACGAGCTGCGCCAGGCCGACCCCCTCGTGGACTTCCGGGTGCTGCGCAGCCCCGCGATGTGGCCGGTGCAGCTCACCGCCGGCCTGTTCGGGGTCAGCGTGCTCGGCGCGCAGGGCCCGCTGTCGACCTACGCCCGCACCGACCGGGAGACCTACGGCTACGGGCTGAGCCTCTCGACCAGCGAGGTGTCGATCGTCATCGGGGCCTACGTCGTCTCGATGCTCGTCGGCGCCAGCCAGTTCTCCCGGGTCAGCCGGCGCACCACCCCGCGGACCACGCTGATCGGCGCCGCCACCCTCACCGGCACCGGCTACCTGCTGCTGGTCCCGTTCCACGACACCCTCGCCCAGATGCTCGCCTGCATCGCCGTCGCGGGCCTGGGCTCGGGGGCCCTGGTCGCGGCGCTGCCCGCGGCGGCCGCGGCGGCCGCGCCGGCCGGGCGCACCGCCGTGGCGACCGGGCTGACCAACACGACGAAGGTGATCGGCGGGTCGTTCGCCTCGGCCGCCTTCGCCCTCGCGCTGGCCTCCGGCGCCCCCGTGCTGGTCGACGGGGTGGCGGGCACCGCCGGCTCGCTGTCGGGCTACATCACCGTGTGGGTCATCTGCGGGACGACGGCGCTGCTGGCCGCCCTGGCGCTGCTCGTCGTCCCCAGGCTCGCCTTCTCCGACCCCGACGTCCCCGCACTCGCCGAGGAGCACCGAGCATGAGGCGCGCCCTGACCCTGGCCGCGACCGGAGCGGCCGCCGCCGCGGTGACCGCGAGCGCCCGGCGGGTGCAGCGCTTCCGCCCGGTCGAGCCGGAGCCCGCCCCGCTGGACCTTACCGGCCTGGACGCCGACGGCGCCGCGCGCCGGCTGGCCGAGCTCATCCGGATCCCCACGGTCTCCTCCCGGGTGCCGGGCGAGACCGACACCGGCGCGTTCGAGCGCTACCGGCAGAAGCTGGCCGAGCTGTACCCGCGCACGCACGCCGCGCTCGAGCGCGAGGTCCTGGGCGAGGGCGCGCTGCTGTACCGGTGGCGCGGCTCGACCGACGATCCGCCGCTGGTGCTGATGGCGCACTACGACGTCGTGCCCGTGGACGGGCAGGAGTGGAGCCGCGACCCGTTCTCCGGGCTGGTCGAGGACGGCTACGTCCACGGCCGCGGCGCCATCGACGACAAGGGCTCGATGGTGGCGATCCTGGAGGCGGTCGAGGCGCTGGTCGCCGCCGGCGTCACCCCCCGGCGCGACGTCTACCTCTCGTTCGGCGACGACGAGGAGGTCCTCGGGGTCGGCGCCCGGCTGGCGGTGCAGGCCTTCACCGAGCGCGGCATCCGGCCGTGGGCGGTCCTCGACGAGGGCGGGGCCGTGGTCACCGGCATGTTCCCGGGCGTCCCGGGCCGGGTCGCGGTCGTCGGGCTCGCCGAGAAGGGCGTGCTGGACGTCGAGGTCGTCACCAGCGACGCCGGCGGGCACGCGTCGGCGCCCACGCGGGGCGGCGCCCCCGCCCGGCTGGCCCGCGCCATCCTGGCGATCGAGGAGCACCCCTTCCCGGCCCGCCTGCACGACGTCGTCCTGGGCATGGTCGACGCCGTCGGGCGGCACGCGGGCCCGCCGTACCGGGCGCTGTTCGCGCACGCCGCGCAGCTGCGGCCGGCGCTGGCGCAGGTGCTGTCCCGCGCCGGGCGCGAGGCCAACGCCCTGGTGCGGACGACGGTCGCGGTGACCCGGCTGGAGGGCAGCCCGGCGGCCAACGTGCTGGCAACCCGGGCGCTCGCGCACCTGAACATCCGCATCGCGCTCGGCGAGACGGTGCGGTCGACGGTGGACCGGCTGCAGCAGGTGATCGACGACCCGTCGGTGGAGCTGCGGGTGGTGTCGGGCAGCGACCCGTCGCCGGTGTCGCGCGCGGACAACGAGGCGTTCGCCCGGATCAGCGCCGCGGCGCGGACCGCCTACCCGGACGCCGCCGTCGCCCCGTACCTGATGGTGCAGGCCAGCGACGCGCGGCACTTCAGCCAGATCAGCGACAGCGTCTACCGGTTCATGCCCTTCGCGCTCAGCCGCGAGGAGCTGGCCGCCCTGCACGCCGCCGACGAGCGCATCTCGGTCGCCACGCTGCACCGCGGAGCCGGCTTCTTCCGGCATCTGATCGCGCACCTCTGAACTCTGGGCGGACCGATCCGTCACAACCGGTGACGACGCACGGACCCCCTCGGTTCCGCTACCAGCTCGACCTTCGCGATACCTGTGAACGGTGATGCACTGCACAGGCCTTGTAGCCCAGTCGCGGGGGACGTCCGTTGTCGAAGTACCTGAAGTTGCCGCTCGCCGTGCTGACCGCCCCGGCGTTGGTGCTGCTCTGGGCCGGTCCGGCAGCCGCTGCCGACGAGCCCGTCCCGTCGCCGCTCAGCGAGTTCTGCGCGACGACCCCGGACGCGCCGGTCTGCGCGCTGGACCCGGCCCGCAAGGCGGCGCCGACCGGTGACGCCGCCCAGCCCGACGCCCCGCCGGCCGCACCGCAGGAGGCGACCACCCAGACCCTCACCGTCCCGGGCGGGTCCGGCACGGTGGTGCCGCTCGAGGTCCCCGGGGACCAGGCACCCCCGACCGGCGCCGCCCCCCTGCCAGCACCGCCCGGGCCGGGCGGCAACCCCGAGGAGCTGCCGGAGAACATCCAGGCGACCCTGGAGTGCCTGGCCGGCGTCGGCGAGGACTTCGTCGAGGGCCTCACCGGTCTCCTGGAGGGCACCGTCGAGAGCGTGACGGTCGAGATCGGCGACACGCTCATGGAGTTCACCGACCCGGCCAACCTCGCGGACTTCCTGACCGACCCGGCAGGCTTCCTGACCGAGGTCGGCGGTCTCCTGGAGGAGTCCATCGGTGAGGTCGTCGTCGACGGCCAGGAGCTGTTCGAGGAGTCGGCGGAGCAGTTCCTCGCCTGCCTGGAGCTGCTGGTGCCCGAGGCACCCCAGCCCGAGCCGCAGCCGGAGCCGGCCAAGCCCGTGGCCCAGCCGGCCGCCGTCAGCTACGCGAACTGCGACGACGCCCGCGCCCGCGGGGCCGCCCCGGTGCACGCCGGTCAGCCCGGCTACGGCGCCCACCTCGACAGCGACAACGACGGCGTCGGCTGCGAGCAGGAGGCCGCGCTGGTGAGCCACACGCCCACCGCTGCCCCGCAGCTGGCCTACACCGGCTTCGACCCGGGCCCGGCCATCGCCGGCGGCGCGGCGCTGCTCTCCCTGGGCACGCTGACGCTGCTCGCCGCCCGCCGCAGGAGCTGAGACCGGCAGGTCCCGGTAGCACGGAGGCCGCTCCCCACCGAGGTGGGGAGCGGCCTCCGTCGTTCTCGGGACCGGCTCAGCGCAGGGTGATCTGGCGGGACAGCAGCCCCGCCCGCGCCCGCCGCTCGTCGGCGTCGAGCGGCGTCGTCACGGCCAGCGCCTTCTCCAGGCGGGCCTGGAACTCCGCCGCGGGCCCGGCCCACTCCTCGGCCGGGGTGTCGGCCGGCAGGTCCCACACCGGGACGACCAGGCCGTGGGCGCGGAAGGCGCCGGCGTAGCGGGTGCCCTCGCCGAGGAGGATCTGCTCGGCGGCCGAGAGCCGGGCCAGCGCGTCGAGGAGCTGCTCCTCCGGCTCCGGGCGCACCCAGCGCAGGTGCGCGCGCTCGTTGCCGGGGCGCACCCAGTAGGCGGCCTCCAGGCCCTCGAGCCGCACGGTCGGCAGGATCGCCTCGTTGGCCTGCGTCAGGCCCGCCCGCGCCGCGGCCCCGGGCTCGGTGCCCTCCAGCCAGAAGTCGAAGCTGTCGTGCACGACGACGTCCAGCGGCGCGGAGAGGTCGAGGACCTCCTGCAGCCGGGGACCGGCCGAGCCGGCACCACCGATGGGGCCCGGGTCGACCGGGGCACCCTTGGGCGCCTCGAGCGCCGCGGCCAGCGCCGTCCCGAGGTCGCGGCTCACGTCGTCCGACGACGTCGCCAGCTGGGCGCCGACGAGGATCTCGCCGTTGGCCCGCACCAGCGCCGGCGCCCCACCGGGCAGCACGCTGGCCAGCGTGACCTGTCGGCCGTCCGCCGTCGTCAGCTTCGCCGTCGCGGCCGGGACCAGCTCCCGCAGCGCCACCCAGTCGGCCTCGCCGGGCAGGCCCTCGAACGGCCGGGTCACCGGCGGGGCGTAGCCCGAGCCGTGGCAGTGCTTGTAGCGACGGCCCGAACCACACGGGCACGGCGCCTTCGGGTTGATGCCCTCGGTCGCGGCCGGGGCGGACGTTCGCTTGCGGGAAGCCATGGGACAGAGCGTAGGTGTGCCCCCGCGCGGCGGCGCACGTCACCCGGGCACACGTTCCCCGGCCTGTCCGGGCACGGTGGCGGGTTCCTACGCTCGTCCCGTGACCCTGGCCGCCGCACCGACACCGCTCGACCTCACCGACCCGGCCGTCGTGGCCGACCCCTACCCCGCCTTCGCCCGGGCGCGGGCCGAGGCGCCGGTCCAGTGGCACGAGGAGCTCGGCCTGTTCCTCGCCTTCACGCACCCGGAGGCGAACGCCGTCCTCCGCGACCGGCGGCTGGGGCGGATCTGGTCGGACAAGGAGCCGGCCGAGCGGTTCGACAGCTTCAACCTGATCCACCGGAACGCGATCCTGGAGATGGAGCCGCCGGCGCACACGCGGCTGCGCCGGCTGATCAGCTCCGCCTTCGCCCGGGGGCACGTCGAGCGGCTGCGGCCCTGGGTCGAGGAGCTCGCCGGCCGGCTGGTCGACGAGCTGGTCGAGCGGTCCGGCGGCACGGAGGCCGTCGACCTGCTCAGCGGCATGGCCGAGCACCTGCCGGTCGCCGTCATCGCCGAGCTGCTGGGCGTCCCCGAGGCCGACCGGCACCTGCTCCGGCCGTGGTCCAACGCGATCGTGAAGATGTACGAGTACGGCCGGACGACGGAGATCGAGGACGACGCCGAGCGCGCGGCCCAGGAGTTCGTGGCCTACCTGCGCGAGCTGGCCGCCGAGCGCCGGAAGGCTCCGGGCGAGGACCTGGTCAGCCACCTGGTCAGCGTCCGCGACGCCGAGGGCGACGCGCTCACCGAGGACGAGCTGGTCACCACCTGCATCCTGCTGCTGAACGCCGGCCACGAGGCGACGGTCAACGTGAGCGGCAACGGCACCCTCGCCCTGCTGCGCAACCCCGACCAGCTCGCCCGCCTGCGCGCGGACCGCTCCCTGCTGCCCGGCGCGATCGAGGAGCTGATCCGCTACGACTCCCCGCTGCAGCTGTTCGAGCGCACGGCGACGACCGACGTGGAGATCGGCGGGGTCACCGTCGAGCGGGGCCAGAAGATCGCGGCACTGCTCGGCGCGGCCAACCGGGACCCGGCGGTGTTCACCGACCCCGACACCCTCGACGTCGGCCGCGCGGACAACCCGCACATCACGTTCGGCGCCGGCGTCCACTTCTGCATCGGCGCCCCGCTGGCGCGGGTGGAGCTGCAGGCGAGCTTCGGCGCGCTGCTGGACCGGACGTCGGTCATCGAGCTGGGCGCGGAGCCGGTGCGGCGCCCCGAGTTCGTGATCCGCGGGCTGTCCGACCTGCCCGTCGTCCTGACGGCCTGACCGGTCGACGGGCCATCCTGGCTCAAGCACTCCGCGCCGCGACCGATCATCACCGTGTGTTGAACCGCGTCGGCGACCTGCTCACCTCGATCGACCCGAACACCGCCATCCCGCTGGCGAGCCTGGTCGTGACGCTCGCGACCGTGGTCTACGCCGCGAGGCAGCTGAGGCACGCCAAGCAGAGCGAGGAGCGCAGTCGCGTCGCAGGGGTTCTCGCCGAGATGGTCACCGCCGCCCAAGAGGTCGTCACCCACATCCAGGCCCGCCCCGCCCTCCACGCATTCGGCGGCTCGGAGTACCACCGCGCGCTGGAGCTGGCGGAGGAGAACTTCCGGACGTTCAAGAACCTGGCGATGCGTTACCGGCTCATGCGCGGGGACATGGGCGATGTCTTGCGTGGGTCCTCGACGTCGCGAACAACCTGATCAACTCCTACCTCAAGAAGGACCCCGCGGAGGCAGGCGCGACCTGGAGTTCCAGGCAGGTCGTCGGTCACGTGGAGGGTTCCCTCACCCGGCCGTCGGACGCTCCTGACGGGCTTCCGCGGCTTGCCGCGTGGTGGGAGGCGCGCTCCGCCTGCCAGCAGGGCGTCTACGCCCCTGGAACGGTGTGGGAGCTGCAGGTCGGCCGGCTGCTCCACGACTACATCGAGGACTACCTGGTTCCTTACGGCCGCTGGGTCCTGCACGACGTGCCGCCTTCTGCGCCCACCCGCCGCGAGGCCGTGCGCCAGGGCGCCTGAGCCCGCGCCGCGAAGGTCGAGGCGGGCGCGACCTCCCGGCTAGAAGGTGAGCACGGTCACTGGCACGATGCGGCCATGCGCGGCTTGATGCAGGACTACCCCCTCACGATCGACGCGATCTTCCGCCACGTGGAGCAGCACTACGGCGACGGGACGATCGTCACCAACAACCCCGGCGGCGTCACCCGCGCCACCTACGCGGAGTGGGCCGAGCGCACCCGCAGGCTGGGCGGCGTCCTGGACACGCTCGGCATCAGCGCGGACGGCCGGGTGGGCACCTTCGGCTGGAACAGCCAGCGCCACCTGGAGCTGTACTTCGCCGCCCCCTGCACCGGCCGGGTGCTGCACACGCTCAACGTGCGCCTCTTCCCCGAGCAGCTGACCTACATCGCCAACCACGCCGAGGACGAGGTCGTCTTCGTCGACCGCACGGTCCTGCCCCTGCTGTGGCCGCTCATCGACACGATGAAGACCGTCAAGCACGTCGTCGTCATGGACGACGGCGGGGACAACCAGATCCCCGACGACGCCCGGATCCTGGACTACGAGACGCTCCTGGCCGACGCGCAGCCGGTCGACTTCCACGTCACGGACGAGAACTCCGCGGCCTCGATGTGCTACACGAGCGGCACCACAGGCAACCCCAAGGGCGTCGTCTACTCGCACCGCTCGACGTTCCTGCACACGATGGGCGTGATGGCCCCGAACGCCTTCGGCCTGGGCATCAACGACGTCGCCATGCCGGTCGTGCCGATGTTCCACGCCAACGCCTGGGGCATCGCGCAGGCCGCCCCGGCCGCCGGTGCCTCGCTGGTCATGCCCGGTGCGCTCATGCAGCCGGAGGCGCTGGCGAAGCTGATCGTCGACGAGGGCGTCACCTTCACCGCCGGCGTCCCGACCATCTGGCAGGGCGTCCTCCCCCACCTGGCCGGCCAGCCGCACAAGCTGCGCGACATCGGCTGCGGCGGGTCCGCCGTCCCCAAGGCGCTGTCCGAGGCCTACCGCGAGCAGGTCGGCATCCCGATCCTGCAGGCGTGGGGCATGACCGAGACCCACCCGGTCGCCTCCTCCGGCGTGCTGCCCAAGCGGTACCAGGACGCCGACGACGAGACCAAGGCCAGCCAGCGCGCCCGCGCCGGCATCCCCTTCCTCGGCGTCGAGGCCCGGATCGTCGACGCCGACACGCTCGAGCCGCAGCCCTGGGACGACAAGGCCACCGGTGAGCTGCAGGTCCGCGGGCCGTGGTGCGCGAAGGACTACTACAACCCCGACGCCGGCGTGGAGCTCTCCACCGAGGACGGCTGGATGAAGACCGGCGACGTCGCCGCCATGGACGCCTACGGCTCGATCCGCATCGCCGACCGCACCAAGGACCTGATCAAGTCCGGCGGCGAGTGGATCAGCTCGGTGGACCTGGAGAACGCGATCATGAGCCACCCGAAGGTGAAGGAGGCCGCGGTCGTCGGCATCCCGCACCCGAAGTGGGACGAGCGCCCGCTGGCCTGCGTCGTCCTCAAGGAGGGCGAGACCGCGACCGAGGAGGACATCCTCGAGCACCTCAAGCCGCTGGTGGCCAAGTGGTGGATGCCCGACGCCGTCGAGTTCATCGACGAGGTCCCGAAGACCAGCGTCGGCAAGTTCTCGAAGAAGGACCTCCGCAGCAAGTTCGCGGAGTACCAGCTCCCGAGCTGACGTCCTCCAGGGGCCGAAATGGCCATCTCGGCCCCTGGGGTCAGCGCACGAAGGGCGGCTGGCCGGTCTCGCTCACCATGGGCCGGCCGGCCGCCTCCCACGCGCCCATGCCGTCGCCGACGTTCACCGTGTCGAACCCATTGGCGTTGAGCCACGCGGCCACCCGCGCGGAGCGGCCGCCGCTGCGGCAGACCACGTACAGGGGGTCGCCCTCGGGCAGCGCGTCCAGCTTCGAGGGGACCTCGCCCATCGGGATGTGGGTCGCGCCGTCGATGTGGCCGTGCACCCACTCGTCGTCCTCGCGGACGTCGAGGACGACGGCGCCCTCGGGCAGCTCGGCGGCGGACACGGTCGGGACCTGCTGCGGCATCACACCGCCCATCGTGGCACGCGCACCGCAGCGCCTCCCACTGCGAGGATGGGCGCGATGACCACCGCCCCCGCCCCGGTCCGCGAGCCCTCGTGGGAGCTCCCGCGCTCCGCGATCGGCCTGTGGACCGTCGAGAGCGCGATCAGCACGGTGCTCCTGTGGCTCGGCGCCGGGGCCTTCCTGCTCTTCGTCCCGCCGTCGGCGGGTGGGCCGGTGCCGGTCCTGCGCTGGCTGCTGCCGACCCTGGCGCTGGTGCACACGGTGGTCGCCGTCGGCATCCGCCCGTGGGTGAAGCACCGCGTGTACCGCTGGGAGATCACCGCGGAGGCCGCCTACACCCGCACCGGCTGGCTCACCCAGACCTGGACGCTGGTGCCGATCAGCCGCATCCAGACCGTCGACGTCACCCGGGGCGTGCTGCAGCAGGCGTTCGGGCTGGCCACGGTGGCCGTCCTCACCGCGTCCAGCCAGGGCACGGTGCGGATCTGGCACCTGGAGCACGCGGTGGCCCAGCGCGTCGCCGACGACCTCGCCCGGCGGGCCGAGCTGGTCCGCGACCAGGCCACGTGACGGCGGGCCCGCTGCCGGAGGCCCGCCGCACGTCGCGGCGGATCGTGCTGGTCCACACCGTCACCTTCAAGCAGGCCCGCCAGCTGGTCCCGGTGCTCATCCCGGTCGTGGCCGGCATCGGGTTCGGCGGCGGGGTGACCACGGTCGTCCTGCTCGCGGTCGCCATCACGCTGGTCTCGGTGGCCGCCGCCGCGCTCTCCTGGTGGCGGTTCTCCTACGCCGACGGCCCCAGCGCCGTCGTGATCACCCGGGGGCTGCTGTCCCGGTCGGTGCGCACGGTGCCCAACGACCGCATCCGCGGCGTCGAGGTCGAGGCGCCGCCGGTGCACCGGGTGTTCGGGCTGGTGCGCGTGCGCATCGACGCCGCCGCCGGGGCCGCGGGCGAGGACGAGGAGGTCGTGGTCGACGGCGTCCCCCGCGCCGAGGGCGACCGGCTGCGCGTCGCCGTCCTCACCCACCGCGGCGCCACGGCGCCCGACGCGGAGGACGGGGAGGCGCCCGCCGAGGAGGAGCTCTCCCGCTGGGACAACCGCTGGCTGCTCTACGCCCCGCTCGTCGGCAGCTACCTGGCGCTCCCCGCGGCGGCGGTCGGGGCGCTGTCGCGGCTGGTGGACGAGATCCCCGGCGACCCCCTCGAGGACCTGTTCGCCCTCGAGCTGCCGGCCGGCTGGGCCCTCGCCCTCGGTGTCGCCGCCGCGGCCCTGCTCCTGCTCGTGGCCGGCTCGGTCATCGGCGCCGCCGTCGTCAACTGGGGCTTCCGCCTGGTCCGCCGCGGCGGCTCGCTCGTCGCCGTCCGGGGGCTGGTCACCCGGCGGCACACGGAGCTGGAGATCGACCGCATCCGCGGCGTCAGCGTCTCCGAGGGCCTCGGCATGCGGCTGGTCGGGGCCGGCCGCGCCAGCGCCCTGGTCACCGGGCTGGCCGACGCCGAGCGGCGCGGGCAGCTGCTGCCGCTCGGCCCGCGGGAGGAGGCCTGGTCGCTGGCCGACCGGCTGGTCGACGACCCCGGCCCGCTCGTCGCCCACCCCCCGGCCGCGCGCCGCCGCCGCATCGTGCGGGCCGTCGCGCTCGGGCTGCTGGTCACCGTGGGCGGCGTCGTCCTGGGCGTGGCCCAGGGCCACTGGGAGCTGCTCGCCGCCGGCCCGGTGGTCACCGCCCTGGGCGTCCTGCTGGCCCGCAGCCTGTACGCCTCCCTCGGGCATGCGGTCGGTCCCCGCTCGTTCAGCGTCCGCCGGGGATGGCTGGTGCGCGAGCAGACGGTGCTCGAGCGCCGCGCCGTCATCGGCTGGGAGGTCCGGCAGTCGTGGTTCCAGCGCCGGGACGGGCTGGCCACGGTGACCGCCTGCGTCGGCGCCGGGAGTGGCGGCTACGCCGCGGTGGACATGTCCGCCGCCGAGGTGCCGGCCTTCACCACCGCCGCCTCCGGCCCGTGGGCGGACACCATGCGGCCGGCCGGCTGACTCAGGCCCGCACCAGCCCGGCCGACGCCGCACCCGCCGTGAGCTCGGGCAGCCCGAACGCCTGCACCGGCCCCAGCGCACCCGTGCCCCGCGCCCCGTGCTCGGCGGCCGTGGTCGCACCCCACGCCAGCAGCGACGCGGTGAGCCCGTAGGCCTCCGGCCCGTCCAGCTGCACCCGGCTGACCAGCGCACCGGCCCGGTCGCGCACCTCGGCGACGGTGTGCGTGCGCGCGCTGGCCACCGTCTCCGCCGACGGCGCCTCCGCCACGCGGCGGCCCACCAGGTCCGCGAGCCGCTGCGCCGCGACGGGCGCACCCGGCACCCGGCCGAGCAGCCCGGTGAGCGGGGCGAGCACGTGCGCCGGCCGGGTGAGCGGGCCGAACCAGTCCAGGTGCACGGCCACCTCCTGCAGCGTCGGGGCCAGCCCAGGCAGCGTCAGGTGCTCGGAGCCGCCCACCGAGAGCCCGCGCCGGGAGCGCCCGCCCACCTGGAACTCCCACACCCGGCGCCCGGCGCCCTCCTCGGTCAGCCGCCCCCCGGTGTAGGCGAACCCGGGCTCGGTCAGCACGCCCATGAGCGAGACCAGCGTGCCGCGGGAGAACGCCTGCCCGGAGGTGCCCGACATGCTGTAGCCGACGTCCACGCGGTGGGCGCGGTCGCCGGCCTCGGCCAGCGCCAGGGCGGCGGCGAGGTTGCCGGGCACGTAGTCCAGCCCGAACGCGGGGACCAGCGCGGCGCCCGTGGCGGCCGCGCGCCGGCCCGCCTCGTCGAACACCCGCCGCACGAACGGCGGCTCGCCCGTGGAGTCGAGGTAGACCGCCCCGACCTCCACGGCCGCGTCGACGGCGGCCCGCCCGAGCTGGAGGAAGGGGCCGACGGTGGTCACGAGGACGTCGCCCCTGCTGAGCAGCGCGCGCACCGACGCCGGGTCGGTGACGTCCGCGCGGGCCGTCTCCACCCCGTCGAGCCGGTCGGCCAGCGCCGCCAGCTTGGCGGGGTCCCGGCCGGCCAGGACCGGGCGCGCGCCGGCGGCGACCAGCGCCTCCGCCGTCCGCGCACCGGTGTAGCCGGTGGCCCCGAAGAGGACGATCCGTGCGCTCATGCAGCGGACCCTAGTGACCGGCCGGGAAAGGTGAGGCGAACCTTTCCGTCACCGGCGCTTGTCGATCACGGTGCCGGGTAGCGGGGCGGCGATGACATCGCGCGCCGGTCACCCCGCCAGGCCACCGGCCTGCCGTCCGGCGCCGTCCTTGCCCAGCCCCACCCGCCCGGCCAGCGCGGCCGCCTCCACGCGGGTGGTCACGTCCAGCCGGCGCAGCAGGTGGGCCACCAGCCGCTTGGTCGTCCGCTCCGAGACGTGCAGCGTCGTCGCGATGTCCACGGTGCTGGTGCCGTCGGCGATCAGCCGCCAGAGCCGCCGCTCGTCGGCGGTGAGCTGGTCGGCGATGCTGTCGCCGGCCGGGGCCGCGTCCTCCAGCAGCTGCCGCAGCAGCGCCTCCGGGACGACCGACCAGCCGTCGAGGACGGCGAGCAGCGGGCGCACCAGGTGCTCCGGGTCGGCGGTCTTGGGCAGGAACCCCGACGCCCCGGCCCGCAGCGCCTCGATCGCCGCGTCCGCCTCGGCCAGCCCCGACAGGGCCACCACCCGCACCATCGGGTCCGCCCGCCGGATCGCTGCGATCGCCCTGGTCCCGCCCGGTGGCGGCATGTGCAGGTCCACGATCGCCACGTCCGCGTGGTGGCGCCGCACCAGCGCGGCCGCCGCCGACGCGTCGTCCGTCGTCCCCACCACCCGCACCCGGCCGCCGCTCAGCCCCGGCAGCAGCAGGGTGAGGCCCCGCGTGAACAGCGGGTGGTCGTCCACGACCACCACGTCCACCGGGGCCCCGCGTTCAGCAGCGAGCGCGCCGTCGTTCTCCGCCACATCTCCCCTGTCGGCCGTCGTGTCCCGGCGTTGCTGACCGGTCTCCGTGAGGAGGTACCCGTGACCGTTGCTCCGGACGTCGCGACGTCGAAGCCCAGCCGCGGACTGCTCAACGATCTCGCCCGCGTGCTCCGCTCGCATCTTCCGCGGCCGCGGAGGGGCGGCACCACCCCCGAGCCCCCCACCACCGAGGACGCCGTCCTCCGCGCGCTGTGCCACGACATGCGCTCCCCGCTGGCCTCGCTGGAGGCCGTGCTCGGCAGCCTGGACCGGGCGCCGGAGCAGGGCCGCGAGCTGCTGGAGCTGGCCCGGGCGCAGACGGCGCACCTGTCCTCGATGCTCCGCACCGCCGACGCGACGGCCGGCGCACCCCCGCGGGCCGGCACACGGTCGCTCCGCGACGTGCTGCAGGCGGCCACCGCCTCCTCCGGCCTGCCCAGGCGCCGGCTGAGCGTCGAGGTCGGCGACGGTGCCGGGGAGGTGCGCGTGGCCGATGCCCGGGTCGGCCGGATACTCACCAACCTGCTCGAGAACGCGCAGCGGCACGGCGGTGGCCGGCCGGTGCTGCTGCGGGTGGTCTCGCGGCCGGGCTGGGTGGACCTGTCCCTGGTCCAGGCCGGCGTGCCCGCGCAGCGGGTGGTCGGCCACCTCAGCCGCACGCAGCCGCCGCTGGACCTGACCGGGCTGGGCCTGTGGTCGGTGCAGCGGCAGACCCGCGAGCTGGGCGGCCGGATCCTGTGGTCCGGCGACGAGGAGGCGTTCACGCTCACCGTGCAGCTCCCGGACCGCTGACGAGGTAGGCCCCCGGGGGCCACCGGTCGGCACGGGCGGGCCATCGGCCGGGGGCATCTCCCTGGTGTCGCCGCAGCAGCGGCGGTACGACGACGCACCAGGGAGCACGAGATGTTCACGCACACCCACGCTCTGCAGTACGAGGCCAAGCCCGACGGTCCCGACCCGGACTTCGCCCGCAAGATGCAGGAGGTCCTGGGCGGCCAGTGGGGCGAGATGACGGTCGCCACCCAGTACCTGCTGCAGGGCTGGAACTGCCGGCTGCCCGGCAAGTACAAGGACCTGCTCCTCGCCATCGGCACCGAGGAGCTCGCCCACGTCGAGATGATCGTGACGATGATCGACCGGCTGCTGGACCACATCCCGCTCAAGCCCGACTCGGCCGACCGCACCAAGGAGGCCGCCGCCGGCTACGGGCAGCACAACCCGCAGCACCCGATCGTCAACGGGGCCGGCGCCAGCTACATGGACTCCATGGGCAACCCCTGGACCGGTGCGTACGTGACCGCCAGCGGCAACCTGATGGCGGACTTCCACTACAACGCCACGGCCGAGATGCAGGGCCGGCTGCAGGTGGCCCGGCTCTACAACATGACCGACGACCCGGGCGTGAAGGACATGCTCCGGTTCCTCATCACCCGCGACCACTACCACCAGCAGCAGTGGCTGGCCGCGATCGAGGAGCTCAAGGCCGACGGGCTGGAGAACATCCCGGTGCCCGAGGCGTTCCCGCTGGAGGAGGAGGTCGCCGACCTCGGCTACGTCTTCATCGACGCCTCCGACGGCCCCGACGCCGCCGCCGGCCGCTGGGCCTCCGGCCCCTCGATCGACGGCCGCGGCACCTTCTCGGCCCGCCCGATCGAGGCCACCGCCGACGCCCCGATCCTGCCCCCGGGTGACCCGCGCTTGTTCCCGACGCCGCAGATGGAGGGGCAGTCGCTCCTGCAGAAGGCCAAGGACATGCTCAAGTAGGCCCTGGCCCACTCCCTGTTGCGCCGTCGCCGTGCCGGTGGCCGCCCCTCGCGGGAGCGGCCGCCGGCCCGGCGGGCCCTCACCCCCGGAAGGTCGAACCGCCGTGCACCCGAACCTGCACCTGCGCCTGCCCCACCTGCCGCCCGCCGCCCTCCTGCTCTCCGTCGTCTACGCCGCCGCCATCGCCGTCGCCCTGGCCAACCCGGGCCGCCCGACGGTGGCCGGGGTCGTCGTCCTCGCCGGGCTCACCGCCCGCTGGGCGCTGCGCCACCGCCGGCGCGCCGCGGTCGTCGTCCCCCTGGCCGTCGTGCCCGACGCCCTCACCCCCGAGACCGCCGCCCCTGCCCCCGCCGCCGCGGCCTGAGCGGGCCCGCCGCACGCGAAGGGGCCCACCCCCCGACGACCGAGGAGTGGGCCCCTGAGAGCGGTACTGCCTAGTGGGCGACGGCCTTCTCCGCACCGATCCCGGTGAAGGCACGCACCTCGAGCTCGGCGTTCTTGAGCTCGTCGCCGCGGTCCTTCGACAGCTTGCTGCCCAGCCAGCCGAGGAAGAACGACAGCGGGATGGACACCAGGCCCGGGTTGTTCAGCGGGAACCAGTGGAAGTCCACGTCCTGGAACAGCGACGTGCTCTTGCCGGTGGCCGCGTTGACCGGCCCGCCGGACACGACCGGCGAGAAGACGATCAGCGTCAGGCAGGTGATGAGACCGCCGTAGATCGACCACAGCGCGCCCTGGGTGGTGAAGCCCCTCCAGAACAGCGTGTAGATGATCGTGGGCAGGTTCGCCGAGGCCGCGATCGCGAAGGCCAGCGCCACCAGGAAGGCGATGTTGAGGCCCGCCTGGAGGGCGAGGATGCCCAGCCCGATCGAGATCGCGCCGATCACCACCGCGGTCACCCGGGCGACCTTCACCTCGCCGTTGCCGCTGACCTGGCCCTTCTTGATCACCGAGGCGTACACGTCGTGGGCGAAGGACGCCGACGCCGTGATGGTGAGGCCCGCGACGACCGCGAGGATGGTGGCGAACGCGACGCCGGCGATGATGCCGAGCAGCACCGTGCCGCCCAGCTCGAAGGCCAGCAGCGGGGCCGCGGCGTTGACCGCGCCGGGAGCACCGAGGATCCGCTCCGGGCCGACCAGCGCACCGGCGCCGTAGCCGATGACCAGGCTGAACAGGTAGAAGATGCCGATCAGCCAGATGGCCCAGACGACCGACTTCCGGGCGTCCTTGGCGGTGGGCACCGTGTAGAAGCGCATCAGCACGTGCGGCAGGCCGGCGGTGCCGAGCACCAGGGCCAGACCGAGCGAGACGAAGTCGAGCTTCGAGGTGTTCGTCGCGCCGTACTGCGCACCGGGCTTGGTGACGTCGCGGCCCTCGACGGCCATCTCCTGCGCCCCGCCGAGCAGCGAGGACAGGTTGAACCCGTACTTGCCGAGCACCCACACCGTCATCACGAGCGCGCCGAGGATGAGCAGCGTGGCCTTGATGATCTGCACGTACGTGGTGCCGCGCATGCCGCCGACGAGCACGTAGAAGATCATCAGCGCGCCGACGACGGTAACGACGACGGCCTGCGCCGCCTCGCCGCTGACGCCCAGCAGCAGGGTGACCAGGCCACCGGCGCCGGCCATCTGGGCGAGCAGGTAGAAGAGCGAGACGACGAGGGTCGAGATCGCCGCGGCCATGCGGACCGGCCGCTGCCGCATCCGGAAGGCCAGGACGTCGGCCATCGTGAACCGCGCCGTGTTGCGCATGAGCTCGGCGACCAGCAGCAGGGCGACCAGCCAGGCCACGAGGAAGCCGATGGAGTAGAGGAAGCCGTCGTAGCCGAAGACGGCGATGGCGCCGGCGATGCCGAGGAACGAGGCGGCCGACAGGTAGTCGCCGGCGATGGCCAGGCCGTTCTGCGTACCGCTGATGTTGCGGCCGGCGGCGTAGTAGTCGGCCGCGCTCTTGTTGTTGCGGCTGGCCCGGAAGGTGATGGCCAGCGTGATGAGCACGAACGCGCCGAAGATCGCGATGTTGATCGTCGGGTTGCCGATCGTGCTGTCGGCGGCGAGCAGGTCAGGCACGGGTGGCTCCTCCGGTCGTCTCGTTCGTCGTGTCGGTCCCGGCGGGGCGGGCGTAGTCGTGCCGCTCGAGCCGCTCGCGCATCTCGTCGGCGATGGGGTCGGTGCGCTTGCCGGCGTGCGCGACGTAGAGGTGGGTGATCACGAACGTCGAGAGGAACTGCCCCAGCCCGAGCAGGATCCCGAGGTTCACGTTGCCGAAGACCTGCGTGGACATGAAGTCCGGCGCGTAGGTCGAGAGCAGGACGTAGAGGAGGTACCAGGCCAGGAAGGCGAAGGTCATCGGGAAGGCGAACCGGCGGAACCGGCTCTTCAGTTCGGCGAACTCGGGGGAGTTCTGTGCTTGCAGGTACTCCTCCGGGGTCAGCAGGCGCCGTTCCGTTGGCTCGGTCAAGGTGCGTCCTCCTGGCGGGGTAGGGGTGGTCGCTCGCAGCGGTGGCGCGGGGCTGTGAGCGGTGTCACGTTAGGAGCAGGGCCGCCAGGAGTGCAGTGGGTCACGCCGTTGTGCGCCGAGCGGTGACCGGCCGTCGCCGTACGGCAGGTACGGCGGGACGAGCGGTCGTGGCCGGGTCAGCGGTGGGCGCGCCGGCTCACCGGGGCGGCGTCCCGCGGTCCAGCTGGACGTCCTCGGGCGTGTGCAGCCGGACCATCGTGCGGGCGGCGTGCGGCGGCAGCCGCCGGGGCGTGGCGAGGGAGACCCCCACCATGACGAGGAACGCCAGGGGGACCGTCCAGGCCGCCGGCTGGCCGAGGAGGGCGCCCGGCCAGCCGAGGGGGGCCGCCCCGAGCAGCGTGGCTACCACCGCCCCACCGGCGCAGCCGCCGCCGACGACCATGCCGGCCACCGCCCCGACGTCGGTGAGCCGACGCCACCAGATGCCCAGCACCAGCAGCGGGCAGAAGGTGGAGGCGGCGAAGGCGAAGGCCAGGCCGACCGCCTGGGCCACCCCCACGCCCTCGGCGGCCAGGGCCAGGCCCAGCGGGACGAGGACCGCGACGACGGCACCGGCCTGGAACGCCCGCACCCCGCCGGACCGGCGGCCCAGCACGTCCTGGCTGATGACGCCGGCCACCGCCACGGTCAGCCCGGACGACGTGGACAGGAACGCCGCGAACGCCCCCGCCGTGGTCAGCGCGGAGAGCAGGTCGCCCAGCGTGCCGGCGAGCATGCGGGCCGGCAGCTCCAGCACCACCGAGTCGGTGCGCCCGCTGGCGATGAGGTCGGGGGCGTACAGCCGGCCGAGGCCGCCGTACACCGGTGGCAGCAGGTAGAAGACGCCCAGCAGGGCCAGCACGAAGAGGGTCGTGCGGCGGGCCGCGGCCCCGTCGGGGTTGGTGTAGAAGCGGACCACCACGTGCGGCAGGCCCATCGTCCCGAGGAACGTGGCGACGATGATCGAGTAGGTCGTGTAGAGCTGGTGGTCGCCGGCCCCGGCCAGCGGCGACTCCCACGAGTCCCCGGGCGTGCCGCCGGGCCCCACGTCGACCGATGCGGGGGAGACGGCGCCGTCGCCCATCCAGATGCCGACCATGAACAGCAGCGGGAACAGCAGCGCGGTCAGCTTCAGCCAGTACTGGAAGGCCTGGACGAAGGTGATGCTTCGCATACCGCCGAACAGCACGTTGACCAGCACGACCGTCGCGACCAGCACGCCACCGAGCCAGGGCCCGGTCCCGGTGGTCGCCGCCAGCGCGATCCCGGCGCCCTGGAACTGCGGCATCAGGTACAGCCAGCCGATGGCCACGACGAGCAGTGCGGACAGCCGCCGCACCATGCGGGACTCCAGCCGGCTCTCGGCGAAGTCGGGCAGCGTGTAGGCACCGGAGCGGCGCAGCGGGGCGGCGACCAGGACCAGCAGGACGAGGTAGCCGGCGGTCCAGCCCACCGGGTACCAGAGCATCTCCGTGCCGAAGGCGAGCACCAGGCCGGCGACGCCGAGGAAGGACGCCGCGGAGAGGTACTCGCCGCCGATGGCCGACGCGTTCAGCCCCGGCCGCACGGTGCGCGAGGCGACGAAGAAGTCGCTGGTGGTCCGGGAGAACCGCCAGCCGTAGGCGCCGACCGCCAGCGTGGCCACGAAGACGGCGGTCACGCCGAGGACGCTGTAGCCGGCGGCCGTCATCGCCGGCCGGCGGGGCGGGTCACGAGCGTTCCAGCATGTCGGCGAAGTCCCGCTCGTTGCGCTCCGCGGCGCGCACGTAGAGCCAGCCGATCCCCAGCAGGAACGGGTAGACGGCGAACGCCAGGAGCAGCCACGGCAGCGGGACGGCGAGCACCTCGATCTGCGACAGGTCCGGGAAGAGCCAGAACACCAGCGGGATCCCGCCCACGAGCACCACGACGGCGGTGAGCGCGAGCAGCGCCAGCCGCAGCTGGGAGCGCAGCAGCGAGGACATGAAGACCTCGCCCAGCAAGGTCTGGGCGTCGATCTCGCGGGCGGCCGGGACCCGCTGGGCGCGGGCGGCACCGGTGCGCGGGCTGGTGACGCGCACCCGCCGGGGCGGGGTCTCCGACACCGGTCACCCCCGTCCCGAGGTGCCCGGCCGTGCCCGGCGCACCAGCAGGTCGCGTAGCTCCCGGGTGTGCCGACGGCTCACGCCCAGCTCCACGCCGCCCACGACCACCGTGCACCGGCCGGCGTCCATCCGCACCTCCTTGACGTGCTGGAGCGCGACCAGCAGCGACCGGTGGATGCGCACGAAGCCGGCGTCCTTCCACGCCTCCTCCAGCGTGGTCAGCGGCACCCGGACCAGGTGGCTGCCCGTGGGGGTGTGCAGCCGGGCGTAGTCGCCCTGCGCCTCGACGTAGCCGACGCTGGACCGGGGCACGAACCTCGTCACGCCGCCCAGCTCGACGGCGATGTCGTCGTCCGCCGGTGCCGAGCCGCCGGCCCGGCCGCCGACCACCCGGCGGACCGCCTCGGAGAGCCGGTCGTCGCGGACCGGCTTGAGGACGTAGTCGACGGCGCCCAGCTCGAAGGCGTCCACGGCGTGGTCGTCGTGGGCGGTGACGAAGACGACCGCGGGCGGCACCTTGAACCGGGACAGCACCCGCGCCAGGTCGACCCCGCTGAGGCCGGGCATCCGGATGTCCAGGAAGACGGCGTCCACGCTCCGCTCCTGGAGCAGCCGCAGCGCCTCGGTGGCCGAGTCGCTGGTCAGCACGGTCTCGATCCGGCCGTCCCGCTCGAGCAGCCAGCGCAGCTCCTCCAGCGCCGGGCGCTCGTCGTCGACCACGAGGACGGTCAGCCGGTCGGCGGTCACGGCCGCACTCCCGGGGCGAACTTCGGCACCCGCACCATCACCCGGGCGCCGGCGCCGGGAGCGGTCTCGACCACGAGCCCGTAGTCGTCCCCGAACGCCGTCCGCAGCCGGGCGTCCACGTTGCCCAGGCCGACCGAGTCGACGGAGACGTCACCGGCCAGCGCCCGCCGCACCTTCTCCGGGTCCTCACCCACGCCGTCGTCCTCCACCGAGATCAGGCACTCGCCCCCTTGGTCCGCCGCGATGATCGTCACCCTCCCGGTCCCCGGCTTGCGCTCCAGGCCGTGCCGGACCGCGTTCTCCACCAGCGGCTGGAGGCAGAGGAAGGGGACGGCGACGGGCAGCACCTCCTGCGCCACCCGCAGCGTGACCTGCAGCCGGTCGCCGAACCGCGCCTTCTCCAGGACGAGGTACCGCTCGATCGACCGCAGCTCCTCGGCCAGCGTCGTGTACTCACCGTGTCGGCTGAAGGAGTACCGGGTGAAGTCGGCGAACTCCAGCAGCAGCTCCCGCGCCCGCACGGGGTCGGTCCGCACGAACGACGCGATCGCGGTCAGCGAGTTGTAGATGAAGTGCGGGCTGATCTGCGCCCGCAGGGCCCGGACCTCGGCCTCCATCAGGCGCGTGCGGGACGCGTCGAGCTCGGCGAGCTCCAGGTTGCCCGACACCCAGCGCGCGACCTCGGCGGCGGCCCGGACCAGCCCGGCGGACGCCGAGGAGGTGAACGCCTGCAGGGTTCCGACGACCCGGTCCTCCACGACGAGCGGGCTGACCACCACCTGGCGCAGACCGCAGCCGGCGTCCGCGCAGGGGAAGTCCTTCCGGTCGCGGACCACCGTGTTGCCGGACCCGAGCACGAGGGCGGCGAGCCCCGCGGTGTCGCGCTCGTGGTGCCCGAACCGGCCGTCCCAGGCCAGCATCGACACGGTGTCGGTGAGGGCGACGGCGGGGACCCCGAGCAGGTCCCGCAGGTGCCGCACCGCGCGCTCGGCGGACTCCGTCGTCAGGCCCTCGCGCAGCTCGGGCGCGGTGCGGGAGGCCGAGTGGAGGGTGCGGAAGGTCGCCAGCTCGGCCTCGGTGCCCAGGTGGCCGGGTCGCAGCCACCGCCAGAGATCACGCATCGACAGCCGGGCGCCGGGAGCGCTGCGCCACCCGGTCCCCGCCCTCCCTCCCAGGTCACGGTGCCCGCTGCAGAGCCGGGCAGGCGGGCCTGCGCACCGTAGACGCCCGTCCGCCGGCACCGGATCACCCAATCGGGCGTGTTCCGGGGAACCCATGGTGCGCGACATGTGGCACGGGCGTAACTCCGGAGAAACCCCGGGCTGGTGCACTGCGGCATGGACATGGTCGGGGGCGGGACGACGGGCTGGTATCCGGTGGCCCGGGCGGCGGAGGTGGGGACGACGCCGGTGCCGGTCGGCGCGGGTGGCCGGTCGTACGTCGTCGTCCGGCTCCGGCCGCACGGCGAGGTGACGGCGTTCCCCGCGCGGTGCCCCCACCGCCTGGTGCCGCTGTCCGCCGGCCGGGTCGAGGACGGCCGGCTGGTCTGCCCCGCCCACGGGTGGCGGTTCGACGGCGAGGGCCGGTGGACCGAGGTCCCCTCGCTCGGCGCCGACGGCTGCCCCCCACCGCGCGCCGACCTGCGCGGCCCGTGGGCGGTGGAGGAGCGGCACGGCTGGGTCTGGGTGGCCCCCGAGCCCACGACGGGGCGCCCGCCGCGGCCGGCCGCCGACCCACGGCCCGCGCCCGACCCCGGCCCGCCGGTCCCGGCCGGACCCGTGTTCGACAACCTCGCGCCCGCCCTGGAGCACGCGTGGCACCCCGTGGCGCTCAGCCGGGAGCTGCGGCCCGGCGGCTGGTCCCAGGTGCGGCTGCTCGGTTGCACGTGGAACCTCCGGCGCGGCGCGGACGGCGCGGTGGCCGTCGAGCCGGCCGCGTTCGGCGTGCGCGAGCGGCTCGGTCTCATCTGGCTGGCGCCGGCGGAGCCCGCCGACGTGCCGCTGGAGGTGCCGGAGGTCGGCGACCGCCGGTTCGTGGCCGGCTGGCTGCCACCGCTGCGCTCCCCGGGGCCGGCCGGTCCGCTGGCCGACACGTTCCTCGACGCGACCCACGGGCCCTTCGTCCACGCGGCGACGATCGGGGCGGTTGACCGCACCGAGGTGGTCCCGGGCGAGGTGGTCCGCGAGCCGGGCGGGTTCAGCAGCATCCAGGAGCAGTGGGTGGACAACCCGGTGGACCCGGAGGTGGCCACCGGGGGCCGGCCGCTGCGCCAGCGCCGCCGGACGACGTACACGTTCCGCGCCCCGTTCCGGATGTGCCTGCGCCAGGAGTTCCTCGACTCCGGCGCGGCGACGACGCTGCTCTACCTGCTGCAGCCGGAGGACCTGGACTCGACCCGGGTCTACACCTGCCTGCTGGTCTCCGCCGGTCCCGGCCAGCCGCTGCCCACGCCCGCCTGGATGGCCGAGCAGGTCGCGCTGCAGCGGCGGGTCCTGGCCGAGGACGTCCGCTCCCAGGAGACGCTCGCCGTCCCCGGGCTCCCCCTGGACCCGCGCGACGAGGTACACGTGCCGGCCGACCGGCTCGGCCTGGCGCTGCGCGAGGCCCTGTGCGACTTCACGGTGGCCGGCCGCCGGCGGCACCGGGCGGCCTGAGCGGTCACTCCGCCGGCAGCTCCTCACCGCAGGCGGGGCAGCGGGTCGGCGGGTCCTCGTCGGCGATCCGCCCGCAGGCCGGGCAGACCCGGCGCAGCCAGCACGCGGCGTCGCCGCCCTCCTCCTTGGTCACTGCACCGTCCTACCCCTCCACCCGCGGGAGGACCCGCGTCTCCCCCCGCGGGACGACGATTTCCGCGGCCCCAGTGCCTAGGGTCGTCGCCGTGGACCGGCCCCTCAACCGCCTGACCGAGTGGATGCGCACGCATCCGTTCGTCGTCGACGTCGCCTTCGCCGGGACCGTCTTCTTCTTCACGGTGCTGGTCACCGCGGAGACCTACTGGGCGAGCACCGTGCCGGCGTTCCTCGTCGGCGTGCTGCTGACCGCCCCGCTGGCCTGGCGCCGGCGGGCCCCCGTCCCGGCCGCCGCCGTGGTCGTGGCCGCCGGGCTGCTCGAGCTGGTGTTCCTCCCGACCTTCCTCGCGGCCAACGTCTCGGCGCTGCTCATGGTCTACGCGCTGGCCGCCTACGCGCCCCGCTGGGCGTCGCAGGCCGGGCTGGGCGTCGGCCTGTTCGCCGCGCTGCTCGCCGCGGTGCGGTACCTCGCCCCGTTCGACGACCTCGCGAACGTACTCGCCACCGCCGCCGCCATCGGCGTCTCGGTGGTCGCCGCCTGGGCGCTGGGCAACCTGCGCCGGGCCCGGCTCCAGCAGCTGGCCGCGCTCGAGGAGCGCGCGCAGCTGCTGGAGCTCGAGCGGGACCAGGAGATGCGGCTGGCCGCCAGCACCGAGCGGGCGCGGATCGCCCGCGAGCTGCACGACGTCGTCGCGCACTCCCTCTCGGTCGTCATCGCCCAGGCCGACGGCGGCCGCTACGCGGGGAAGGCCGACCCGGAGGCGGCGACCGGCGCCCTCGAGGCGATCGCCGCCACCGGGCGCCAGGCGCTGACCGACATGCGCTCCCTGCTGGGCGTGCTCCGCGAGGGCGGCGCCGAGGAGTACGCGCCCCAGCCCGACGTCGCGGCCATCCCCGCCCTGGTCGACGACGTGCGCGCCAGCGGCCTGGACGTGGACCTGATCATCGAGGGGGAGCCGCGGCCGCTGCCGGCCGGTCCCCAGCTGGCCGCCTACCGCATCGTGCAGGAGTCCCTGACCAACGTGCTCAAGCACGCCGGCCCCGCCTCCCGCGCCTGGGTGCGGCTGCAGTGGCGCCCCGACGCCCTGGAGCTGTCGGTGCTCGACGACGGGCGGGGGGCGTCGGCGGCCATGGTGGACTCCGACGGCCAGGGGCAGGGCGTGCTCGGGATGCGGGAGCGCGCCCAGCTGCACGGTGGGCGCCTGGAGGCCGGGCCGCGGCACGGCGGCGGGTTCGGCGTGCACGCCGCCCTGCCCTACGGTTCCCGTCGATGAGCGAGCCGATCCGTGTCGTCCTCGTCGACGACCAGCAGATGGTCCGGGCCGGGTTCCGCATGGTCATCGACTCCCAGCCCGACCTGCGGGTCGTGGGTGAGGCGGGCGACGGCGCCGCCGCGGTGGAGCTGCTGGCCGCCACCCCGGCCGACGTCGTCCTCATGGACGTCCGCATGCCCGGCACCGACGGGATCGAGGCGACGCGGCAGGTGACCGCGCTGCCCGAGCCGCCGAAGGTCGTCGTCCTCACCACGTTCGACCTCGACGAGTACGTCGTCGCCGCCATCGGGGCGGGTGCAAGCGGTTTCCTCCTCAAGGACGCCGCACCCGAGGAGATGCTCGACGCGGTCCGGACCGTGCACGCCGGCGACTCGGTGATCGCGGCCAGCTCCACGCGGCGGCTGCTCCAGCACGTGGCGCCCATGCTCCGCGGCGCGACGCAGGCGGCCGCACCGTCGGACGACCGCGCCCTGGCCGAGCTCACGCCGCGCGAGCGCGAGGTGCTGGAGCAGATGGCCTACGGGGCGACGAACACCGAGATCGCCGCGCACTTCTTCGTCAGCGAGGCGACCGTGAAGACCCACGTGGGGCGGGTGCTGGCCAAGACCGGCTCCCGCGACCGGGTCCAGGCCGTCGTACTCGCCTACCGCACCGGCCTGGTGGCGCCGGCCGATCTGCTCCGCAACGCCTGAGCCTGCTCAGCCGCCCGGGCAGCGGGTGTCCCCGCCGCTGTGCTCCTGGCACACCCGCGGGCGGTCATCCTGCTGCCAGGAGGGCTGGTCCGGCGTCACCCAGTCGTGCGCCACGAGCGCGGCGACCAGCCCGAGCAGGGCCGCTGCGCCGTACAGGGCAGCGAGGACCGGGCGTCGCCGGTTCAGCGCCAGCACCAGCCCCGCGGTGGGCAGGAGGCTGATCCAGGCGAGCCGGAGCGCGTCGCCCTGCGCCTCGTCCCGGCCACCCCACTCCGTCGGCTGCTCGCCGAAGAAGGTGATGCCGTTGGTCGCCTGGTCGTACAGCGCCCCGATCAGCGAGGCCGTGAGGTCGACGGCGGAGACCAACCAGGCGGCACCGAGCCCCACCAGCACCAGCACTGCCCAGGGCGGCAGCCGCCGGGCGCCGAGCCGGCCGCGCGGGCAGGCGTCTTGGTCGTGGTCGGGGTCCTGCTCCTCCCCGGAGCCGAGCCGGCCGAGCCGTGTGCCGGCCTGGGTCGGGTCGTCGGCCTCCACGCACGCCTCCCGACGGTTCCGGAACTCCGACCGCAGGATGACACGGCCTCCACCTGGAGGGGCACCTGCACGCGCCGGAGGACGGGCCCTGGCTCCGACGCGGGGGGACGACGCCGGGCGGCAGCGTGATCAGCGTCCCGATCACCTGCCCGCGGAGGTCCGCAGTGTCCGTCCCCGTCATGACCGTCCCCGGCGAGCCGCCGGCCGCCACCCCCGCCGGGGTCGCCGTGCGCGCCGCCGGCCTCCGCAAGACCTACGGCAAGGGGGAGACCGCCGTCCAGGCGCTGGCCGGCGTCGACGTCACCTTCGCCCGCGGCGGGTTCACCGCGATCATGGGCCCCTCGGGCTCCGGCAAGTCCACGCTCATGCACTGCCTCGCCGGCCTCGACACCGCGACGGCCGGGCAGGTCTGGCTCGGCGACACCGAGCTGACCGCCCTGCGCGACGACGCCCTGACCGCCCTCCGCCGGCAGCGGATCGGCTTCGTCTTCCAGGCGTTCAACCTGCTGCCGGCGCTCCCGGCCCGCGAGAACATCGTCCTGCCCATGCAGCTGGCCGGCTCCCGCCCCGACCCGGTCTGGTTCGACGACGTCGTCGCCCGCCTGGGCCTGCGCGAGCGGCTGGGCCACCGGCCGCACGAGCTCTCCGGCGGCCAGCAGCAGCGGGTGGCCATCGCCCGCGCCCTGCTCCCCCGCCCCGACGTCGTCTTCGCCGACGAGCCCACGGGCAACCTCGACTCGCGCTCCGGCGCCGAGGTGCTCGGCCTGCTGCGCTCCAGCGTGCGGGAGACCGGGCAGACCGTCGTCATGGTCACGCACGACCCCTCGGCCGCCGCCTACGCCGACCGCGTGGTGCTGCTGGCCGACGGCCGGCTCGCCGGTGAGCTCACCGACCCCACGGCCGAGACGGTGCTCGACGCGCTGCGCGGGCTGGGGGCCTGACCCCGATGCGCTCCGTCCTCATCGCCCAGCTGCGCGCGCACGCCGCGCGCCTGGTCGCCTCCACCCTGGCCATCGTCATCGCGGTGGGCTTCGTGGTCGCCACGCTCGTGCTCAACGCGACCGCCCGCAGCACCGTGCTCGAGGCCGTCGGTGCCCAGTACGTCGGCGCAGCGGCGGTCGTGACCTCGACCGACGGCGCCTCCCTCGCCGACGACGTCGACACCCTCGCCGGCCTGGGCTCGGTCGCCGCCGTCGCCCCGTCGTACGAGACGTCCGTGCAGGCCGGGATCCCCGGCCGCGTCGGCTCCCAGTACCTCTTCGTCGAGTCGGTGGCCGACGACGCCGCGCTGCGCTGGCAGCGGATGACCGAGGGCGCCCTGCCCGACGGTCCCGGCGAGGTCGCCGTCAGCGAGCGCGCCCGCGCCGAGGTGGGCGACGTCCTCACCGTGACCAGCTACGACGAGACCGGCGGCGAGAGCACCTCCGAGGCGACGGTCACCGGGATCGTCGACCTCAGCGGGGACCCGCAGGCCGGGCTGTTCGGCCGGGCCTTCGTGACCGCGGACCAGGCGCGGCAGTGGGGCGCGGTCGACCCCGTGGAGCTGCGGGTCGCCGCCGCCCCCGGCGCGGGTGACGAACAGGTCCGCTCCGACGCCGCCACCGCTCTGGGGGACCGGCAGGTCGAGGTGCTGACCGGCTCCGAGCGCGCCGACGAGGCGGCCGCGAACATGCTCGGCAACGCGATGGCGCTCACCGCGGTGCTGCTCGTGTTCGGGACGGTCGCCGTCGTCGTGGCCGGCCTGGTCATCGCCAACACCTTCGCCGTCCTCCTCGCGCAGCGGACCCGGGAGCTCGCGCTGCTGCGCTGCGTGGGCGCCACCGCCCGGCAGGTGCGCCGCGGCGTGCTCGGCGAGGCGCTGGTCACCGGGCTGGTCTCTTCGGCGACCGGCGCCGTCGCGGGCATCGGGCTGGCCGCGCTGGTCTCGGCGCTCGTGGGCGGCGCCGAGTCGCCGATCCCGCTCGCCGGCATCTCCGTCCCCTGGTACGCCCCGCTGGCCGGCGTGGTCGTCGGCACGCTGGTGACCTTCCTGGCCGCGCTGGCCCCCGCCCGCGCCGCCACGCGCGTCGCCCCGCTGGCCGCCCTGCGCCCCGTGGACCAGGCGCCCCTGCGTTCGCGGCCGGGCGTCCTGCGGCTGGTCCTGGGGCTGCTGCTCCTGCTGCCGGGGGTCGGCCTCATGGCCGTGGGCGTGACCGCGGGGGACGTGCTGATCGCGCTGCCGGGCGGCGTGCTGAGCTTCCTGGGCGTCGTCCTGCTCGCCCAGCGCGGGGTGCCGCCCGTGGTGGCGGCCGCGGGCCGGCTGGCCGGGCGGCTCGGCGGGGTCCCGGCCCGGCTCGCGGCCGGGAACGCGACCCGCAACCCCCGGCGGACGGCCGCGACGGCGACGGCGCTGCTGATCGGCGTCACGCTGACCAGCGCGTTCGTCGTGGGCGCGGCGTCCACGCGGGCCACCGCACAGGCCGGGCTGGCCGCGGAGTTCCCGACCGACGTCGTGGTCGAGGGCTTCTCCGGCGAGCTCCCGGCGACGCTGGTGGGCACGCTGGCCGGCACCGAGGGCGTGGAGCGCGGCGCGTCGGTCCTCGCCGGCACCGTCACCGGGCCGGACGGTGAGCCGACGGGCGCCTACGGCGTCGACCGCGACGAGGCGACCGCGGCGCTGCGCTCCACCGAGGACCTCGTGCTGCCCGGCCCCGGGCAGGCGTCGGTGCCGGAGTGGCTGGCGCAGACGTGGGACGTGGCCGACGGGGACCGGCTCACCCTCGGCGGGGGCGACCCCGACGTGGAGGTCCCGGCCCGCGAGCTCACCGTGCGGGTGATCGACGCCGACAACCCCCTGCTGCTGGACGCCGCCGAGCTGCGGGCGCTGGCTCCCGACGCCGCGCTCGGGCAGGTGTGGCTGCGCCTCGCCGACAGCGACCCCGAGCGGCAGGTGGACGTCGTCGACCGCATCACCGACGTCGTCGCCGAGGCGTCCCCCGACAGCCAGGTGACCGGCCTGGTGACGATGCGGGCCGAGATCGACGAGATCCTCGACGCCCTGCTGCTGGTCGTCACGGGCCTGCTCGGCGTCGCCGTGGTCATCGCGCTCATCGGGGTGGGCAACACGCTGGCGCTGTCGGTGGTCGAGCGACGGCAGGAGAACGGCCTGCTGCGGGCGCTCGGGCTCACCCGCGGTCAGCTGCGCGGTCTGCTGGCGTGGGAGGCGGTGCTCGTGGCGGGCGTCGCCGCCGTGCTCGGCGTGCTGATCGGCGGCGCCTACGGGCTGATCGGGGCCGCCTCCCTGCTCGGGGAGATCGGCACGATCGTGCTGGACGTGCCGTGGCTGCAGATCGGCGTCATCGTCGCCGTCGCCACCGCGGCCGGGCTGCTGGCCTCGGTGCTGCCGGCCCGCCGCGCCGCCCGCACCGCCCCGGTGGCCGCCATCGCCGCCTGACCCGACGAGATCTGCACACCCGCCCGCATCAGCACCCTGATGACGGCGGGTGTGCAGATCTCGTCCGGCGGGGGGTCAGCTGCTTCACAGCTACGCGCACAGCCGGAGCTGGGACACTGGGACCGTGCCGTCCCGCCCCCTCCGCCGTGCCGCCGTCGCCACCGTCCTCGCCGGCCCCGTGGGCTTCGTGACCGCCGCCGCCTGGGGCCTCCCGAAGGCGCTCGGCGCGCACCGCCGCCGGCTGCGCCGCGTGGTCGCCGGGTCGCCGCAGTTCTCCGAGGGCAAGTTCCACAACCGGATCCCGACGCCGGCGCTCTCGCCCGCCAACACCCGCGACGGGCTGCTCCGGCAGTGGCACGAGGAGCGGCACGTCGGCCTGCCGGGCGGACCGATCCCGCTGGCGCACGCCGCGCTCCCGGCCGAGGCCGCCGAGCTGGCCGTCACCTGGTTCGGCCACGCCAGCGCCCTGCTGGAGGTCGACGGGCAGCGGGTGCTGCTGGACCCGGTGTGGGGCTACCGCGTCTCGCCGTCGCCGGTGTTCGGGCCCACCCGGCTGCACGAGCCGCCGATGGAGCTCGACGAGCTGCCGCCGGTGGACGCGGTGCTCATCTCGCACGACCACTACGACCACCTCGACCTGCCCACGGTGCAGGCGCTGCTGCGCACGCAGACCGCCCCGTGGGTGGTCCCGCTGGGCATCGGGGAGCACCTGCGCAAGTGGGGCGTGCCCGAAGAGCGGATCGTGGAGCTGGACTGGGACGGCGAGCACCGCGTCGGGGAGCTGACGCTCACCTGCACCGAGGCGCGGCACTTCTCCGGCCGCTACTTCTACCGCGACACCACGCTGTGGGCGTCCTGGACGATCACCGGCCCGCGGCACCGCGTCTTCTTCGGCGGCGACACCGGCTACACGCCTGCCTTCGCCGAGATCGGCGCCCGCCTGGGCCCGTTCGACCTCACGCTCCTGCCGATCGGCGCCTACAACGACGCCTGGCACGCCATCCACATGGACCCGGAGGAGGCCGTCCGGGCGCACGGCGACCTCGGCGGCGGGATCCTGCTCCCCATCCACTGGGCGACGTTCAACCTCGCCTTCCACCGCTGGGCCGAGCCCGTGCAGCGGCTGCTGGCCGCCGCCCGCCCCCGGGGCATCGAGGTGGCCGTCCCGCAGCCGGGTGAGCGGATCGACGTGCTGGACCCGCCGCCGCTGCGCGACTGGTGGACCGCCGTCGGGTCGGCCGCGCAGGGCTCGGACCAGGACGCCGGGGTGCGCTCGTCGGTGCTGGCGCGCACGGTCACCCGGCTCCTGCAGCTCCTCCCCGGCACCTGAGCCGGCGCGGCCGCGAGACCCGTACGCGCCGAAACGGATTCGTCCCCCACAACCGCGTGGCGCACGACCGGGGTTCGCTGTAGTCACGCCAATCTGATCTTCGTCCGCTGGTCCTGATGCCGGAGCCCACGGCGTGACCACGCACCGAGGAGATCAGTGATGCTGCAGTTCGGTCGCCGGCCGAGCACCCCCGGCCACGACGTCGTCCCGGAGGCGTCCGCCGACGTCGCCGCCGTCATCGCCGTGGTCGACGCCCTGGCCGACGCACCGACGGCGGCCGAGGCGGTCTCCCGCGCGCTGGACCTGGTCCGCGAGCGCTTCGGCTGGGCGTACGCCTCGCACTGGGCGGTGGACCCGGCCGACCGCGCGCTGCACTTCGTCCGGGAGTCCGGGGACGCCGGCGCCGAGTTCCGCGAGGTCACCCTCGCCGCCTCCTTCCGCGAGGGCGTCGGCCTGGCCGGCCGTGCCTGGCGGTCGCGGGACCTGGTGTTCGTCGCCGACCTGGGGCAGCTGGCCGACTGCGTGCGCGCGCCCGCCGCCCAGCGCGTCGGCGTGCGCAGCGGCATCTGCTTCCCGCTGCTGGAGGACGGCGAGGTCACCGGCACGATGGACTTCTTCGCCACCGAGACCCTCAGCCCCTCGCCGCAGCGACTCGACGCGCTGCGGGCGATCGGGAAGCTGGTGTCGCAGGCCATCGAGCGCGTCGCCGGTGCCGCCCGGCAGGCCAAGGCGGCGGAGGACACGCGCACGGTCAGCGAGCTGCTGCGGGAGATCACCTCGGCGACCACCCGCGAGGAGGCGATGGCGCGCGCGCTGGACACCATCCGGCAGGGCTTCGACTGGACCTACGGGTCCTACTGGGCGGTCGACGCCGCCGACCGCGCGCTGCACTTCGTCACCGAGTCCGGCACCGCGGGCCAGGAGTTCCGCGAGGTGACGCTGGCGGCTTCGTTCCGCGAGGGCGTGGGGCTGTCCGGGCGGGCGTGGCGGGCCCGCGACCTGGTCTTCGTCGAGGACCTGGCCGAGGTGACCGACTGCGTGCGCGCCCCGGCCGCGCGGCGGGCCGGCGTGAAGTCCGGCGTGTGCCTGCCGATCCTGGTCGGCGGCCAGGTGGTCGGCACGATGGACTTCTTCGCCACCCGCACCCTGGTGCTGGCGCCCGGCCGGCAGGACGCCCTCCGCAGCGCCGCGTTCCTGCTCGGGCAGGCGCTCGAGCGGTTCGAGGCCGCCGAGCGGCTGGAGCGCGCCGGCCGGGAGATGCTGCAGTCGATCACCGAGGTGGAGCGCAACGTGCTCTCGGCGACCAGCGTCGCCAGCGACGGCAGGCGGCTGACCGAGGACGCCAACGGCGAGGTCGCCGGGCTCGGGGAGTCCAGCGCCGACATCGGCAAGGTCGTCAAGACGATCCGCGGCATCGCCGACCAGACCAACCTGCTCGCCCTCAACGCGACCATCGAGGCGGCCCGCGCCGGCGAGGCCGGCCGCGGCTTCGCCGTCGTGGCCAACGAGGTCAAGGAGCTCGCCGCCGAGACCGCCCGGGCCACCACCGACGTCGACGCGAAGGTGTCGGCGATCCAGGCGCAGGTGGACCGGGTGGTCGCCGCCCTGGCCGCCATCAGCGCCGTCGTCGAGAGCATCAACGAGACCCAGACGGTGATCGGCGGGGTGCTGACCGAGCAGGTCGCCGTCACCAAGGCGATCCTCGACTGACCCGCCCGCGAGGGGCCGGTCAGCGGAGCAGCTTGGACATCCGCCGGTCGGCCAGCGGCTTGCCGCCGGTCTGGCAGGTGGGGCAGTACTGCAGCGAGGTGTCGGCGAAGCTGACCTCGCGGACGGTGTCGCCGCAGACGGGGCAGGGCAGGCCGGTCCGGGCGTGCACCTGCAGGCCCGAGCGCTTCTCGCCCTTCATCGTGGCCGCCTTCTGGCCCCGCTGGCGGTCGAGCGCCTCGGTCAGCGTCGTCCGCATCGCGTCGTAGAGCCGGATGACCTCGTCGTCCTTGAGCTTGTCGGCGCCCTTGAACGGCGAGAGCCGCGCGGCGTGCAGGATCTCGTCGGAGTAGGCGTTGCCGATGCCGGCGAGCAGCGTCTGGTCGGTGAGCGCGCCCTTGAGCTGGCCGCTGCGGCCGGCCATCAGCCGGGCGAAGTCCTCGCGGTCGACGGCGAGCGCGTCCGGTCCGAGCCGGGCGATGCCGGGCACCTCGGCGGGCGAGCGGACGACGTAGACGGCCAGGCCCTTGCGGGTGCCCTGCTCGGTCAGGTCGAAGCCGCTGCCGTCTTCCAGGTGCACCCGGAGCGCCAGCGGCCCCTTGCCCGGCTTGGGCGGGGCGGTGGGCAGGCTCTCCCGCCAGTGCAGCCAGCCGGCCCGTGCCAGGTGGACGACGAGGTGGATGCCGGAGACGTCGAGGTCGAGGAACTTGCCGTGCCGCCCGGCGCCGGTGACCTCCAGGCCGGCGAGCGCCGACAGCGGCGGGTCGAAGGTCTTGATCGCCTGGACGGCGGCCAGGTCGGCGCGCGCGAGCACGCGGCCGACGGCGTTCTCCTGGAGGAACGCGGCCAGCGCCTCCACCTCGGGCAACTCGGGCACGGCGCCATGATCGCGCGATCGGCGACCCCGCGCCGACCCCGTCCCCCGATCGTGACCCACCCCGCTAGCTATGGTCCCTGACTAGGTAGACAGACTGACTAGTCATGGCTACGGTCTAGTCATGCCCGATGACAACTGGCCCGGCGAGTGGCTGCGCGCGGTGCTCCCGCTGTGCGTCCTCGCCGCCGTGGCCGCCGAGGAGACGTACGGCTACGCCGTCGCGCAACGCCTGCAGGCCGCCGGGCTCGGCACGGTGAAGGGCGGCACGCTCTACCCGGTGCTCAACCGGCTGGAGGAGGAGGGCTTCCTGACCTCCTCCTGGCGGGAGGGCGCCGGCGGGCCGGGGCGCAAGTACTTCACCGTCACGGCAGCCGGCGCCGAGCACCTCGCCGACCGCACCTCCGCTTGGCAGTCCTTCACCGAGCGGGCCGAGGGTCTGCTCCCGTCCGCGAGGAGTCCCCGATGAGCACCGACACCGCCACCTACCGCCGGGACCTGCTCCGCGCGCTCCGCAGCCACCACGTCGCGCCCGACCGCATCGGCGAGATCGTCGCCGAGGTCGAGAGCCACGTCGCCGAGACCGGCGAGACGCCGGTCGAGGCGTTCGGCCCGGCCCGCGAGTACGCGGCCGGCTTCGCCGGGCCGCGGCCGCTCGGCGCGCGCCTGGCCGGGGTGTGGCTGGTCGTGCTCGGTGCGGCGTGCGGCTGGCTCATCGCCAACGGCGTCTTCGGCCTCGTCGCGGACGAGCGGGTGCACGGCATGCCGGCCGGGGTCGCCCTCGCCCTCGGTGCGCTCCTGTGGGTACCACCGATGATCGGCCAGCTCAGGCGCCAGCTGCCGGTGGCCGACCCGCGCACCGGCCGGCGGATGACCCCGGGACCGGCGGCCGTCGTCGTCTCGATGACCGTGTTCCTGGCCCTCCTGGCGGCCGCGACCTGGCTGGTGGCGGTCCTCACCGTCTGATCGGCCAGCGGGCGCGGTGGCGGGGACGTTCCTAGGCTCAGCCGGTGCCCACCGCGCTGCTCTGGTTCCGCCGGGACCTGCGGCTGCGAGACCACCCCGCGCTGCTGGCCGCCTCCGACTCCGCCGGCCCGGACGGCGACGTCCTCCCGGTGTTCGTGTTCGACGACCGGCTGTGGGGCCCGTCGGGTGACCCCCGGCGCCGGTTCCTGCTCGACTGCCTGGGCGCCCTCGACGCCGACCTCGGCGGCGCCCTGGTGCTCCGGTCCGGCGACCCGGCCCGGGCCCTGCCCGCGCTGGCCGCCGAGGTGGGCGCGACGTCGGCGCACGTCAGCGCGGACGCGGGCCCCTACGGGCGCCGGCGGGACGAGGCGGTCGAGCGCGCGCTGGGGGACGTGCCGCTGGTGCGCACCGGCTCGCCGTACGCGGTGACGCCCGGGCGGGTCACCAAGCGCGACGGTTCGCCGTTCCGGGTCTACTCGCCCTTCGCCCGGGCCTGGCGGGAGCACGGGTGGCGGGCACCGGCGCACTCCCCCGGCGACGTCCGGTGGCGGACCGGCGTGCCGTCGGACGCGCCGCCGTCCGCGCCGGACCTGGGCGGCGTCGTCCTGCCGCCGGCCGGCGAGGCCGCGGCGCTGGAGGCGTGGGAGCGCTTCCGCGACGAGCGGCTGCTGGGCTACGCCGACGGGCGCAACGTGCCGGCCGGGCAGGGCACCAGCCGGATGTCGGCCTACCTCAAGTACGGCTGCATCCACCCGCGGACGCTGCTCGCGGACCTGGGCGCGGCCGAGCAGACCGAGTCGGTGCGCCGCTACACCGACGAGCTGGCCTGGCGGGACTTCTACGCCGACGTCCTGTGGCACCGGCCGGAGTCGGCGCGGGAGTACCTGCGCCCCGAGCTGCAGGCCATGGGCTACGACAGCGGCCCGCACGCCGACGAGCTGCTCGAGGCGTGGAAGGCCGGCCGCACCGGCTTCCCGATCGTCGACGCCGGGATGCGGCAGCTGCTCGGCGAAGCCTACGTCCACAACCGGGTGCGGATGATCGTCGCCTCCTTCCTGGTCAAGGACCTGCACCAGGAGTGGACGGTGGGCGCGCGCCACTTCATGCAGCACCTGGTCGACGGCGACCTGGCCAGCAACAACCACGGGTGGCAGTGGGTCGCCGGGACCGGGACCGACGCCGCGCCCTACTACCGCGTCTTCAACCCGGTCACGCAGGGCAAGAAGTTCGACCCCGACGGCAGCTACGTGAAGCGCTGGGTGCCGGAGCTGCGGGAGCTGGGCCGCGAGCACGTGCACGAGCCGTGGACCGCGCCCGGCGGCCTCCCGGCGGGCTACCCGAAGCCGATCGTCGACCACGCGCACGAGCGGCAGGTCGCGCTGGACCGGTACGCGCGGGTCCGCGGCGCCTGACCGCCCGCCCCTCGAGCGATCAGCCCTGGAGGCGGGGTGCGGCCCGCACGGGGTCGCGCCCCTCCTCGGGGGCGGCGGCCAGGCCGCGCGCCCAGCCGACCAGCCCCGGCACGTCCACCCCGTGCGGACGGCGGTCGGCGTAGCCCGCGATGTTGCCGGCGCCCCGCTGCAGCAGCGTGGCCGCGCCCCGGTCGTTACCGCGGGCGGCGTGGGTCAGCCCGACGGCCAGCTGTGCCAGGCCGCGCCAGAGCTGCCGCTCGTCGTCCGGGGCGGACTTCCAGGCGTCCTCGAGCACCTCGTGCGCGTGGAAGGGGCGGCCGGCGTCCAGCAGCTGCTGCGCCTCGCTGAGGGCGGCCCCGGGCGCCCGGACGACACCCTCCGGGGCGCGGTCCTCGCCCACGGCGTCGTGGGGCAGCGGGCGCCCCAGCGCGTCGCGGGGACGCGCGTTGCGCGCCCTGCCCTCCGCGTCGCGGTCCCGGTCCTGCACCCGGCCATCCTGCCGGGAGGGAGCGGTGCCGCGCTCAGCGGCCGGCGGAGCGGGGGGACGGGGCCGCGCGCCGCGGCGCCGGCAGCGCCGGGCGGGCATCGGCCGGGCGGGCGGCCGCCGCGGCCTCGCGCAGCCACCCGGGGACGGCGTCGGGCTCCATCGGCCGCGCGATGAAGTAGCCCTGGGCCTCGTCGCACCCGAGCTCCAGCAGCCGCTGGCGGACCTCGGCGGTCTCGACACCCTCGGCGACGACGGTGAGCCCGAGGTCGTGGGCGAGCTGCACGACGGTACGAGTGACCGCCTCGTCGGCGCCCTCCTCCAGGAGGTGGGTCACGAAGCCGCGGTCGATCTTCAGGGCACTGACCGGCAGCGTCTTCAGGTAGGACAGCGACGTGTAGCCGGCACCGAAGTCGTCGATGGACACCCGGACGCCCATGGCCTGCAGGCGGCGCAGCGTCTCGGCCGTCCGCCGCGGGTCGACCATGGCGGCGGTCTCGGTCATCTCCAGCTCCAGCGCGTGGCCGGGCAGCTGCTCCGCGGCCAGCAGCTCGTTGACCCGCGCGGGGAACTCGGGGTCCAGCAGGGTCGCCGGGGCCACGTTCACCGCGACGTCGACCTCCCAGCCCTCCGCACGCCAGCCGGCGCAGCGGCGGACGGCCTCGCGCAGCACCCACTGGGTGAGCGGGCGCATGAGGGCGGTGCGCTCCGCGGCGGGCACGAAGGCGCCGGGGCCCAGCAGGCCCCGCTCCGGGTGCTGCCAGCGCACGAGGGCCTCGAAGCCCATGGTGCGGCCGGTCCGCAGGGCGACCTTCGGCTGGAAGTGCAGGCGCAGGTCCCCGTTGTCGATCGCGCCGCGGAGCTCGGCCAGCAGCTGCAGCTGGGCGCCGTCGTTGCGGTCGTCGGCCGGGTCGAACAGGCGGATGCCGCCGCCCTCGAGCTTCGCGCGGTGCAGGGCCATGTCGGCGCGGCGCAGCAGCGCGGCGGCGTCCTCGCCGTGCTCGGGGTGCAGCGCCAGGCCGACGCTGACGCCGATCTCGAGCGTCACGCCGTCGACCGTGAAGGGGCGCTCCAGGCGGGCGCCGATCGCCCGCGCCCGCTCCTGGGCGGCGTCGGCGTCGGGGACGTCGCGGAGCAGGACGGCGAACTCGTCGTCGCCCAGGCGGGTCACCACGTCGTCGCTCCGGACCGCCGCGCGCAGCACGTCGGCGACGGCGATGAGCAGGTGGTCGCCCACGACGTGGCCGAGGCCGTCGTTGACCTCCTTGAACCCCTCCAGGTCCAGCAGGAGGAGGGCGGCGTGGTCGGGCAGACCGCGGGGCCCACCCGAGAGGTCCTCCTGCAGCAGCAGCGAGCGGTTGCCCAGACCGGTGAGCGTGTCGTGCGAGGCGCGGTGCTCGCGGCGGAGCATCCTCCGGCGGCTGGTCGTGGCCACGACGACGAGCCCGAGGAGCAGCACACCCACGGTGAGGAGCAGCCGGACGGTGGCCTCGCGCAGCTGGGTCGCGACCGCGTCCTCCGGCAGCAGGATCTCCGCGACCAGGCCGGCGGGCTGCCCGTCCGGGCGGTCCGGGGCGATCAGGACGGTGGCGGTGGGCGCGGAGCGGCTCTCGTCCTGCTCGAACTCGACCCGGGGGCGGCCCGCGAGGACGTCGGCGAGCAGCGCCTGCTCGGAGGGGGAGAGCGGGTCGGGCCGGACGCTGTCGCTGTAGAGCAGCCGGCCGTCGCGGGTCCACAGCTGCAGGCCGACCAGCCGTCCGCCGTCGCGCAGGTGGGCCACGCCCCGGTCGATCCGGGTCAGGACGGCGGTGGAGAGGGTCGAGACGACGCCGTCGCCCGAGGACAGCTCGACCTCGACCAGCAGCTCGCTGACGACGCCGGCGTCGGTGATCGCGTGGTCGAAGGCGCGCTCGCGCTCCCGCTGCTGGAGGTTCAGCGCGAAGCCGGCGACGGCCAGCACGGCGAGGACGAGCCCCACCGCGAGGAAGCGCCACGAGCTGACCAGGCGAGACACCGACGACCCCTTCCGGCCGCGACCGTCGCGTGCCCACGGGAGGAATCGGCGCGTTGGCGGGGAAACTTGATCGTGCTCAACCGAACGGGCGATGCCGCCCTCCACCGCCTGCATCCGGGCAGGCCGGTGGGCACGAAGGAGAGGTGAGGGTCCGGGGCGAGGGAGGACGGCACGCCATGAGTGAGCTGCTGGTCGCTCGACCGTCTCCGCCCAGTAGCGTTCGGGTCGTGTCCGACGTCCCCATGGCCGCCCCTCCGGGCGCCGTGGACCCCACCGACGCCGAGGTCGGGCGGCGTTTCGCGGCGGGGGACGAGCAGGCGCTGGCGGTGGCCTACCAGCGCTGGGCGGGGCAGGTGCACGGCATGGCGGTGCGCGCGTTCGGCCCCGGCCCGGACGCCGAGGACGTCACCCAGCAGACGTTCATCGCCGCCTGGACCGGCCGGGCGCGCTTCCGCCCCGAGGAGTCGCCGCTGCCGGCCTGGCTGGTGGGCATCTGCCGGCACAAGATCGCCGACGCCTGGGGACGGCGCGAGCGCCAGCGGCGGGAGGCCGAGGCCGCGCTCTCCCAGGCCCAGGCCGCCCCCGTGGGTGGCACCGGCCCGGGCGTGGACAGCGTCGTCGCCGACCGGGTGCTGGTCCTCGACGAGCTGGACCGCCTCGGGCAGCCTCAGCGGGGCATCATCGAGCTCGCGTTCTTCGCCGACCTCACCCACGCCCAGATCGCCGAGCGCACCGGCCTGCCGCTGGGCACCGTCAAGTCACACATCCGCCGCACGCTGGAACGCCTGAGGAGCCGATTGGAGGGTGACGGTGCAGCACTGCCCGCCTGAGCAGCTCGCTCTCGCCGCGCTGCGCGAGCCGCTGCCGGACGACGACGCCCTCCACCTGGCCGGGTGCGAGCTCTGCCGCGCCGAGGTCAGCTCGCTGCGCCGCGCCGTGGACGCCGTCGCGGTGCCGGAGCTGGCTGCGCCCGGCCCGGACGTCCCGCCGCCGCCGTCGGTGTGGGCGGGCATCGCCGCGGCGACCGGGGTGACCGCCGCGCCGGCCGGTGCTCCCGCGGCCCGGGTGGATGCGGAGCCGGAGGGCGCGCGGGTGCTCCCGTTCCGCACCCGCCGCCGCGGGGTCCTGCTGGTGGCGGCAGCCGCCGTCGCCGGGGGTGTGCTCGGTGCAGGCGTGACCGCGCTCGTGACCGGTGGGGACCAGCCGGAGGCCGTGGCCGCGGTGGCGCTGGACCCGCTCACCGACGAGCAGGCGTCGGGCCGGGCGGAGGTCGTGGTCCGCGGCGACGGGTCGCGCGCCCTCCAGGTCCAGCTGGACGCCCCCGCGCTCGAGGGCGAGTACTACGAGCTGTGGCTGATCGAGCCGGGCGTCGTCGACATGGTGCCGCTGGGCGTGCTGCGCCCGGGGTCGCAGACCTTCGAGCTGCCCGCCGGCCTCGACCTCGGGGCGTACCCGCTGGTCGACGTGTCCGTGGAGCCGCTGGACGGCGACCCCACGCACTCCGGCGTCTCCGTCGCCCGTGGGGAACTCGACACCTGACGGCCGGGCCGCGTCGCCTAGCGTTCACGGTGTGACGTCCCCGCACCACGACCCGCTCCCCCACGAGGCCCTGGGCGCCCACTGGCGCACGGTCCGCCCCCGGCCGGCCGGCCGGCACCTGGACAGCGCCGCGTCCAGCCGGCAGACCCACCGGGCGCTGGAGGCGGCGGCCCACCACGCGCGGCACGAGGCCGAGCTCGGCGGGTACGTGGCGGAGGCGACGGCCGACGACCTGCTCCAGCAGGGGCGGTCGGTGCTCGGTGGCCTGGTCGGCATGGCGGCCGCCGACGTGGCCTTCGTGGAGTCGGCGCAGGCGGCGTTCGTCGCCCTCCTGCACGGGTGGCGGCTGCCGGCCGGCTCCCGGGTGGCCTGCCTTCCGGGTGAGTACGCACCGAACATCGCCCAGCTGCGGGCCGCCGGGCTGCGCCCGGAGCCGCTGCCGGTCGACGGCCTGGGACGGGCGGACCTCGACGGGGTGGCGCGCCTGCTGGCGGACGACCCGCCGCGCTTCGTCAACCTGACGCACATCGGGAGCCACCGGGGGCTGCTGCAGCCGGCCCGCGAGATCGCCGCGCTCTGCCGCGAGCACGGAGTCCCGCTGGTGCTCGACGCCGCCCAGTCGCTGGGGCACGTCGACGTCGACCTGGGGGCCGACGCCGTCATCGGCACCTCCCGCAAGTGGCTCGCCGGCCCCCGGGGCGTGGGCATGCTGTTCGTCCGGCCGGCGCTGGCGGCGGAGCTGGTGCCGGTCCTCCCCGAGCCCGAGGGCGTCCCGCCGCTGCGGGCGTTCGAGTCCGGCGAGGCCCACGTGGCGGGGCGCATCGGCCTCGTCGTCGCGACCGGGGAGCACCTGGCTGCCGGTCCGGACGCGGTGCGCGAGCGGCTGGCCGCGCTGGGCCGGCGGACCCGGGAGCTGCTGGACGGCGTCCGCGGCTGGCGGGTCGTCGAGCCGGTCGACGAGCCGACCGCGACCACGACGCTGACCCCGCCGGACGGGGTCGGCGTCGTCGAGACCCGGACCCGGCTGCTCACCGAGCACGGCATCGTGCTGAGCGCGATCGGTCCGGAGCGGGCGCCGGGGGAGATGACCGGCCCGGTGCTGCGGGTCTCCCCGCACCTGGACGCGTCGGTGGAGGACCTCGAGGCGCTGGCCGCCGCCCTCTGAGGGCCGGTCAGCCCTCGGGCTGCTCGTCCACCCGGACGTCGAGGTCGAGGGCGTCGCCGTCGACCCTGGTCACCGTCACGGTGACGCCGTAGGCCTGGGTGTCCCCCTCGGGCGCCAGGCGGCAGCGCACGTCCGCGCCGACCTCGGCGGGCAGCTCGTCGGGGCAGGTGACCTCCGACGGCACGCCGGTGCGCTCCTCCAGCACGCGCTCCGCCTCGGCGGCCACCTCCGCGGCCGTGGCCGGGTCGGTTCCGCACGCGGTCAGCAGCAGCGCAGCGACGCCCAGGGCAGCGACGGCGCAGCGGGACACCGCGCCACCGTAACGGTCACCCGGCGCGCCACGAGAAAGCTCTTGCGCGCCCGTCGCCCATGGTCCTATGGTTCATTACATGAGTAATGAACCCAGGGACCCGCGCAGCCCTGGTGACCCCGGGACGACGTCATGAACGAGGACGCCGGCCCCATCTTCCGGCAGGTGGCCGCCGAGATCGAGAACGCGATCGTCGACGGCTCCCTGGCCGAGGAGGCCCAGGCGCCCTCCTCCAACGAGCTGGCCGCCTTCCACCGCATCAACCCCGCCACCGCCGCCAAGGGTCTGAACGAGCTGGTGAGCGACGGGGTCCTCTACAAGAGACGAGGAGTCGGGATGTTCGTCGCCACCGGCGCTCGCGAGCAGCTGCTCAAGCGGCGCCGCAGCGAGTTCGCCGACCAGTACGTGCGCCCCCTGATGACCGAGGCCCAGAAGCTCGGCATCCCCGCCCGCGACATCGCGGCCATGATCGACGAATGGGAGGGCCAGTGATGGCCACGGGCACCACCACCGCAGCGGTCACCGTGCACGACGTGACGATGCGTTACCGCGAGCACACGGCGCTCGACGCCGTGACGACGAGCTTCGAGAAGGACGCCATCACCGGCCTGCTCGGCCGCAACGGCGCGGGCAAGACCACGCTGATGCAGCTGGTCAGCGGGCACCGCGTGCCGACCAGCGGCAGCATCCGGGTGTTCGGCTCGAGCCCGTACGAGCACGACGCGGTCCTCCGCGACATCTGCTTCATCAAGGAGGGCCAGCGCTACCCGGACCACTTCCGCATCTCCGACGCGCTGACCGCGGCGGCGGTGCTCTTCCCGAACTGGGACGCCGACCTCGCCGCCTCCCTGATGCGGGACTTCGACCTGCCGGCCAAGCGGAACATCAAGAAGCTCTCCCGAGGCATGACGTCCGCCGTCGGCATCGTCATCGGCCTCGCGTCACGGGCGCCGCTGACCGTGTTCGACGAGCCCTACCTGGGCCTGGACGCCGTCGCGCGGCAGCTGTTCTACGACCGGCTGCTCGCCGACTACGCCGAGAGCCCGCGGACCGTCGTCCTCTCCACCCACCTCATCGAGGAGATCGCCCCGCTCCTGGAGCGCGTGCTGCTCATCGACCGGGGCCGGGTGCTGCTGGACGCCGACACCGAGTCGCTGCGCGACAGCGCGGTGACGGTGACCGGCCCGACCGACAAGGTGCAGGCGTTCGCGCGCCGGCACGAGCTGCTGCACGCCGAGTCGCTGGGCGGCCACATGCGCGCCGTCGTCCGCATGGGGGAGGCCCAGGGCCACCGGGCCGCCGGGGCCGCCGGCCTCTCCGTCGAGCCGACCAGCCTGCAGCAGCTGATCGTCGCCATGAGCCTGCAGACCAGCACCGAGCGGGCATCCCGCCCCCTCGCCCCCGCCGCTTCCCTCGAGGAGGTCTCCTGATGAACCGCGTCCTGCAGGCGGCACGCCTGCACCTGGTCAACCCGCTGGTCAGCCTCGGCATCCCCTGGCTGGTCGTCGCCATCAGCTTCGCGATCAACATCGCCGTCTGGCACCTCACGCCGGCGGGCGAGGACGACGGTGGCTTCAGCGGTGGCGTGCTCGCCCTCTACATCACGGTCCTGGTCGTCTACGTCCAGTCGGTGACGCACCTCCTGCCGTTCGCGATGGGGCTGAGCGTCAGCCGCCGGACGTTCTACCTCGGGACGGCGCTGTTCGCGGTGGGCCAGGCGCTGTACTACGGCATCGCGATCGCAGTCCTGGTGGCGATCGAGAACGCGACCGACGGGTGGGGCGCAGGCCTCAGCTACTGGGCGCCGGGGCCCTTCGAGGTGGACACCTTCCTCCTGCAGGTCCTGGCATCCGGAGCGCCGATGCTGGCCTTCATCTTCGTCGGCGTGGGGATGGGCGTGGTGCACCAGCGCTACGGCCAGGCCGGCACCTGGGGCCTGATCATCGGGACGACGGTCCTCTTCGGCGGGGTCAGCATCCTGGTCACCTGGCTGGACGCCTGGGCGAGCGTCGCGACCTGGTTCAGCGAGCAGTCGACCGCGACGCTGACCATCGGCCTGCCCGCGGCACTGGCTCTCGTCGTCGCCCTCGCCTCGTTCCCGGGGATCCGGCGCGTCGTCCCCTGACGACCGCCTGAGGACATCGCCCCCGTTCCGTCACTGTGACGGGACGGGGGCGATGCCGTCCGTTGGGCCGCTAGACGTTCTGCTGACGGCGGACCATCTCGCCCACCCAGATGGGCACGAACGGAGAGGTGCAGCCGGGGGACGTCGGGTAGTCCTCGAGCACCCGCAGCCGCTCGCCGATGTCGAGCACGCGAGCGCGGTAGGCCTCGTGCTGGATCCCGATGGTGGCGAGGCACTCGTTCATCGACCACTGGAGCCGGTCGGGAGCGTCCTTCATACCGGCCTCGATGATGTCGAGCAGCGCGTCGAGGTCGAGTCCCTCGGGCTGCTTGACCACGCGCTCGGTGGTCAGCGCCCAGCCGGCCGCGGCGACCACCGGGTCCGCGTCGGCGAACCACGCCTGCCGGAGCTCCTCGCTGTGCGGGCTCTTCTTCACCACGTAGTTGACGAGCCAGTCCAGCACCTTGGGGGCGCGCGCCTCCCGCACCATGGCGTCCAGCTTCCCGGAAGCGAACGCCTTGGGCCGGCAGATGAGCAGCGCGAGCAACCTGGCCGCGGTGTCGCCCGTCCGCCACAGCTCGACGGCCAGGTCCTGCTGGGTCCTCAGCCGCTTGGCGATGACCCGGAGCTTGCCGAGGTTCACGCCGTGGTCGTCCCCGTGCCGCTCGTTCACGGCGCGGACCTTCGGGTCCTCGAGGGCCGCGAGCTCGCTCATCAGCTCGTCCACGGTCGCACCGGCCGGCGTCGTCGTGGTCATCGCGGCCTCCCTGTCCTCGCCGGTTCGCCAGCCTACGACCCGGACCCACCGGGCCACAGCGGCCATGACGGCCCTTCGCGGGGCCGAAATGGCCATGAAGGCCCTTCGCGAGGGCCGAAATGGCCATGACGGCCCTTTGTGGGGGGACGACGAAGGGCCCCAGCCGTGATGGCTGGGGCCCTTCGTGAATGTTTGTCCGGCGGCGTCCTACTCTCCCACCCCGTCTCCAGGGCAGTACCATCGGCGCTGAGAGGCTTAGCTTCCGGGTTCGGAATGTTGCCGGGCGTTTCCCTCTCGCCATGGCCGCCGTAACTCTGTGA
>NZ_SPQP01000020.1 GCF_004571075.1 Blastococcus sp. TF02A-35
CAGGAGCACAAAGCCCTGGCACGGGGTATTACTTGGCACTGACTTTCGGCACGCTGTTGAGTTCTCAAGGAGCGGACGCGCAGAAACTCGACCCTTCCGGGCTTCGTCCCTGGCTGGATGTCCAACTCTACGCCGGTTTCCGGTCGGCCCGCTACCCGCAGGCCCCGGTCCGGCGGCCCTCCCGGGCCGCGCGGCGCAGAGAGAAAGTTACACGCCCGTTCACTGCGACGTCAAACCCGGGCCCGGGTGACGCCGGACACGCCCTGGAGGCCGGCTCCGGACCGGTGGGTCCGCAGGTCAGGCGCCCCGTCGCACCCCGGCGACGGTCCGCCGTCCTCGGCGCAGGACCAGCCACCCGCCGGGCAGCCAGGCCTCCTCCCCCGGCACGACGTCGGCGTCCGTGACGCGCTCGTTGTTGAGGTAGGCGCCGCCCTCCTTGACGGTCCGCCGCGCCTCCGACAGGGAGCCCACGAGGCCCGTCTGCTGCAGCAGCTGCGCGACGGTGGGCAGCTCGCCCTCGACCGTCACGCTCCCCGCCTCCTGCAGCGCCGCCGTGAGGGTGCCGGCGTCCAGCGACGCCAGGTCCTCCCGCCCGAACAGCGCCCGCCCCGCGGCCTCGGCCTGGCGGAGCTGCTCCTCCCCGTGGACCAGCCTCGTGAGCTCCTCGGCCAGCGCCCGCTGGGCCGTCCGGGCCGCCGGGCGCTCCACGCTCTCCGCGACGAGCGCCTCCACCTCCTCGGCCGGCCGCTCGGAGTACAGCGGGAGCCAGGCGCGGGCGTCGGCGTCGTCGGCGTTGAGCCAGAACTGGAAGAAGGCGTACGGCGACGTGAGCGCCGGGTCCAGCCAGACGGCGCCGCCCTCGCTCTTGCCGAACTTGGTGCCGTCGGACTTCGTGACCAGCGGCGTGGACAGGGCGTGCACCGACGCCCCCTCGGTGCGGCGCACGAGGTCGATGCCGGCGGTCAGGTTCCCCCACTGGTCCGAGCCGCCGGTCTGCAGGGTGACCCCGTGCCGCAGGTGCAGCTCGCGGTAGTCGTTGGCCTGCAGGATCTGGTAGCTGAACTCGGTGTAGCTGATGCCGGCCTCGCTGTTCAGCCGGGCCGACACCGCCTCCTTGGCCAGCATCTTGCTCACGCGGAAGTGCTTGCCCAGGCCGCGCAGGAAGTCGATGGCCGACAGCTCACCGGTCCAGTCGAGGTTGTTCACGTAGACCGGGCTCTTGAGGCCGTCGGCCTCGGCGGGCAGCTCGAGGAAGGGGGCGACCTGACGGCGGATGCTGTCCACCCAGGCGGCCACGACCGACGGGTCGTTGAGCTGCCGCTCGGAGGAGGGGCGCGGGTCGCCGATCAGCCCGGTGGCGCCGCCGACGAGGACGACCGGCTGGTGCCCGGCCCGCTGCAGGGCGCGCAGGACCATGAACTGCAGCAGGTGCCCGACGTGCAGGCTCGGCGCCGTCGGGTCGAAGCCGGCGTAGTAGGCGACGGGGCCCGCGGCGAGGTGCTCACGCAGCTCGGCCTCGTCGGTGCTCTGGGCGATCAGGCCTCGCCGGTGCAGCTCGTCGATCACTCCGGGGGCGGAAGGCGTGGTCACGGGAGACCATCCTGCCCGGCGCCCCGCCGCCGCGGCTTCCCACCCGCCCGGAACGCGCTCACCGAGGGTGCGCCGGTCTCCCAGAACCGCCACGGCAGCTCGGTCGCCACGCTGATGCCGACCCGCGGTCCGGCCGAGATGCCGGCCGGCGCCGGCCCCTGGTGCAGGCGCACCGGGGATGCCGGGTCCAGCAGGTCGGTGTCGAGGTCCGTAGGCCCGATGGCCAGCGCCTGGGTCAGCCGCGCCGGCCCGCCGGCCAGGTCCCGGGCGGTGCGGGCCGCCGGCCGTCGCGACCGGGCGAGCTCCTCCCCCACCACGACCTCCCCGGCCCGCAGCAGCACCGCCTCGCCGTCGCCCTCCGGGCCGACGACGACGTTGGCGCACCAGTGGACGCCGTAGGAGAAGTAGACGTAGAGCCGCCCCGGCGGGCCGAACATGATCGCCGCGCGCGGCGTCGGCCCGCGGTGGGAGTGGGCGGCCGGGTCGATGCCCGAGCCGGAGTACGCCTCGACCTCGGTGAGGCGCAGCGCGGCCGTGCCCTCCGGCCGGTCGGTCACCACCCAGCAGCCCAGCAGCGACCGGGCCACGACGTCGACCGGCCCGAGCAGGTCCTCCTCGCGCACGAGGGGGCCCGGCCCGGGCCGGGAGGGCTCCGCCATGCTCAGAGGGCCGGCGCCACCGGCGACGACGACGCCCAGCCCGCGTGCTCGGTGGCCAGCGCCTTGAGCCCGGCCATCTGCTCGGCCACGCGCACCGGCGCCGTCCCGCCACGCGTGCTGCGGGCGGCCAGGGCGCCGCTCACCGAGAGCACCGAGCGCACGTCGGGCGTGAGGCGCTCGTCGATGCCGGCGAGCTGGTCGTCGTCGAGCTGGTCGAGCTCCAGGCCGGCCTCCTCGCAGAAGGCCACCATCGCGCCGCTGATCTCGTGCGCCGAGCGGAACGGCACGCCCTGGCGGACGAGCCACTCGGCGACGTCGGTGGCGAGCGCGAAGCCCTGCGGTGCGGCGGCCTCCAGGACCTCGGGGCGCAGGGTCAGGGTCGCGACCATCCCGGTGACGGCGGGCAGCAGCAGGAGCAGCTGGTCCATGGAGTCGAAGACCGGCTCCTTGTCCTCCTGCAGGTCCCGGTCGTAGGCCAGCGGCAGGCCCTTGAGCATCGTGAGGATGCCGGTCAGGTTCCCGACGAACCGGCCGGACTTCCCGCGGGCCAGCTCGGCGATGTCGGGGTTCTTCTTCTGCGGCATGATCGACGACCCGGTCGCCCAGGCGTCGTCCAGGCGGGCCCAGCCGAACTCGGTGGAGGTCCAGAGCACGACCTCCTCCCCCAGCCGGGAGAGGTGCACGCCGAGCAGCGCCGCGACGAAGCAGAACTCCGCGGCGAAGTCGCGGTCGCTGACCCCGTCGATCGAGTTCTCCGACGCCCGGTCGAAGCCGAGCTCGGCGGCGACGGCGTCGGGGTCCAGCGGCAGCGAGGAGCCGGCCAGCGCCCCGGAGCCGTAGGGGCTGACCGCGGCGCGCCTGTCCCAGTCGCGCAGCCGGTCGACGTCCCGGGCGATCGAGTGGGCGTGCGCCAGGAGCTGGTGGGCGATGAGCACCGGCTGGGCGTGCTGGAGGTGGGTCATGCCGGGTGCCGCGACGTCCTGGTACCGCTCGGCCAGCCCCAGCAGGGCGAACTCCAGCGAGGACAGCTCGCCCACGAGGGTGCGCACGTGGTGGCGCAGGTAGAGCCGCAGGTCGGTGGCGATCTGGTCGTTGCGGCTGCGGCCGGCGCGCAGCTTGCCGCCGAGCGCCCCCAGCTTCTCGGTGAGGCCGCGCTCGAGGGCCTCGTGCACGTCCTCGTCGCTCTCGATCGCGGTGAAGGTGCCGTCGGCGACCTCGGTGGAGAGCTCGCGGAGGGCGCCGAGCATCTGCTCGAGCTCGTCGTCGGCGAGCAGGCCGGCGCGGTGCAGCACGCGGGCATGGGCCCGGGAGCCGGCCAGGTCGAACGGCGCGAGCTGCCAGTCGAAGTGGGTGGACTTGCTCAGCGCCGCCATCGCCGGCGACGGGCCGCCGCCGAAGCGACCGCCCCAGAGCCGGGTCTGCGATCCAGGTGCGGGGCTGCTCACGTGCCGGGTTCCTCTTCCAGGTCGGCGCTCAGTTCGGGGTAGACGGCCGGCGTGCGCTGCGCGAGCGCCCGCAGCCGGTCGGCCAGGGCGGGCCCGCCGTCGGGGGCCCGCGAGACGACCAGCAGAGTGTCGTCCCCCGCGATCGTGCCCAGGACGTCGGGGAGGCCGACCTTGTCCAGCGCCGAGGCGAGGAACTGCGCCGCGCCGGGTGGCGTCCGCAGCACGGCGAGGTTGGCGCTGCCCTCGGCGCTGGTGAGCAGGTCGGCCAGCAGCCGGGTCAGCCGCGCCGGAGCGGCCTGCGCCGGTCTCAGCGGGGCGTTCTCCGGCGGGACCACGTAGGACGCCGGAGCGCCGTCGGAACCGCGCAGCTTGACCGCACCGAGCTCTTCCAGGTCCCGCGACAGCGTCGCCTGGGTGACCTCGATGCCGGCCTCGGCCAGCAGGGCGGCCAGCTGGGTCTGGGAGCTGACCGGCTGCGCCTCGATCAGCTCCCGGATGCGGGCCTGGCGGGCCGAGCGGCCGACGGCGGAGGTCATGACCGCTCCAGCAGCCAGAGCAGGAGGGCCTTCTGGGCGTGCAGCCGGTTCTCCGCCTCGTCCCAGACCGCGCTCTGGGGCCCGTCGATGACGTCGGTGGCGATCTCCTTGCCGCGGTAGGCCGGCAGGCAGTGCAGGACGACGGCGTCGTCGGCGGCCCGGGCCAGCGCCGCCTCGTCCAGCGCGTAGGGCAGGAACGGCGCGACCCGCGAGTCGTGCTCGCCCTCCTGGCCCATCGACACCCAGGTGTCGGTGACCAGCACGTCGGCGCCGTCGGCCGCGGCGTCGGCGTCGGCGGTCCAGCCGACGGAGCCGCCGGTCGCGGCGGCGATCTCCTCGGCCCGCTTCAGCACCTGCGGGTCCGGCTGGAAGGTCTCCGGGGACCCGATCCGCACGTGCATGCCGGCCGTGGCGCCGCCCAGCAGGTACGAGTGCGCCATGTTGTTCGCGCCGTCGCCCAGGTAGGTCATGGAGCGCCCGGCGAGCGAGCCCTTGTGCTCGATGACCGTCTGCAGGTCGGCCAGGATCTGGCACGGGTGGTACTCGTCGGTGAGCGCGTTGACCACCGGGACGCGGCTGGTCGCCGCCATGGCCTCGATGCGCTCCTGGCCGAAGGTCCGCCAGACGATGGCGGCCACCTGCCGGTCGAGCACCCGGGCGGTGTCCTCCACCGACTCGCCGCGGCCGAGCTGGCTGCTGCCGGCGTCGACGACCAGCGGGAAGCCGCCGAGCTCGGTGATGCCGACGGAGAAGGACACGCGGGTCCGGGTGGAGGGCTTGTCGAACAGGACCGCGACCGGGCGCGGCGTCCCGTTGGCCGCGCGCAGCGGGGTGGGCGCCTCCGCCGTGCCCCGGCCGGCCTTGAGCGAGGCGGCCAGCGCCAGCACCTCGGCCTGCTCGGCCGGGGAGAGGTCGTCGTCCTTGAGGAAGTGCCGGGTCACTGCTGGGTCTCCATCGCGGTGTCGAGGGCGCTCGGCAGGGCGGCGACGAAGGCGTCGACCTGGGCGTCGGTGAGGACGAGCGGCGGGGCGAGCCGGAGCACGCCCGGGGCCACCGCGTTGGTGAGGAAGCCGGCCGAGCGCAGCGTGGTCTCCAGGGCCGCGGCGACGTCGGCGGTGAGGACGACGCCGAGCAGGGCACCCCTCCCCCGGACACCGCTGATGCCGGGGTGGCCGAGGCCCTCGATGCCGGCGGTGAGCCGGTGCTCGAGCTCCTTGGCCCGCTCGAGCAGGCCCTCGTCGCGGATCGTGTCGAGGACGGCGAGGGCCGCCGCGGCGGCGATCGGGTTCCCGCCGAAGGTGGAGCCGTGCGAGCCGGCCGTCAGCAGCTCCGCGGCCTCCCCGAAGGCGAGCATCGCGCCGATCGGCAGGCCGCCACCGAGCGCCTTGGCCAGGGTGATGACGTCGGGCTGCAGGCCGTCGGCCTGGGAGGCGAACCAGTGGCCGGTGCGGCCGATGCCGGTCTGCACCTCGTCGAGGGCGAACAGTGCGCCGGCGTCCTTCGCGGCCGCCTCGGCCGAGGCCAGGTAGCCGGGGGGCGCGGGCAGCACGCCGCCCTCGCCGATGATCGGCTCCAGCAGCACCATCGCGGTCTGCTCGGAGACGGCGTCGGCCAGCGCGTCGGCGTCGCCGTAGGGCACGTAGGACACCCCGCCCGGCAGCGGGGCGAAGGCGGCGGCCTTGGACGGCTGGCCGGTGAGCGCGAGCGCGCCCATGGTCCGGCCGTGGAAGGCGCCCTCGGCGGTGATCACCTGCGGGCGGCCGGTGAGCCGGCTGAGCTTGAACGCCGCCTCGTTGGCCTCGGCCCCGGAGTTGCAGAAGAAGACGCGGCCGGGGCGGCCCGCGAGGTCGAGCAGCCGCTCGGCGAGCAGCACCCCCGGCTCGTGCATGGCCAGGTTGGAGACGTGCCCCAGCTTCCCCGCCTGGGCGGTGATCGCCTCGACGACCTTCGGGTGGGCGTGGCCGAGGATCGTCGTCGCGATGCCACCCAGCAGGTCGGTGTACTCGGCGCCGTCGACGTCGGTGACCGTGGCACCGCTGCCGGAGGCCAGCGCGACCGGCGGCACCTTGTAGTTGCTCATCATGACCGCCGACCAGCGGCGGGCCAGCTCCTCCGTGTGCGTCATGGTGCTGTGCCCTCCTTCGTGGTCGTGGCAGGGACGACCATCGTCCCGGTGCCCTCGGTCGTGAACATCTCCAGCAGCAGGGCGTGCGGCGTGCGGCCGTCGACGACGGTCGCCCGCTTCACCCCGCTCTCGACCGCCCGCAGGCAGGCGGCCATCTTCGGGACCATGCCCGAGTCCAGGCCCGGCAGGATCTCGGCCAGCTCGGTGGCGTCGATCTGCTGCACCAGGGAGTCGCGGTCCGGCCAGTTGGCGTAGAGGCCCTCGACGTCGGTGAGGACGACGAGCTTCACCGCGCCGAGCGCCGCGGCCAGCGCCGCCGCGGCGGTGTCGGCGTTGACGTTGTGCACGACGCCGTCCCGGTCGGGCGCGACGCTGGCGACGACGGGGATCTGGCCGGCGTCCAGCAGCGCCTGCACCGGGGTGGTGTCGACGGCGACCACGTCACCGACCAGGCCGACGTCGACGGGCTCGCCGTCGACGACCGCGGTGGTCCGCTGCGCGGTGAACAGGCCGCCGTCCTCACCGGAGAGGTGCACGGCCATCGGGCCGTGCTGGTTGATCAGCCCCACGATGTCGGGGCCGACCTGGCCGGTGAGCACCATGCGGACGACGTCGATCGTCTCCGGCGTGGTGACCCGCAGCCCGCCGCGGAACTCGCTGGCGATGCCCAGCCGGGTGAGCATGGCGCTGATCTGCGGGCCGCCGCCGTGCACGACGACCGGGAGGATGCCGCAGGTCCGCAGGAACACCATGTCCTCGGCGAAGGCCCGGCGGCAGGCGTCGTCGACCATGGCGTGGCCGCCGTACTTGATGACGACGACGTTGCCGTGGAACTCCTTGAGCCAGGGCAGCGCCCCGGTGAGGACGGCGACCTTCGCGGCGTCGCCCTCGGGGTCGTGGGTGCGCATGACCCGGTGGGTCCCGACGGTGCGCGGCAGCTTCGGCGGCGGGGCGTGCTCGTCGATCCGCACGTCGGGCGGGGTCGGGTCCTGGTTCATGTGGAGTAGGCCGAGTTCTCGTGCACGTAGGCGATGGACAGGTCGTTGGTCCAGACGGTGGCCTGCTCGGCGCCGGCCCGGAGGTCGACGTCGATGGTGATGGCGCGGCCGGTGAGGTCGACGCCCTCGCGCGGGTCGCCGATGGAGCCCCCGCGGCAGACGGTGACGCCGTTGATGGTCACGTCGACCTGGTCGGCCTCGAAGGCGGCGTCGGTGGTGCCGATCGCGGCCAGCACCCGGCCCCAGTTCGGGTCGTTGCCGAACAGGGCCGTCTTGAGCAGGTTGTTGCGCGCGCACGCCCGGCCGGCGGTGAGCGCGTCCTCGACGCTGGCGGCGTTGCGGACGGTGATCGCGATGTCCTTGGTGGAGCCCTCGGCGTCGGCGAGCAGCTGCATGGCCAGGTCGGTGCAGGCCGCGGTGAGCGCCTCGGTGAGCTCCTCCTCGGACGGTGTCGCGCCGGTGGCCCCGTTGGCCATGACGAGCACCGTGTCGTTGGTCGACAGGCACCCGTCGGAGTCGACCCGCTCGAAGCTGACCGCCGTCGCCTGCTTCAGCGCCCGCTGGAGGACGTCGGGGTCGGCGGTCGCGTCGGTGGTGAGGACGACGAGCATCGTCGCCAGGCTCGGCGCGAGCATGCCGGCGCCCTTGGCCATGCCGCCGACGGTCCAGCCCTCCCGCTCCTGCACGGTGGTCTTCGGGACGCTGTCGGTGGTCATGATCGCGCGGGCGGCGTCGGGCCCGCCGTCCTCGCCGAGCGCCTCGACCGCGGCGGTGACGCCGGCGGTGAGCTTGTCCATGGGGAGCCGCACGCCGATCAGCCCGGTGCTGGCGACGGCGACGTCGATCGCGCCGATGCCCAGCCCGGCCGCGGCGTGCTCGGCGGTGGCGTGGGTGTCCTGGAAGCCCTCCGGGCCGGTGCAGGCGTTGGCCCCGCCGGAGTTGAGGACGACGGCACGCACCCGCTGACCGGCGAGGACCTGGCGGCTCCACTGCACGGGCGCGGCCGGGAAGCGGTTGGTGGTGAAGACGGCGGCCGCGGCGTCGTCCGGCCCGGTGTTGAGGACGACGGCGACGTCGGGGTCGCCGGAGGACTTGAGCCCCGCGGCGACGCCGGCGGCGGAGAACCCCTGCGGGGCGGTGACGCTCACGGTGCGACTCCTACGACCGGGAGGCCGGTGGTCTCGGGGAGGCCCAGGGCGATGTTGGCGCACTGGACCGCCGCTCCGCCGGTGCCCTTGGTCAGGTTGTCGACGGCGGCCACGACGACCAGCCGGTTCGCGTCGGCGTCGACCGCGAGCTGCAGCGCGACGGTGTTGGCGCCGAGCACCTGCGCCGTGGTGGGCCACTGGCCCTCGGGCAGCAGGTGGACGAACGGCTCGTCGGCGTAGGCCTGCACGTAGGCGGCGCGGGCGGCCGCGGCGTCGACGCCCGGATCCAGGGGCGCCGAGCAGGTGGCGAGGATGCCGCGGCTCATGGGCACGAGGGTCGGCGTGAAGCTCACACTCACCGGTCCCCCGGCGGCCTGCGACAGCCCCTGGACCATCTCGGGGGTGTGCCGGTGCACTCCCCCGACGCCGTAGGCGCTGGCCGCGCCCATGACCTCGCTCCCCAGCAGGTGCGGCTTCGGCGACTTGCCGGCCCCGGACGTGCCGGAGGCGGCGACCACGACGACGTCGGGCCCGACGATGCCCGCCGCCAGGGCCGGCGCCATGGCGAGGGTGACCGAGGTCGGGTAGCAGCCGGGGACGGCGACCCGGGTCGCGCCGGCGATCCTCTCCCGCTGGCCGGGCAGCTCCGGCAGGCCGTAGGGCCAGGTGCCGGCGTGCACGCCGCCGTACCAGCGGTTCCAGGCAGCGGGGTCGTTGAGCCGGTGGTCCGCGCCGCAGTCGATGACCAGCGTCTCGGCCGGGAGCTGGTCGGCGATGGCCGCGGACTCCCCGTGCGGGAGCGCCAGGACGACGACGTCGTAGCCGGCGAGGCTCGCCGCGTCGCTGGGCTGCACCTCCATGTCGGCGAAGGGCAGCAGGTGGGGCTGCAGCTCGCCCAGGCGTCGGCCGGCGCTCGAGTTTGCGTGCACCCCGGCCAGCCGGAGGTTCGGGTGCCCGGCCAGCAGCCGGCACACCTCGCCTCCCGCGTACCCGGTGGCGCCGGTGACCCCGACCGTCCACGTCTGCGCGTCCACGATGCATGACCATACACGACCATGCATGAACGTTCATACGGGGTTCACAGGTGAGGGACAGTCACCGTCCGCGTTTCTGTCAGCACCCAGCGGCACAGTGGTTCGTGTGCGGCGAGGTGCGCCGCGCAGGGAGGAGCCCACCGTGACCGTCGAGGCCTTCGGCACCATCGAGCTCGTCGACGAGGAGTCTGGGCCGGTCCTCCTGCTGCGCGGCGAGGTCGACTCGACGGTCGTCGCGCTGTGGGACGCCACGGACCACGACCGCCGGCCGCCGGTCGCCGTCGACGTCTCCGGCACCACGTTCCTCGACTGCCGCGGCCTGCGCATGGTCGTGCGGGCCACCGAGGAGACCCGGCGCTCCGGCCGGATCCCCGAGCTGCGCCGGCCGTCGAGCTCGGTGCGCCGCCTGGTCGACCTCTCCGGCGCCACCCCGCTGTTCGCGACCGTCGCCTGACCCGTCCAGCCGGTGGCGATGAGTTCCGGCCCGGCCGGAGGTCTGAGCCGTATGACCACCTCACAGGCCACGGCCACCACGCTGACCCAGCTCTCCACCGCGATGTTCACCGTGCGCGACCAGGACGCCGCGCTCGCCTTCTACACCGACGTCCTCGGCTTCGAGGTCCGCGGCGACCAGCGCTACGGGGAGGCGGGCGAGGACCGCTGGCTGGAGGTCGCTCCCCGCGGCTCGGCCGCCCGCCTCGCCCTGAACCCGCCCATGGGCGGCGACGAGCCGGGTGGCTCGGCGATCGGCGTCGAGAGCACCGACGTCCTCGCCGAGCACGCCCGCCTGGCTGCCCGGGGCGACGTGGAGGTCGGCCCCACCCCGACCCGGGCGCCCGGCGCGCCGCTCCTGTTCGGCGTCACCGACCCCGACGGCAACATCGTCTGGATCGTCGAGGCCGAGCCGGCCGAGTGAGCTCCCCGTCCGGGGACCGGGCTCAGGCCAGCGGGTCGGTGTCGCCGTAGGGGCGCAGGCGGAGCCGGCGGGCGGCGTCCTCGGGCGAGGTCGCCCGCAGCACGTCGAGGTCGTCCTTGCCCGCCCGCACGAAGCGGCCGGTCCACTGGTCGAGCTCGCCGGCGGCGATCGCGGCGACCAGCTCGACGACGGCCTCCGGCGGCGTCCAGTCCGTGAACCCCTGCCACATGTGCATCGAGCGGGTCATGGGGGTGTCGACGACGCCCGGCGCCACGTCGAAGGCGCGCACGTCGGAGCCCTCGAGCGCGGTGGCCAGCGACTCGGTGAGCCGCATCAGCCCGGTCTTGGCGACCGAGTAGGCCGAGTAGTCGGGGTTGGCCCGGGTGCTCATGCCGCTGGCGATGTTCACGACCCGCCCGCGGTTGCGCAGCACCATCCACGGCACCACGTGGCGGATGGTCAGCTGCGCGCCGCGGACGTGGCTGGCGACGACGTCCCACCACTGGTCGGCGTCGGCCTCCCACACCGGGACCTCGTACTCGTCGATCAGCCCGGCGTTGTTGACCAGCAGGTCGACCTGGCCCAGCTTCTCCACCACCTCCGCGACCGCGGCCTCGACCGACGCGCGGTCGGTGACGTCGGCGGCCACGGCCAGGGTGCGGGCACCGGTGGCCGACGCGACCTCGTCCATCGCTGTGCGCAGCCGGTCGGCGTCCCGGGCGAGCCCGGCCACCGCCATGCCGCGGGCGGCCAGCCCCTCGACGAGGTGCCGGCCGATCCCGGTGGACGCCCCGGTCACCAGGGCCACGCCGGACAGCTCAGGCACGGAGCTGGGCCCCGGTCGCCGCGGTGGCGGCGGCGAGCGCCGCGTCGCGGACCGCCGTCGCCTCCTCGCCGGTGAGCGTCCGGTCCGGGGCCCGGAGGGTCAGCGCGTAGGCCAGGGAGCGCGAGCCCGACGGCACCGGCGCACCGGTGTAGACGTCGAACAGCCGAAGGGACTCCAGCAGCTCCCCCGCCCCCTCGCGCAGCGCGGCGGCGACCTCCGCCGCCGGCACCTCGTCCCGCACGACGACGGCGAGGTCGATGAGCACCGGCGGGAACGTGGAGATCGGCGGCGCCTGCGGCACGGCGGGCGCGGGCAGCGCGTCGGCGTCCAGCTCCATCACCGAGGTGCGCGGCGGCAGGCCGAGGTTCTCGCAGACCTTCGGGTGCAGCTCACCGGCGTACCCGACGACCGTGCCGTCGACCAGCAGCTCGGCGCAGCGGCCCGGGTGCCACGGCGCCCGCTCACCCGCGCGCACGGTCAGCTCCGCACCGGCCGCCTGCGCCACCACGCGCGCAGCCTGCACGGCGTCGGCCCACTCGGCCGGGCGGCCCGGGCCCCACCAGCCGCGAGGCTCGCGCTGGCCGGTGATCGCCACGGCCACGTGCCACGGCTGGGCCGGGACCGCGCCCAGCAGCGCGGCGAGCGTGGCGTCGTCGGGACGGCGGTCGACCCCCGGCAGCGGCGCGGCGGACCGCTCCCCACCGGGGAAGACGGCGCCGTGCTCGAACAGCGCGACGTCGCGGAGCCCGCGGGCGAGGTTGCGGCCCAGCGAGGCCAGCAGCCCCGGCAGCAGCGTCGTCCGCAGCGCGGGCGCCTCCTCCGACAGCGGGTTGCGCACGGTGTTCACCCGGCGGCGGTCGTCGTCCTCCGGCAGGCCGAGCGCGTCGAGCTGCGGCGCCCCGGTGAAGGGGAAGGCCGGGGCCTCGACGTAGCCGGCGTCGGCCAGCGCGCGACCGATGCTGCGCCGGCGGCGCTGCCGCTCGGTGAGCCCGCGCCCGGGCGGCGCGGTCGGCAGGATCGAGGGGATCTCGTCGAAGCCGCGGAAGCGCACGACCTCCTCGACGAGGTCGGCCGGCTCCAGCAGGTCGGCTCGCCACGACGGCGGAGTCACCCGGATCGCGGCGCCCTCGCCGACCACCTCGGCGCCGACCGCCGCCAGCACCTCGACCACCTGCTCCCGGGTGTAGGCGACCCCGGCGACGCGCCCGGGCAGGGCCGCGTCCATGGCGATGACCGGGCGCGGGCCTCGGGTGTCCACGTCGACGGGGGCACCCACCACCCGGGCGCCGCCGTGCTCCACGAGCAGCCCGGCGGCGCGGGCCAGGGCGACGACGGTGACCTCGGGGTCGGTGCCGCGCTCGAAGCGCTTGCCCGCCTCGCTGGGCAGCCGGTGCCGGCGCACCCCGCGGGAGATGCCGGTCTGCTCCCAGTGCGCGGCCTCCAGCAGCACCGCGGTCGTGCCGTCCCCGATCTCGGTCGAGGCGCCACCCATGACCCCGGCCATGCCGATCGGGCCGGACTCGTCGGTGATGAGCAGGTCGTCCTCGGTCAGCGCGCGGTCGGCGCCGTCCAGGGTGGTGAGCCGCTCCCCCGCCGCCGCCCTCCGGACCGTGATGGGCCCGCGCACGGTGTCGCGGTCGAAGGCGTGCATCGGCTGGCCGAGCTCGAGCATCACGTAGTTGGTGACGTCGACCGCCAGCGAGATGCTGCGGATCCCGCACTGGGCGAGCCGCTGCCGGAGCGCCCACGGGCTGGGCGCCGCCGGGCCCAGGTCCTCCAGCGCCAGCATGGAGAACCGGTCGCAGCGGTCGGGGTCGGCGACGCTGACCTGCCACGCCGGGGCGCCCGACCACTCGGGCAGGGGCAGGTCGGCCGGGTCGCGCCAGGAGACGCCGAGGACGCCGGCCAGGTCGCGGGCGATGCCGCGCATCGACATGGCGTAGCCGCGGTCCGGCGTCACCTCGAGGTCGAAGACGACGTCCTCCAGGCCCAGCACGTCGGCGGCCGGGGTGCCCGGCTCGAAGCCCTCCTGCCCCAGCACCAGGATGCCGGCGTGGTCCTCGCCGATGCCGAGCTCGCGGACCGAGCAGATCATCCCGTCGGAGACGTGGTCGTAGGTCTTCCGCGCCGCGATGGCGAAGTCGCCGGGCAGCACGGCACCCGGCAGCGCCGCGACCACCAGGTCGCCGACGGCGAAGTTCCGCGCGCCGCAGACGATGCCCCGAGGCTCGCTCTCCCCGACCTCGACCTGGCAGTAGCGGATCGGCTTCTTGAAGCCGGTCAGCTCCTCGATCTCCAGCACGCGGCCGACGACGAGCGGGCCGGTGGTCGCCGGCGGGCGGACGATCTCCTCGACCTCGAAGCCCAGCCGCACGAACGCGGCGTCCAGCTGCTCGACGGTGATGCCGGCCGGGAGGTCGACGATCTCGGACAGCCAGCTGACAGGGACCTTCACTGCTCAACCCCGAACGCAGAAGTGAAACGGACGTCGGCCTCGGCGATGTCGTGCATGTCCGAGACGGCGGAGCGGAACTGCAGCGCCCGCTCGATGCCCATGCCGAACGCGAAGCCGGAGTACTCGTCGGGGTCGATGCCGCAGGCGCGCAGCACCCTGGGGTTGACCATCCCGCAGCCGCCCCACTCGACCCACTGCGGGCCGTCGCGGTGCTCGGGGAACCAGACGTCGAACTCCGCAGAGGGCTCGGTGAAGGGGAAGAAGTGCGGGCGCCACCGGGTGCGCGCGTCGGGCCCGAACAGCTGGCGGGCCAGGTGGTCCAGCGTGCCGCGCAGGTGGGCCATGGTCAGGCCCTTGTCGACGGCGAGGCCCTCGACCTGGTGGAAGACCGGCAGGTGCGTCGCGTCGAGCTCGTCGGTCCGGTAGACCCGCCCCGGCGCGACGACGTAGATGGGCGGCTGCCGGTCGAGCATCGTGCGCGCCTGCACCGGGCTGGTGTGCGTGCGCAGCACCAGGCCCGAGTCCTCCGGTGCGACGAAGAAGGTGTCCATCATCGAGCGCGACGGGTGGTCCGGCCCGATGTTGAGGGCGTCGAAGTTCAGCCACTCCGCCTCGAGCTCCGGCCCCTCGGCCACCTCGTAGCCCATGCCCACGAAGATGTCGGCGATCCGGTCGGTCAGCGTCGTCAGCGGGTGGCGGGCGCCGCGGGGCGTGCGGTCCCACGGCAGCGTGACGTCGACGCGCTCCTCGGCCAGCACCCGGGCGTCCCGCTCGGCCTCGAGCTGCTCCAGCCGCTCGGCGTAGGCCTTCTTCAGGTCGCCGAGCACGCCGTTGAGCCGCTTGCCGGCGTCGGACCGCGCGGCGGGGGGCAGCGCCCCGAGCTCGCGACGGGCCAGCAGCAGCGGCGCGCGGTCGCCCAGGTGGTCGGGCCGGACGGCGGCCAGCTGCTCCAGGTCCGCGGCTGCTGCGAAGGCGGCGACGCCGAGCGTCAGCGCCTCCTCCAGGGACTCCTGGGAGAGCGCGGCGACCTGCTTCGGGTCGTACGGATCGTTGGCGCCAGACACGGGAGGCCATTCTGCCCGCCCTCCTGCCCGGCCCGCGCCTGGGTTCCCCGTACGGGGGTGCTAGAACGACCGCGGGCGCGCACCGGCGCGGACCGGACCCGGGAGGTGGGCGTGGCGGTCGTCCTCGCGCTGGCGTCGGCCGTCGTCTACGGGGCCTCGGACTTCCTCGGCGGGCTGGCCAGCCGCAGGGCGTCGGTGTTCGCCGTCGTCGCCCTCTCCCAGCTCGCGGGCCTGGCCGCGCTGCTCGTCCTCCTCCCCTGGCTCGGCGGCCCGGTGACCGCCGCCGACGTCGGCTGGGGGGCCGCCGCCGGCCTGGCGGGCTCCACCGGCCTGCTGGTCTTCTTCCGAGCGCTGGCCACCGGCGTCATGAGCGTGGTCGCCCCGGTCACCGCCGTCACCGCCGCGGCCGTCCCGGTCCTGGTCGGTCTGCTGGGCGGCGAACGCATCGGGCCGTGGGCCGCCGCCGGCATCCTGCTCGCGCTGGTCGCCGTCGTCCTCGTCTCGGCCGAGGGCGGTCTGCGCGCGCTGCGGGCCGCGCGGCCGGGCAGCCTCCTCCCGGCCCTGCTCGCCGGCACGGCGTTCGGGTTCTTCTTCGTCCTCCTGGACCGGACCTCGGAGGACGCCGGCCTCACACCTCTGGTCGCCGCGCGCGCCGCCTCGGTCGGGCTGGTCCTGCTGGTCGCGCTCGCCGGGCGCCGGTCGGTCCGCCCGACGAGGGCCGCGCTGCCGCTGGTCGTCGTCTCCGGCGTCGGCGACATGGCGGCCAACGCGCTGTTCCTGCTCGCCACCCAGGCCGGCGGTCCGCTGGCGATCACCGGGGTGCTCGCCTCGCTGTACCCGGTGAGCACCGTCGTCCTCGCCCAGCTCGTGCTGCGCGAGCGGCTGGTGCCCGCCCAGGTGGCCGGGCTGACGACGGCGGCCGCGGCGGTCGTGCTGATCACGCTGCCGGCCTGACCTCCCCCTTCGGGGTGGGACGCCGCGGCTCGGCTTCGGTCCGGGCACCGAGCGGCCGATCGACGACCCGTGGACCCCGTGCGCCCGATGCCCGACCCTGCCCTGGTCACAGCCCTCGCCGAGGCGCTGGCCCCCGGCGGGGTCCGCAGCGTCTTCCAGCCCATCGTCGAGCTCGACACCGGCCGGGTCGTCGCGCACGAGGCCCTCGCGCGCGGGCCGCAGGGCCCGCTGGAGCGCCCCGACCAGCTCTTCGCTGCGGCCCGCGTCGCCGGCCGGCTGGCCGAGCTCGACGGCGCCTGCCGCGTCGCGGCGTTCGACGGCGCGGTGCGGCACGGCGTCCTCGCCCCGCTCGCCCTGTTCGTGAACGTCGAGCCGGAGGTGCTGGACACCGCACCCCTCGACGAGCTGCTGGCCATCGCCGACTCCGCACCGGGCCGGCTGCGCGTCGTCCTGGAGATCACCGAGCGGGCGATCGCCGCCCGCCCGGCGGAGCTGCTGCGCACGGTCGCCCGGGTGCGGGAGCTCGGCTGGGGCATCGCGCTGGACGACGTCGGCGCCGAGCCGATGTCCCTGGCCTTCATGCCCCTGCTGCGGCCCGACGTGGTGAAGCTGGACCTGCGCCTGGTGCAGGAGCGGCCCGGCCCCGCGATCGCCCAGATCATGAACGCGGTCAACGCCTACGCCGAGGCCACCGGCGCCGCCGTGCTCGCCGAGGGCATCGAGGACGGCCGGCACCTGGCGATGGCCCGCGCCCTCGGCGCGACGCTCGGGCAGGGGTGGCTCTTCGGCCGCCCCACCGACACCCCGTCCACCGACCGGCCCGCCGGCGCGCTCCCCGCGCCGGCGCACGAGGCGCCGGTCGGGGCGTCCGACTCACCGTTCGCCTGCCTCCCCGAGGGCACCCGGCTGCGGCGCGCCCCCAAGACGCTGCTGATCGAGCTGAGCAAGCAGCTCGAGCGCGAGGCGATGCGGCTGGGCGAGACCTGCGTCGTCGCGGCCGCGTTCCAGGAGGCCCGCCACTTCACGCCCTCGACCACCCAGCGCTACCGCGACCTCGTCGAGCGGACCGGGTTCGTGTGCGCCCTCGGCGAGGGCCTCCCGGTCGAGCCGCTCCCCGGGCTGCGCGGTGCCGACCTCGCGCCCGCCGACCCGGTGCGCGGCGAGTGGGACGTCGTCGTCCTGGCCCCGCACTTCAGCGTGGCCCTGCTGGCCCGCGACCTCGGGACGACCGGCCCGGACCTGGAGCGGCAGTTCGAGTACGCGCTCACCTACGACCGCGACGTGGCGGTGCGCGCCGCGCGCAGCCTGCTCGGGCGGGTGGCACCCGGAGCGCCCGGCAGCGCGCCGGACCCCGCGTCCCGGCCGGCGCTGCCGGCAGCCACGGCAGCCACGGCGGCCGCCGCCGGGCTCCTCGGCGGCGACGCGCTCGCCCGGCGCGCGCTCGACGCCACGCCGAGCGGCGTCTGCCTGGTCGACGTCCGCCTGCCCGACCAGCCGCTGGTCTACGTCAACGCCGCCTTCGAGCGGCTCGCGGGGCTGCCCCGCGAGGAGCTGCTCGGGCGCAACTGCCGCTTCCTCCAGGGACCGGACACCGACGCCGCCGCGGTCGCCCGCATCCGGGACGCCGTCGCCGCCGGTGCGGAGTGCCGAGAGGTGCTGCTCAACGTCCGTGGGCCGGAGCGCTACCCGTGGTTCAACGAGCTCCACCTGTCGCCGGTCACCGACGAGTCGGGTGCGGTCGTGCAGTACATCGGCGTGCAGGTCGACGTCACCGAGCGCGTCGAGGCCGAGCGCGCGCTGCAGCGGGAGCGGGACCGCTCCCACAGCTACCTCGCGCAGATCGAGGAGCTCGCCGTCACCGACCCGCTGACCGGCCTGCCGACGGCGGCGCACCTGCGCCAGCAGGTGGAGACGGCGCTGTGGAACGCGCGCGCCACCGGCGACGCCGTGGCGCTCATCGTGGTCGTCGTGCAGGGCCACGCGCAGCTGGAGTGCGAGCACGGCCCGGCCGCCGCGGAGGCCGCGATGCGGGCCACCGCCGAGCGGCTGCGGAGCCGGCTGCGCCGCGGCGACCTGGTCGCCCGGTGGACCCGCGACTCGTTCGCCGTCGTCCTCTCGGGGCTGGCCTCGGCCACCAGCGAGGAGGAGACCGAGCGGGTGCTCGACCAGCTGACCGGGGCCGTCGCCGGCCCGGTCGTGGTCGAGGACCTCCCCGTGGTGCTCAGCGTGTCGACCGGCGCGGCCCGGTTCCCCGCCGACGCCGACGACCTGGCCGGCCTGCTGGCCGCCGCCGAGCACGCGGCCGGGCGGACCGCGGCGCGCTGACCGTCAGCCGCCGACCTCGTCCAGCAGCTCCACGCGGAACGGCGGCCGGCCCACCCCGGTGACCCGCGTGTTGCCCCAGGGGTCGGTCTCGGTGGCCTCGGCGACGGAGCTGCCCTGCGGCGTGGTGATCTCCAGCCGCGTGCGCGGAGCCACCCGCGCCGCGACCCGGCCGGACCACACCACGGACCCGGCGAGCGGGTCGAAACGGGCGCCCAGTGCCGCCCGGGCGGTGCTGGTCACGCCGTCGACGACGACGGTGACCTCGCCCTCGTAGCCCTCTGGCTCCTCGTGCTCGCCCATCGGCCCCCTTCCGGTCAGCTCCGCGGTGGGAGCAGCGTCCCCAGCCCGCCGTCGGCCAGCGCGGTGAGCTGGTCGACCAGGTCCTGCGACGGCACGGTGCGCGCCACCGACCACCAGTGCGCCGCCAGCTGCACCATGCCGACGACGCCGTACGCCCACGTCATGGCGCCCTCGGTGGGCCGGCCCGCCTTGGCCAGCCGGTCCTCGATCAGCCCGCCGAGCGCCGTGGCGACGGCGTGCTCGGTGGCGGCGACGAGGTCCGCCCGGCCGGCACGGCCGGTCTGGGCGTAGGCGAAGCGGTAGAGGGCCGGCTCGTCCTCGATGAGCGCGACGAACGCGGCGATGACCGCCCGCAGCCGGTCGCGGTCGTCCCCCCGGTCGACGACGAGCTCGCCGAGCAGGCGCGGCAGCAGGATCGCCTGGGAGATGCGGTCCAGGACGGCGTCGATCAGCTCGTCCTTGTCGCTGAAGTAGCGGTAGATGACGGTCTTCGAGACCCCGGCGCTGCGCGCGACGTCGTCGACGGAGAAGTCCGGTCCGACCAGCCGCACCGCGGCGACGGCGGCGCCGACGAGGTCCTCGCGACGGGCCCTGCGGTGCTCGGTCCAGCGGGACCGCCGCCCGTCGGTCGCGGGTGGCGGCGGGGTGGCGGCCTGGGACGCACCCGGCGTCTCGGCCACCCGTTGCATGTGTTCCAAGGTAACAGCTACCTTCCGTTCCAGTCGTACTCGACGTCCTGGGGGAGCCCGCCGATGACCACCATCCTTCCGTCCGCGCCCGACCGCTCGACGAGCAAGGCGCCCGTCGACCGCCAGGCGCTGTCCACCCGGCTGCTCGGGTCGGCGGCCAAGAGGTCCTACGACCCGGTGGTGGACATCGACTGGACGGCGCCGATCCCCGAGGACCTCTACGGTCTGTCACCCGAGTGGTCGACGCTGTACGGCACGCCGCTGTGGCACTCCCTGGACCACTCCCAGCGGGTCACGCTGACCATCCACGAGTACTGCTCGATCTCCGGCATCGGCATCTGGTTCGAGCACCTGCTGATGCAGCTCGTGCTGCGCGACATCTACGGCGACGACCCGGCCCAGCCGCACGTGCAGTGGGCGCTCACCGAGATCGCCGACGAGTGCCGGCACTCGGTCATGTTCGCCCGGACCGCCCAGACGTTCGGGGCGCCGTCCTACGGGCCGCCGGCGACCCTGCTGAAGCTGGGCAAGGGCTACGCCAAGCGGGCGGACGGGCCGGCCGCGTACGCCGCGATCCTGGTGGCCGAGGAGATCCTCGACATCTTCCAGCGCGACCTCATGAAGGACGAGCGCGTCCAGCCGCTGACCCGGGCGACGAGCCAGATCCACGTCGTCGAGGAGGCGCGGCACATGCGCTTCGCCCGCGAGGAGGTCGCCCGCCGCACCCCGGAGCTGTCCTTCCTCCAGCTGCGCCGGCACCGGACGATGGTGGCCGCGTGCGCCGCCATCGTCGCCGAGAACCTGGTGCAGCCCCAGGTCTACGCCGCGGTCGGCCTCGACCCGAAGGTGGCCCGGGCGGCGGCGCGGGGCAACGAGCACTACAACGCGAAGCTCAAGGAGTCCGCGGCCGGGCTGGTCTCGTTCCTCCGCGGCGTCGGCCTGGTCGGCGGTCCCTCGGAGCGCCTCTGGAAGCGTGCCGGGCTGATCTGACCCCGCGCCGGCTCAGCGCTGGGCGAGCTGGGTGGTGTAGAGGCAGATCGCGGCGGCAGCGGCGAGGTTGAGGCTCTCGGCCCGCCCGCGCATCGGGATCCGGACGCGTGCGTCGGCCAGTCCGGCGAGCTCGGTGGGGACCCCACGGGCCTCGTTCCCGAAGAGCCACAGCACCGGGCCGGCGAGCTGCGGGCCCAGCTGGTCGAGGGAGTCCTCTCCCCCGCCGTCGGCGGCCAGCACCGTCACCCCGGCGGCCCGGAGGGCGGGCAGCAGCGTCCCCAGCGGCGCGCCGCGGACGACGTCGACGTGGAACAGGCTCCCGGCGCTCGACCGCACCGCCTTGCCGCCGTACGGGTCGGCCGACCCGGCGCCGAAGACGACGGCACCCGCGCCGCACGCGTCGGCGGTCCGCAGCACGGTCCCGGCGTTGCCCGGGTCGGCGAGCTCGGCCAGCGCCACCGACAGCCGCGGCGGCGCCGTCGTGAGGCTCTCGGCCGGGACGTCGCGGAGCGCGCAGACGGCGACCAGGCCCTGCGGGGTCACGGTCTCCGAGAGACCGGCCGCGGCCTTCTCCGTCACCAGCCGCACCGGGACGGTGGTGCCGGCGAGCAGGTCGTGGTGGGCGGCCGCCGCGGCCTCGGTGGTGAAGACCTCGCGGACGCCGTCGGGGTCGGCCAGCGCCTCGACCACGGCCTGGCGGCCCTCGGCGAGGAACAGGCCGGCGGCGTCCCGGCCGGCGCGCCGGGTGAGCTTGCGCGCGGCGACGATGCGGGCCGACCGCTCGGTCAGCAGCTCGGTCACGCGGTCCCCTTCCTCGACGGGATCTGCACACTCGCCCTCATCGGGCGGCTGATGCGGGCGAGTGTGCAGATCTCGCCCCGGACAGACGGCGACGCCGCCGGCGCCGACCCGTGGGGGCCGGACGCCGGCGGCGTCGTCAGTGCTCCAGGCTCAGGCGGCCTGGGCGCCGGTCGCCTCAGGGTTCGCGGCGAGCGCGGCCCGGGCGGACTCGACGAGCGCGGCGAAGGTGGCCGGCTCGTTGACGGCCAGCTCGGCCAGGACACGACGGTCCAGCTCGATGCCGGCCAGCTTGAGGCCCTGCATGAACCGGTTGTAGGTCATGTCGTTCAGGCGGGCCGCGGCGTTGATGCGGGTGATCCACAGCTTGCGGAAGTCACCCTTGCGCACCTTGCGGTCGCGGTAGTTGTAGGTGGCCGAGTGGAGGATCTGCTCCTTGGCCTTGCGGTACAGCCGCGAGCGCTGGCCGCGGTAACCGCTGGCCTGCTCGAGGACGCTACGACGCTTCTTCTGGGCGTTGACCGCCCGCTTCACGCGTGCCACGTGAGAGCTCCTGTCTTCTCGTCAGTAAAGGGCGGTCAGAGACCGAGCAGCTTCTTCATCCGCGGCGCGTCGGCCTTGGACAGGACGCCGATCCCGCTCACGCGGCGCTTCCGGCCCGAGGACTTGACCTCGAACTTGTGCTGGTTGTTGGTGTGCTCGCGCACCAACTTCCCGGAGCCCGTCACGCGCACGCGCTTGGCCGTGCCCTTGTGGGTCTTCTGCTTCGGCATGTCCCTCGTCCTGTTCGTGTCCATGTCGGTGCCGGCGGCAGCGCTGGGCTGCCGCGGGCACCGCCGTCGTCGTTCGTGCGGTCCTGCTGGCCGGTCAGGCGCTGGGCGCCTGCTCCTCGACCGCTTCGTTCTTCGCCGGACGCGCCTTGGCGGCCTGCGCCTGCTGCTGCAGCGCCTGCGCGTTCTTGTGCGGCGCGATCACCATGACCATGTTCCGGCCGTCCTGCTTCGGGTTGGACTCGACGACGCCCAGCTCGGACACGTCGGCAGCCAGCCGCTGCAGCAGGCGGTAGCCCATCTCCGGGCGCGACTGCTCGCGGCCGCGGAACATCACGGTGATCTTGACCTTGTCGCCGCCCCTGAGGAAGCGCTCGACGTGGCCCTTCTTGGTCTCGTAGTCGTGCGGGTCGATCTTGAGACGGAGCCGCATCTCCTTGATGACGGTGAGCGCCTGGTTGCGCCGCGACTCACGCGCCTTCTGGGCGGCCTCGTACTTGAACTTGCCGTAGTCCATGAGCTTGGCGACGGGCGGCCGGGCCATGGGAGCGACCTCGACGAGGTCGAGCTCGGAGTCCTGGGCCAGGCGCAGCGCTTCGCCGATCGACACGATGCCGACCTGCTCGCCCTCGGGTCCCACGAGGCGGACCTCGGGGACACGGATACGGTCGTTGATGCGGGGCTCGGTGATGGCCTCTCCTCTGCTGCTGCGTGGGAGGAGTCGCTGGCCCACCCGGGCGCCGACAGACGTGAGGCCCCGCGAGCGTCTGCTCACGGGGCCCACTCGCCGGTGGCGCACGACCCGTGACGGGTGCGTGCGCACGCGATGACCGACCGGTGGCCGGTTCTCGCGATCCGGGACCTGGGCGCCCAGGGGGCGTCAGGTGGGAGCGGGCTCCTCTTGTTGTTCAGCGGCCCGGGGCGGGGCCGCTGGGTGGTTCGCGCGCCTCGATGTAGCGGGGAGGCACGCCCACTCTACAGCGTGTCCACCCCTCGCGGCATTCCCCCCTCGCGAGGGACCGGAACGGCCCCTGCGCAGGGCCCGCGGAGCGTGGAGGGCACCGGGGCCGTCTTCAGTCGTCGTAGAGCAGCGGCGGCCGGACCGGGTCCTTCGCGCGGGCCGCGGCGTGCAGGGCGCGCAGCGCCTCCACCCCGCGCACCGCGCTCTGCGCGTCGAAGGACTGCAGCCCCAGCAGGGACACCTCGTCGCCGTTCTCCAGCAGCAGCGAGCCCCAGTAGGACGTCCGGTCGAACCGCACCGCGCGCACCGCCGTCCACGGCAGCTGGTGGTGGACCAGGAGGTTGCGGACCCGGACGCCGTCGGCGTCGGCGTCCACCCGCGATCGGCCGAGGAACACCACGCCGAAGGCCAGCACCAGGCCGAGGCCGGCGATGGCGACCTGGTCGACCGGCCCGTAGTCGACCACCGTGTTGGTCGTGGAAGGCAGCGTGAGGGCCACCAGCACCATCACGACGACGACGACCGCCGCCACGACGGCGAGCACCAGGCGCATGAGACGCGGGACGATCGACACCGATGCGGGCGGCTGGGGTCCGGGCACACCCGCATTCTCCCAGGCACCCCGCGGACGGCGGCTGGCAGAGTGCGTGTCGTGGAGATCACCGGCACCGCCCAGCACCAGGCCTGGGAGACCCGCACCCTCCCCCCGGTGGAGCAGCTGCGGCCCGACCTGTGGTCGATCCCGGTGCCGATCCCGCACAACCCGCTGCGCTACGTCAGCACCTACGCCTTCGCCCTGGAGGGCGGCGGCCTGGGGCTGCTCGACACCGGCTGGGAGAGCGAGGAGGGGTGGGCCGCCCTCAGCGCGGGGCTGTCCTCGATCGGCGGCGGCATCGAGGACCTCCGCGGCGTCCTGGTCACCCACCTGCACTTCGACCACCTCGGCCTGGCGGCACGGGTGCGCGAGGCCAGCGGCGCCTGGGTCGCGATGCACCCCGCCGACGTCGACGTCGTCCGCCGGCTGACCACCACCGAGGCGCAGGCGGCCGTCGACGGCGAGGTGGCCTTCCTGGTCAGCCTCGGCGCGCCCCGCGAGGAGGCGCTGAGCGACGTGGGCGGAGCGGAGAACCTCGCCGGCTTCTCGCGCATGGCCGTCGCCGACCGGCTGCTCGAGGACGGCGACCGAGCGGCCTTCCCCGGCTGGGACCTGCGCGCGGTCCACACGCCCGGCCACACCCCCGGGCACCTGTGCTTCGCCGAGGGGCGCACCGGGCTGTTCTTCGCCGGCGACCACGTCCTCCCGAAGATCAGCCCGAACATCTCCAGCGGCCCCGGCTCCGGCCGCGACGGCGACCCGCTCGGCGCCTTCCTGACCTCGCTGCAGGCGGTCCGCGACCTGGAGCCGACGGAGGTGCTGCCGGCCCACGAGTGGCGGTTCCGCGGCCTGGCCGAGCGGGTCGACTCCCTGACCGAGCACCACGAGCGGCGGCTCGCCGAGCTGCTCGCGGCGATCCGGGCGCACCCGCACTCCACCCCGTGGGACCTCGCCGCCCACCTGACCTGGTCCCGGCCGTGGGAGCAGTACGCCCGCCGGATGAGGATCTTCGCCGTCACCGAGACCGACGCGCACCTGCGGCTGCTGGCCCGGCGCGGTCTGGTGGTCGGCAGCGGCGACCCCGTGCAGACGTGGACCGCGGCGGTCCGCTGAGCGCCGCCGCCCTGGCCGAGCGGGTGCTGTCCGCTCCCCCGCGGCTGGGCGGCACGCGCCTGGTCTGCATCGACGGGCCGGCCGGGTCGGGGAAGACGACGACGGCCGGGCGGCTGGCCGCAGCCCTCGGGGACGGCGTGGACGTCGTGCACATGGACGACCTCTACGCCGGCTGGACGCTCACCGGGGCCGCCGCCCGGCTGTCCGCCGGCGTGCTCCGACCGCTGGCCGAGGGGCGGTCCGGCGCCTACCACCGCTTCGACTGGCCGGCCGGCCGCTTCTCCCCCACCCCCACCCCCGTGCCGGTCGTGCCGGTGCTCGTCGTCGAGGGCTGCGGCAGCGCCTCCCGCGCCGTCGACCGGTGGGCGACCCTCCGCGTGTGGGTGGAGGCGCCGCCCGCGCTGCGGCTGGCCCGGGGCGTGGCCCGGGACGGCGCCCACCTGGCCGGCGAGTGGCACCGGTGGCAGCGCACGGAGGCGGCGCACTTCGCCGCCGACGGCACCCGCGACCGGGCGGACGTCGTGCTCGACGGCGGGGCGTGACTCCGGTCACCCTGGCGGGACGGGTCGGCTGAGGACACACGCCGGTAACCGCGATCGCCCACCATGGGAGCGAAGCGCTGGCGAGGGGGACACGTGACCGACACCGTCCGGGAACAGACGACCGAGGTGCTGCCGCTGGCCGGCTACACGGTCGCGGTGACCGCCGCCCGCCGCGCCGAGGAGCTGGGTGCGCTCCTGGACCGGCGGGGTGCCCGCGTCGTCCACGCGCCGGCGATCCGCATCGTGCCGCTGGCCGACGACGCCGAGCTCGTGGCTGCCACCCGCCGGGTGCTGGAGGCGCCGGTGGACCTGGCGATCGCCACCACCGGTGTCGGCTTCCGCGGGTGGCTGGAGGCCGCGGAGGCGTGGGACCTCCCGCTGGTCGAGCACCTGTCGGGTGCGCGCGTCCTCGCCCGCGGCCCCAAGGCGCGCGGCGCCATCCGCGGCGGCGGCCTGGTCGACGCCTGGTCGCCGGAGTCGGAGTCCTCGGCCGAGGTGCTCGAGCACCTGCTGTCGGGCGCCGAGGGGCCGCTGGCCGGCCGGCGGATCGCCGTCCAGCTGCACGGCGACCCGCTGCCGGACCTGGTCTCCGGGCTGCGGGAGGCCGGTGCCGACGTGCTGACCGTGCCGGTCTACCGGTGGGTGCTGCCCGAGGACGTCGCCCCGGTGCGCCGGCTGGTCGCCTCGATCGTCGCCGGTGGCGTCGACGCGGTCACCTTCACCAGCGCCCCCGCCGCGGCGAGCCTGCTGCAGGTGGCCGACGGGCTGGGCCAGCGGGACGCCGTCGTGGCGGCGTTCCAGGAGCGGGTGCTGGCCGTCGCCGTCGGCCCGGTGACCGGCGGCCCGCTGGACGCCGCGGGGATCCCCCACGTCCGTCCCGAGCGCTCGCGCCTGGGCGCCCTGGCCCGGGAGGTCGTGGCCCGCCTGCCCGAGCGGGACCCGGTGCTGCAGGTGGGACCGCACACGCTGCAGGTGCGCGGGCACGCCGTCGTCGTCGACGGGTCGCTGGTCGAGCTGCCGCCGGGGTCGCTGGCGGTGCTGCGCGAGCTGGCCCGCCGGCCGGGCCACGTCGTCGGACGGCCCGAGCTGGTCGCCGCCCTGCCCGGTGGCGGCGACGGGCACGCGGTGGAGATGGCGGTGACCCGGCTGCGGGCCGCGCTCGGGGCGCCACTGGTGGAGACCGTCGTGAAGCGCGGCTACCGGCTGAAGGTCTGACCCCTACCGCAGGTCCAGCCGCATGAGGACGCGGGGGAACCCGTTGAGCACCGAGCCGGTGTCCGCCACCTTGGCGAAGCCGGCCCGCTCGAACAGCGCCCTGGTCCCGACGTAGGCCATCGTCAGGTCGACCTTCCGGCCCTCGTTGTCCACCGGGTACGCCTCGACCGCCGGCGCCCCCTTCGACCGGGCGAACTCCACGGCGCCGGCCACGAGGTGGTGGGAGATGCCCTTCCTGCGGTGCCCGGGGCGCACGCGGACGCACCACAGCGACCACACGTCCAGGTCGTCGACCCGCGGGATCCTCCGGTTCGTCGCGAAGGAGGTGTCCGCGCGCGGGTGGACCGCCGCCCAGCCCACGACCTCGTCCCCGTCGTAGGCCAGCACACCGGGCGGCGGGTCCTCCCGCACGAGCTGCCGCACCCGCTCCCCCCGCGCGGGGCCGGCCAGCGCGAGGTTCTCCTTGGACGGGACCCGGTAGCTCAGGCACCAGCACACGTTGGCGTCCGGCCGCTTCGGGCCGACCATCGTCGCGACGTCGTCGAACTCGGTCGCCGGGCGCACCTCGATCGCCATGCGCGGATCCTGGCAGGAGGCGCTGACACCCGGCGAGGGGTCAGACGCGGCCCAGGGGGCGGCCCGGGCGCAGGTACACGAACCAGGTGACCGCCACGCAGACGACGTAGAACGCGATGAACACCAGGTAGGCGGAGTCGCCGGTGCCCGTGGTCAGGAACGACTGCCGGAAGGCGAGGTTCACCAGCACGCCGCCGAAGGCACCGACCGCGCCGGCGATGCCGATGAGCGCGCCGGACATGCGCAGCGCCCGCCGGTCGGCGACCTCGGCCTCGCCGCCCTCGGCCACCTGCTGCAGCGCCTGCGACCGGAAGATCGCCGGGATCATCTTGTAGGTCGACCCGTTGCCCAGGCCGCTGAGCACGAACAGCGCCACGAAGCCGACGACGAACAGCGGCAGGGACTCCAGCTGGCTCGCCGTCCACACGACCAGCGCGCCGGCGGCCATCGCGACGAAGTTCCAGCAGGTGATGAACGCGCCGCCGAACCGGTCGGCGAGCGACCCGCCGAACGGGCGGATGAGCGAGCCGAGCAGCGGGCCGAGCCAGGTCAGCGAGGCAGCGGCCAGCGGCGTCGCGAAGGACTCGGCGAACTGGTTCTGCAGCACCTGGCCGAAGGCGAACCCGAACCCGATGAACGAGCCGAAGGTCCCGATGTAGAGGAACGACATGATCCAGGTGTGCGGCTCGCGGGTGGCCTCGCGCATGGCCCGCGGCTGGTTGCGCGCCATCGTGAGGTTGTCCATGACCAGGGCCGCACCGACCGCGGCCGCGACGATCAGCGGGATGTAGACCCACAGGACCAGCCGCGGGTGCGCCGCCCCGGCGGTGGCCAGCACCAGGAGCCCGACCAGCTGCACCACCGGGACGCCGAGGTTGCCCCCGCCGGCGTTGAGGCCCAGCGCCCAGCCCTTGAGCCGGTCGGGGTAGAAGGCGTTGATGTTCGCCATCGAGCTGGCGAAGTTGCCGCCGCCGACGCCGGCCAGGCAGGCGACGAACAGCAGGGTGCCGTAGTCGACCCCCGGCTCCAGGACGACGGCCGTGGCGATGGTGGGCACCAGCAGCAGGGCGGCGCTGACGATCGTCCAGTTCCGCCCGCCGAACCGGGCGACGGCGAAGGTGTAGGGCAGCCGCACGAAGGCACCGAGGGCGGTGGGCAGCGCGGTCAGCAGGAACTTGCCGGCGGGGTCGATGCCGAACACCGGCTCGGGCAGGAACAGCACCAGCACCGACCACAGGCTCCAGATCGAGAAGCCCACGTGCTCGGAGAAGACGGAGAAGAACAGGTTCCGGCGGGCCACCCGCTTGCCGGTCGACTCCCAGAACTCCGGGTCCTCGGGCCGCCAGTCGTCGATCCACCGCCCGGACCGGCCCGGGGGTGCGGGCGCGGCCGTGGTCGGCGTGCTGGCGGACGGCGGGCGGGTGGGAGCGGCCATGGCGACGACGGTGACGGCGGACCGTTTCCCCGGCGTCGCCCCGCGGGTGAACTCGTGTTCCGTTTCGCTCACTCCGCCTGCCCCGCTGTGGTGAGGCCCTGGCCTCCGGAGTGCAGCGGAAGCGCCGGAACGGCGAAGATCACCGGGTGACCGCCGCCGAGGAGCCCGCCGTGGAGACGCCGACCGCCGGCCGTGCGCTCATGGAGGCCGGCAGCCCGGTCGCCGGGTCGATGAGCGCGGCGGCCGCGGCCGTGGTGTTCGAGCCGGCGACCGCGCGGGTGCAGGTGGACGAGCGCTTCGCGGCCGTGCTGCGCACGGTGGCCGAGGACGCGTCCGGCCTCATCGGCCGCGAGCGGGTCCGCGCCGGCGCCGCGCTGTCCTTCGCCGTCGAGTACGCCGCGACCGTCCACCGCAACGGTCGCCCGGTCCGCACCGACCGGTTCTTCCCGCCCCGGCCCGGCAGCCGGCCGGTGGCCGAGGAGCTGGCCGAGGCCGTGGTGGCCGCCGCCCGCCGGTCGACCGACGAGCGGCGGGTGCGCCACCTGGGCTACCTGCTGGCCGAGGTGACGGCCTCCGCCGACATCGACGCCGACCTGGTCACCCGGGCGCTGCGGCTGGCCGAGGGGCTCACCTGGCGCCAGCTGGCGCTGCTGGCCGCCGTCGGGCGCCGGGACCGCCTGCCGCTGCCCATGGCCCCCCTGGAGGACCACCCGCAGGCATGGACCGCCTGGGGCGCCCGTGAGGACGTCGCGGACCTGCAGCGCGCGGGCCTGCTCGACCCGCCGCCGGCGCAGCCACGCCCGGGCGGCGCCGCGCTGCCCCGGCTGCGGGCGGCGGACCTGCGGCTGACCCGCCGGGGGGTGCTGGTGCACCGGCTGATGGTCCTCGAGGTCCTGCGCGACGACGCCGTGGCCGCCGCGCTGGCCGACCTCGGGCTGCCCCGCTCCTAGGCCCGCCGCCGGGCCACGAGCACGGTGTCCGGCGTGGCGTTGCCCGTGCGCTCCACCGCCTTCGGGTCGCGGCTGCGCGTCTCGGTGAGCACGCTGTCCCACTCCGCCGGGTCGAGCACCGCGGCGACCTCCTCGGCCGTGTACATCGCCTCGGGGTCGTGCCGGTGGCCCTGCTGCCCGTGGCCGTGACCATCCCCGTGCCCGTGCTCGCCGGGCGGCTGGTGGTCGTGGGCAGGGCCGGCGTCCATCAGGTGCCCGACGACCAGCAGCGTCCCGCCGGGTGCGACCGTCGCGGCCAGGCGCTGGAACAGCTCGGCCCGGGAGGCCCCGCGCGCGTGCAGGTAGTGCGCGGTGACCAGGTCGAAGTGCGTGGCGGGCGTCCACTCGTCCAGGTCGGCCTGCACCCACTCGACCCGCTCGTCCAGCCCCTGCTCGCGGGCCTGGGCAGCGGCGCGCTCCAGCGCCACGGCCGAGAAGTCCACGCCGGTCACCCGCCAGCCGCGCTGGGCCAGCCAGAGCGCGTCGGCGCCCTCGCCGCAGCCGGCGTCCAGCGCCGTCCCCGGCGCCAGGTCGGCCGCCTCGACGACGAGCTGCCGGTTGGGACGCCCGCTCCACACCGACGGCGCGGACCGGTACAGCTCCTCGTAGGACTCCCGGTCGGTCGCACTCATGCCGCCACGCTCCGCTTCTGGGCCACCGCTGCCCGGGTGTCCTCGCTGATCAGGTCCGCGTTGATCATCGCCCCTGCGCGCAGGCCCTGGGCGGCCGCCACGACGACCTGCGCGCTCAGGTCGCCGACGTTGCCGGCCACCCAGACGCCCGGGACGTCGGTGCGCCCGGTGGGGTCGGCCGGCAGGTAGGTACCCATCACCGCCCCGTGCATCTCCTGCGGGACCGGCTCCGCGCCGAGCGCCTCGAGCAGGCCGGCGTTCGCCGTGAACCGGGGGCTGACGACGACGGCGTCCCGGGCGATGAGCTCACCGGTGGCCAGGCGGACGTCGGCGCCGCCCTCCAGGCCGGCCACCTCGCCGCGCACGATCCGCACGCCGCGGGCCTCGAGCTGCTCGAGCTCCTCGGTGCTCGGCTCGGCGACGGTGTGCACGAAGAGGACCACGTCGGCGGTCCACTGGCGCCACAGCAGGGAGGCGTAGGCGCCGACCACGCCGGTGCTGATGATGCCGACGGCCCGGTCGCGGACCTCCCAGCCGTGGCAGTACGGGCAGTGCAGCACCGCGCTCCCCCACCGCTCGGCGACGCCGGGCAGGTCCGGCATCTCGTCGGTGAGGCCGGTCGCCAGCAGCAGCCGGCGCGCCCGCACCGCCGTACCGCCGTCCAGCTCGACCCGGAAGCCCTCGCCCTCCCGGACCGCAGCGGCCACCCGGCCCTCCACCACGGTGGCGCCGTAGCTCTCCGCCTCGCCCCGCCCGACCGCGTACAGCTCGGCCGGTGGGGTGCCCTCCCGCCCCAGGTAGTTGTGCACGTGCCCGGCGGGGGCGTTGCGGGGCTGCCCCGCGTCCACCACCAGCACGCTGCGCCGGGCGCGAGCCAGGGTGAGCGCTCCGCTCAGCCCTGCCGCGCCGCCTCCGATGACCACCACGTCGTACCGCTCGTCCATGCCGCCCACTGTCTGCCGTGCGCCCAGCACCTGGCAAGCATCGTTGCTGGTCTGGCAAACTGGTCGACGTGACCGACGACGACGTCCTGCAGAGCGTGGGCCCGCGCCTCCGGGGGCTGCGCACCGAGCGCGGGCAGACCCTGGCCGAGGTCTCCGAGGACACCGGCATCTCGGTCAGCACGCTCTCGCGGCTGGAGTCCGGCGGGCGCCGTCCCACCCTCGAGCTGCTGCTGCCGCTGGCCCGCAGCTACGGCGTGGCGATCGACGACCTGGTCGGCGCGCAGGCGCCGGCGGACCCCCGCGTGCACGGGCGCCCCATCACCCGGGACGACGGCATGACCATGGTGCCGCTGACCCGCCAGGCGGGCGGCCTGCAGGCCTACAAGATGGTCCTGCCCGCGCGGTGGCGGGTGGACGACACCGACCAGAAGGTGCACGAGGGCTACGAGTGGCTCTACGTGCTCTCCGGCCGGATCCGGCTGCTCCTCGGCGCGCGCGACTTCGTGCTGGGGCAGGGCGAGGTCGTCGAGTTCGACACCCGGGTGCCGCACACCTTCTCCAACCCGTTCCCCGAGCCGGCCGAGGGCCTGGTCCTCTTCGGCCCGCAGGGCGAGCGCATGCACGTCCGCGCCCGCCCGCAGGGCCGCTGACGTGCTCGCCCGCGGTGCCGCGACGGCGCTCACCGCGCTGCTGGCCGGGACCGGCTGCGCGGCCGGAGGGACGGTCTGCTCCGCAGTCGGCTGGCACAACGCGGTCGTCGTCGAGTTCGCGGAGGGCTGGCCGGCGGTCGAGGGCGGCGTCACCCTCGAGTGCGACCCCGCCTGCTACACCGACGTCCTCGTCGACCCCGAGGCGGCGACGGTGGACCCCACCGGCGGCGGACCGGCGACCGTGCTGCTCGGCATGTCCACCCCGGGGTCGATCGTCGTGCGCGTCGTCGGGGCCGACGGGGCGCGGCTGACCGAGGTCGACGCCGACCTCGACTGGCGCCGCGTCGGTGGCAGCGAGCAGTGCGGCGGGCCGCACGAGGCGACCGTCGTCGTCCCGGCACCCTGAGACGGGCAGGTCAGACGTCGACCACCAGGTCGCCGTCCACCTCCCGCACCGGGAACACGCGGACCGGCGCGGCGCCGCTGGTCGATGCGCCGTCGGACCACCGGTAGGCGTACTGGTGCAGCGGGCAGACCAGCACGTCGACGTCGGTCTGCCCGTCGGCCAGCGGCCCGCCCGCGTGCGGGCAGGCGGCCTGCGTGGCGTGCAGCGACCCCTCGCGGAGCCGGAACACCGCGACCTGCTCACCGCCGGCCACGAAGGTGCGCCCCTCCCCCGGCGGCACGTCGTCGACCCGGCCGACGACCACGCCGGTCGCCGTCGCGACGTCGGCGACGCTCATCGGACCGGCACCTTCGGCAGCGCCACCAGCGGCAGGGCCGGGCGGAACTGGCCCGGCGTGGCCGCCTCCTTCGCGTCCTGCCCCCAGGGGTCGGTGTACGCGTCGACCGAGCGCTGGATCCCGGCGTCGAGGTCGGCGCAGATGCCCTCGCTGTCCTCCAGCAGGACCGCCTTGATCCTCTCCAGCCCGATGCGGGGCACGAAGTCGTAGGTGCGCTCCAGCCAGTTGGCGTTCTCGCGGTAGTACTGCATGAACCGCCCGGCCAGCGTCATCACCGCGTCCCGGCCCTCGACGGTCGCCAGCAGGTCGCCCTTGCGGACGGAGGCGCCGGCCGCGCCCCCGATGTAGACCTCCCACCGGCCGTTGCCGACCGCGACGACGCCGACGTCCTTCACGTAGGCCTCGGCGCAGTTGCGGGGGCAGCCGACGACGGCGAGCTTCATCTTCGCCGGGCTCTCGATGCCCTGGAAGCGGGTCTCCAGGTCGATGCCCAGCTGCGTGGAGTCGTCGAGGCCGAAGCGGCAGAAGTCCGACCCGACGCAGGTCTTCACGGTGCGGAAGCTCTTGCCGTAGGCGTAGCCCGAGGGCATGCCGAGGTCGTTCCACATCGCCGGCAGGTCCTCCTTGCGGACGCCGAGCAGGTCGATGCGCTGGCCGCCGGTCACCTTCACCATCGGGACCTCGTACTTCTCGGCGACGTCGGCGATCCTCCGCAGCTGCGCCGGCGTCGTCACGCCACCCTTCATCTGGGGGACGACGGAGAACGTGCCGTCGCGCTGGATGTTGCCGTGGACCCGGTCGTTGATGAACTCGGCGTCCTTCTCCGGGATGTAGTCCGAGCCCCAGACCATCTTCAGCAGCGAGGTCAGGCCCATCTTCGACCTCGCGTCGTCCTTGCCGCCCGGGGCGAGCGCCGCGAAGACGGCCGAGACGCTGCGCAGGTCGTGCTCGCGGATGGCCCGCATCAGCTCGGGCTTCGGCATGGGGATGCCGGGGACGTAGTAGCTGGCAGCCGGGTCCTCGGCGAGGTCGCCGTCGGCGGCCCACTCGACGATCTGCTTGACCAGCGACTTGCAGGAGCCGCAGCCCTTGCCGGCGCGGGTGCGGTCCATGACCTCGCCGACGCTGCCGCACCCGCCGGCGACCGCGCCGCAGATGTCGCCCTTGGAGACGCCGTTGCAGTTGCAGACCTGGGAGTCGGCCGGCATGTCGGCGACCCCGACCTCCTCGACGCCGTCGGAGAGGTCGACCAGCAGCCGGATCCGCTCCTCCGGCAGCGGCGCCCCGCGGTCGAAGGCCTGGGTCAGGAAGGCGACCTTGCGGGTGTCGCCGAGCAACGTGGCGCCGACCAGCTTGTCGTCGCGGATGACGACCGAGAGGTGCACGCCGCGCCTGGGCTCGGAAATGACCAGGAACTCGTCGTCGTCCCGCTCGGGGGTGTTGATGCCCATGACCGCGACGTCGACCCCGACCACCTTGAGCTTGGTCGCGGTGCGGCTGCCGGTGTACTCGGCGCCGGGGTCCGTGCCGGTGAGCACGTCGGCCAGCACCCTGGCGTGCTCCCAGGCGGGGGCGACCAGGCCGTAGACCGAGCCGCGGTGCTGGGCGCACTCGCCGATCGCGTAGACGTCGGGGTCGTCGGTGCGCAGCTGGTCGTCGACGACGATCGCCCGCTCCACCTCCAGCCCGGACCGGACGGCGACGTCGGTGTGCGGGCGGACGCCGGCGGCGACGACGAGCAGGTCGCAGTCCAGCCGTCGGCCGTCCTTCAGCAGCACGCCCTCGACGTGGTCGCTGCCCAGCACCTCCGTGGCGAGGACGTCGAGGTGCACGCCGATGCCGAGCTCCTCGACGCTGCGCTTGAGGATCGCGCCGGCCTCGGCGTCCAGCTGGGCGTTCATCAGCCACGGCATCGCGTGCACCAGCTCGACCTGCAGCCCGTGGCCCTGCAGCGCGCGGGCCGCCTCCAGGCCGAGCAGCCCGCCGCCCATCACGACCGCCCGCGTGCAGCGGCCCGTGGCCTCGAGCATCGCGCGGGTCTCGTCGATGGTGCGGAAGCCGTAGACGCCCGGGAGCAGCTCGCCGTCGTCGCGGCGGACCCCGGCCATCGGCGGGATGAAGGAGTAGCTGCCGGTGGCCAGGACCAGGTGGTCGTAGGGGGTGACGCTGCCGTCGGCGGCGTGCACCTGCTTCGCGGCGGTGTCCACCCGCTCCACCCGGACGCCGGCCCGCAGGTCGATGCCGTTGTCGCAGTACCAGTCGTGGGAGTTGAGCACGATGTCGTCCTCGTGCGACTCCCCCGCGAGCACCGGGCTCAGCATGATCCGGTTGTAGTTGCCGTGCGGCTCGTCGCCGAAGACGGTGATGCGGAACTGCTCGCCGCCGCCGCGCTCGAGCACCTCCTCGACGAAGCGGGCACCGGCCATGCCGTTGCCGACGACGACGAGCCGACCGCGGGGGTCGAGCTCGTCGTCCAGGTGCAGGGTGCTGGTGCCGGCCAGTCGGGCCCCGAGGACGGCCCGCATCAGACCTCCACCAGCCCGAGGTCGACGACGATCTCGCCGGTGGTCCCCTCGGGCGCGGCCGCGTGCAGCTCGACCACGGAGCCGCCGGGCAGGTCCTCGACCACCCGCAGCGGCACGTGCGTGTCGGCCTTCGCCCCGATCGGGAACCAGCGCATCGGCTCGCCGTCGCGCACCAGCAGGACGTACACCAGCTCGCCGGTGGCGTTGCCGCCGCGGAAGTACAGCGCCTGCGCGCTGCACCCGGCGGGCACGGTGTACCGCAGCGCCGGGTCGACCGGGCCGGGCTTCGCCAGCCCCTCGCCGGTGATCGGGAAGACGCCTTGCAGGAAGCGGGGTGTGCTCTTCACGGGGGTTCTCCTGGCGGTCGTCGAACGGGGCGTCGGTCGGGACGGCGGGTGCGGCACCGGAGCGGTCGGGGGCCGGTGCCCGGTCGGGCGCGGCTGGGTGGCCGCCGCGGGCGGCGGGAGGCGTTCCTCCGGCCCGCTGACGCGGGTGACGGAGACGGCGCAGGCCTTGAAGGGGGGCATCTTCGACGTCGGGTCGAGCGCGCCGGCGTCGGTGAGCGCGTTGGCGCTGGCGCCGCCGCCCCAGTGGAAGGGCACGAACACGACGTCGGGCCGGATGGTGTCGGTGAGCTGGGCGTGGAAGCGGGCGCGCCCGCGGCGGGTGGCGAGCTCCACCACGTCGTCCTGCTCGATCCCGAGCCGCCGGGCGAGGTCGGGGTGCAGCTCGGCGCGCGGCGTGGGCGCGACGAGCTGCAGGCTGCGGGTGCGACGGGTCTGGGTGCCCGACTGGTACTGGGCGAGGACCCGGCCGGTGGTGAGCACGAAGGGGTGGTCGGCGTCGGGCCGCTCGTTCGCCTCGACGTGCTCGACGCGCAGGAACCGCGCCCGCCCGTCGGGGGTGGCGAACCGCTCGGTGAACAGCCGGGGAGTGCCGGGGTGCGTCTCGTCGGGGCAGGGCCAGAAGACGCCCTGCTCCTCGTCGATGCGCCGGTAGCTGATGCCGGAGTAGTCGGCCGTCCCGCCGGCACTGGCCCGGCGCAGCTCCTCGAACACGGTTTCCGGGTCGCCGCTGAACGTCGCGCCTGCGCCGAGCCGGTCGGCGAGCGCGGCCAGCAGCTGGAGGTCGTCGGGAACACCCTGCGGCGGGTCCAGCGCCCGGCGGCGGCGGATGACCCGGCCCTCGAGGTTGGTCATGGTCCCGGCCTCCTCCGCCCACATCGCGCTGGGCAGGACGACGTCGGCCAGCTCGGCGGTCTCGGAGAGGAAGAAGTCGCTGACGGCGAGGAAGTCCAGGTCGCGCAGCCGGCTGACCACCCGCCGGGCGTCGGGCGCGCTGACCGCGACGTTGCTGGCGAGGACCAGCAGGGTCCGGACACCGCCCTCGGTGCCGAGCGCGTCGAGCAGCTCGAAGGCGCTCCTCCCCGGCATCGGCAGGTCGTCGGGGTCGACCCCCCAGACCGCGGCGACGTGCGCGCGGGCTGCGGGGTCGGCCAGCGACCGGTACCCGGGCAGCTGGTCGGCCTTCTGCCCGTGCTCGCGGCCGCCCTGCCCGTTGCCCTGGCCGGTGACGGTGCCCCAGCCGCTCCCCCGCCGCCCGGGCAGGCCGAGGGCGAGCGCGAGGTTGATCCACGCCTGGGCGGTGTCGGTGCCGCTGCGGTGCTGCTCGGCGCCGCGGGCGGTGAGGATCATCGCCTTGTCCGCCCGAGCCGGGGCGTAGACGGTGCGGCGCTGGTCGGCGACCGGCACACCGGTGAGCCGCTCGACGCGGTCGGGCCAGTAGGCGGCGACCCCGGTCCGGACGTCCTCGAAGCCGGTGGTGCGGCTCTGGACGTACTCGGTGTCGACCAGGCCCTCGGCGACCGCGATGTGCAGCAGGCCGTTGGCCAGCGCCAGGTCGGTGCCGGGCAGCGGCTGCAGGTGCAGGGCGGCGTTCCGCGCGGTCGCGGTGCGCCGCGGGTCCACGACGATGTGCTGCGCGCCCCGCTCCCGGCCGGCGTCGAACCACTGCATCGCCGGCGGCATGGTGTCGGCCGGGTTGCTGCCGACCAGGACGACGACGTCGGCGTCGGCGATGTCGGCCAGCGGGAAGGGCAGGCCCCGGTCCAGCCCGAACGCGCGGTTGGCGGCGCCCGCGGCCGAGGACATGCAGAACCGGCCGTTGTAGTCGATGGCGGAGGTGCGCAGCGCGACGCGGGCGAACTTGCCGAACTGGTAGGCCTGCTCGTTGGTCAGCGACCCGCCACCGAAGCAGCCGACGGCGTCCCGGCCGTGACCGGCCTGCGTGCTGCGGATGGCCGCGACCAGCCGGTCCAGCGCCTCGTCCCAGGTGCTCTCCACCAGCGGGCTGGTGCGGTCCCCGGGGACGGCGCGGACCAGCGGCCGGGTGAGCCGCTCGGGGTGGTCGAGCAGCTCGGCCGACGACCAGCCCTTGGAGCACAGGCCACCGCGGTTGGTCGGGAAGTCCAGCGGGACCAGCGTCGCCGGACGGTCCCCGGCGGTCACCGCCATCCCGCACTGGAGGGAGCAGTAGGGGCAGTGCGTGCTCGTCGTCCGGCTCGTGCGCGCGCCAGGGACGGCGGTGGGCGGCGAGGCGGGAGCGGGCACGGGGACGAGAGTGCGTCGCCGTCGTTTCCCGCCGTCGACCCCGGCGTCAACGCTGCGTTCCGTTCACCTCACGGTGGCCGCCGGGCGGGTGTGCGGTGCCGCCGTGGTCGAATTCGGGGGTGACTCCTCCCGGCCCGACCGTCCGCCGGATCGACGACCCCGACGAGCCCGGCCCCGACGTCCGGGTGGCCGAGCAGCGCGACGTCCCGGCGATCGCCGCCACGCTCACCGTCGCGCTGGCCGACTCCCGCTGGACCCGGTGGGCGCTCCCCGACGACGGGCGCATGCAACGGCTGACCCGCCTCCACGAGCTGGACGCCGCCCACCGCGGGGTGTCCACCGGCACGGCCTGGGTCACCGAGGACCTCGACGCCGTCGCCGTCTGGGAGCCGCCGGCCGGTGCTGCCGGCACGCGGCCGCTGCCCGACGACGTGCGGCGCGCGCTGGCCCAGGAGCTGCCCTACCTGGGCGGGTCGCGGGCGCGCGTCGTCGCCGAGACCGAGGCACTGGTCACCGCGGCCCTGCCGGACGAGCCGCACTGGCGGCTGCGGCACCTCGGCGTCCGGCCGTCCTCCCGCCGCCGGGGGCTCGCCGCCGCCGTCATGGCGCCGGTGCTGGTGCGCTGCGACGCCGAGAGGACCAAGGCCGCCGTCGCCGTGACCAGCTGGGCGAACGTCCGCTTCCTGCGCGGCTTCGGCTTCCAGCCGACGGAGACGACCCGGACGACGGACGACGAGCTCCCCCTGTGGGTGCTGGTCCGCGAGCCGCTCTCGCTGCGCTGACCCCACCCACCCGAGAGGACCCCGTGCCCAGCTCCGTCGCCCGCCTGCTGCCCCCGCTGTTCCGCCTGCTCGGCTTCCGGCGGGAGTTCGACTCCCCCGAGGCCTTGCTGGCCGGCGTCCAGGAGCGGCTGGTGCGTCCCGTCCCCTACGGGCCGCCGCGCGGGCTTCGCTCGGTGCGGATCGAGCGGGACGTCGAGCACGAGACGGGCTGGCCGGTCTACCGGGTCCTGCCCCGGGACCGGACGCCGACCGGCGCCGCCGTCTACGTCCACGGGGGCGCCTGGGTCAATCAGATCCACCCGCTGCACTGGCGGCTCGTCGCCGGGCTCGCCGCCCGCAGCGGGGTCGCGATCACCGTTCCGATCTACCCGCTCGCGCCGATGGGGACGGCGGCGGTGGTGGTGCCCGCCGTGGCCGACCTGGTCGCCGGTCTCGTCGAGCGTTCCGGCGCGGAGCGGGTCACCGTGCTGGGCGACTCGGCGGGCGGCCAGATCGGGCTCTCCGCCGCCCTGCTGCTGCGCGACCGCGGGGTGCCGCCGCTGCACGGGACGGTGCTCATCTCCCCCGCGCTGGACCTCACGCTGGCCAACCCGGAGATCGAGATCGTCGAGCGCACCGATCCGTGGCTGGCTCGTGCCGGCACCCACGCGGCGATCGACCTGTGGCGAGGCGACCTGCCGCGCACCGACCCCGTGGTGAGCCCGCTCTTCGGCGACCTGGCCGGGCTCGGCCCGCTCACCGTGTTCAGCGGCACGCGCGACATCACCAGCCCGGACACCCGGCTGCTGGTCACCCGCGCCCGTGCGGCCGGTGTGCAGGTCGACCACCACGAGGAGGAGGGCCTGGTCCACGTGCACGCGCTGCTACCGGTGCCGGAGGGGAAGCGGGCACGTCGGCTCATCGTCGACGTCCTCGGCGCGTGACGCCCTCCGATGCGGGTCAGCCGGAACTGCTCGCGACCCGTGCGGCCTACGACACGGTGGCCGAGGACTACGCCGATCTGCTCCGGGACGAGCTGGCCGGCAAGCCGCTGGACCGCGCGCTCCTGGGCGCGTTCGCCGAGCTCGTGGTCGAGGGACCGGTCCTCGACGCGGGCTGCGGTCCAGGGCGGATCGCGGCCCACCTCGCCTCGCTCGGCCTGGACGTGCGCGGGATCGACCTCTCCCCCGGCATGGTCGCCGTCGCCCGGCGCGACCACCCGGAGCTGCGGTTCGACGTCGGGTCGCTGACCGCCCTGGACCTCCCGGACGCGTCGTTCGGTGGGGTTCTGGCCTGGTACTCGCTCATCCACCTGCCACCGGACCAGCTCCGGGTCGCCGTCGAGGAGCTGGCGAGGGTCCTCCGGCCCGGTGGTCCGCTGCTGACCGCCTTCCAGGTCGGTTCGGGGACCGTTCGCGTCGACCGTCCCTACGGGCACGACGTCGAGCTGCACGCCTGCCGGCTGGATCCCGACGAGCTCGCCGAGCTGCTCGGGCAGGCCGGTGTGCCCGTGGTCGCCCGGACGATCCGCGCACCGCAGGCGTGGGAGCGGACGCCGCAGGCCTACCTGCTGGCGCGCCGCGAGGGCTGACGCCGGTGGGACGGCGCGGCCCGCCGTCGTCACCGCTGACCGTGCCCACCGATGACTTCCCGGCTCGGCGGCGGTCGTACACGCCATGACCGACGCCGCGCACCTGGACCTCACGTTCACCGCACCCATCGAGAAGGACGGCGCCTTCCCGACCTACCTCGTGGTGCCCGACTCGGCCGAGGTGCTCGGCACCCGGCGCGCCGTGAAGGTGACCGGCACCGCCGACGGGCACGCCTTCGCCGCCACCCTGATGCCCTCGGGCAGCGGACCGCACTGGCTGCCGCTGCGTGCCGCGATCTGCACCGCCATCGGCAAGGGACGGGCGGGTGACCAGGTCACCGTCCACCTGCAGCAGCGGCTGAGCTAGTCCCAGGAGCCCCGCTGCTTCTTCAGCTGGCTGCGCTGCTTCTTCGCCTGGATCCGGCGCTCCTGGGACCCCTTGGTCGGCTTCGTCCGCCGCCGGGCGGGGGCCGGGGGCGCCAGGGCCGCACGCAGCACCGCGGCCAGCCGCTCCCTGGCGGCCTGCCGGTTGCGCAGCTGCTGGCGGTGCTCGCTGGCGGCGATGGTGAGGACGCCGTCGACCAGCCGGGAGCCGAGCCGCGACGCCAGCCGGGCGCGCTGCGGGTCGCTCAGGCCGGGGACCTCCAGCGGCCGCACCGACAGCTCGACCCGCGAGTCGGCGGTGTTGACACCCTGGCCGCCCGGCCCCGAGGACCGGGAGAACCGCCAGGACAGGGCGCCCGCGGGCACGACGAGGGAACCGGTGACGGGCAGGTCACCGGAGGCGTCGTCGGTCGCGGGCACCCGCCCAGTCTGGCCGACGGTGATCACGCGGCGCCGTGCAACGTCCCGGGAGCGAGGTGCCGCGCGGTCCAGCCCGGCACCTGGGCGGCCCACTCGGCCCGCTCCTCGCGGTGCACACCGCGCAGGATCCGTCGCCAGGTGACGGCTCGCTGCAGCGGTGCGACCCGCAGCGCCACGGCGCACAGCTCGCGCAGCTCGGGCGCCGTCCCGAAGTCCAGCCACTGGTCGAGGTAGGCGTCGCGGAGCCGGAACAGGGCCGGGTCGCCCACGGGCAGCTGCAGGACACGGGCGGCGAACCGGAGTGTCACCAGCAGGACCAGGAACGGGTGGGAGACAGACGCGTCACCCCAGTCGAAGAAGCGGTGCCGCCCGTCCTCGACGAAGACGTTCGCGTCATGCAGGTCGTCGTGCTGCACCGACGCCGGCACCCCGGCAGCAGCCAGCTCGCCGCACAGCTGTGCGTACGCGTCCAGATCGGCGAGCACCCGGTCTCGGTCCTCCACCGACAGCCCGTCCGGCTTGCCGGCCTGCTGCAGCTCGTCGTCGGCCACCAGCTCCGCGACGAGGTCGGGCAACCGCTCGGGCCGGTGGTCCGGCACGCCGAGGGCCACCAGCTCGTCGGCGTGCGGCGCCACCTCTGTCTGCATGCGGGCGTGGTCGACCAGCATCGACTCCCAGTCCGCTGCAGCGCGCGACCCGACGTCGCGCATCGTGCGGCCGCCGTCGGGCAGGAGCAGCAGCCGCCGCTCCGGCTCCACCGCCAGGGGGACGAGGACGCGCTCGGGGACCCAGCGGCCCAGCGCCGTGGCCAGCGCGGGCTCCTGCGCCGACCCCGGCCCCACCGACTTCAGCCAGACCACGCTCCCGTCGCGGAGCGACAGCCGGAAGGCGGTCGACCATGACCGCACGTGCGGCTGCTCCGGCTCGCCGGCGAGCGCCAAGCCGGTCCGACCCAGCTGCTCGCCCGCCCAGTCCAGGGCTGAGCGCCGCCAGGCCGGGTCCTGCCACGTTCGCATGCCGGTCGTCTCGGTGGTCACCGGACGACGATAGGAGCGGGGTTCCCCTGTCCCGAGCCAGTTCTCAGGCCGGCACCGGGTCCGCTCCGCCGGCCGCGCCGGGGCGGCACCGCACGAGGCGCCGCAGGGTCAGCCACGAGCCGCGCAGGGCGCCGTGGGTCTCCAGCGCCTCGACGGCGTACGCCGAGCAGGTGGGCGTGTACCGGCAGCACGGTCGGCGCTTCGGGCTGATCTCCCGCTGGTAGTAGCGGACGGCGGCGATCAGCCTCGCGGCGGCACCGCTGCCCTCCTGCCCGGCGCGGATGGCCGGGAGGGAGCGCGGCGCGACGAGCATCAGCTCCAGGCCGCAGCCGACGGCGTTGGCCAGGCAGCAGCCGGTGTTGAGGAAGAGCAGGTCGCGCAGGCACGAGTCGTTGCGCCGGGGCCGGTAGCCGTAGCCGGGCGGCGGGCCGTACCCGCGGCCGTAGTGGCCGGAGTAGTGGCCGCCGTAGCCGCCGTAGCCGCGGCGCGGACGCCGCCGGCGGGGACCCCAGCCACTGCTCCAGATGAAGACCATGGCTGGCCAGGTACCGCGGGAGGACGGCGGCCATGCGTGCTCCGCCCGGGTGGTCGCGGATCACTGCACCGCGAGGACGAGCCTCTCCTCCGGCACGCGGACCTCGGTCTGCTGCGCGAGGCCGGCGTGCCGGAGGTGAGGCCGGTGCCGGCTCAGAGGATCGGCTTGCCGCCGGTGACGGCGACGCGGGCGCCGGAGACGTAGGACGCCTCGTCGCTGGCCAGCAGCACGTACACCGGGGCCAGCTCGGCCGGCTGCCCGGGACGGCCCATCGGCACCTGCTGGCCGAAGCTCTCCACCTTCTCCTCCGGCATGGTCGCCGGGATCAGCGGCGTCCAGACCGGCCCCGGCGCCACGCTGTTGGCGCGGATGCCCTTCTCGGCCAGCATCTGGGCCAGGGAGGCGGTGAAGTTCGCGATCCCCGCCTTGGTCATGGCGTAGGCGATCAGGTTCGGGCTCGGGTTGTCGGAGTTGACCGACGACGAGTTGATGATCGAGCCGCCCGGCCCCATGTGCGGTAGCGCGTCCTTGCACAGGGTGAACATCGCGCTGAGGTTGGTCGCGACGGTGTAGTCCCACTCGTCGTCGGAGATCTCGTCGAGCGAGTCGTGGCTCATCTGGAACGCGGCGTTGTTGACCAGGATGTCGATCTTGCCGAACTCCTCGACGGCCTTCGGGACGATCGTCTTGCAGTGGGCGCGGTCGGAGATGTCGCCGGGCACCAGCACGCACTTGCGGCCGGCCTGCTCGACGTACTTCGCGGTGTCCTTGGCGTCCTCGTGCTCGTTCAGGTACGAGATCAGGACGTCGGCGCCCTCGCGGGCGAAGGCGATGGCGACGGCCCGGCCGATGCCGCTGTCACCGCCGGTGATCACGGCGGCCTTGCCGGCGAGGCGACCGGAGCCCTGGTAGCTCTCCTCGCCGTGGTCCGGCTTGGGCGTCATCTCCCCCAGCGTGCCGGGGACGCTCTGCTGCTGGGCGGGCTGGCTCTCAGGGCGGGGTGACGACATGGTTCTCCTCGGGGTGCGCTTCGCGGTGCCCGGGCTGTGCTCACCGGGCCGACGCCTGCGCACCTACCCCGGCGGCAGCCACCCGGAACCCGTCGTACGCCGCCTCGATCGCCCCGCGCTCGTTCGGGCCCGGACAGCACACGACCCGGGCACTGGGCGGGGCGCACGTCGCTGCGCGCCCCTCCCACTGCCCGGGTCGGGTGGTGCCTCTGCTGGCTCAGGCTGCTCGCGCCACGCTCGCGACGGCGGGGATCGCCGTCACCGAGCCGGACAGCTGCCAGCGCATCTCGAGCCGACGCTTGCCGTTGCCGTCCACGACGGGAACCCACCGGCACTCCGGGCATCCAAGATCACGCATCGTCCATCCACCTTCCGTTCACCTGTTGTTCACCTCACTCTCCGCTATCGGCATCGGTGATGCACACCACGAGATTCCGTTACCGTTCCGTTATGAACACGGCCGGTCCGGGCCGTACGCGGGAAGCACACCGGCATCGGGCACGCTGTCGCTCACGATGACCGCCACTCCCCTGCTCGCCGACCCGGCCGACCTCACCGCCCTGCGCAAGCTGGGCGACGACGCCGACGAGCTGTTCGCCTCCTTCGCCGCCTGGGCGGAGTCGAACGGCACGACGCTGTACCCGGCCCAGGAGGAGGCGCTGATCGAGCTGGTCAGCGGCGCCAACGTCGTCCTCGCCACGCCGACCGGGTCGGGCAAGTCGCTGGTGGCCAACGGCGCCCAGTACGCGGCGCTGGCCGCGGGTCGCCGCAGCTACTACACCGCGCCCATCAAGGCGCTGGTCAGCGAGAAGTTCTTCGCGCTCTGCGGGGTCTTCGGCGCGGCCAACGTCGGCATGCTCACCGGCGACGCCAGCGTGAACCCCGGCGCGCCGATCATCGCCTGCACGGCCGAGGTGCTGGCCAACATCGCCCTGCGCGAGGGTGCCGACGCCGACATCGGCCTCGTGGTCATGGACGAGTTCCACTTCTACGGCGACCCCGACCGCGGCTGGGCCTGGCAGGTGCCGCTGCTCGAGCTGCCGAGGGCGCAGTTCCTCCTGATGAGCGCCACCCTCGGCGACGTCACCTTCCTGCGCGAGGACCTCACCCGCCGCACCGGCCGGCCCACCGCCTTGGTGGCCAACGCCGAGCGCCCGGTGCCGCTGCACCACTACTACGCGACGACGCCGATGCACGAGACGATCCAGGAGCTGCTGGACACCCAGCAGGCGCCGGTCTACGTCGTCCACTTCACCCAGGCCTCGGCGCTGGAGCGCGCCCAGGCGCTGATGAGCGTCAACGTCGCCACCAAGGAGCAGAAGGCCGCGATCGCCGACATGATCGGCGGCTTCCGGTTCTCCTCCGCCTTCGGCACCACGCTGAGCCGGCTGGTCCGCCACGGCATCGGCGTCCACCACGCCGGGATGCTGCCCAAGTACCGGCGGCTGGTGGAGCAGCTGGCCCAGGCGGGGCTGCTCAAGGTCATCTGCGGCACCGACACCCTCGGCGTCGGCATCAACGTGCCCATCCGCACCGTCGTCTTCTCGGCGCTGTCCAAGTACGACGGCACCCGCATGCGGCTGCTCCAGGTGCGCGAGTTCCACCAGATCGCCGGCCGCGCCGGGCGGGCCGGGTACGACACCGCGGGGACCGTCGTCGTCCAGGCGCCGGAGCACGAGGTCGAGAACCTCAAGATGTTCGCGAAGGTCGAAGGCGACCCGAAGAAGCGCCGCAAGCTCGTCCGCAAGAAGGCGCCCGAGGGCATGGTGCCGTGGAGCGAGGCGACCATGACCCGGCTGATCGAGTCCGAGCCGGAGAAGCTGACCAGCCACATGCGGGTCTCGACGTCGATGGTCCTCGACGTCGTCGACCGCCCGGGCGACCCGTTCGTGGCGATGCGCCGGCTGCTCACGGAGAACCACGAGCCGCGCAAGAAGCAGCTGCGGCTGATCCGCGAGGCGATCGGCATCGCCCGGTCGCTCCTGCAGGCCGGCGTGCTGGAGCGGCTGCCCGAGCCCGAGCCGGACGGCCGCCGCTACGACCTCACCCTGGACCTGCCGGAGGACTTCGCACTCAACCAGCCGCTGTCGACCTTCGCACTGGCCGCGATCGACCTGCTGGACGCCGGGTCCGACTCCTACGCGCTCGACGTCGTCAGCGTCATCGAGGCCACCCTCGACGACCCGCGGCAGATCCTGTCCGCCCAGCTGAACAAGGCCAAGGGCGAGGCCGTCGCGCAGATGAAGGCCGAGGGCATCGAGTACGACGAGCGCATGGAGCTGCTCGAGGAGGTCAGCTACCCGAAGCCGCTGGAGGAGCTCCTCTCCCACGCCTTCGACGTCTACCGGCAGACCAACCCGTGGGCGGCCGACGCGCAGCTCTCGCCGAAGTCGGTCGTGCGGGAGATGTGGGAGCGGGCGTTCACCTTCCGGGAGTTCGTGAACACCTACGGGCTGACCCGGTCCGAGGGCGCGGTGCTGCGCTATCTCTCCGACGCGTTCAAGGCGCTCCGCTCCGGCGTCCCGGCGTCCGCCCGGACCGAGGAGGTCACCGACCTGGTCGAGTGGCTGGGCGAGCTGGTGCGCCAGGTGGACTCCTCGCTGCTGGACGAGTGGGAGGCGCTGACCAACCCCGAGGAGGACGCCGTCGCGGAGGTCGCCGTCCCGGCCCGACCGCGGCCGCTCACCGGTAACGAGCGGGCGTTCACCGCGATGGTGCGCAACGCGCTCTTCCGCCGGGTCGAGCTGTGGGCGCGGCGGCGCTGGTACGACCTCGGCGAGCTGGACTCCGGCTCCGGCTGGGACGCCGACCGCTGGGGCGAGGTCGTGCAGGCCTACTTCGCCGAGCACGCCGAGGTGAACACCGGCGGCGACGCCCGCGGGCCGGCACTGCTCATCTGGGACAGGTCCGGTCCCGGGGTGTGGAAGGTGCGCCAGATCGTCGACGACCCGGCCGGCGACCACGACTGGGGCTTCGACGTCGAGGTGGACCTGGAGGCCTCCGACGAGGAGGGCGCCGCCGTGCTCCGCCTGGTCGACGCCGGCCGCAGGGACTAGCCCCGACGGGTGGGGTGCGGACCGGCAGGCGGTGCGGCGGGAACGACTGCCCCGGCCGCGCAGTTGTCATGGGTGCGCTGGTCTCCAGGACGGGCCGGCCGCTGCCGATGTGTCAGACATCGACCGAGACCCGAGGAGGGGCGATGAACTACCTGCGCCAACTGCAGGCCGAGCGACCCGTGCTCTTCTGGATCGTCGTGCTGGTCGGCTTCTACGTCGCGTTCCAGCTCCTCCTGTTCGTCGCCGCGCTGATCCTCGGCCCGTTCGGCCTCCCGGGCTGGGCCCCGCTCGCCCTGGTCCTGGTCATCGCCGTGGTCGTCGCACGCCGGCAGCAGCGCTAGGCACCTCCCCGGGCGGAGCCGCGCCGCGCGGCCCGTGACACCCTCGACGGCGATGCGCGCATGACCGGCTGGGAGATGGTGGCGGTCCTGGCCGCGGGGCTCGCCGCGGGTGGGATCAACGCCGTCGTGGGCTCCGGGACCCTCGTCTCCTTCCCCGTCCTCCTGGGCGTGGGGCTGCCGCCGGTCCCGGCGACCATCAGCAACTCCCTCGGCCTCGTCGCCGGCAACCTGACCAGCTCGATCGGCTACCGCGAGGAGCTGCGCGGCCAGCGGCGCCTGCTGCTGAGCCTGGTCCCCGCCTCCGTCCTGGGCGGGCTGACCGGCGCCTTCCTCCTCCTGCACCTGCCCGCCTCGACCTTCGAGGCGGTGGTGCCGGTGCTGGTCGCGGTCGCCGTCGTCCTGGTCGCGGTGCACCCGCTGCTCCGCCGGGGGCTCGCCCGTCGCCGGGCGGACGACGCGCCGGCGACCCGCCTGGGCCCCGGACGCATGGCCGGCCTCTTCGGCAGCGCCTACCTGACCGGCACCTACGGCGGCTACTTCGCCGCCAGCCAGGGCGTGCTGCAGATCGGTCTGTTCGGCCTGTTCCTGCAGGAGTCGCTGCAGCGGCTGAACGCGATCAAGAACGTGCTCACCCTGACCGTCAACACCGTCGCGGCCGGCGCCTACGTCGTCGTCGCCACCGACCGGGTGGACTGGACGGCGGCGGGCCTGCTGGCCGCCGGCTCGCTCGTCGGCGGCTACGTCAGCTCCCGGTACGGCCGCCGGCTGCCCGAGCCGGTGCTCCGGACCGCCATCGTGGTGCTCGGCGTCGTCGCGATCGGGGTGCTGCTGAGCCGATGAGCGTGCTGGAGTTCCTCTTCCTCGTGGCCGCCGGCGTCGGCGCCGGTCTCACCGGCAGCATCGCCGGCCTGGCGTCCCTGGTCAGCTACCCCGCGCTGCTGGCCACCGGCCTGCCGCCGGTCACCGCGAACGTCACCAACACGGTGGCGCTCGTGCTCAACGCGGTCGGTTCGGTGAGCGCCTCGCGACCGGAGCTGCGCGGTCAGGGCCGACGGCTGCGGCCGCTGCTGGCCGCCGCCGTCCTCGGCGGGACGACCGGCGCGGTCCTGCTCCTCCTGACGCCGTCGGACGCCTTCGAGCGGATCGTCCCCTGGCTGATCGCCGGGGCCTCGGCCGCGATCCTGGTGCAGCGGCCGCCCCGGGAGCTCGCGGCCGACGGCGTTGCGCACGCTCCGCCCCGGGACCCGCGCTGGCTGCCGCTGGGCACCTTCGCCGTCACCATCTACGGCGGCTACTTCGGCGCGGCGGCCGGTGTGCTGCTGCTGGCGATGTACCTGCTCACCACCGGGGAGGGCCTGCCCCGCGGCAACGCGATGAAGAACGTGGTGCTCGGCGTGGCCAACGGCGTCGCCGCCCTCGGCTTCGTCGTGCTGGCCGACGTCGCGTGGTCGGCCGCGCTCCCGCTGGCCCTGGGCTTCTTCGTGGGCGGGCGGATCGGGCCCCGCGTGGTGCGCCGCGCCCCGCAGGCCGCGCTGCGCACGGTCATCGCCGTGGCGGGCCTGGGCCTGGCGGTCCACCTCGGGATCCAGGCCTACACGTGACCCGGTGCGCCCGTCCTGGCCAGGTGGCCGGGACGGGCGCACGAGCGGTCAGCCGCGGCCCACGTACCCGGCGAGCACCAGGACGGCGACGCCGACCAGCAGCAGCAGCCGGGCGGGGGTCAGCCCGTTCACCAGGTCGGCCGTGGCCTCCACCCACTGCGGGCGGACGCCGGCGTCGCGGGACCGCTGCCGCACGATGCGCACCTCGTCGGCCAGCAGGGTCCCGGCCGTGCCCAGCACGCCGAGCCCGAGCACGACGAAGACCAGCGCCAGCCGCTGCTCGAAGCTCTCGGCGACACCGCCCAGGACGGCGGCCACGATGCCGCCGACCACCAGGCCGAGCAGGCCGCCCGCCACGGGCGCCCAGGGGCCCATCACCGTCAGCGGCCCGCGACGCGGCATCCGGGGTGCCGGGCGCACGGTGACCGGGGAGGTGCCGTGCACCTCGGGCGGCAGGTCACCGCCCGCGGCCGGGGTCGGCGCGGCCGGGGTCTCCGCGGTGGGCGGGGGCGGCGTGCCCACCGGCCGGACCACCGGGATCTCGGCGGTCCCGGGACCGGTCGACGTGCTTCCGTTGCGTTCACTCATGACTCGATCACCTCGCCCGCCACGCTAGGCGCAGGTCGACCCGCGGTCCGGGACGCCGCCCCGGCGGGGTGCGCACGCTGCGTGATGCCGCGCCGGGGGCGGCGCGAGGTCACACCAGCCGGCGGCTGTCCTGGGCCACGACCCGCAGCCACCGGTAGCCGTAGCCCCCGAGCGCGACCTCCGCGACGCCGCCGTCGGAGACGGGGACCTCGCCGGGCTGGAGCAGGTCCACGAGCCGGTGGGAGGAGTCGCAGCCCTCGAGGGTCAGCGGCACGGTGCGCGGCTCCGGACCGAGGTTGTGCGCGGCCACCAGCGCGCCGTCGTCCCAGGTGCACAGGTGCGCCAGGACCTCCGGGCACGGCTGCTCCAGCACCTCGAACCCGCCCCACCCCAGCTCGGGCGACTCCCGGTACCGGCGGATCAGCAGCTTCATGAACGACAGCAGCGAGTCCGGGTCGTTGCGCTGGTCGGCGACGTTCACGTACTCGGGGGCGAACCCGCCGGTGACCACGGGTCCCGGCAGCTTCCGCGGCTCGGCGGGCGAGAACCCGCCGTTGCGGCCCGAGGTCCACTGCATCGGCGTCCGGACGGCGAGCCGCCCCTCGGCGTCGAGGTCCTCCCCCATGCCGATCTCCTCGCCGTAGAAGAGCACCGGGGTGCCCGGCAGCGAGAACAGCAGGCTGTAGACCATCCGCACCCGGCGCGGGTCGCCGTCCAGCATCGGCGGGAGCCTGCGCCGCAGCCCCCGGCCGTAGACCTGCATGCGCTCCTCGGGACCGAAGGCGGCGAACACCTCGGCCCGCTCCTCGTCGGACAGCTTGTCGAGGGTGAGCTCGTCGTGGTTGCGCACGAACGTCGCCCACTGCGCGTCGGGGCTCAGGCCCGGCCGCTCCTCCAGCGCGGCGGCGAGCGGACCGGCGTCCCCGCGGGCCAGCGACAGGTAGAGCGCCTGCATGCCCATGAAGTCGAACTGCATGGTGAGCTCGTCGCCGTCGGTGCCGCCGAAGAACTCCAGCTGCTGCTCGTAGGGCAGGTTCACCTCGCCCAGCAGGATCCCGCTCCCCGACCGGCGGCCGACCAGCGCCCGCAGGTCGCGCAGGTAGTGGTGCGGGTCCGGCAGCGCCCCGCCGTCGGCCCCCTGGGTCTCCAGGAAGAACGGGACGGCGTCCACGCGGAAGCCCGACAGCCCCAGCTGCAGCCAGAACCCCATGATCTTGGCGACCTCGTCGCGGACGAGCGGGTTCGTGATGTTCAGGTCGGGCTGCTCCTTGTAGAACTTGTGCAGGTACCACTCCCCCGTCTTCTCCGACAGCGTCCAGACGCTGTCCTCCTGGTCGGGGAAGACGACCTGGTCGGAGGTGTCCGGCGGCGGGTCGGAGCGCCACACGTAGAAGTCGCGGTACGGCGAGTCCTTCGAGGACTCGGCGGAGCGGAACCACGGGTGCTTGCGCGAGGTGTGGTTGACCACGAGGTCGGCGATCACCCGCATGCCGCGGTCGTTGGCCGTGCGGATCACCTCGACCAGGTCGCCGTGGGTCCCCAGCCGGGGGTCGACGCCGTAGAAGTCGGTGATGTCGTAGCCGTCGTCGCGCTCGGCGGTCGGGTAGAAGGGCATCAGCCACAGGCAGGTGACGCCGAGGTCGGCCAGGTGGTCGATGCGCTGCGCGAGCCCGGCGAAGTCGCCGGTGCCGTCACCGTCCCAGTCCATGAAGGTCTCGACGTCGAGGCAGTAGACGACGGCGTTCTTCCACCACAGGTCGCTGGTGTCGGTGATCCTCACCGGGGCACCGCCACGGCGGGGGCCGGCGCGGTGACGCCGAGCTGCGGCAGGACGTGCTCGCCGAAGGCGTCGAGAAACGCGCGCTGCTCGACGCCGACGTGGTGCAGGTAGATCTCCTCGAAGCCGAGGTCGACGTACTCCTGCAGCCACGCGGCGTGCTGCTGCAGGTCGGCCGACACCCGGACCGCGCCGGTGACGTCCTCGGGGGTGACATGCGCGCTGGCCTGTTCGAAGGCCTCCGGGCTGTCGAGGTCCCAGCACAGCGGCGGGGGGAAGACGTTGCTGCGCCACTGGTCGTGGGCCATGCCCAGCGCCCGGTCGGCGTCGGGGTCCCACGAGACGTGTACCTGCAGCGCCAGCTTGCCCCGTCCGCCGGCGTCCCGGTACGCGGCGACCATCTCGCGCAGCTTGTCGTGCGGCTGGTTGATGGTGACCAGCCCGTCGGCCCAGTCCGCGCCGTTGCGGGCGGTGGCCACGCTGACCGCGGGGGCGATGAGCGCCGGGGACTGCTCGGGCAGCGTGTAGACCTTGGCGCGGTCGACGGTGACCAGCCCCTCGTGGCTGACCTCCTCCCCCGCCAGCAGCGCGCGGATGATGGCCACGCACTCCCGCAGCCGGGCGTCCCGCACCTCCTTGCGAGGCCACTTGTCCCCGGTGACGTGCTCGTTCATCGCCTCGCCGCTGCCCAGGGCCACCCAGAAGCGGCCCGGGAACATCGCGCCCAGCGTCGCGATGGCCTGCGCCACGATCACCGGGTGGTAGCGCTGGCCGGGCGCGTTCACCGCGCCGAACGGCAGCGCCGTCGTCGCCATCGCGGCGCCGAGCCAGGACCAGGCGAACCCCGACTCCCCCTGCCGCGGGTTCCACGGCGTCAGGTGGTCCGAGCACATGGCCGCGGTGAACCCCACCTCCTCGGCGTGCCGGACCGCGTCCAGCAGGGCGGCGGGGTGGACCTGCTCGTGGGAGTTGTGGAACCCGATCACCGGCATGGGCCATGCCTACCGAGGTCGGCTGCCGGCGTCCACCGCAGACCAGCGGGCCCGCCACCTGGGCCGGCCGGGTGGCGACGTCGAGGTGACCGCCGCTGCCGCTCCCGGCACCGGCGCGCGGGAGCGGTGCACGGCGCCGCCGAGGACCACCGCCAGGACGACGACCCAGCCGGTCCTCGCCGCCAGCCAGCCCGGCGTGGCGGTGCCCTCGTGCAGGCCGGGCAGCGGTCCGACCCGCAGGGTGGCGAGCCAGACGGCGGCGAAGACGGCCTGGTGCAGCAGGAAGACGGGGTAGGCGCGCCGCCCGAGGGCCGCGAGCGCCCTGGCCGCACGGCCGTCGCGCGCCAGCCCCGGTAGCAGGAGCGCCGCTGCGCCACCCTGCCCGAGGACGAGTGCGAGCGTCGCCACCGACGGCGGGTCGAGGTTGGACCGGTCCGCGCCCGGGACACCCACCGCGGTCGGCGGCACCGCACCGGACAGGACCAGGACGACGACCGCCAGCACGCCGCCCGCCAGCAGCGCCGCTGCCACCTGGGGTCGCAGCGGCCGACGTGCCATCGCGATGCCCAGCTGCCACGGCACGCACCACACCGCGAGCACGGCGACCGGAGCCAGGGCCGTCCCGGGCGCGACGGCGGCCAGGACGCCCGCCGTGGCGACCCCGGCGACGACCGCGGAACCGCCGAACCTCGCGTCCAGGCGCACCAGCACCGGCGTCGCCGCCGACAGCAGGAGGTGGACGGCGAGGAACCACGACGGCGTCACGACGATCCTGACGGTCCGGACGACCAGGCTCTGCGGTGCGCCGGCCAGGGCCATGACGACCACGACCAGGGCCACCGCTGCGGCGACCGCGCCGGCCGGTCCGGCGAGACGACGCACCCTGGCCCACCACCACCGGCCGGCGGGCCGGGTCGAGGCGCCCCAGCTGCGAGCGGCGGCGAACCCGGCCACGAGGCAGAAGAGGCCCAGCGTCTGCAGGAGCCAGCTCACCGGTGCCAGCTCCGGCATCGTGCGCAGCGGGCTGTCCAGCCCGACCGCGCCGGTGACCTCGTCCGGCGCGAGCGGCGCCGTCACCAGCCAGTGCCCGAGGACGACCCCGAGCATGGCTGCCCCCCGGAGCACGTCCACCCCCCGCTCGCGGCCGGGCGCCGTCACCGCTGCACCGCCGGGCTGCGGCCGAGCACGACGTCCGCGAGTCCGGTGAGGGCGGCGGAGCCGGGCCGGAAGTAGCCGTCGTGGCCCTCGGTCCCGCCGACCGGCAGCGCGCGGGCGCCGAACGCCGGCGAGGTGGGGTCGGTCCCGTGGCCGAGGTCCCCGACCCGGAGCGCCGGGACCCGGGCGATCCAGTCCCCCGTCGTGCGGGCCGACCAGACCACGGCGGACGTGCCCAGGTCCGCGACCGAGGAGGCCCGGGCCCCGGGGCTGCCGAGCAGGACCAGGCCGTCGGCGGCGAGCTCGTCGGCGGCGAGCGCCACGACCACCGCCCCGTAGCTGTGCCCGATGACGGTGAGCCCGCCGCGGCGGGGGAGGTCGTCGACGAACCGGACCAGGGCCGCGGCGCCGGCGCGGGCCAGGCGGCCGGTCGCGGCGTCGAGGGAGAGCCCTCCGGGTGTCACGTAGCCGACCCAGACGACGACCGCCACGTCGTCCCCGGCCGCGTCCGCGAGGGCCTGGGCCCAGCCCATCGGTCGGCGTCCCGGATCCCTGTGGTCGGCGATCCGGGCCAGGTCGATCTCGGCACCCGGCACCAGGACGGCGACGTGGTCCGCGGTGGCCGGGTCCCCGAGGGCGACGACGGCCAGACCACGACCGGCCGGGTCGCATCCGAGCACCCGGGCCGGCGCCACCCGTGCGGCGAGCCCGGCGGCGCAGGTGGGATCGAGCCCGACGGGCGGCGGCACCGCCGCCTCGGCGGGGCCGACGACCAGCAGGGAGGCGAGACAGAGCACGGCGGACCGGGCCGCCCAGCGCATGATCACGACACCTGACGCTAGGCACGCCGCGCGCTCGCGGCGTCACACCGGGGAGCCGTTCCGCCGGCATACCCCGGTACTCAGCTGCCGGGCCTGACCAGCCCGCTCTCGTACGCCAGGACGACGGCCTGGGCGCGGTCGCGCAGCCCCAGCTTCGTGAAGATGCGGCTCACGTGGGTCTTCACCGTCTGCTCGGCCAGGTACAGGCTCGCCGCTATCTCGGCGTTGCTCTCCCCTCGGGCGACGTGGCCCAGGACCTCCACCTCCCGCTCGGTCAGCGCGTCCAGGCGCACCGTCCCGGCGGGGGCCTCCGGCACCGCCCGCGCCGCGACGAAGTCCGCGATGAGCCGCCGGGTGACCGCCGGGGCCAGCAGGGCGTCCCCGGCCGCCACCACCCGCACCGCGTGCAGCAGCTCCGCCGCCGTCGCGTGCTTGAGGAGAAATCCGCTCGCTCCCGCCCGCAGCGCGTCGTACACGTAGTCGTCGAGGTCGAACGTGGTCAGGACGATCACCCGCGGCGCATCGTCCGACGGAGGGTCGAGCAGCGCTCGCGTCGCCTCGAGCCCGTCCAGCACCGGCATCCGGACGTCCATGAGGACCACGTCGGGCGCCTCGCCGGTCCCGCGCAGCTCGGCGTGCAGCCGCAGGGCCGCCGCGCCGTCGCCGGCGGTGCCGACCACCTCCATGTCGGGCTGGGCGGCGAGGAGGGCCGCGAAGCCCTCCCGGACCATCTGCTGGTCGTCCACCAGCAGGACGCGGATCACCGGTCCACCCCGGCTCCGAGCGGCAGCCGGGCGGCGACGCGGAAGCCCCCGTCGGGCAGCGGTCCGGCCTCCAGCCGGCCGGCGTGCACCTCGACGCGCTCGCGCATGCCCTGCAGGCCCAGCCCCGCACCGGACCGGCCGGGGGCGGCGCCGGGGCCGTTGGTGACCTCCAAGAGCAGGTCGTCGGACTCCCGGACGACGCGCACCCGCACCGCCGAGCCGGGGGCGTGCTGGGCGGCGTTCGCCACCGCCTGCTGCACGACCCGGTAGGCGGTCAGCCCCACGAGGTCCGGGACGACGAGCGGCTCGACGTCCCAGGTGACGTCGGTGCCCGCAGCCCGCACGTCGGCGAGCAGCCCGGGCAGGGTGCCCAGGCCCGGTTGCGGTGCCCGCTCGGCCGACTGGTCGTCGGAGCGCAGCACCCCGAGCAGGCGCTGGAGCTCGGTGAGGGCCTCGCGCGCCGTTCCGGCGATCTCGGTCAGCTCGCCGACCGCGGGCTCCTGCAGGGGTGCCAGCCGGTAGGGCGCCGTCTCGCAGCGCACGGCGATCAGGGACAGGTGGTGGGCGACGACGTCGTGCATCTCCCGGGCGATGCGGGCCCGCTCGGCGAGCGCCCCGCGCGCGGCCTGCGTCTCGGCGGCCCGGACCTGCTCCTCGACCAGGTTCCGGCTGGCCCGCTGGCGGGCACCGAGGCTGGCTCCGACCACGAGGGGGACGCCGACGCCGAGGAGGGCGGGCATGAAGGTGAGCGGCGGCGTCCAGGGCGACCACCCCGGCAGCGTCAGCACGACGAGGAAGGACAGGGCGCCGACGACGACCGTGTCACGTGGCGGGACCGCCCAGGCCGCGGCGAGCAGCACCGGGCACCAGAAGCACCACTGCCAGGGCTCGAGCAGCGCCGCGTCCCCGCCGTCGCCCTGGACCAGGAACGGCGTCGCGACGAGCCACACGGTGGACAGCCGCCAGCCGTCCAGCGGGCGGTACAGGGCCAGGACCACGGCGACCGGCAGGGGCAGGAGCAGCAGGAACGCCACTCCGCCGTTCGCCCGGCCGCTGTCGTTGAGCACCCCGCCGGCGGTGGCGACCGCGACGACGAGCGCGTACCCGCCGACGACCACCAGCAGCCACCGGTCCAGCCGCCGCACGTGGGTCCGCCACGGCGGGTCGGTGGGGCCGGGGGACGTCCAGAGGACCTCGGCGACGGCCCGCCCGGCTGCGGCGACGGGACCCGGACCTGCGGCTTCCGGATTCGCGGTCAGCACCCGACGAGCCTAGGAGGCGGCACGACGCCCCGGCGTCACCCTGGGGTAGCACTCCGGGCGGGCACCCCCTACCCGGGTCAGCGTGCCGAGAGAGCCAGTCGCACCCCGAAGCCGATCAGCGTTCCCCCCGTGACCCCGTCGACGACGCGGACCGAGCGGGGGCGCCGGAGCCACCGGCTGAACGCCGACGCCAGCCCGATCAGCAGCGCGAACCACGCGAGGGAGAGCACCGCGTGGACGCCGGCGAGCAGGAGCCCCACGAGCAGCGGGTCGCTGCCCGCAGGCAGGAACTGCGGCAGCAGCGCCGCGTAGAACACACCGACCTTCGGGTTGAGCAGGTTCGTCGTCAGCCCTTCCCGGGCCGCGCGCCAGCCCGAGCCGGCGCCCGCGCCGGGCGCCCCGGCCACCTCGGGGCGGCCCCGCAGCGCCCGCACCAGCAGGCGGACGCCGAACCACACCAGGTAGGCCGCACCCACCCAGCGCAGCACGTCGTAGGCCAGCTCCGACGCCGTCAGCAGCGCCGAGACGCCGACCGCCGCCGCGGCTCCCCACACGAAGAGGCCGGCGACGATCCCGGCCGCCGTGGCGGCCGCCTCCCCGCGGCCGCGGGTGAGGGCGGCGCGCAGGACCAGCGCGGTGTCCAGCCCCGGCGTCACGGTGAGAGCCGCGGCGACGACGGCGAAGGTGAGCACGGCGGAACCCAGGGTCACCGGTCCATCGTCGCCCACCAGACTGGTCCCGTGCTGCCACCGCCCGGGACGCCGGGGACCGACCTGCCGGTGCGGGCCGCGCTGCCCGCGCTGGCCGGCGCCCTGGCGGCCCGGGGCACGGCCGTGCTCGTGGCCCCGCCGGGAACCGGGAAGACGACGCTCGTCCCGCTCGCGCTGGCCGGCGCCGTGGCGGGCCGGGTCCTCGTCGCCGAGCCCCGCAGGGTCGCCGCCCGTGCGGCTGCCCGCCGGATGGCGGCGCTGCTGGGCGAGGAGGTCGGCGGCCGGGTCGGCTACAGCGTCCGCGGGGACAGCCGGCGCAGCGCCGGCACCCGGGTCGAGGTGGTCACCACGGGGCTGCTCGTCCGCCGGCTGCAGGCCGACCCCGAGCTGCCCGGCGTCGACGCCGTCGTCCTCGACGAGTGCCACGAGCGGCACCTGGACACCGACCTCGCCCTGGCCTTCTGCCTGGACGCCCGGGCCACGCTCCGCCCGGAGCTGCAGCTGCTCGCCATGTCGGCCACCGCCCAGGCGCAGCGGCTGGCCGGGCTCCTCGGCGGGGACGGCGGGCCCGCCCCGGTCGTGGAGGCGTCCGGCGCGCTGTTCGAGGTCGAGACCCGGTGGGCGCCCCCGACAGGTCCGGTCGACCCGCCGCACGGCCTCCGGGTGGACCCGCGGCTGCTCGGGCACGTCGCCGCGACCGTCCGCCGGGCGCTCGACGAGCAGGACGGCGACCTGCTGGTCTTCCTCCCCGGAGCAGGCGAGATCGGGACCGTCGCCGGGCGGCTGGGCGGCCTCGACGCCGACGTGCTGCCGCTGCACGGCCGGCTCCCGACCGCGGCGCAGGACGCCGCCCTCCGGGCCGGGGGCCGCCGCCGGGTGGTCCTCGCCACCTCCCTGGCGGAGAGCAGCCTGACCGTCCCGGGCGTCCGGGTCGTCGTCGACGCCGGGCTGGCCCGCGTCCCGCGCGCCGACCTCGCCCGGGGCCTCGGGTCGCTGGTCACCGTCCGGGCCTCCCGGGCGGCCGTCACCCAGCGCGCCGGGCGGGCGGGCCGCGAGGGCCCGGGCACGGTCTACCGCTGCTGGACCGCCGCCGAGCAGGACCGGCTCCCCGCGCACGACGAGCCGGAGGTGAGCACCGCCGACCTCACCGCCTTCGCCCTCGAGCTGTCCTGCTGGGGCGCGCCGGGCGGTCAGGGCCTGCCCCTGCTCGACGCCCCGCCGCCGGCCGCCCTGCTGGTGGCCGAGCAGACGCTGCGCAGCCTCGGGGCGGTGGACGGGGACGGCCGGGTGACCCCGCGGGGGCGGGCGCTGACCGCGGTCGGCGTCCACCCGCGGCTGGCCCGCGCGCTGCTCGACGGCGCCCCGCTGGTCGGCCGCCGGCGTGCGGCGGAGGTCGTCGCGCTGCTGTCGGCGGACCTGCCCCTGCGCGGCGACGACCTCACCGCGACCTGGCGCGGCCTGCGCGCCGGCACCGACCGCGGCGCCACCGCCCGCTGGCGGGAGGAGGTGGCGCGGCTGGAGCGCGCCACCGGCGACGCACCCGTGCCCCGGCTGCCCGACGACGCCCTCCCCCTCGACACCGCGGCCGGCCTCGTCGTCGGGCTCGCCCATCCCGAACGCCTCGCCCGGCGCCGCCCCGGCGGCAGCGGCACCTACCTCATGGCGGCCGGCACGGGTGCGGAGCTCACGCCGGGGACGGCGCTCACGGGGGCCCCGTGGCTGGCGATCGCCGTGGCCGACCGCTCGCCGGGACGCCGGGACGCACGGGTGCGGTCGGCGGTGGTGATCGACGAGGCGACCGCGCTCGACGCCGGGGCGGCCCTGCGCACCAGCGGCGACGAGGTGGCCTGGCGCGACGGCGACGTCTCCAGCGCCCGGGTCGAGCGGCTCGGCGCGGTCGTGCTGGGCGAACGGCCGCTGCCCGACCCCCAGCCGGCCGCCGTGGCCGCGGCCGTCGCCGAGGGCCTGCGCCAGGAGGGGCTGGGGCTGCTGCGCTGGACACCGGCCGCCGTCGCGCTCCGGGCCCGCCTGGCCGCCGCCCACGCCGGGCTCGGCGACCCATGGCCCGCCGTCGACGACGACGTGCTGCTCGGCGCCATCGACGTCTCCGGGGCCCGCAGCCGCGCGGACCTCGCCCGGCTCGACGTCGTGGCGGCGCTGCGCGCGCTCGTCCCGTGGCAGGTCGCCGGGCAGCTCGACGACGTCGTCCCCGAGCGGGTCACGGTCCCCACCGGCTCCCGGATCGCCGTCGACTACACCGACCCCGAGGTCCCGACCCTGTCGGTGCGGGTGCAGGAGGTGTTCGGATGGGCCCGGGCGCCCCTGGTCGCCGGCCGGCCCCTGCGGCTGCAGCTGCTCTCCCCCGCCCAGCGCGTCGTCGCCACCACCGCCGACCTCGCCGGGTTCTGGGTCACCGGCTACCCCGCCGTCCGCAGCGAGCTCCGTGGCCGCTACCCGCGGCACCCCTGGCCGGAGGACCCGGCAGTGGCACCGGCCACGAAGCGGGCCCGACCGCGCGCTTGAGGCTGCGGGCTGCCCCCGCCCCGGCGAGGATCGTCGGGTGACAGCGAAGCCGACGACAGACGACTGGGGTATCGATGCGAGCTGGCTGGACGCGCTCGACGAGGAGCACCAGGTAGCCCAGGGAACCATCGACACGCTGCGGAAGATCATCGGCGAGCCGCCGGCCGACCTCGAGGACCGCGCGCCGATCGTGGCCCGCCCCGGCGACGCGCTGGAGGTCGACGAGGCCGACGTCGTGTGCGAGGACGGCGAGGTCCGCCGGATCGACGGGCACCTGCCCGCCGACTTCCCGCTGGGCTACCACTGGCTGCAGTCCCCGGAGGGGCGCCGCCGCCGGCTCATCGTCTCCCCCGGCCGCTGCTGGCTGCCGGAGGACCGCGCCTGGGGGTGGGCCGTGCAGCTCTACGCCGCCCGCAGCCGGGAGAGCTGGGGCATCGGCGACCTGGCCGACCTGCGCAGCATCCGCCGCATGGGCGAGGACCAGGGCGCGGGCTTCGTGCTGATCAACCCGCTGCACGCCGTCGCGCCCATCGAGCAGCAGGAGGCCAGCCCCTACCTGCCGGCCACCCGGCGCTTCCGCAACCCCATCTACCTGCGGGTCGCCGAGGTGCCCGGCGCGGACAAGGTGGACGTCGAGGAGGACGCCGGCCGCGCGCTGTCGGACGGGCCGCTCATCGACCGCGACGCGATCTGGGCCCGCAAGCGCGAGGTGCTCATGCGGATCTTCTTCGCCCACGGCGGCGGGGAGGCCTTCGCCCGCTGGCGCGAGGAGCAGGGCCAGACCCTGCAGGACTGGGCGACCTGGGCGGCGATCACCGAGGAGCACGGCGCGGACTGGCACACCTGGCCCGAGGAGCTGCGCCGGCCCGGTTCGCCGGCGCTGGCGGCCTACCAGGAGCAGCACGGCGCCGTCGTGGCCTTCCACGCCTGGCTGCAGTGGGCGCTGGACCTGCAGTTCACCGCGGCGACCGGCGACATGACGGTCATCCAGGACCTGCCGATCGGCTTCGCCGGCGGCGGCGCCGACGCCTGGGCGTGGCAGGACGTGCTCGCCGACGGCGTGAGCGTCGGCGCCCCGCCGGACGCGTTCAACTCCCAGGGCCAGGACTGGGGCTCCCCGCCGCTGATCCCCTGGCGGCTGCGCGACGCCGACTACGAGCCGTTCATCCAGTCCATCCGCGCGACCATGGCCGGCGCCGGTGGCCTGCGGATCGACCACGTGATGGGCCTGTTCCGGCTGTGGTGGGTGCCGGCCGACGGCAGCGCCGCCGACGGGGCCTACGTCCGCTACCCCGCCGAGGACCTGCTCGACATCGTCGCGCTGGAGAGCCACCGGGCGCAGGCGCTCGTGGTCGGCGAGGACCTCGGGACCGTCGAGGAGGGCGTGCGCGAGGCGATGGCCGAGCACGGGGTGCTCTCCTACCGGCTGCTGTGGTTCGAGGACGACGACCCGTCGGAGTGGCCGTCCGAGGCGATGGCCGCGATCACCACGCACGACCTGCCGACGGTGGCGGGGCTGTGGGCCGAGGCCGACGTCGACGAGCAGCGCGAGCACGGCACGGGCACCGACGAGGAGCTCGAGCGCGGCCGACGGTCGCTGCTGGAGCACCTGCCCGGGCTCTCCGACGACGCCACGGTGGAGCAGGCCGTGCGGCGGGCGCACGAGCTGCTCGGCACGGCGCCGTCGCTGCTGCTCTCGGCCACCCTGGACGACGCCGTGGGTGAGCAGCGCCGGCCGAACATGCCGGGTGCGAACGACCGCCCGAACTGGTCGCTGCCGCTGCCGGTCCTGGTCGAGGACCTGCCCGGGCACCCGCTGCTGCAGACGGTGGCCACGACCTTGTCCCAGGGGGTCTCGGGCGGCACCACCGGCTGACCCGCCGGCCGGCCGTCGGGGCCGTCGAGGCCGCCGAGGCCGTCGTGCAGGACGACCGGAGGCCGGCTCCCACGCGGGGAGCCGGCCTCCGGCCGTCAGTGCTGCGGTGCGGTCGGGCGCGTCAGCCGGCGGTCCGCCGACGACGGCCGACCACCAGGGAGACGGCGCCGGCAGCGGTGAGCAGGCCGGCGAGGCCGATCAGGCCGCCGATCTCGGTACCGGTGTACGCCAGCTGCTCGTCACCGGTCGCCCACACGCCCTTGCCGCCGATGGGGGTGTAGCCGGCAGGGGACGTGCCACCGTCGCCCGGCGGCGTGCCACCGGTGCCCGGGAGGGCGCCGCCGTCGCCGTCGGTACCGCCACCGCCGGTGCCGGACCCGTTGCCGTCGCCGGACCCGTTGCCGTCGCCGGAGCCATCGCCGTCGCCGGACCCGTTGCCGTCGCCGGAGCCATCGCCGTCGCCGGAGCCATCGCCGTCGCCGGTGCCGCCGCCGGAGCCATCGCCGTCACCGGACCCGTCACCGTCACCGTCACCGTCACCAGGACCGTCACCGTCGCCGTCCCCGTCACCCGGGGGCGGGCAGACGCCCGCCGGGCCCTGGGTGCCGTGGTCGGCGGCCGGCGGGCTGACCGGCGAGTGCTCCTGGAAGTAGCCGACCAGCACGTCGACGTCGAGCGGGCCGGTGACGTCCTCGCCCGGGGCGAAGGTGGTGAACGTGTCGCCACCGCCCGCGAGGAAGGAGTTGGCCGCCACGCGGTACTCCGCCGCCGGGTCGATCATCTCGCCGTCCAGCATGATCGAACAGGCGTCGACGCGGTCGCCGTAGGCCCGGCTCAGGTCGTAGGAGTACGTGAAGCCCTCCGACGTACCGAGGATCAGCTGGCTCTTCCGGGGACCGTCGAGCTGGAACTGCTCCTCGAGCAGGGCGTCGATCTCGGCCCCGGTCAGCGTCGTGGCGTTGATCGTGTTGCCGAACGGCTGGACGGCGAACAGCTCCCCGTAGGTCACCTCACCGGCCTCGATGCTCGCCCGGGTGCCGCCCGGGTTGTGGAACGCGATGACCGGGTTCCCGAACTGCTCCTCCTGGAGGGCCTCCAGAGCCGCCTGCGCGAGCAGGTTGTTGATCGGCTGCTCGGCGTTGCGCACCGCGGAGGCGTTGCTGCCGATGAACGCGCTCGCCGAGCCGACGACCGCGTTGCGGGCCTCGGCCGACCGGCCGACCCAGTAGTCGACGATCGCCTGGATACCGGCGTCCGGGGCGTCGCGCAGGACCGGCACGTTCGCCGCCCCGTAGCTGGTGGCGTCCCGGATCACGTCGCCGGTGAGCGGGTCGATGCTGAACCGGATGTCGGTCAGCAGCCGGCCGTAGTAGCCGGCCTGCGTCACCATGCGCGGCTGCCCGAGGGCGTCGTCCAGCCGGCAGTTGTACGCCCCGTGGGTGTGGGCGCTGATCACCATGTCGACGGCGGGGACGAGGTCCTCGTTGATGTCGACGATCGGGCCGGTGAGGTTCGTGCACCCGTTGAAGTCGGTGCCCGTGGTCGAGCCGCCCTCGTGCACCAGGGCGCCGATCGCCTGGATGCCCATGGCCTGCAGCTCCAGGACGTACCGGTTCACGGTCTCGGCCTCGTCGAGGAACTCGACGTCGGCGACACCGGACGGGGTGACGATGCCCGGGGTCGTGTCGGTGACGACGCCGATCAGCGCCATCTCGTGGCCGCCGCCCACGTCGAACACCTGGTACGGCGGGAACATCGGCTCCCCGGTCTCCCGGTCGACGACGTTCGCGGCCAGGTAGGGAAAGCCGGCGCCGGCGAAGGGGTTGCCCTCGCTGTCGGTGTAGCAGCCGGTCCGGTCCGGCGTCACGCCCTCGCAGGCGGTGACGTCGTCGCCGTTCTCCCCGTCGGTCGCCGCGGAGATCCGCCGCAGCTCCTCGGTGCCCCGGTCGTACTCGTGGTTGCCGACGACGGAGTTGGCCAGGCCGAGCGCGTTCGCGACCTCGATGGTCGGCTCGTCCTCGAACACGGCCGACTCGAACGGCGAGGCGCCGACGAGGTCACCGGCGCTGATCAGCAGCGAGTTCGCCGCGGCTCCACCGGCGGCGGTGAAGGCGGTCCGCTGCTCGTCGGCGGTGGAGGCCAGGTTGGCCGCACCGCCGACCAGGACGTTGCCGTCGTCGGCGTTGCCGGCGACCCCGTCGGGCCCCGGGCCCTGCCCGGTGAACAGCAGCCCGTCGTTGCCGGTGGGGGGCGCGATCCGACCGTGGAAGTCGTTGAACGCCATGATCTGCACCGGGATGGGCACGGGCAGCGCGGCACCGCCGAGGTCCACGCCGAGCACCAGCGGGTCGTGGTCGCTGGAGCGGTAGGGGTCGGCCGCGTAGAGCGCCGGGTTGCCCGTGTACTGGTAGGCGAAGGACTCGACGGCGTTGATGTTCCAGTGCGTCAGGTCGGTGACCTTGCCGGCGAAGGCCCCGGTGGCGAGCGCGTGGTCCAGCGAGCCCGACATGTCGTCGAACACGTAGCTGTACCGGCCCGGGTCCAGGTCCTCGCCGAGGTCGGTGAAGCCGGCGTCGCGCAGCGCCTCGATCGGGTCCTCCTGCGTGTAGGCGTTGAAGTCGCCCAGCAGGATCACGTCGTCGTCACCGGTGGACTCGCGCAGGTCCTCGGTGAACGCGGCCAGCGACTGCGCCTGGCGGACGCGGTCACCGTTCCACTGCCCCTGGCCGTCGGCGGCGTCGACGTTGTCGCCGGTCGCGTCGCCGGGGCTCTTGGACTTGAAGTGGTTCGCCACGACCGTGAACGTGTCGTCCTGCGCCTCGAAGGTCTGCGCGATCGGCTCGCGGGCGTTGTCCCAGACCGTCTCGTCCACCAGGCCGACGGGGTCGCCGACCGGGGTGACGGCGGCGGGCTGGTAGATGATCGCGCTGCGGATCACGTCCCGGTCGACCGCGTACAGCTCCTCGGGAAGCGGCACGAAGGCCCACGTGTCCGCGTCGCCGGCGAACTCGTTGAGCCGACCGACGAGGTCTGCCAGCGCCGTGTCGGCGTTGCCCGGCGTGAGACCCGACGAGTCGGTGTCCTCGATCTCCATGAGCGTGACCACCTCGGCGCCCAGGGCGTCGATGGCCGGCACGATCTTGTCCGCCTGCTTCTCGAACTGCTCCGCGCTGCGGGCCCCGCGGGCGTTGCCCCCGGTCCAGGTGAGGAAGTAGTTCAGCACGTTGAACGCGCCGATCCGGATGTCACCGCCCACGGCCTGCGGGGCGTCCGGACGGGTGTCCTGCGGCGTGAAGACGCCGGCGGCGGAACCGTCGGCGGGCTGGAGCCGCCACTGGCCGAAGCCGAAGCCGAGCACGAGCGGCTCGTCGAGGTCGAGCACGTCGCCGACCCGCACCGGGGTGGACGGCGACAGGTAGGGGGCGCTGGCTGCCGTGACCCGAGCGTTGACCGCGTCGTCCAGCACGATCCGGCGCGCCGTGTTCTGCGCCGCGACCTCCTGGGCCTGCGGGGTGCCGGGCCGGGCGACCTCCGTGGGCTGCACGAGCAGGCCGCCCGCGGAGAGGGTCAGCTCGCCGAAGCTCGTGAGGTCGAAGACCTCGCTGACCGTGAGCGCGTCGACCGGCGCCACGAGCATGCCCTCGAGGCGCTCGCGCTCCGCGTCGGTCGCGGGGAGGTCCAGCGGCGCAGCGGCCGGGAGGTCGGTCTCGTCGCCGTCGGCGCAGACGGCGGCGTCGGCACCCGCGGCGATCTGGGTCTGGCCGGAGGCCTCGCCTGCCGTGCCGGTGACGGCGACGGTGTCGCCCAGGCCGACGTCGACGGTGCTCGCGACGAAGATGCCGTCGGAGGTCTCCGCGTTGCCGTCGCCGTCGGCGTCCTGCAGGTGGAAGCCGCCCAGGCCGGGCAGGTCGGCCACGACGACGCCGCGGACGGTGACCGTCTGGCCGGACACGGGGGTCGCCGCGCCGGACCCCTGGACGGCGCCGATCTCTCCGGTCACCGGCACGTCGCAGACGCCGCCGGTCCCGGGGTCGGGCTCGGGCTCGGGCTCGGGGGCCGGGGCCTCGTTGACCGCGCCGCGCGTGCTGACGGCCGGACCGGACCAGACGAGGGCATCCGCTGCGGCGTCGTAGACGCGGGAGAGCGACTGCCCGGGCGGGGTCGAGTTCGACTCCGAGACACCGATGTCGGTGCTCGTAGCACCGGCGGCCGGCCCGTCGACCGCGGTGAGCTGTCCCTCGTAGGACAGCAGCTCGATCACGGTCCCGTCCGCCGCGACGAGCGCGAGACCATCGGCCGACCCGTTCTGGATGCCGTTGGTCGGGTAGTCGACCACGGCCACGCCGGGGCGGTCGGCCGGTGCCGTCACCGCGGGCAGCGCGTCCGTGTCGTAGTTGCGTCCTGCGTCGTTGTACAGGGCGATCGAGAGGCCGGCGGAGCTGGTGCCCGCGGGCAGCTGGACCTCGACGAACTCGCCCGTGTCCCCGGACGCCGTCGAGTCGTCGTAGTGGATCTCGGAGATGAAGGGCGCCGTCGGCGGAGCCGCGAAGGCGGTGAGCGGCAGTCCCACGACCGCGACGGACGCGGCGGTGGTGCCGAGGGCTGCACGGCGCGCGAACGCACGAGCGGTGCGTCGTCGCAGCGTGGTGCCGGGTTGATCGGGCACGGTGATCCTTCCGGGTGACGATCTGTCCGCCGGAACCTAAGAGCGGTCAGTGACCGGGAGGTAACGAGCTGGCCACGACTCGTCTCGGCACGCGTGTCGGTCTCCTCGCTCCTCTCGCTCCTCGTGCTAGCCCGCTCACGCAGCGCGACGCCTCGTCGGGCGGCCGGGTCGTTCCTTAACCGAAGGAACGGTCCGTCACCAGCCTCCCGCCCTGTGCAGAAGATCACTGCGCGCACACCCGGCGGCGTGCCGCGCCGACGCCTCGAACGCGTGTTCGAGCGGCGTGCGAGACTCGGGTGTGGCCGGGGGGATGCACCGAGGGAGGTCGGGACGCTCGCTGGGCGACCGGGCGGCGAGCTCCGGCATCCCGGTCCAGCCACCACCGGCCGCGCCTCCCGACCGCCCGGGCGGTCCTCCGGCGGGCCCGGCCGCCGGAAGTCGGGCGTCCGCCACCGACGAGGGCCGGCACTGCTGGGTGCGCGACCCCCCCGAGACCCCGGGCACGTGGCCGGGCCTGCTGGTGGAGTGGCGCCGCGGCGACGAGGGGTGGCAGGGCCGGGTGGTCTACACGGTGCCGCGGCCGCACGGCCCGGCGCTGGTGGAGGCATGGCTGCCGGCGGCCCGGCTGGAGCCCCGCTGACCCGCACCCGGTTAGCCGGGGCGGCCACGGGCTAAGTCCGCTCACGACACCTTTCCGACCCACGGAGGACCCCACGATGACCGGCCCTCAGGACCGCCCCACCCTCGACGACGTCATGGAGACGACGGAGCAGGCACCCCGCGACCGCCAGGAGCACGCGAAGGACCCGCACCTGAGCGACGAGGCGCTCGAGCACCGCACGGAGCAGGAGCGCCAGGCCGTCGGGTCCGACGACGCCGACCCCGCCGGAGCCGACCTGCACTCGGCCACCGACTGAGCGAGGACCTCGCCCGCCGCTCCCCCGGCCGACGTCCCGGGGGCGCGGCGGGCCGGCTCACCGAGGAGTAGGTGGCCTGCTGGCTGCTCAAGTCCTCCGCCGTCCCGCAGGTCCTGGCGCCGTCGTGGTCGCCGGACCAGGAGCTGGTGCTCGACCGCTGCGTGCGCCCCTCCTACCGCCTGGGGCTGCTGGCACCCGGCCAGCCCTGCCTGCTCTGGGTGAGCGGCCGCGACCGGCCCGGCGTGCACGCCGTCGGCACCGTCGCCGGCGACGTCGACGACCGGGGCGAGCGGCCCGCCGTCCCGGTCCGGCTCCGGCTCCTCGCCGAGCCGGTCCCCCGCTCCGAGCTGGTCGCCGACCCGGGCTTCCGCGACGCCGAGGTGCTGCGCATGCCGGCCGGCAGCAACCCCTCGTGGCTGACCCCCGGCCAGTACGCCGCCGTCCTGTCCCGGCTTCCCCAGGAGAGTTTGGGACGATGGCGACCGTGACTCCCGCCCGCCTCCGCTGGGGCGCCCTCGTCTGGCTGCTGACCCTCCAGTTCTTCGTGCTCGAGTGGGTCGCCGAGGCCCGGTACGACCGCCCGTACTCGCGCGTGGACGAGGTGATCAGCGCCCTCGGGGCCGCCGACTCCCCCGGCCGCCAGCTGATGAACGCCTCGTTCGTCGTCCAGGCCGCGCTCATCCTCGGCGGGGCGCTGCTCCTGCGCCCGGCCCTCCGCGGTGCCGCGGGCCGGGTGGCCCCGTTCCTCCTGGGGGCCGCAGCTCTCGGCGTCCTGCTGGTCGGAGTGTTCCCGACCGACGGCAACGGGACCATGCACGCCATCGGCGCGGTGCTCTACCTCGTGGGCGGCGGGCTGGGCCTCATCGCGCTGGCCTACGCCGTCCGTCCCCGGTCGGAGGCGCTGGGCACCACCGTGGTGCTGCTCGGCCTGGTGGCGACGGCAGGCACGATCTTCTTCCTCACCGGCGTCGTCGGGCTCCTGGGCGAGGGCGGCACGGAGCGGGCGGCGGCCTACCCCCTGCCGGTCGCGCTGGCCCTCACCGGGGTGGCCCTCGCCGCGATGGCCCGTCGCGGCGAGGAGCGGCCCGACGCCGAGGCGCTGCGCGCCGAGCGCGCCGAGGAGGAGGCCCGCCGGGCTTGAAGTTCTCCACCAGCACGTCGGCGCGGCGCGCCAGCTCCTGGGCGGCGGCGAGGTCCCCGGGGTCCTTCAGGTCCAGCGCCACGGAGCGCTTGTTGCGGTTCACGCCCAGGTAGT